>CANJZE010000007.1 GCA_947479455.1 Bacteroidota bacterium
CTTACATGTGTACTGGAGTCACCGTGTGTAATGATGAAATATTGCGATGGAGTATCTTTTATTTTTCGAAGGTCGAGGCAAACCACATCGTTGCCTTTTTTGTCGAGGATGGCATCTATCACCACCTTCTTTAAACTTACATTTACCGGTTTCTTTTTGGCCAAGCACTCAAATTTTGTTGATAAAAATCATTGTCAATACTCATCAAAAGTAATTAGTTTTCGGAAACAGGTATGGATACACTTTTCATAGGAAAAAACATTGTTGCTTTAGAGTCGGTTGATTCTACCAATAGTTACGCAAAAGATTTGCTGGCGAAAGAAAAGCCGGTGGAAGGAATGATTGTTCTTGCGCATGAACAGCACAGTGGTCGTGGACAAATGGGAAACGTTTGGCAAACCGAAGCGGGAAAAAATCTCACACTCAGTGTAATTCTCTACCCCGACTTTTTAGATGCAGATAAGCAGTTTTACCTCAACATGGCAGTTTCATTGGCGGTTAAAGATTTTTGTGAAAGCGTACTCAACGATGAAATAAAAATAAAATGGCCTAATGATATTTACCATCGCGATAGCAAGTTGGGCGGCATTTTAATTGAGAACACCATTAATGGAAACAGAATTTCATCTTCAGTTGTGGGGATTGGAATCAACGTAAACCAAAAGGAGTTTGATGCATCGCTGCCGAATCCAATTTCGCTTTTTCAGATTTCCAATGCCGAATATAAACTTGAGAGTTTGGTTGAGTTACTAGCCTCTTTCATTGAGAAATATTATTTGCAACTGCGCCAGCTTCATTTTAACTTTTTAGATAAGGCATATACGGTGGGGCTGTTTCGTTACCAGCAAACACACGAATTCAAAAAAGGCGAACAGATTTTGCGCGGAGAAATAAACGGTGTAGCAAAGGACGGCAAACTGATTCTTCACGCCAACGGAAAGGAAATGCGTTTTGGTTTTAAGGAAGTAGAGTTTGTTCTTTAGAAACGAAAGCAACCAATGAGCAAGTTTCATCGTTTTGTAAATGGGTTCTGTGTTTCTAAAATTTTCAATCATGAAAAAATTTCTACTTCTCCTTTTTGCTGCAAGCTTTTTTCAAATCGTATCGGCTCAAATTCCAAACAGTGATTTTGAATTGTGGGACAATCAACCTGTGCCGCTTTTCTGGGAAACTAATAGCCGACCGCTTACGCTTCCACCTTGGGATCCATACATTGTCAAGAAAGATACCGACCGCTATTCAGGAAATTTTTCGGCCCACTTATGGGGCAATGGTTTTTTAAAACCGTATGTAAAAACAACTTTTGCGGTTTCTCAACATCCTGCATCGCTCTCGCTTTTTTACAAATTGCTTTTTCCTCCTTGTGTAAATGATACTTTATATTTTCAACAAGATACCGTTTCTGTTCAAGTAGAATTGTTGAACAACAGCAGTGTAGTTGATGTAGGTTATTGGGAATTTTCTGAGGGTAGTTCTATGCTTTGGCAAATGCTCACGGTTCCTATTTCAAACAATAGCTCACAATTTGACTCTTGCCGAATTACAATTTTCGGAGGTAGAATTTATGGTGGTTGTGGTTTTGCTGCGGCAAATACCGAATTCAAGATTGACCATCTCGCTATGAATTATTTATCGAGTTGTTCGAACATAGGCGTGGTGGCTCAAGGTGCCGAAATGGGTTGCTTGCTGATTGACACAGGAACAACCAATTTGTTATTCCCATGCAATGTGTCGCTTAGTTCACTTGGTTATAATGTGGGCGATTCAATTCATTTTTCATTTGTACCAAGCGGGTGCATTTCATTTTGCATGCAAGGAACGGATATAGAAATTACTTGTGTTGATACGCCACATGCGCATACGTGCAACGCTTCAGTTACCTTGAATGTTCATCAACCCACTTCGCATATAGTTATCAACGGTTCTGTAATAGCAATAACAACAAACACAACTTCACCTATTTCATTTTTGTGGAGTAATGGTCAAAACGGAATTGGTTTGGATAGCATCGGAAGTTTAGGTGATGGATATTATTGCGTTACAATAACAGATGCTAACAACTGTACAGCATCTGCATGTGATTCGTTGATTGGTGCAAACGTTTGCGTGGACACCAACTTAATTTGCCCTCCCGGAAGTTTGTGCTGTGATGCGCCACTGGTAGATTATGTTTGCGGCTGCGACAGTGTTACCTATTTAAATGGTTGCATTGCTACATTTTTTGGAGGAGTTACGAGTGCTTACCCTGGCGAATGCGCAACTACAACTTCGATTAAAACAATTGCATCCACACAGGAAAGAATTTTTGTTTCGCCCGTTCCTGCAAAAAATCAGGTTGTCGTTACTTATCAAACCAATCGTTCAGACAATACAGAAATCAATGTGCTGAATATGCTCGGGCAAAAAGTAAAATCCATCGAAATAGGTTTTGAAATTTCGGGATTACACAAAACAGAAATTGCGATTGAAAATTTGCCCGCAGGAATTTATTGGGTGGAAATGAAAAACTCAACCGAGCATCTTCTCGCAAAATTTGTGAAAGAATAAGAATGCGTATGTTTGGTTTCCATGACCACTTACTCGCCACAACAAACACTTCGCGAAGCGCTCGATATTTTTTTTAAGCAATATAATTTGGGTGAAGAAGGTGGACTGAATCAGGATTGGGCTTACCTTGATTTTAAATTCTTTCGACTTCCATTTCCCAATACCGCTTCGCGCAAACGCGCTTTAATTTATCACGACATACATCATATAGTTACCGGTTATAAAAGTGATTGGCAGGGCGAAGCCGAAATTGGTGCCTGGGAAGTTTCGACCGGTTGTGGCGACCATACAGCTGCCTGGGTTTTAGACATTGGAAGTTTGTTGATGGGTGTTTGCTTTTTTCCGCGCAAAACATTTCACGCATTTATAAGAGGAAGAAGAACTTTGAATTTGTATGGCAACACTTACACCAAAGAAGATTTGCTGCCGATGAAAATTGACGAGGTTCAAAAAATGCTTTTGCTCAACGCAGAACAAAACAAACCCGCAACTGCCAAAGAGATTTTTGCTTTTATAGGATGGACACTTGTATCGGCATTTACATGGGGCTTGCCGTTTGCGATTATTTATGGTTTAACCCTTTGGTATATTTTTAAATAACACTTGCTGGGGTTCTCAATTAAACCCACAAAACATTTCTTCGTCTATCTTTAACAACCACATTCTATGACCGACAGAGAACTTTTGGATTTATTTCATTCGGGCGCGCGTGAACAGGCGTTTACTGCGTTGGTTGAAACCTACCAGCAAAAAGTGTATTACCACATTCGCAGAATGGTGCAGAACCACGATGATGCCAATGATGTAATGCAGAATACTTTTATAAAAGTTTGGAATGCGCTCGAAAATTTTCGTGCCGATTCGCAGCTTTTTACCTGGTTATATAGAATTGCAACCAACGAAACCATTACGTTCATTAATTACAGAAACAAGAAGGCGACCATTTCGTTTGACGGCACCGACAGCGATGATGACGACAATAATTATGCTCCATCAAATTATATAAAAGGCGATTCGCATCAGGTGGATGCAGATGATATTCAGGCGCGTTTGCAAAAGGCGATTGACCTTTTGCCCGAAAAGCAGAAACTTGTATTTAACCTGCGCTACTATGATGAAATGCCTTATGAGCAAATGAGCGAAGTGTTGGGAACCAGCGAGGGGGCGTTAAAGGCAAGCTATCACCATGCAGCTCAAAAGGTCGAAAAATATTTGTTGGGTGAGGATTAAACCTGAAACAGAAACCACAGTCAGAACGTTCGAATTAAAAATGAAAACCAGAGAAGAAATATTAAAAGAATTGAAGGAGCTCGCTCCGAAACTTGCTTCGCTTAAAAAAGTGAACACGGTTTCGGTTCCTGAGAACTACTTTGCAAATTTCAAATCAGCAATGATTGAAAGAGTGAAGTTGGGGGGAGTAACCGATGAGTTGAGCGCCATTTCTCCACAGTTGGCAAAGATTGAAAAACGAAATACGGTGAAAGTTCCTGTCGGCTATTTCACTTCACTTCCAACCGATTTGCTTCAACAAATTCGTAAAGAAGAAGCGATGGTGGAATTGAAACAAATTGCACCCGCAATTTCGCAAATTGAAAAGGAAAACGCTTTTGAAATTTCAGCAAATTATTTCAAAGAATTTCCACAGCAAATAATGAATAAGATTGATGCGCAGGAAAAATCGAAAATAAAGGAAACATCACCGGCTTGGTTCAGCGGATTGAATAATGCGCTTGAGAATTTAGTACAGCTAATTTTGAAACCAAAATATTCTCTTGCTTTTGCAGGCACGGTTGCTACGGTAGTTATTGGGGTAATGATGTTTGCCAAAGTAGAACAATGCAATGATTTGGATTGTAAAATGGCTTCGCTTACCGATGAAGAAATCAATACTTACTTAGATAGCAGTGCAGATACTTATACCGATGAAATTTTTGAAACAACCGATGAAACGACAACGCCAACAACAACTGTTCAGTTTGAAAACGAAATGCTGAAAGATGTAAGCGATGCAGATTTAAATAATGCCATACTCGACTAAACAAACACTATGAAAAATATTTTTACAAACCGAAAATTGAAGACGATGAAAACGATAACTAAAACAAGCATGTATTTATTTGTGTTGTTGATGATGAGCTTAACCGCAACAAAAATAATGGCGCAAACTCCGCAACAACCAACGGATAAAGGAG
The DNA here is from genome assembly GCA_947479455.1 of Bacteroidota bacterium. Classification (GTDB taxonomy): domain Bacteria; phylum Bacteroidota; class Bacteroidia; order Chitinophagales; family LD1; genus Bog-950. Next base: position 4,740 of record CANJZE010000007.1, read on the forward strand.
AAAGAATAGAACAATTGCGCATAGCTTTTATTTCGCACGAACTGAACCTTTCACCGCAAGAAGGACAAAGATTCTGGCCCGTGTATAACCAGTACCGCAACGATTTAAAAACAATGCACCAGAATTTTAAGATGAATCCTAATGGTCAAATGGATGCAAATCAGCAATTGGATTTTGAGCAAAAGAAATTAGACCTCAAGAAAAAATACAAAAATGAATTTGAAGGTGCACTCGGGAAAGATAAAGTGAACCAGCTTTACAATCTTGAGCACAAGTTTCAGGAAAAGCTAAAGGACTTGCGCGAACAACGCCAGCAACAAAAGGGCAACGGTGGACAAGGCGGTCAGAATGGACAGGGAGGAAACGGTGGTCCAAGACCAGGAGGTAACGGAAGAGGTTTTGGCCCAAGATAGAAATTGAATTTCACTAAATACGAAGAGGAGCCGCATGGCTCCTTTTTTTATTTCCCTAATTTCTATCTTTAGCAGAAATATTTTTGACATGAATAAATTTTTACTCCTCGTTTTTGTGCTCTTCGTTTTTTCAAACGAAAAAATTTTAGCACAACTAACCGCAACAACAACTACTACCAATCCAACTTGTGTAAACAATAATGGCTCTGCCACAGTTACGCCAAGTGGTGGAAACAGCTACACTTATAAATGGAGCAATGGAGCTACAACCGCCACAGCAAGTTCGCTTGCTGCGGGCACTTACACAGTTACTGTTTACTCAAGTGCAGGTACAATTTGGGATACACTTTATCTCGAAACTTTTGATGCAACACAAACGTGGACCCTGAATATTTCTACAGGAACAAATGGTGCTGACCCAAACTTTTGGACAATTTCAGATAACGAAGGTGGAGTTGCTCCGAGCGGTTGCGGAGTTGCAAATAATGGAAATGCAACTTTGCATTTGACAAGTGTTTTTAATCCTTCTGGAGGCGCTGCTTATGATGCAGGGGGTTTGTGCGGAGTGTTGTATTGTCCAATGACAAGCGCGGCAGCGCAGTCGGCAAATATAAATACCAATGGAGCAAACAATCTTGTGCTTAGTTACGATTTTATTGGAGCTGGACAGGGACTTACAGACAACGCTTCTTCTCTTTATAGTATAAATGGAGGAGGTGGTTTTACTTCGCTCGACCCTTCGTTGAAATCAATAAACACCGGTTGTGGTGGACAAGGTAAATGGACCAAGCGCAGTTACAATCTCCCCGCATCATGCAACAACATCAGTAACTTTATGATGCGGTTCAATTGGGTGAATGATGATGATGGTGCGGGAAGTGACCCTTCGGTTGCTGTCAACAATGTCTTGCTGCGAGACTCCATGCCCGGCACTGCGGACTCAATTGTAAAAACAGTGACACTTACACAACCCACGCCACCAAATTTTGTAACCGCTGCTTTGAGTGTTGTAAATCCTTCTTGCGGGCAAAACAACGGCTCCATAAATAATGTGGGTGTTGCAGGTGGAACTCCAACATATACTTACTCATGGACCATTAGCGGAGCGCAAATAGGTACGGGAAATTCAATAACGAATATTGGGGCGGGCACTTACACGTTTGAAGCAACCGACCAAAACGGATGTGTGATTGATACTTCGTTCACACTTGTATCAACAGGAACAGGAAACGCAACAGTAACCACAAACGATTCGTTGATTTGCGCGAGCGACTCTACAGTAATTTGCACACAAGGAAATTATGTTTCGTATTTATGGAATACCGGTGCAACCACGCCATGCATTACTGTACACGGTGCCGGTAATTATTATGTAACCGCTACCGATGGAAATAACTGTTCGGCTATTTCTAATCACCTCGGCATTTTTGTATATCCACTGCCGCCAGTATCTGTTTCGGTGAATGGTGATACACTTACAGCGCACAACGGAAATTCGTATCAGTGGTACCGAAACGGAAGTTTAATTGCGAACGCGACCGATTCAGTTTACATTGCCACCCAATCGGGGAATTATACTGTGGCAATTACCGATGAACATGGTTGTTATGCTACTTCAAATGCAGTAGTTGTAATAGTTTCGGGAATAACCGAAACGGGAAATTCGGATTTGGGAATTCGAATTTTTCCAAATCCCGTAAAAGAAGATTTGAATTTGGTTGTAGATGCCGGATTGATTGGGGAAGAAATTTTGGTAAGTGATTTGAGTGGAAGAATTTTGATGAGAGAAAAAATTAAAGCAATCAATTTCAAACTTGAAATCGCTCCATTTTCTAACGGCATTTATATTTTGAAAGTTGGAAGCGTAGCAAAGCGAATAACTAAGCAATAGGTTCGGGTTACAACAATTCAGCCGTAATTTACAACACGGTAAGACCAATGTTTGATTGCTTTGTGCTCAACAAAAACTAATGATTATGAAAACAACAAAATTATTTTTCGCCTTGCTTATGATTACGCAAGCAACCTTGGCTACAGGAAATTTTTCTTTAATAGAAATTAATCCGCTGCACGGCACGCAGGAATTTTTTTTCAGCGATAGCTCAAAAACTTTTTATGGTGCCGGTGAAATTGGAGCCATAACAGAGTTCAACAACAAACTTTTTTTTACAGCACAGAACTCGCCCGATAACACAGAGTTGTGGATGACCAATGGCACTACGGGTGGAACTTCGCTGGTGAAAGAAATAAACGCAAACGGCTCAGCAGGAATTGGAAATATTGCAGTAGTCGGAAACAAAATGTTTTTTATGGCTACCGATAATGGTATCGATTATGATTTATGGGCGAGTGACGGCAGCGCAAACGGTACGGAAAAAATTGCTGAACTCAATCAATCATGGAATGGCGCTCTGTCACCACAAAACATTTCAGTGATGGGAAGCCGCTTGCTTTTTTGCACGCAAGACCAATTGATGATTAGCGATGGCACAACTGCGGGAACCGATTCGATTCATGCCATAACATCCTACTCACAAGGCTTTGGTTACTGCGAATTGAACAGTAAAGTTTATTTCATTCTTCCCAATGGAAACGGCAATCAAGAATTATGGAGAACCGATGGAACCGTTGCGGGAACTGAGCTCATTCAAAACCTTACAAGTTCGAGCAGCAACATCATTAGTGTTAATTCTATGCTTGCTTTTAATAACAAATTATTTGTGGTGGCTTCTATAAGCGGACAAGGGCCGGACTTGTTTACATTTAACGGAAATGCTACCGACACGCTGCAGAGAATTGTAATTGCTGCTGGAGGAAATTCTTATCCAAACAGCATCACCTTATATGACAATGCAGTTTATTTAATTGCTTCGACCATGGCTTCGGCCAATATTTTTAAAATTAGCGAAGGAAGCAGTACACCTGTTGAACTAATGCCTGGAGCCACATTTAGTTGGTTGAGCAATTTGAGTTTTGCCAATAACAAACTTTATTTTGTTGCAGATGGTGGCAAGGAATTTCACAGCATAGACTTGAACGGATTTGCACACAGCATATTGTCGTTGAATGGATTTTTTACTCCTAACTTTTGGGGGAGCGAACAGCAGCCATCGCTATTGGGTGCGAATGGAAAAATTTTCTTTCAAGCGTATGACAGCGCGAGCAACAAACAAGTGTTTATAGAAAGCGATGGAACAGAGGCAGGCACACAAATAGTAATGCCAGCAGGAGCAAGCACCGAACATCCGTTCAATTTTATAGCGGGCTGCGGAGCGCTCGATGTCTTCGATTTTAAAATGTGGGGCAACAAGGTAATTATACCGGCAAACTTTACCGAGGCTGGAAGAGAACTTTGGATTTATGATCCACAGGCTACGACCGGAATTGTTCAAACACAGAATGAAAACGCATTTTCTTTATTTCCGAATCCAGCGAAGGGAGATGTGACCGTGAAAACAACTAGCCCCGGCTATTGTGATCAAGAATTTGAAGTTACGAATTTGACCGGGCAAGTAGTTTTGAAAACTGTTTTGAAAAACGAAACAACCATCATAAAACTTTCCGCGCTTGCGGTAGGAAATTATTGTGCTACGCTTTCTGAAAACGGAAAAGTAACAGGCGCAAAGAAACTAGTTATTGTAAAATAATAGTAGCAAAAAATAGAGCGATGAACAGACCGAATGAAATCTCTACGCCTGTTCATCGCTTTTCTTCTTCCAGCGAAATTAATTTTCGCTTCGTAACCATCACCGAACAAAGCTTTGAAACGCCAGATGTGGAACACCGCCATGGTTACTGGACTGTTTTTATTTTTTTAGAAGGCAAAGGCAAACACATCATTGATTTTAAAGAAGTAAAAGTGAAACCCGGAAGCATACATATAGTTTTGCCTGGGCAGGTTCATGCGCTACATGGCGGCAAAAATTTTTTAGCACATGCACTCATTTTTACCGAAGACTTTTTTTTGATGCGAGATGAAACTACGAAGTTGCTCATGCGCCTGTTTCGTTTTATGGATGCAGGAGAAGCGGCTGCTTTTAACATTACCAAAGCCGAGAAAGAATTTTTCGGCTCGCTGCTTCAATTGATAAAGCACGAATACGAAAGCCACAGCGAAAGCAAAGGTGTGGTCTTGCTAGAATTGCTTTCAGTTTTTATAAGTAAGTGCAACAGCGCTTTGCAGTTGCCGCAGCTGCCAAGTTCTGCGCTTGACTCCATGCACTACATTCAACTAAGACACGCAGTAGAAAAGAATTTTAGAGTGATTCATACCGTGGCAGAATATGCCGATATGCTTCATCTTTCTGCTAAGCATGTGAATGAACTTTGCCGTGCACATACAGGAGTTAGCGCACTTGAATTTATTCATGCTCGAATTACTATTGAAGCAAAACGTTTATTGAAATACAGCCACAAACCCATTAAGCAAATTGCTTACGATTTACACTTTACCGATGCCGCACACTTCGCTAATTTCTTCAAACAAAAAACAGGAAGCACACCTGTCGAGTTTAAGGAGAAGTAAAACTATTGCGCTTTTGTTGCTTCCAACAAATAAATTTTTTCGCAGGTAGATTCGCGGGTAGCCGGATTCAAAAACTTTCCATTGATTTTAGAAACGGGAAATGTTTTTCGGTCGTAAATAATTTTGAAAGAAATGTTTTCTGTTCTTAAATCTGCCAGTCCATTTTCACCCGTAATTACAAACAGTTTTTTCTGCTGCTCTAAAAACTGATGCAGTTTTTCGCGCTCAGTAAATTCACCTGCACACAAGCGTTGCGCATAAAACACAGGTGAAAAACTAACACCCGATTGATACGAAACAAAATCAATTTGCTCGTTTGCACGCGTGTGCATGTATTTCCCAAATTCACTTTGCGGTTGATACTTTAAAATTTCGGGATAATAAAAACCGCTAAGCAATGCATTGAAGTAGATGATGGCAAAAGCCGAAGCATAAAGCCAGTTTTTTGTTTTGAAAAAAAGAACCCCAAGCGAAAGCGGCATTGCCAGTAAAACTAAAAGTGAAAATAGTTCAACACCTTTGAAAGCATATTGCAGATATGCCGCCACGAAACACAATCCGAAAATGAGAACACCTTGAAGGGGAAGAATGAATTTTCGTTGTTGTTTATCATCCATGGCTTCCTCAAAATAGGAAGCCGCTATAACGGCTGCTAAGGGGAACACCACAAAAATGTAATGTGGTAATAGATACTTCGATAATGAAAGCGAAAGAAGAATAAAAGTAAAACCGCTGAGTGAAATAATTTCGATGAAGCGATGTTTCGGTAGGGTCTCCGCTTCGGGACCCTGCGTTAAGTTTTTGATAAAACTCCAAACGGGTTTTAACCAACCCACAAATAAGAAAACTGTCCACGGTAAAATTGCCCAAGCCGTGCTGTGAACTAAAAAGAATGGGTCGGTATGATTGTTCCATTCACTTTCTCCTGTTATGCGTCCGAAACTTTGAGTCCAGAAATAAAATTTCAAACCTTTCATTCCGAATTGCTGAAACAAGCCAATGCACATAGGTGTAATCAATAGTGCAATTACAAAAACGGAAAGCACAATTCGCACATCGAAAATCTGTTTCAAATTTTTCTTCCAAAGCAAATGCGGAAACAATGCAGCACCCGTTACGATTAAACCGATAGGACCCTTTGCAAGAAGAGCGAGTGCTACACCAATACTGCCGAGCAAAAGGTTTTTTGATTTCGATGTTTCAAAAAACTGTGACCATTGCCAAATGGAAAAAATGACTGCGCCCATAAGCATCGTATCGGTGCGAACATCGTTGGTAATAAGAAACAGAGCTTGTGAAGTAGCCAGCATTAGCGCGGCAGTTTGCGCAAGTTTTTCGTTGTAGTAAACATTAGCGAAACGATACGTGGAGTAAATTCCCAACAAAGCAAATAGCAACGAAGGAAGTTTGTATGAAAAATTACTGATGCCCAGTAACCAAAAGCTAAATGAATTCAACCAAAACAAAAGTGGTGGTTTATCTAAGTAGGCGTTTTGTCCGCAATAGATTTGAAGAAACTGTTTGCTGTGCAACATCTGCCAACTCATTTGCGCGTACTGCGCAGCATCTACTTCCATTACATCTAAACGCAGATTAAGTGTATAGGCAAAGAGAGCGAACAACAGCAAGAGATAAAAACCGATTTTGGTCAAATTGAGTTTTTGATACTAATATAGAAGTTATGCAAGGCGACAATGTGCTTATAACACAAACGGAATCACTGCCATTCTCTCTTTCGGATAATCAGCAAATTTTTGATGATACCATTTGTGATGGTCTAGTGCACGAGGAAGTAAATTCACAATTGTCCAGATGGGAAAACTATAAGCTGCTAATGAACCAATCATTAAAGCAAAGCCAAACCATTCAATCATTTCACCAAAGAGATTGGGACACGAAATGTATTTGAACAAAAATCCTTGCGGAATTTTATAGCCCGTTTCTCCAGGTTTGCGTAAGGCAATCAGGATGTTGTCGCTTTTCACATTGATAAAAACTCCGGTAATGAAAATGATGATGCCCAAAATAAATCGTGGGCTTAAAAAATATTCATCGGAAAAATTTCCTCCTACATTACCAAGAAAATAGCCAAGAATAAAAGTGTTACAAGCGTTGAAGAATACTGCCGAGCCGCAAATTACTAACGGAATTTTTTTTCCTTTTGTGTTTGTGCGAAACGGAAAAATGTATGACCGGTAAATGTAGTGCACCACGTAAAGCCCATAAAAAAAATAACTGGCGTACGTTTTTTCAATTGTTCCAGTCCAAAACCAAATGCTGATGAAAAAAGGAGCAACTCCTTCCTGAATCATCCAGCCAATTTGATTGGAAATCATAGGTCCCCAACTTTCAGATACATGTCTGCCATAAGGAGCAGTTTGTTTCAGTAGAAACGGGAAAGCGACAATGCCTATGGCAATCCAGATTTCGGTAATCAATGTGAATGTTTCAGGTGTCATACTTTATGATTTTAGAACAGAAATACATTTTTACACAAAGGCGCGAAGACACAAAGAAACAACTTTGCGCCTTTGCGTCTTCGAGTAAAATTCTTTTCAATAAAAAACAGCATGCCGCGTTCCTTTCTTCTTCGATTCCAAAAATAGTTTCGCGCTTTCCTCTATAGAACGTTTTATAGAAATGAATTCGCCTTTGTAAATGCTTTTCACTTTTTCGTTGTTGTAATAAAACGGAATGCGCGCTACGCGTAAATCATCGCGACTGTAATCGGGTTCGCTTCGCGCAAACCATGCGCGCACGGCTTCGATTCTCCAGGCAACTTCGCTCATCCACTTCGATACTTTCATTTTCGGTTGTGGTTTGTTTAGCGCAGTGGCAACGAGCGAAAGAAAATCTTTGAGTGAAAGACTTTCTGCTACTGCAATAAATCTTTCACCATTGGTTTCGGTGTTCATCAAATGAATCATGAGCGAGCTTAAATCGCGCACATCAATAAAACCGTTCGCACCTTCGGTGTAAAAATTTAAACCATCATACACCGTTTCAAAAACATTCAGCGGCTCATGATGCCAGAATCCTGCGCCTATAATTCCTCCGGGGTTTATAATCACCGTATCCAATCCTTCGGCATTAGCGCGCCATACTTCCATTTCGGCTAAACGCTTACTCAAAAAATAATCGAAGCACAGTTTCGAAGTATGCGCGTTGTAATTTTCGTCAATTAGTTTTTCGCTTTCGGGAATGCCGAGTGTAACCACCGAACTTACGTAAAGCAATTTCTTAACTCCGTTTTGCAAACAGGCGTTCACCAAGTTGGCGGTGCCATCTACATTTACTTTCATCAGCTTTTCATAATCGTTCGACTGAAAAGAAACCAAGCCCGCGCAGTGATAAACTTTTTCAACTCCATTTAGCAACTCATCAAATTTGTCCAGCTCATTCAAATCTGTTTCCACCCATTCTATTTGTTCAATGCATCCTTCAAGCAATTCAAGAGTTGAAGTAGAACGTTTAGTAGCGCGCACTTTCTCTCCGCTCTTGAGCAAATCTTTTATTAAGTAAGAACCAACAAAGCCGGTACCGCCTGTAACGAGAATCATCAGGAGATTGAAAATTGAAAATTGAAAATTGAAAATTGAAAGCGCACCAGTTTCATTTAACCTAATTTAGATTGTCAAGCCACCATCTACGCTAATAGTAGTTCCCGAAATAAATTGCGCTTCGTTGCTTGCCAGAAACACATAAACGTTTGCCACGTCTTCGGCTGTTCCCAATTTCTTCAACGGAATTTTTTCTTTCATCATCTCAATCACTTTTTCGGGAATGGTTTTAATCATATCCGTAGCAATGAAACCCGGAGCAACAGCATTTACCGTGATGTTGTTTTTGCCCAGTTCGCGAGCCCATGTTTTGGTAAGCGCAATCACACCCGCTTTGGTGGCAGCATAATTCGACTGTCCATAATTGCCATACAAACCAACGATGCTTGATGTATTGATGATTCGCCCGAAATTATTTTGAATCATGTTTGGCGAAATGGCTTTGGTGCAATTGAAAACACCGGTAAGATTTACATCCATCACTTGTTGCCATTGCTCGGCTGTCATTTTTTGTAATGAAGCGTCACGAGTAATGCCTGCGTTATTTATCAGCACATCAATTTTTCCGAATTGTTGAATCACTTCTTTTGTGGCGGCTTCCACCTCTTCAAACTTTGCGGTGTTCACTTTCATAAACTTGTATTGACTGTTTACTGCCGCTGCCTCCTGCTGCTTTTCACTTGGCTGAATAACATCCCACACAACCGTAGCCGCTCCTTCGCGCGCAAATTTTTCAACCGCTGCTTTTCCAATACCCGAAGCACCTCCTGTGATAACCACTACTTTGTTTTCGAATCTTTTCATGTTTGTATTTATTCTCGATGCAAAATAATTCTTCGCGCTTTAATTTGTAATTCGCAATTCGTATTTCTAATTTCTAACTTCGTATTTAATTATGGCCGATTACAATTTTCTCACTATCTGGAAATTCGATGCCCCGCTCGAAAAAGTTTACAACACGATTCACGATGCCGATAATTACCACCTGTGGTGGAAAGGACAAAGCAAAGTGGAAACCATTAAACGTGGTGATGCCTTGGGTGTTGGTGCGGTTAAGAAATTTAAAACCAGAAGCGTGCTTCCGTATTCGCTTACTTATACCGGAACTGTATTGGAAGTAGAGCCGCTTAGAAAAGTAGTGGGCACTACCGTTGGTCAATTAGAAGGCAGAGGCACCTGGATTTTTGAACACGAAAAAGGAACCGCAATCGTAAAATATTATTGGGTGGTGAAAACAAATTCTGTAATAATGAATTTTTTCACACCAATTTTAAAACCCGCCTTTGAATGGAATCACGATATAGTCATGAAATGGGGCGAAGAAGGTTTAGCGAAATATCTTGGCTGCAATGTCATAAAATAAAAAAGGGCTTCTGCAAAGAAGCCCCCTTCAATAGACATTCCCAAATTTATTTGTCGAGCAATATTTTTTTGCTCTCGATTATTTCTCCGTTCACATTGCGAATACAAACCTGATACAATCCATTCGCTATTGCAGGAAGAAGAACAGTTTCTGTTTCGTTAGAAGCGTTCAATGCTTTACCGAAAACTTTTTCGCCAAGCGTGTTGAACATTTCCAGTTGCAGCGGCTCCGTTATTTTTTCATGCTGAATAAAAATCCATCCGTTAGAAGGGTTCGGATAAATAGAAATTTCGTTCTTCTTCAAATCAGCAACACCGCTTGCGTTATTGATAGTTGCGCTTGCACCCTGCAAATACATATCTCTGAACGCTTCCTGATTTCCTCCACTTCCGCCATATTGATTGGCATTGAAAAGTTTTGCCGTGCCATCCAATTGCAAATCAAAAGCTCCGCTTGCCGTTGACTTGGTATGAAAAGTAACTGTTGCAATTGGGCCATAACCCGCTTGACTTTGATTATTCGTTTTCACAAAAGCAATTTCCAGTTTACCATCGCTATAGGTTTCGTGCTTGAAAGTAATCATGCTGTTACCTGTAGAATCGAGCCAACCCAAACTAAAACTCACCGTTGCATTTGCGTCCACTTTACTTGCATCGTATAGCAAGGTAAACGAACCGCCATAGACCATACCCGATGGCACAGAAAACGTTCCAAGTGAAATCGTAGCCACAATATCGTTGCCTGCATTCACTGTTCCGTTCGCTAACTGCACGGCAAGTGTCGGGTCGTTCGGAGAGTGAATCAACATAGCCGAACGATTATTTCTGTTTGTATGTTTGCGTCCGTAATTGGTTTGTATTGTATTTACATCAAGTGCAGTGATAGTGCTATCGCCATTGCAGTCAGCCATTTTCATATCCACCAAATCCTGCAAATACATAAATCTGAAATTCGGATTACTCCAGCTTGCGCAACTTTGTGCGCTCCAATTACTGCTTGCGGCATTGCGCTTCGGACCGTGTTGCGAAAAATAAATTCCGAGAGGAAAAATATCTTCTCCGTTTACTTCACCATCGCAGTTAGCATCACCGGGCCAAACACTGCAATCCATCACAGGCAACATTTTCTTCACGGTATCGGTAGTTATTCCATTGGTGTAAATCAAAGTCACCAAATAATTTCCGGGAGCAGAATAAACATGCGAAGGCTGTAAAGCCGTAGAATAATTTCCAATACCCGAAGCAGGGTCAGCGAAATCCCAAAACACATTGGTTACTCCGGCAGAAAAACTTGCATAAATTTTCACTGTATCGTTTACACAGTTCATAGCCGCAGTAAAATTAGGAACGTAAGCCGTGGTGCAAGTGGAATCAACATTTATACTTCCTACTAAGGTGTCAGATTGTGTGCCGTCAGAAATAATATAAGTAACCAGATAATTTCCTTCGGCAGAAAAATGATGAGTTGGATTTGCAGTGGTATCTGTATTCAAAACTCCCGAAGCCACATCTCCAAAATCCCATACCTGCGAAGTATGCGTTCCATACGAACGGTCAGAAAAACTTACATAAAGTAACGAACTGCACTGTGTTTCAAATCCTGCATCAAAACAAGTACTGCCGATGTGAATCACATTGGTCCGATAATCCCATTCAGCACCAATGTTTACGAAAAGGGTAACGTAGTAATCACCGGGTGTGGTGTAAACATGGTAGCCCAATTCATCATGCGATACATTGGCAACACCAGACGTGGTATCGCCATAATCCCAACTGTAAGCCGCAAAGCCATCGAGGGCGTGAAAGAAAACGGTATCACCTACACATGCATTGTTGTAAGTATAGTCTGCATAACAAGCGCGTGAAGCATAAGCAAAAAGTAAAATTGCCAGAGTAGTAAAAATCTTTTTCATAAAATGGGGTTGTGGTAAAGAATGCTTATTTGATGCGCATACCCTGCTAGAAGGTTGCATTCTCCTCGAAGAGTTTCCGCATTTTGTATTTGTCTAACGTCTCGTGTCTGATGTCTAAAGTCTGCTACTTCATATTATTAAACACCTGTTGCACATCATCGTCCTCCTCTAACTTCTCAATCAGTTTAATCACCTCTTCTGCTTCCGCATCGCTTAGCTCCTTATAAAAATCAGGAGTCTTATCATAACCGCTTTCGGTCACCTCAATATTTTTTGCCTCAAGTGCCTTCGCCAAATTTCCGAAATCATTAAACTCGGCATACGCAGTTACCAATCCTTCTTCTTCGTTTATTTCAATCAACCCTCCATCAATCAACTCCAGTTCCAGCTCTTCCAAATTCCAGTTGCCCTTGTTGAATTTAAACATCGCCTTCTTCTTAAACATATACTCCACCGAACCCTGCGTACCTATCACCCCGTTATTCTTATTAAAAATCACACGCAGGTTCGCAATCGTCCGCGTGGGGTTATCCGTAGCTGTATCCACCACTATCGCCACACCGTGCGCACCATAACCCTCATACGTATGCTCCTCATAACCCGCAGTATCCTTCGCACTCGCCTTCTTTATAGCCGCCTCCACCGTTGCCTTCGGCATATTCGCTGCCTTCGCATTATTCATCAGCGCGCGCAAACGGCTGTTCGTATCCGGGTCACCGCCTCCGGCTTTCACCGCTATCGCAATATCCTTTCCTATTCGGGTGAACGCCTTCGCCATAGCACCCCATCTCTTAAATTTTCTTTCCTTTCTAAATTCAAACGCCCGTCCCATAATCTCGTTTTGATTTTGTAATACTGCGAAAATAAAAATTCCTTTGGCGCATCCCCGATGCTACGCAAGCAACCATGCAATCGGGGTCGGGCTATCACTTCAAGTCCTCTCCCGCAGAAACTGCGGGATGCGGGCTTTCCGTTCTATCCCTTGCGCAACCTTTGCGCTACAGGTTTCACCTAACATAAAAAACAGAACCTCTTCTTCTTTTATAAATTTACTCGATCAAAAAAACAACATGAGCAAAACACGCGTTTGGTTTAAATCGGGATTTGGAAGAATTGTTTCCTATTTCCTTCAGGGCTTGCTTTTGCTTGCTCCAATTTTCGTAACCATTTATTCAGTGGTTTACATTTTCAACCTGCTCGATTCTTCTATTGAAAGACTTTACCGCGCAGTTTTTAATTTCTACTTCCCCAGCTTCGGAATCATTACCATGTTTTTCATTATTGCCATCATCGGTTATTTCGGTTCGCTGGTTATTGCGCAACCGCTTTTGCATTTTCTTGACGAAATTTTTGAGCGCACGCCACTCGTAAAAGATATTTATTCCTCGCTCAAAGATTTTTTTGGTGCATTCATGAGCACGAAGAAAAAATTTGACAAACCCGTTTTGTTCGAATGGGGCAAAGGCACAGGCGTTTTCAAACTTGGTTTTATTACACAAGATGATTTAAGCGAACTGAATATTAAAGATAAGGTCGCTGTATATGCGCCACTCTCTTATAACCTCTCCGGAATTTTATACGTGGTCAACAAAGACCAAATTCAGGTGCTGAATGATGTAGGTGCAGGGCATGTAATGAAATTTGTAATGAGTGGCGGTGTAACGGAGATTGAAGAAGACCATCATTCAAAAAACACGAAGTAAAACGGTGTTTGTGAAACGACTGTAATTAGTTTTTTGTACCTTAGATAAAAATTTGACAAATGGTTACTGTAACAAAAGAAGAGTTGACCAACTACTTGTTGCTAAAAAACATGGCAGACCTACACAATGCTAAAAGCAAGGTAGAGTTCTATGAAAACAAGTACGGAAAAAGCTTTCCCGCTTTTGAATTATATCTTGAAAAAAAGGAGGAAGAGGTTTTCGAAGAACATGACGACTACATTGAATGGAAAGCCTATTCAAACAGATGGAATTCACTAACCGCGCGATTACAGGAAATTAGAAATGGAAATATTCAAATTGCTTGACAATGCGCCTCATATCTCTGCTTATGAAGTAGAAGAATATGATGTAAGAGAGTCGTCAACTTACCTTCGCCTCCAAATTATTTTTAAAGACAAATCTGTGCTTTTTGTTAGAGAATATATTTCGGCAACAGACCGTGATTATTCTTTTCATTGGCAAAAGGAAAGCAAAGAACTAATCATTCGATGGGATAACACAAAGCACCATAAAAACATTTCTACTTATCCCGACCATGTTCACGTGGGTTCTAAAATTAGTGCTTCTGTGCCTGTAAATCTTGGAGATGTGCTTGAAATCATTGCTAAGGAATTAAACAAAGCAGGCGTTTAAAAATGAAAAAAACAATTGCGTTTCTGTTGCTACTTTTTCTGGAAACTCAGGTTAACGCATGGGGCTTCTGGGGTCACCAACGCATTAATCGCATTGCTGTTTTTCTTTTACCGCCCGAAATGATTTCGTTTTATAAAGAGAACATTGATTTCATTACCGAGCATGCCGTTGACCCTGACAAGAGAAGATACTCCATAGCTGAAGAAGCACCGCGCCACTATATCGATTTAGACCATTACTGTACCTTGCCTTGCGACTCTATGCCGCATCGTTGGAAAGATGCCGTTGCAAAATATTCAGAAGACACATTGAAAGCATATGGCATTGTGCCTTGGCATATTCAAACTATGATGTATCGCTTAGAAGATGCTTTCAAAGCAAAGGACAAACAGAAAATTTTGCGCACTTCTGCTGATATTGGACACTACATTGCCGATTCAAATGTACCGTTGCACACAACCGAAAATTACAACGGAGCACAAACAAATCAAGTAGGCATTCACGGGTTTTGGGAATCGCGCATACCTGAATTGTTTGGCGAGGACTATGATTATTTCATTGGCAAAGCAGAGTTTGTAGCTAAGCCTAGCGAAAGAATTTGGGCAACTATTATGGAAAGCCACCGCGCACTCGACAGTGTTTTTGGTTTCGAAAAACAAATAAGTCAATCGTTTCCTGCAGATACAAAATATGCTTTTGATACACGCGGAGTTACCACTAGTAAAATGTACTCAGAGGAATATACTTTGGCTTACAGCAAAATGATGGATGGAATGGTGGAGCGCAAAATGAGGCGCTCTATAAAAATGGTGGCAGATATTTGGTTCACCTGCTGGGTAAATGCGGGCTCACCCGATTTTAAAAAAATAGAAACACATCAACACACCGCACAAGAGCAGGAAGAAATGGAAGCAGAGGAAAAAGCCTGGAAAGAAAAAAAGAAAGCTATGTATGGACACCCTCATGCTGAAACCGGCAGCGAAGGAGTGAAGTGATTTTTTTCAAGGTTATATCCTGCAACTCAATAAGCTTTAGTTGTTTTTTCGGTAAGCCCAAACAGCCTCTAAAAAGCCTGTTTTGTTTTATTCTTACAGAATGGTGTTTATTTACTTCCAACCGTTTTTATCCCCCGCTTATTTCCTTACATTCGCGCCTCATTTAAAAAAAACCGCTTAAAGGTTAGCCGGTTAAAGGTTTAAAGGCAATACAAATTCCATTTAAACACTTAGCCATTTAGCCATTTAGCCTTTCCTTATGAGAAACCAGAACATTCGCAACATTGCCATTATTGCTCACGTTGACCACGGCAAAACAACTTTAGTAGATAAAATTCTTCATCAGTGTTCTTTGTTTCGCGACAATCAGCAAACAGGTGAATTGATTCTAGACAATAACGATTTAGAAAGAGAGCGTGGCATTACCATCCTTGCTAAAAACGTTTCAGTTGAATACAAAGACATTAAGATAAATATCATTGATACTCCTGGTCACGCTGACTTTGGTGGCGAGGTTGAGCGCGTGTTGAACATGGCTGACGGAGTTCTTTTACTTGTTGATGCATTCGAAGGACCAATGCCGCAAACGCGTTACGTGCTTTCAAAAGCTTTGGCACTCGGCAAAAAACCAATTCTGGTTATCAATAAAGTTGACAAAGAAAATTGTCGTCCTGAGGAAGTGCATGAAAAAGTTTTCGACTTAATGTTTCACCTCAATGCGAATGAGCAGCAGTTGAATTTTCCAACGGTGTACGGTTCTGCAAAACGGGGATGGATGGGTGCTGACTGGAAACATCCGGCAGAAGATGTAACATTCCTGCTCGATGAAATTATCGGTCACATTCCTGCTCCACAAATTGCTGAAGGAACTGTACAAATGCAAATTACCTCCCTCGACTATTCCTCGTATTTGGGTCGTATTGCCATTGGTAGAATTACCCGTGGAAGTATTACTTCCGGTCAGCAGGTAATGTTGATGAAACGCGATGGCACTCGTGTAAAATCGAAAGTGAAAGAATTATACATTTTCAGCGGACTGGGAAAATTGAAAGTTGACAAAGTGAACTGCGGAGATATTTGTGCAGTAATGGGAGTAGAAGGTTTCGATATTGGCGATACCATTGCCGATATTGAAAATCCGGAAGCCATGGCACCAATCCATATTGACGAGCCAACCATGAGTATGATTTTTACCACGAACACCTCACCGTTTTTTGGTAAAGAAGGAAAGCACGTTACCTCACAAAAAATTCGTGAGCGTTTGTATAAAGAGTTGGAAAAAAATCTTGCGTTGCGTGTAGAAGATACCGAAGCACCTGAAAAATTCAACGTGTTTGGCAGAGGTATTCTTCACTTGAGCGTTTTGATTGAAACCATGCGCAGAGAAGGATATGAGTTGAGCATTGGTAACCCGCGCGTTCTCATTAAAGAAATTGACGGAGTAAAATGTGAGCCAATAGAAGTTCTTACGATTGATGCTCCTGAAACAGTTGCAGGAAAGTGTATTGAGTTAGTTACGCAACGCAGAGGCGATATCTTAGTGATGGAACCGAAAGGAGATATGATGCATATTGAATTTGAAATGCCTTCGCGCGGATTGATTGGTTTAAGAACTTTGATATTAAATACTTCTGCCGGTGAAGCTGTAATGGCGCATCGCTTTAAAGAATATCAACCCATGAAGGGCGATATTCCCGGACGTATCAATGGAACAATTTTGGCTAAAGAAGCAGGACGCGCAACTGCTTATTCAATGGACAAACTTGCTGACCGTGGTAAATTTTTTATTGAACCAGGCGTTGAAATTTACGAAGGGCAGATTATTGGTGAATACACGAAGAATGGCGACTTAGTGGTGAATGTGGTGCAGGCAAAACAGTTGACCAACTTCCGTGCAGCGGGAACCGATGATAAGAGTAATCTTCCACCTCCAATCAAAATGAGCTTAGAAGAAAGTATGGAATACATTCAGGAAGATGAATATGTAGAGGTTACACCTTTGTCTATTCGCTTACGCAAAGTTTATCTTACCGAAAATGAGAGAAAACGGTTTTCTAATAAGGCTCTTGTGATGTAAGGCAAAAGTTTTTTTAGTTGATAAAGAAAAGGGCTGTTCGAACAACAGCCCTTTTTTATTTTCACACTGCGATTGGTCTCGTAGTTCAATGGATAGAATAGAAGTTTCCTAAACTTTTGATGCAGGTTCGATTCCTGTCGGGACTACTAGAGCGGAATTCTTCTTAGTTATAGAAGAGTTCCGTTTTTTATTTTTGGCTGAAACCCTTGCCAGTTGGGCGATTTGAAGGATGACGGAATTGACACGCTTGGTTCGATAAGTGTGATTTTCTAAATCATAGCTAATACCATCCGGAAACATCATTTTTTGAAATTTGGCCTTTTCCCCTAATGCGCTGGAAGCCCATATTTCACTGAGGTTCTGGCAGACTCCGAGTGAAAAATCAATGAACTTTTCCTGGTTCGATAATGGTATTGATAGTTTCTGCTCTTCCTTTGCTATTTCATCCCCAAAATCCGTTCGTGGCAAAAAATCCAACGGATAAAAGTTGGGGTGGTCCTATTGGTTCTGCCGGAATGGGAGTAAAGTTTCACAGTAAAGGCCGTTTAAGCATGGCAGTGAATCTAAACGCCACCTATAGATCAGACTTCTCGCGCTCAACTTTCACATATACGGATATAAACGGCAATACTGTATCCAACACTTCGAACAATTTTAAAGGAAAAATATTCGGCTCTCTTGGTCTGGTAATAGGATTCTAATGACTCAAGACCTTGGCTTTTTTCTATCAGTCACCTATGTTATTAAAAATACGTTAAAACTTACCAAGCAGAGTAACTCTTTCGAACTATTCGCAGCAATTGATGTTCTCTATTCATTGTAAACTTAAAAAATATAAAAAATGAAAAAGACATTATTAGCATTCGCAGTTTTTATTTCCACACTAAATACTTTTGCTCAAACGAGCGATGTAGTAGACATCGCTATTAGCTCAAAAGATCACACAACTTTAGTTGCAGCTGTAAAGGCAGCTGATTTAGTAGCCACCCTAAAAAGTAAAGGACCTTTTACAGTATTTGCACCTACCAATACGGCTTTCGGGAATCTACCTAAAGGAACTTTAGAGACCTTGTTGAAACCAGAATCGAAAGCAACACTTGCCGGCATTCTCACTTATCATGTAATTTCAGGAAACCTCGATGCTACGGCTGTAGTTGAAGCCATTAAAAAAGGAAAAGGAAAAGCAGTATTAACCACCGTAAATGGTGCAAAATTGACAGCCTCCCTTGACGGTAAAAATGTAATTCTTACCGATGCTAAAGGTGGAAAGTCAACGGTAACGGCTACTGACCTTAAAGGCAGTAATGGAGTTGTGCATGTGATTGACGCTGTCTTGTTGCCATAATAAATAGCTTCTCAATTATAAAAAAAGACTCCGCGAAACGGGGTCTTTTTTTTGCCGGTATTGTAACCAACAAACCCCTTAAGAGGAAGTATTTATGGAAGAACTCACAACTAAATTAGCTTCTGTTTGTTAACACTTTATTTAAAGTAAACACTCAAAATAATGTATGGAAACTTATTTAATCATTGGCGCTTCTTCGGGTATAGGGCTGCAGCTTACCACACAACTTGCAGCACAGGGGCATCAGGTGTATGCAACCTATTGCAAAAATAAAATTGATTCAGCCGATAGTTTAATTCAATATCACCACCTAAATGTATTGGACGAGACTATAGCCCTGGATAATTTGCCGGATTCGATACATGGTGTGGTTTACTGCCCCGGTTCTATAAATCTTAAACCTTTTAGCCGAATCTCTGCATCTGAATTTGTAAATGATTATAACATTCAGGTAATTGGCGCAGTTAAAATTATTCAAGCAGTTTTACCTAAATTAAAGAATGCCGATTTTTCATCCATTCTTTTATTTTCTACCATAGCAGTTCAAAGTGGCTTACCTTTTCATTCACAAGTTTCCGCATCTAAAGGCGCTATCGAAGGGTTAACAAAAGCCTTAGCTGCAGAATTTGCACCTAAAATAAGAGTGAACTGTATTGCCCCCTCACTGACAGATACACCCCTGGCTGCTTCATTATTAAATAGCGAGCAGAAAAAAGAAGCAAATGCACAGCGACATCCGCTAAAAAGAATAGGAACAACAGATGACATCGCTAACATGGCTGAATACTTACTTTCTTCCAAAGCAGGTTGGATAACCGGGCAGATCATGCATGTGGATGGCGGAATTTCTACACTAAAAATATAAAACGATTATGGCTTTTTATCAATTAAATACAACCCAAAAATTACCTGTAAGCGTAAATGAAATATGGGATTTCATTTCATCACCCGATAATTTGAAAGAAATAACTCCCCAGCACATGGGCTTTATTGTAACCGGCAACACTGGTGCAGGAAAAATGTATCCCGGCATGATCATTACTTACAAGGTAAGTCCATTATTTGGCATAAAACTTAATTGGATGACAGAAATTACTCAGGTTAAAGACCTTGAATATTTTGTTGATGAACAAAGGATTGGTCCATACTCCATGTGGCATCATCAACATAGAATTGAACCAATTGATGGCGGTGTACTAATGACTGATATTGTCACCTATCAGCCACCGATGGGTTTCCTTGGAGCAATTGCTAATTCACTTGTAATTATAAATCAGCTTAAAGAAATATTTGATTACAGAACAGTTGCGTTAGAAAAAAGATTTGGGAAATTTTTGTGATGAGAATTCCAATGAAAGACACTTTTTTATCTGCTCAATGGAAAAATCTGATTATGGCAAACTATGCCGTTAGCGAAGATGCTTTAACGCCCTATTTGCCAAAGGGGGTTGAACTGGATTACTACAACAATAAAACGTATGTGAGCCTGGTAGGTTTTATGTTTGAAAATACCAGCCTGTTCAATCTACCCATTCCCGTTTTTGGAACCTTTGAAGAAATCAACTTACGGTTTTATGTCAAGCGCATGGAAGGCGGAAAAGTAAAAAGAGGGGTGGTTTTCATAAATGAAACAGTTCCCTTTAAAGCCGTGGCTTGGCTGGCTAACAAATTGTATAAAGAACATTACATCACCATTCCTACCAAAAACTCAATAAGCATATCGCACAATAAGCAGGTAAGGTATGAATGGAAAATTAATGGACAGTGGAACCACCTAGAGGTAGCTGCCACACTGGAGACAGAAAAGATGCCGCATAGAAGTATGGAGGAATTCATATTTGAGCATTACTACGGTTATACAAAAATTAGTAATCAGGTTTCGCAGGAATACCGGATAAATCATCCAAGATGGTTGGTTAATAAAGTGTCGAATTACACCGTTAAATGCGATTTTACAGCCATGTATGGCGATGCTTTTTCAAGCTTAAGCAATACATCGCCAGATTCAGTTTTCATAGCCGAGGGCTCGTCTGTTACGGTAAAATGGAAACGAACTTCTTTCTAAATGCCCTTCTAATATTAAGTCGTAAAAGCGAAGGCAGTACACTTTATTTTCATTATTAGAGGTGTGGTAATCGTTATCTTCTAAACTTTTGCACCAATTGTTTGTTTAACTATTTATATCAATCATTTAAACAAAATACAATGCTAAAAGCGATAACAGATACAGAATTGGATGAAGCAGGCGACAACCACATCATGACCGGCATAGATACACCCTTACGGGAAGATGCTTTTGAAATGGACGACCAACTTAAAATTGAGTTGATTGAAGAAAGGTTTTTCGAAATCATGAACATACTAGGCCTCGACATGGAGGATGATAGTTTGAAAGGCACTCCGCACAGGGTGGCAAAAATGTATGTAAAAGAAATATTCAGCGGATTGAATCCCGCTAACAAACCAAAGATTGCCCTCTTTAACAACAAGTATAAATACAAAGAGATGCTGGTGGAAAAAGACATTACTTTTTACAGCAATTGCGAACATCACTTTGTGCCTATTATCGGGAAAGCCCATGTAGCTTACATCAGTAATGGTTCAGTGATAGGTCTTTCTAAAATAAATCGAATCGTAAACTACTATGCTAAACGTCCTCAAGTTCAGGAACGACTGACAATTCAAATATCTAACGCTTTAAAAGAGGCCATGAATACAGAGGATGTTGCTGTGATTATAGACGCAAATCACCTTTGTGTTTCTTCACGCGGTATTCAGGATGTAAATTCATCAACCGTTACATCTAGTTACAGCGGAAAATTTTTGAACGAACAAACACGGAGCGAATTTTTAAGCTATACCGGATTCTCTAAATAATTATTCATTCAATTTAAATTCATAAAAAGATGTTCAAAAAATTCAAAGCTTCCGAACTAATTATCTTCCTGCTGGTCATCCTACTCATTTTCGTTTCTGAGTATGACTATCTAATACTCAACAACCCCATGCGAGCTATTTTCATTGGTTTATGGCCCCCAACTATTTTATCACTTCTTATCTATTTAAATATTAAAAGAAACCAATAATCCCTATGGAAAATCTACATATTATTCTGTTGTCTTCAATAATCACTATACTATTTTTGGTGTTTATTATAGCTACCTTTCGTGAAATGGAAGAAATGAGTAACAAGCCATTTACCGGAGGAAAAGAGGGCGGTCCAAGAGCAGAATTGCTAGAATTAATCGGTAAGCTGCTTGACGAAAAACTTTAATAGAAAAGTTAGATAAACACTTCCGACTTGCATAAAATAGAAAATAAATATGGAAGAAACGAAAAGGGAAACACCCATTAATATATTGTTCGCGAACTAATTCCTGTAGCTTATGCTTACGCTGATTTTGCAAGCTTCCCTTATCATTTTATTTCTCGTAACCCTATTATGGTTATGGAGCATTATTATAAAAAATGTCAGCATTGTCGACCTCTTTTGGGGATTTGGTTTCGTTGTAGTTAATGCTTTCTACGTAGCAATGTCGGGCGAACTGCATGTCAGAAAAATACTTGTTTTAGTATTGGTTACCCTGTGGGGGCTCAGGCTTTCCATTTATCTTGCATTCAGAAATATTGGAAAGGGAGAAGATTTCAGATACAGGGAATTTAGAAGGAAATATGGCACTGAACGCTATTGGTGGTTTAGTTTTTTTCAAACCTTTTTATTACAAGGCATATTGATTATGATTGTTTCGTTGCCCTTGTTAGGAGCAAACGTGAGCACCCATTCAGATAACCTGAATTTTCTGGATTACCTCGGAATTTTGGTATGGCTGATTGGTTTTACATTTGAAGCAGGTGGCGACTATCAATTGTCGCTTTTTAAACAAAATCCCGAAAACAAAGGAAAAGTTCTGAATACAGGGTTTTGGAAATACACCCGGCATCCAAATTATTTTGGTGATTCGGCTGTTTGGTGGGCCTTTGCTCTTTTTAGTATTGCGGCCGGAGGTTACTGGCAAATTATTGGCTCCCTCATAATGACTTTGCTGATTATAAAAGTTTCAGGGGTTGCCTTGCTTGAAAAAACCTTAAACAACACCAAACCCCAATACCGGGAATACATTCAAAAAACAAATTCCTTTTTTCCGTGGTTTCCTAAAAAATAATCAACCATGGATTTTATTTATAAAAATATCTGGCTTATCCTTTTTGCAGTCTGGGGTTTGCCGTTGGGATATTACCGAAGCAAATTCCGTAAAATGGTTTACCAAACCGAAAGTTGGGTTATTAATATCAAACCTGTTTTTTGGAAAGAACTTAAAGGTCTTTTTGGTAATATTTATCCCGATAACCTGAAATATAAAAAACTCAGAAATTTTTATCTGTTCTATCTGTCTATCTATTTGATTTTGTTTGTTGCTTATTTAAAATTTAACCCAACTACCTCAAAAATGGAAAAACTAGTTATAGGAAGTACACTTCCCTCATTTGAATTAAAAGATCAGCATAGCGAATTGTTCTCCATTAAATCTGTGCTGGGTAAAAAAAATCTGGTGATCTATTTTTATCCTAAGGACGACAGCCCCGGATGTACGAAACAAGCCTGTTCGTTTAGAGACCAATTTGCGGTGTTTGCCGCTGCCGATGCAGTAGTCATTGGAATTAACGCGCAGTCAGTTAAAAGCCACCTTGAGTTTGCTGAAAAGCACAGGCTCAATTATACTTTGCTGAGCGATAAGGATAATAAAGTGCGCAAATTGTTTGGTGTGCCGGCCGATTTGTTTGGTTTGATTCCGGGCAGAGTTACCTATGTGATTAACAAGAAGGGAAAAGTCGTTTACCTGTTCAATTCACAAACTCAGGCTGAGAAACATGTTGATGATGCTCTGCGTATTCTTAAAGAAATGAAATGAATATCCATCCTCTGCTTGATAGAAGTTTTTCAATCTCCCAATAGCTTAAACTAAATAGAAACTTAAAATATACAGTCTGTAGGTTAACGAAGAAAAGTGATTTAATTAAACTAAAAATCAATACTCAGATTTGAATAATATAAAACCAGTCTCTGTATTTTGGTTTCGCAGAGATTTACGTTTGCATGACAATCATGGATTTTATCAAGCATTAATAAGCTCTGATGCTGTTTTACCCGTTTTTATTTTCGATAAAAATATTTTGAATAAACTATCCGACAAAAAGGATAAAAGGGTTTCATTCATTCATCAAACTTTAAACGCATTAAATATTGAAATGCAAAAATTCGGTTCATCATTATTGGTATTATATGGCGAACCACTTAATGTTTTTAAAACCATTTCTGAATCATTCCATGTAAAAGATGTTTTTACAAATCAGGATTATGAACCATATGCTATTGAAAGAGATAGGCAAATTTTAGATTGGTTGAAATCAAAAGGCATTTCATTTCTTCCCTTTAAAGACCAGGTAATTTTTGAGAAACAAGAAATACTGAAACTAGATAAATCACCTTATACAATCTTCACCCCCTATTCTAAAATTTGGAAAAGAAAAATAGCAGAAGAAAAAATAGAAAAATATTCGTCTCAGAAATTACTATCCAAGTTATTTAAAACAGAACCCTTTCATTTTCCTTCACTAAATGAAATCGGATTTGAGATAGCGGATATTCAAATTCCACCTGTTGAAATAGAAAAAAATATAATTAAGAACTATCATCTTACCAGAAATCTCCCTGCTGTAAATGGAACAAGCAAGTTTAGTGTTCACTTGCGTTTTGGAACAGTCAGTATCAGAGAACTTGCTGCAATTGCTGTTAAATTAAACGAACAATGGTTGAATGAAATAATATGGAGAGAGTTTTTTATGATGATACTTTTTCATTTCCCACATGTGGTAGATAAAAGTTTCAAAAGAAAATATGAAAATATTGAATGGAGAAATGACGAAGCTGAATTTAAAAAATGGTGTGATGGAGAAACAGGTTATCCGATTGTTGATGCAGGAATGAGAGAACTTAATGACACAGGTTTTATGCACAACCGTGTTCGCATGATTGTGGCAAGTTTTCTTACCAAGCATTTATTAATAGACTGGCGATGGGGTGAAGCATATTTTGCGGAAAAGCTTTTGGACTATGAACTTTCGTCCAACAATGGAAACTGGCAATGGGCAGCTGGTTGTGGATGTGATGCGGCACCATATTTCAGGATTTTTAATCCGACCGAGCAAACAAAAAGATTTGACCAAGAAATGGTTTATACTAAAAAATGGATAAACAATTTCACACCGAATTATTTGCCACCAATTGTTGAACATTCATTTGCAAGGAGAAGGGCATTAGAAGTTTTCAAAAAAGCATTACAAGAAAATTTCTGAGGTATGAAAAATATATTAATTACCAGAGGCAGTAGTTTTGTGGGAATGAATCTAACAGAAAAACGTATGCGTTTTGTATACACAAAATCTATTACAAAGAATTCTTAGTATGTAATTACCACTCCCAAAGTGGGCAGCGGCACAGCGCGACTTTCGCCTAAATACTTGTATTGAAAACGGGAAGCATCATTTGGGTCTTGCAAAGGTGTTTTACCATCTGTGTCATAAACCGGTGAGAAGATTGGAGCCTGAGGTACTTTCGAGAGATAGAAATTCTGCACATCTAGATACAATTCAAAACTCCATTTTTTCAAATACCACTTTTTAGTAACTCTAATATCTGCCGAATGAAACCAATTTGCTCTGGATGAGTTGATGTTGTTGTAATCTAATATACCCGGGTTAGTAGGGTTAAATCGTGTGTAGAGAGTAGAACCGGCAATATCATAAGGAGTAATTGGAGAGCCTCCCTGTATGCGATAGCGCAAACCAATTTCCCAATTGCGTTTAAATTTTTTACCCCCGGTTAGGGAAATAATGTGTCGAGTATCCCAACTGCTCGATACATAATTATCAAAGGCATCTTTAAACTGACTCCAGAATAAAGTATAACTCACAATGCCGTAGAAACCTTTGTAGAGTTTTTGCTCAAACAAAAATTCCATTCCATAACTTCTTCCTTCGCTGGTAGATTTTGCAGGACCATTGCCTACTACACCAAAGCCTCCGCCCTGATTCGCCACCGAAATATTATTGTCGAGCATGAACGGAACATTATAATAGCGCTTATAAAAACCTTCTACCGAAATGCGGCTATTGATAGGAGTAGTATATTCGATACCGGCAACAGCGTGCACATTGCGCATGTATGTAAGCCGCTCTTTGTTCACCAAAGAACCGGTAGAATCTTCGTAACCGAGAATTGTATAGGAAGGGAGTTGATGATAATAGCCCGCATTCATGTTGATGCGAATGTTCTGCGGCATTTTTATGGAGACGGATAAACGCGGAGAGGCTTGTCTCCAGAGTTCTGCCATATTTCTGTTGTAATTATTTCCATCGAAACGAAGACCAAAGCCAAGAATAACGAGATCATCAAACATAGTGGAACTCACATTGGCGAACGCACCATACTTGTGCATATTAAATTTTGAATCGAACTCAACTTTCACCAATTGCTGCTGTGTAAACTGCGCATCTAAGAAAGAAGAACTGTTCGTGTAGCGCGCAAATTCATAATTAACTCCTACATCGTATTTCAATATCCCCTTTCTACCGTTGTATTCAATACGCAATTTATTTTCAGCTTCTGTAGAACCATATTCGGTAATTTTCTCTTTGCTCTTGTTGTTATCTATCCATTTATTGAATTTATTTACCAGCATGTTGCGGCTCAGAAACACCTGTAAATAACTATTCTCAAAATAGCGGGTGTATTTACCACCTATCATGTAAGTTAATTGTGTTTGCTCTGGCAAAAGATTTAATAAATACTGTTGACTCTCGTCCGGATTTTTGATTTTGGTATTCAGCACGTTTACGTCATAGGCGCTGAGGAAAAGAAAAACTAACTCATCTTTTGGTGTAATCTTCCATTTTACTTTTGCTTGCGCATCGGTATAAGTTGGAAGGAAAGGAAGTTTGAGTGCTTTAAACAGCAACTGCAGATATGAGTAGCGAACACTCGCTAACATGGTTGCTGTTTTCTTTTTATTCAAAGGCGATTCCACGGAAAGAGCAATATCAGAAGATCCAATAGTAAAGGTTCCGCCAAACCGGTCATCGCGACCATCGCGCAGACGTATATCCATTACCGAACTCAATGCATTACCGCGATTGGAGGGGAATGCACTGGAATAAAAATTTACTTCCCTTATAAAATCTACGTTAATCAAACCATTTGGTCCACCCGAACTTCCTTGAGTTGCAAAGTGATTGATGTTGGGTATCTCAATTCCATCAATATAGAATTTGTTTTCTGCAGGACTTCCCCCTCTTATATAAAGGTCGTTTCTGAATCCACCTGAAAATCCAACACCGGGAAGCGATTGAACCACTTTTGAAATATCGCGATTACCACCGGGTGAACGCTGTATTTCATTGATGCCAATAGTGCGCACGCTAACAGGGCTTTCCTCATTTTTTACAAATGGGTTTGCTTTTATCTCTACCTCTTTCAGGTCTGTGGTTGCTGGTGATAACTCAGTAACTATTACAGCGGGTTTACCCTTAGTAATTTCAATTTCAAAAACTGATTTAGGCTGATAACCAAGGCAGGAAATTTTGATATTGTATGTTCCGGGGGGAATATCTTTAACTTCTGTTTCTCCTTTTTCATCAGTAATACTTCCAATAGTAGTTCCTTCTATTTGTACATTGACAAGTTCAATTGGTTTATTACTCCCGCTCTCGGTAATTTTTACTTGCAAAACTCCCTGTGAATAGGAAGATAGAGTCCAAATAAACTGAAATAAGATAGAAACAAGTATTGTTCTGAGAATCACTTTTTAATTATATGCTGAATTTAAAACACCCACTTGTTTCAATTTAGATTGCAATTCTTTTCTTGCAAAAAATATTCTGCTTTTAACGGTACCAAGCGGCAAATCTAATTGTTCACCTATCTCCTCATAGCTAAACCCATTGAAATACATCATAAAAGGTTCCGTGAAATCTGAACTTACTTCTCTCATAGCTTTGCTGATATCCTCGGCAAGAAACGAGCGCTCCGATTCATTCTTTTCAATTCTCTTGGTGCTATTGAGCAGATATTGATTATCGGAGGTATCAGTTACTGTATTGCTTTTCTTCTGTCTGCGATAATTGTTGATGAATAAATTGCGCATAATGGTAAATAGCCATGCTTTAATATTTGTTCCCTCCAGGAATTTCTCGCTGTTTGAAAGGGCACGGTAAAAAGTATCCTGAATTAAATCTTCTGCTGCCTCACGGCTTTTGGTAAGGTTAAATGCAAAAGGGCGAAGGATGGATTCGTATTGCTGAATCTCTGGTCCGAAGTTGATTGAAGTGCTCATGATTGCGTTTTTTGTTTAAGGTATTAATTAAATAGTTACACAAAAATAAGATCGAAATTGAAAAATCCAAATTAATTGTTTAATTATTTTGTTAAATAATTAAACAATTAATAAACATATAATTTGCCATTCCGGCTGTCAGACAGAATAAAAAAAGCCGCCCCTTTCAGGTGCGGCTCACTTAAACCCATGAAAAAGGGTTATTTAACCAAAGAAAATTTACTGTTGAATGTGTTACCCGAAGTAATGATACGAGCCAGATACATTCCGTTGCTCATGTCATTTAAGTCAGCAGTAAGATTTTGTTTTCCTACTACAGAAGTTCCGTTGAGCAATTCTTTAACAATTCTTCCACCCATATCTGTAATCTGAACAGATACATTTTCTGCATCTTTCAAATCGAAATTGATAGATAAGGTTCCATTGCTTGGGTTCGGAAACATCTTCCATTCTATGTCATTACCGAAATCATTGATAGAAGTAGTAGTAATAGTAGGCAGTTCAATAAATGGTCCTCCGTCAGCCAGAGCCACATAAAGACCAAAGCCTGCACCATTATTATTCGCAGATGGAGTTAAAAATCCTGAAGCTAATACTACCGCACTTTTACCACCCAATGTTGTTACATCAGCAGTGTAGCTTACTATGGTTGTAGTTCCTGCTGCATTCTGCACAGCAAGTGTGTAGCTTCCTGCCGGTACCGATATATAGGCGGTTTGGTCAGTATATTTTGCGTTATCTATGATTGTAAGTGCACCGTTTGCCTGCACATCCACAGTAGGAGCATCGGTTGCTCCGTGAATAGCGAAGAAATCAAAACTGCTTCCTGATGCCGCCTGCTTTTTTGCAGAGGTTTTTACCAATACCTGAAATGCTGTACTTACTGCATCCGGATTAGATGCAAAACCTGTTCCTATTACACCTGAAGCTGTGAGAATATAATTTGAATCAGCCATTAGTGTGTAATCGTTTTGCCATACTGCATCTGTTACAGAAGTAGAAGTTTTAGGAGCTATCGCAACATTGTTAGGAACACCCGCTGTGAATGAAATAAACGGAGTTGCAGTTCTGAAAGGGAAATTATCAATTGCGAGAGTCCCGTTCAAATAAATATCTACTGAATCAGCGATTGGGTCTGCGCAATTATGCAATACCTGTACTGAGGCAGTTTTCCTAGATGGCAACTCAATTACAGTACCACTAGCCAAGGCTGCAAACAGTCCGAAAGCAGGACCGTTATTGTTAGCCGATGGAGTTAAAAAGCCCGAAGCAAACACGATGGCTGCTCCGCCTGTAAGAGTAGTAAGGTCGGCTACATAGCTTGCTACCACTGTTGAAGTTCCTGCTGCTGCAATATCAATAGGATACCAGGTTGGGTCAACCGATAAGTAACCGGTTGCATCACCATATTTTGCATTCGGAACCAATGTAGCGCCACCAGTAAGATTTACATCTACACCGGGTGCGTCTGTTGCTCCGTGAAATACTGCAAAGTCTACTTTAGCACCGTTTGTTGCCGCAGTTCTTGTATTAGGAATAATTTTTAAATCGAAAGCTATTGAGCGACCATCAGGGTTAGCTGCAAAACCTGTTCCTACTGTCCCTGACGCAATTACAGTGTAGTTTGAACCTGCCATCAGATTGATACCCGGAAAACTTACAATAGCATTAGCAACTGAAGTTGAGTTTGAAGGAGCTATCGCTATTGTGTGATTAACGCCAGCTAATAGAGGAATAAAAGGAGTAGCTGTTCTGAATGCGAAATCATCCAGGGCTTTCGCGCCATCAATATACACGTCTACTGAAGTTGCCGCAGGATCAGCACAGTTATGAATTACCTGAACTGAAGCTGTTTGTTGAGTTGGCAATTGAATTACAGTTCCACTTGCTAATGCTGCAAACAGTCCGAAAGCAGGACCGTTATTGTTAGCCGATGGAGTTAAAAAGCCCGAAGCAAAAACAATTGCTGCTCCGCCTGTAAGAGTAGTAAGGTCAGCTACATAGCTTGCTACAACTGTTGAAGTTCCCGCTGCTGCAATATCAATAGGATACCAGGTTGGGTCAACCGATAAGTAACCGCTTGCATCACCATACTTAGCATTAGGCACAAGAGTTGCGCCACCAGTCAGATTTACATCCACACCCGGTGCATCGGTTGCTCCGTGAAATACTGCAAAGTCAACTTTAGCACCATTCGTTGCTGCAGTTCTGGTGTTTGCAATCGCTTTTAATTCGAAACCTATTGAACGCGAATCAGGGTTGGCTGCAAAACCCGATCCTACAACGCCTGAGGCAATAACGGTGTAATTTGTATTTGCCGCTAACGGGCCTAATACCTGAGAGTAAATTTCAGGATCCGAAGCCGAAGCACCGGGAGCCTTGATGTAAGCGGTAATAGCTACACCATCGGGAACCGTCAAAAATCCGGTAGCCGAGCGGAAAGCGAATGATGAAGAAATAAGTGTTTGTCCTGAACCAAAATCAGCATATACTGAAACTGCCGCAGCAGCAGGATCAGCACTATTGTGAATTAGTTGAACATACGAGTTACCGTATGTAGTTATGCTTGCCATCAGTACTATGACCAGCATTTTGATTTGTTTGAAATTGTTTTTCATGACATTTTTGTTTAAGTTTTTTAATATATATTTAAACAAAGCTGTTTTGAAAAAGTTCACAGAAACTGAAAATAAATTTCAACTGATTGAATTTCTCCTATGAAAAGAGCCAAAAAATAATTTGATGTTTTATTTGATAACCGCAAAAAGTTCTTCTGCGGAATTGACAGAGATGCAATTTGACGGAAGAGCAGATTTAATGTGCTCAAGTTGAACCCCGCCAACAATTATTTTTATTCTCTGGTTATCAGAACATAGCTTTTTGAGGTATGATTGAACTGAAGTTTTATCCAGAGGCACTGTAAGATAAGTCACCAAATAATCAGGTTTGGTTATATCTATTGCTCTGCTTAATTCTTCAAATGGCAGGGAGGCACCAAGGTAAATAACCTGATGGTTATGCTTGCGCAAAAGAAAATCCGTAAAAAGCAGCAATAACTCATGGGTTTCCTCTTCCGGCAAAAAGAGAATAAACTTCTTAGACTTTTTTGAAACTTCTACAAACTGATTGTCAATAGCAACCTTAATTTTCCTTCGGATTAGATTGCTGATAAAATGTTCCTGAGCGATGTTGATTGCACCCGTAGTCCAAAGAACACCTGTTCGAAGCATAAAAGGAAAAATTAATTTCACGAAGGTTTCTTCGAAACCCAACTTCATTATTGCAGATGAGAGTGTCTTTTCGAACCGGTGCTCATCAAAATCAATCATAGATTGTATCAATGAATCTAAAAAGTTGTCTGGCTCGCTCGTTGAATTATGAATTCTCATTACAGCATCCTTAAGTTCACCCTCACTTAATTCAGCAATCTTTGAAATCTTCATGCCGTTGCGGTTGAGCGTTCCTATATTTAATAGAAGCCGCAACTGCTCATCAGAATAATAACGTATCTTGGTATCGGTCCGCTTAGGTTTTAAAAAATCATATCGCTGCTCCCAAATGCGTAATGTATGCGCCTTAACACCCGATAATGTCTCCACCTCTTTTATAGAATACTGTCCCATATTTTGTCAAAAATATTTTAAAATCTCTTAAACGAAAGAAATAATGAGGGATAAACAAGAAAAGGGCTAATAAGTTCAGATGCTTCTTAGAATTGATTCAATCTTGATAGAATACGTAGATGGTAAATTAACCGGAATCTCTTCTACTTATTTTTTCTAAAAGTGTTGATTGAGAAAGATATTGGTCACACTATTTCGTAAATCTCAAAGCGGTTTCCTTGCTGATTCCCACCAGAATCTCATTTCTTCGGAAAAGAAAATCCCAAGGGGCGTTATAACCCAGGTAACGAAAATTATTATTGTGTTCTACGCATTCCTGTTTCAGCAAATCTTTAAGTGCATCCTGTTTAATTTTAATTTTATCATCGGAGGCATATCCACCAAAACGTATCACCGCTACATATTCTTCCTCAGTTTTGTGAAGATCAATAGACGAGCCCGAAGGGGAGGGGAGATTATTCAGGTTATATCCTTGAGGCATTACAAAACTCATAGATGAAGTATCCTTTTCGAAGGTCATATGCACCGGAGCTGTCATTGCTATTTTTTCATTGTCGGCATTGCTGCCGAAAATGTAACCAGCCAGGACACGGAAATTTTTAGCGGAACTGCCCCGGAACGTGGTATCTCTGTTCTTTACAGTTGCCATTATCGCCTCGGGATAATACCTGAATTCAAGGTTCCCATGGGTGCCGATTTCTTTATAAGGTTGCTGCGGAGTTTTTGCCATTAACTTAAAAATACTTATTGATGAGATGATAAGAAGTGTTACTATTATTAAGGATAAATATACTGCGCGTTTCATTACTTCTAAAACAGATTTCTTGTCAAAATGTTCTTATGAGTTATTGTTTTGGTAAGAACAAGAGTGTTGCAAAAAATAATGCATCCTTCTTTCTATGGAACTCACTTCACATGGCATTTACCCAAATTAAAAAGCCCATGCAATGTGCATGGGCTTTTTAATTTAGTGTTATCTAGGTTATTTATTCACTATGATTTCTGCACCCAGTGCCTGCGTTCCAGCTCCACCAAGGAAACCTTTTGCAAACACAGTGTAGATTTTACCGGCTTCTAAAGTAATGGCAGGTAATACAAGTGCTACTGTAGTTGTTCCTGCTACACGCACATCGAGGTTGTAAGTTCCTGCATCGAGTGGAGTAAAGGCGGTATTTTCTTTAAATGCGATATCACCGAATACCACAGCACCGCTGCTTGCTACTGCTATATCAACAGCAGGAGCATTTGGCGACAAGTGTATAAAACGAACGTGTGCTTTGCCAGCTGCCGGGGCAGTAAGGTCATCGGTAATAACAATTGGTGAAATTTTAGATACCGAATCTACTGCAAATATTGAGTAGTTGATATCCTTTGCAAGCATGAGGTCTGCCTCTATTACAGTAGTTGTAGTGCCTGTAACGTTCACTTTGATGTTTCGGGTACCTGATGCTACTTGCAAGTATCCTGTGTTATTTGGATAAGCAAGAGCCGCTGAGTTCTGTTTGCTGTTGTCTACCAGCAGGTCAACTCCCGGTGCATCGGGTGAAGCATGGGTTACTAATACGTTTGCGTGAGAGTGGTCATCCATGGTTTCATCTTTCTTGCAGGAAGAAACCAGTACGATTGCAGCTACAAAAAGTGCTGAGGCGAAAATTGAGATTCTGTTTTTCATGATGTTTAATTTTTTGTTTTTAGTTAATTAATAGAAGTAAAACATCATAATTGATATTTTGTTTAATTATTTAACAAATAAATTAAACAAAAATAATTTCTCCTATGAAAAATGAAATTGTGAAAAATGGAAAATTGTGAAAATTGGCCTACGCGATAAGTGAGATGCTTACAAACAGGCAACCAAGATTAGAATTGATTCAATCTGTGATAACTATTGCCTATGTCAGACAACATTAATGCCTACCTAAATCTTTAAGTAATTTAATATCATTGCAAAGGTTCGATAAGTCGACCTTGAAGTCTACCAATTTAGTTGCGTTTAATTACTACCCCGAAACAGATACAAAACGCAAAGCAGTTGAAGTAATAATATTGTAGAAACTTCTTACCGTGCTACGCACCAACGAAAAAGCTCCCGCTGAAACAGACGGGATGAAACATACCGAAGTTTTTTCCGGCTCTAATAATTTTTATACTGATGGAAAGAATCTTCGATTATGGAAGGATTTAAAAGAAGGAAAAGCCTTGAAATTTTTTCGGTTTCTTTTTTAATAGCCAATTACTCACCGGTATCCTGAACAGAATTATAAAGTTGCTCAATGTTACGGTGAACATCGTTGGTATGGATAATTCCTCTTCGTGGACGGTCGAGGTCGAGAATGAGAAAGACAGTGAGGACAGTCATTAATGTGTAGCTGATGATGATAACCCAATCTGTTTTTTTCGATTTGCCCGCATAGCCAATAATGAAACTTCCGGTAAGGCAAAGAATAAAAAGAGAGTAGAGATTAACGGCAGGCACGCGCGCAATACGCGCTTCTTCGCGCTCGCTGATGGAGTCTATCATGGCGTTAACAGCAGGAATCATTTGCATGGAGCGGACTGTTTCGCCACCCTGTCTCGACACTGCGGTTGCACGGTTCCATATTTTTTCAGCAACTAAATTTGCTCCGGTGATGGAAGCTGCAATTTTAGTTTCATCGTTTCCTGCCCGATAATATTCAATGCGGGTTTTGAGGTATTGTTTTACATCGGTGCGAAATTCTTTGCGCAGAGTGTCGGGATATAAATCGGCACGAAGCAGAACGGTGCCGATATTGTTGGCTTCGTGCAAGAGAATATTTCTACGGGTGTCGTAATTCGAGGCAGATTTATTAAATGTAAAAGCAAGCATGAGCGAAAGTAAACCAAGCAGCGCACCTTCTAAGGCACCAAGCCCATCAACAGTAAGCGAAGGATTTTTTTGAATGCGATAATTGAGAATGTGGATTCCGAGGAGATAACTAAGAATAATACCTGCAAAAAGAATGGCGACAATTAGAAGTGTGGAAGTATGGTATAAAAAATTTTGTGCCATTGTTTTTGTTTGAGTGAATGCAAGGTAGGGTAATTTGTGAATCAGCACTTCAGAATCATGTTGCTGTTGACTGCTGATAACTAACGGTTAAATAAAAGGGTGCTGTCCGAAAAAACTGGACAACTGAAAATGGAATCATCGCATAGCAAATTTTACCGCTCTAATAATTTTTAGCGGACGAAAAGAATCTTTGATTACGGAAGGCTGAAAAAGATGAGTGGGCTTAAATGGAAATGAAGTTTAGTTTTGGAAGGAGGAAAATACTAAGCAGCCTTCCCAGCAACCAATTGCTTTTTTCCTGCGAGGTGCAAAAAAATTTTTAAAGCAACCTTGTCTTTTTCGCTTAATGGTTTTCCACTGCCGAGAGCGCGGTATTTATCCAGTTCCTGCGATGATTTTTAGTAATTTTCATACTGGGCGATTAAGAAATTATGCTCACTACTGCATCTAATATCTGTTTCATGCCATCGGCAGTTAAGCTGCCATATTTGGCTTGTACTAAAGTTGCTTCTACTGCATATAGCCGGTGACATTTAGCAAAACTGTTTTTAGGTAACGGAACTGAAAGCAAATTGGGAGTAAGTTCAACAGTAATATCCGATGAACGTATTTGCGAAGTAATCATTACCACCACTAAATCGCCCGATGAAGAAATAAGATTGTTTGAAAGTATTATAGCCGGACGCCATTTACTTCCGCTACCATCGGTAAAAGGAAAATTGACTGATACAATATCGCCTCGCTGATACATCTATTTTACTTTAGGCGCAGTTTTTAAAAACTCGTCCCAATGGTCGTTAGCAGGGTCGCTCCATTCTTTTTCCATTTGTTGCAAACCCAATTTTTGCCAATCTAAATCTTCCTCACTGCGCACCAGCGAAACACCAATGCCCATTGCCGATAAAAAACCTAACAAGGTTTCTGTTTGTGAGCGGTTATCGGTTTCTATTGTTAGTGTAGTTTTCATGTAAACAAAAGTAAATAAATAAAAGCCAAAGAAAAACAGATAAAGAAACTTCTGACTGTGCTACGCACCAACGCAATGGCTCCCGCAAGGTAATGCGGGATGAAACATACCGAAGTTTCGGAAGGCTGAAAAAGAGGGATGGTCTTAAATGGAAAAGGAATTTAGATTTGGGGAAACAAAGTTGTTGGTGAGGTATCGCAAAGCTGATGCTAAAACACCAACAACGGCAAAACGAATTTTTTAAGGGTAGAACCGGCTGTTGGCTGTTCGTGGTAGCGATAGCAGTGGAAATCCTTTTTGTGCTTAGCTGTATTTTTCTGCAAGGCAAAAAGATTGGAACGAATAGCGCGGTGTCGAAATTTACAGAACGCCAGTTGTATTATTTCTTCTGGCTTTCTAAGTTTTCTTTTTGTTCTTTTCTTATTTGGTCTGCCACCGGTTTCATTTTTTTATGCACGGCATGCATACGCTCGCGCAAGGTTAAATGCTTGTGTTCTTCGTAGGCAGATTCTTTCCATGCCCAAACTTCTTCCAGTGCTTTAAATTCAGTCGTTTCCATATTCGGTTAATGCTGTTGGTGAAACTAATCGTAAATTATGATGGTAGTTCATGGTGTAATTCAACTGTAAAAATTTTGCTTCTTTATTTACGTTAGCCAGATGTTTGTAATTCCAACTTACCAAATAGTCAATATTTAAAACAGATACAATGGCTACATGCAAAGCATCAAACACTTTTTTTGCAGGAATAATTCCTACCTCTAAATATTTATTTGCCAGCTCTTCTATTTCTTCTTCCTGCTGTTTGGTTAACTCTACTATTTCAATATTGTAATCACTAATTACCTTAAGCAGTTGGTCGCGTTTGGTTTTATCTTTTGTCTGGTTAACTTCTTCTAACACATAATCGCTCACGTAGCATTTTACTAAACCCAACTTTATGGTTGTGTTAAAGAAGTGCTCTGTAATTTTCCTGAACTCCGGCACATCATCATGAAACAGAAAATTGATGACCGAGGTATCGAGATATACTGTAGCTATTTTCATTTCCGTTTCTTCAAAATTTCTTTTTCAAAGATAAAGAAAATGATGGAATGAAGGGCGGCTATTCGGGGTAGCGATAGCAGTGGAAATCTCCCGCACCGGTTGGCAATTGCGGGTGGGTGCGGGAATTGGAACGAATAGCGCGGTGCTGAAATTTTTTGCGTTGCCTTTTGCGCGGGGAAAATTTCAGCAACCCTCCCGTCCTCAATTAAATATTTCGGTCGGGACAAGCCATCATTAAAACTTCCAACTAAATTTCCTCTCACTTAAAAACCACTCTACTAAAAGCAACACCGCGGCAATGATTAAACAAATCTGAAACTGGTCATCGAAATCGGTGAAAATGGTTTCTTCAAAATCTTTGGTGTTGATGCGGCCCAGCTCTTTGAAGATGGCGTTGATTTCGTCTTTACCGCTGCCGAGCTGAAAATATTTTCCATTTCCTTTTGCGGCTAAATCGCGCAGCATGGGCTGGTTCATTTTGGAGAGCACAATGTTGCCGGTTTCATCGCGCTTGAAATCGCTGCCGACCGGAATGGGACCTCCGTTATCGGTGCCCACGCCAATGGTGAAAACCTTAACGCCTTCTTTTACGGCATCGGCAATGGCTTCGTCCACGCCCCCTTCGTTGTCTTCGCCATCGGTGATGATGATGAGCGCCTTGTGCTTGTTGTCGCCCTGCACAAAATTTTCGCGCGCCATGTTTACCGCTTCGGCAATGTTGGTGCCCTGTGTAGGAATGAGGTTGGTGCTGATGGTTTTGAGATACATGCGTCCCGCGCTGTAGTCAACGGTGAGCGGCATTTGCATATACGAGCGACCGGCAAACACAATCATGCCGAGGCGGTCGTTGTGCAGTTCGTCAATAAAATTGCTGACGAAATTTTTGGCGCGCATGAGGCGGTTGGGCTTAATGTCTTCGCTGAGCATGGAGTTGGAAACATCCATAGCGATGAACACATCAATGCCCTGACGCTTTACTTTTTCCTGCTTGGTGCCCACCTGCGGATTGGCAAAACCAATGATTATGAATGTATACGCCAAAGAAACAAGGATGAACTTTGTTATGAGTTTGTTTTGGGAAGCGTCTGGTATAAGTTGACTAACCAAGCTTGCTTCGCCAATTTTTTTTAACCCTTTTTTCCGCCATCTAAGAAAAGCTATAAACAAAACTGTGATAGGTAATAAACCCCAAAGAAACAACAACAGATTCCCATACTCAAATCGAAATATAGAGTTTTCGCTTTCTGACTTAAAGAAAAAAGAGGCATCGGGGTTATCTCTTCTAAAGGTAGAGTATGCTTCATACCTACCTATAAATCTACCTATGATAGTAAATATAAATAGACATAGAAACACGATTAAAATTTCTCGAAAACTTAATTTTTTCTTATAGAAAAATCGCCTGATTAAGTAGTACACGGGCGTACCCATCAAAGCATACAAAAACGAATAGCCCAAAAGGTTTATAAGATATACAATCATTTCAAACGCATATAGCCTCTATGGCAAGCTTTTCAAGAAAAAATACCGCATTAATAATTCAACGAAAACAAAAAGACCAGCTAAAAATGCAAACACATGGAATTTTTCCTTTTTCCTTTCGAAGGCACTCACTTCAATTTTTGTTTTTTCGAGTTTGTCAATCTGCGCATAAATTTCTTTCAGCTTCTTGTTATCGGTAGCGCGGAAATATTGCCCACCGGTTTTCTTCGCAATTTCTTTTAATAGTGGTTCATCAATCTGCACATCGGCATAATCAAAAATTAATTCTCCGTTAGGTGACATGGCCACCGGTGTCATGGCTTTGCCATTTGTTCCTATACCGATAGTGTAAACACGCGTTTTAAATTGCAGAGCGATATCAGATGCAGTGGCAGGGTCAATAAGACCTTTGTTGTTTACACCGTCTGTCATCAGAATTATCACTTTGCTTTTTGAAGGAAATTCTTTCAGGCGTTGCACCGAAGTAGCAAGACCCATTCCAATTGCGGTGCCATCTTCCATCAAGCCATTTTTAATTTGCTTGAGTTGGTTCTTTACAATCGCATGGTCAATGGTAACCGGACATTGCGTAAAGCTTTCACCGGCAAAAACCACCAAGCCAATTCTGTCGTGCGGACGTCCATCAATAAAATTGCCGGCTTCTTTCTTAGCGGCTTCCAAACGATTCGGTGAAAAATCTTTTGCCAACATGGAAGTGGAAAGATCCATCGCTAAAACAATGTCAATTCCATCGGTGGTTACTTTTTCTTCATCGAAAGAAGTTTGCGGGCGGGCAATAGCAACCAACAAACTTGTGAGAGCCAACACACGCAGCACCGGAAGAAATTTTTTGAGTGTTGCTTTAAACGGAGTTCCGTTTCCGGCAAATGCATTGGTTGCAGAAAGCTTAAGCGTTGGGAAAGCTTTCTTCGATAAAAAATACCACCACAAACCCGCCACCACAAATACTGCGGGGATGAAGAACAAAACCCATTTGTTCGCAAAGGCGATATGTGAGAGGTTGCTGAACATAATACCCCTCTAAATCTCCCCTAAAGGGGAGACTTTCGGTTTGTCTTTTATTGTTGGTTTACTAATCATTTTCAAAAATCAAATTCAATTTTACTAACTGCCTTTCAAGTCCCCTTTAGGGGATTTAGGGGTGTTCTCTTCTGTAAAATCAATAAACTTATAAGCGCTTTCCATCGCACGGATATTTGCATCGGGCATAGGAATCATCTTCGCGAATTTTACCAAATCTGCAGCGCGTAAAATAGAAAGCAGATTTTCTTTTGCTTTTTCTTTCAGGTTGTAGTTTTCAATTTCGCTTTGAATTTCTTCAGTGGTTGATTCCATGGCATACCAACCGTAGCGATATTCCACATACAAACGAAGCACATCGGTTAGGCGACTGTAATACAGTTTTACATTGTCGCCCTGCCAAACTTTTTCTTCTTCCAGTTTCTTCAACTCCTTACGCGCCCAGATATGAGCAGGGTCTTTTGGCTTTGGTCGCTCAACCACTGCAGGTTTTGGCTTACGGTATTTTTTCCAAAGCACAATGCCTACAATAATTGCAATCAGCAAAACAACCGCACCGATGATGTAAGGAATAAACTCCCTCCACGAATACGGAACATCCAACGGAGCTTTAATGGCTTTGAAAGGTTTTGTAGTATCTACATTCAGCGTGTTTACGGTAACCGGAATATCATTCGATAGAACACTATCTAATTCTCCGTTAGCATTTATAAAATAAATCTTCACCGGCCCGGCATGAAACTCACCTGAATCATAAGCGGAAACAGTATAGAGTTGCGAAAGAACTTTGTTATTGCCTTCTGTGCTGGTATCAATTTTGGCGGCAGAAACCATTTCTAAATTTCCAAGCGTATCAGCTGCAGTAGGAAAAGGAACAACTAAAGTATTCGGACTCTTAACCGTTAAACGAATATGGAGATGGTCGCCAATTTGGATTTGATTAGAGTCAGCGCGGAGGGTGGCGGAAACAGATTGAGCACTTGACCATTGACCACCGACCATTGACCATAGAAATACAAATGCGATTACACGCAAATGTGATTTTGCAATTGTCAATCGTCTATTGTCAATCGTCATCCTTTTCATCTTTTCATCTCTCTTTTCTTAAACATATTCATCAGCGAAATCACATAGTTGTCTTCGGTCTTGATAGATTCTAACTGCGCTCCGCCTTTGCCGAATAAATCTTTTGTGCTGCGCACATTTTCGAGAAAGGTCTTTGCATACTTTTCACGAAGGGCTTTATCGCTCGTGTCAATCCAAAATTCTTTTCCGCTTTCGCTGTCGATTACTTTTGCCAGACCGATGTCGGGCATATTTGCTTCGCGCTCATCATAAATATGCAGACCAATTAAATCGTGTTTCTTGCCGACAATACTCAACGACTTCTTAAAATCCTTTTGAAATTTTTCCTGACCCGAATCTTTACTTAGAAAATCTGAAACGAGAAAAGCGATAGATTTTTTCTTCACTACATTATTGAAATATTTCAATGCTTCGGGAAGATTGGTTCCGGTTTGCTTTGGATGAAAATCATATATCTCTGAAATAATTCGAAGGATATGTGTTTTTCCTTTTTTAGGAGGAATAAATTTTTCAATCGTATCGCTGAAAAAGAGAACGCCCACTTTATCGTTATTGGTAATAGCAGAAAAAGCAATCACTCCGCTAATCTCCGCAATAATGTGATTCTTGAATTCATTCTGTGTTCCGAAAAAAGATGATTGACTTACATCAATCAACAACATTACCGTCAACTCTCTTTCTTCTTCAAAAACTTTGATGAACGGTTTGCGGTTACGAGCTGTTACATTCCAGTCAATCGCGCGGATGTCATCGCCATACTGATACTCGCGCACTTCGCTGAAAGAAATACCTCTTCCCTTAAACGCAGAATGATAGCTGCCCGAGAAAATCTGATTAGAGAGTTTTCTCGTCTTTATCTCTATGCGTCTGAGTTTTTTTCTTTTTTCCTCAGTGTTATTTGAAACTTCTATTGCCACGAATTGCACGAATTTTTTCACGAATGAATTTCAAAGTCCCCTTTAGGGGATTTAGGGGTTATGGAACTTCTACAGCATTCAAGATTTCAGAAATCACTTCTTCGCTGG
Organism: Bacteroidota bacterium; assembly: GCA_947479455.1. GTDB lineage: Bacteria > Bacteroidota > Bacteroidia > Chitinophagales > LD1 > Bog-950. The sequence continues at coordinate 45,977 of CANJZE010000007.1, forward strand.
TAATATTTTCGGCTTCGGCTTCGTAAGTCAAACCAACGCGGTGACGCATTACATCAAAACAAATAGCGCGAACATCTTCCGGAATCACATACCCTCTGCGCTTAATGAAGGCGTAAGCTTTTGCAGCAATCGCCAGATTGATACTAGCACGAGGTGAACCTCCGTAACTAATTAGCGATTTAAGTTTGGTCAGTTTATAATCTTCGGGTTTACGAGTAGCAAAAACGATGTCGAGAATGTAACGCTCAATTTTTTCATCCATATAAACTTCGCGAACAGTTTTGCGTGCAGCAACAATATCTTCTGCTTTCACTACCGGATTAATCTGCTTATCGCTCATCTGCATATTCTGACGAATAATGAGTTGCTCTTCTTCTTTCTTCGGATAAGTGATAACCGCCTTCAACATAAAACGGTCAACCTGCGCTTCGGGCAGCGGATAAGTTCCTTCTTGCTCTATAGGATTTTGTGTGGCGAGTACTAAAAACGGGTCTTCAATTTTATAGGTGTTTTCGCCAATGGTAACTTGTCTTTCCTGCATGGCCTCTAATAATGCTGATTGCACTTTTGCAGGAGCACGGTTGATTTCATCTGCCAAAACGAAGTTGGCGAAGATGGGTCCCTTCTTCACTACAAACTCATTATCCTTTTGGTTATAAATCATTGTTCCCACTAAATCGGCAGGAAGCAAATCGGGAGTGAATTGAATACGCGCAAATTTTGCGTGAATAGCCTGAGCCAAAGATTTTATCGCGAGTGTCTTCGCTAATCCCGGAACACCTTCCAGCAAAATGTGTCCGTTGCCAAGCATAGCGAGCATCAAACGCTCTATCATATACTTTTGTCCAACAATCGTTTTGCCGAGTTCCATGTTCAGCACATCAACGAACGCGCTTTCGCGGTTTATTTTTTCGTTGAGCGATGCAATGTCAACCGTAGTATTTCCTGATATTACTTCCATAGAATTTGTTTTAATGGGCGACAAATATATTCTTGAAGATGCTTGTTAAAAATCAAATTTTGTTAAGCGAAGAAAGCCGTTTAGCAATGGGAACGGGATAAAGAAAATTTTTTGTGCAGGGCGAAATTATCTTTGGCACTTTATTTACAGAAAAGCAAAAATGATTTTCCGCCTAACATTTTTTTTCATTCTCTTTTCTTCTTCTTCCGTTTGCCTCGCGCAGGATTCACTGCAATTGAACTACGATACTGTTTCTTTAAAAATTATTTCGAATCAAATTTCTTACAAGACGCTGTCGCTTCGTTCGCGAATGATTTGGAATGATGGCAATACCGAGCAAGAGTTTTTAGCAACTGTTCGTATAAAGAAGGATAGCGTGATATGGTTGAGTTTAGGATTGTTTGGAATTGAAGGTGCGCGCGTGCTCATAACTCCCGATTCTTTCTTTCTAATCAACAAACTCTCGAATGAATATCTCGCCCGCGATTTTGGTTACATAGAAAACTGGCTGATGTTTCCTCTGAATTTTAAAATGCTGCAGCAGATTCTTGGTGGAGAAAAAATAACTATCGCTACAAAAATTTCTTTGGCGGCAAAGGAAGACAGTGCGGTTGCTTTGTTTGATGAAGAAGATAAGCTTTACGAAAAAGTGAGAGTGAACAACACAAACTACACCATTGAAAATCTTTTGTTGAAAGACAAGCTGCTAAAGCAAAACCTGTCGGCTACCTTTGATTCATATAATTTATTGAATCAAAAACCGTTTTCCTACAAGCGAAACATTCTCATCAACCGCGATTCGCAGAGCATGAATTTGCAAATGGAAATTTTGAAAGCAACAGTTGATGGTGAATTGAGTTTCCCGTTTGAGAAGAATGAAAGGCATTAAGTGAATTACAAATTACAAATTACGAATTACAAAGTGAACAGCCGGATACTTTTCCTGTCTATCGTCTATTGTCTGTTGTCTATTGTATCACCAGCACAAACAACAACCAAGGTTAAAAAAGAGCAACTTCAACAACAAATGAAGAAGCTGCAGGATGAAATTAAAACGATTGAAGCAGCTTTGAAGAATAACAATGTGAAGAAGGAAAAGAGCATGGGCGAAATCCTTTCATTGCAAGCCAAAATAAAGTCGCGCGAAAATCTGATTGGTAACATCAACAGTCAAATCAGTAACCTCGATGAAACCATAGATAAAACGCAAGTAGAAATTTCGGCACAATCAATCGAAGTGGAAAAAATGAAAGCCGATTATGCGCGTATGTTGTGCACGAGTTATGCCAATACAACCTTGCAGAACCAAACTGCTTTTATTCTTTCTTCCACATCGTTTTACAACGCACTGCATCGTTACAACTACCTTTTAAAAATTGCTGAATACCGAAGAGGTCAGGCGAAAGCTATTCAGATTTCTATTAATGAATTAAAACAGAAGAAAGACAATTTGGTGGATACCAAAGAGCAGAAAGAAAACCTGCTCGTGAAACAAACTGCACAGAAAGAAGAATTGGAAAGTGAGAAAAAAGAAAAGGATGCAGCTGTAAGTTTGCTTTTAGAGAAGGAAAAAAAATTGCGCAAGGCGCAGGTAGAAAAAAACAAAGCAGCGGAAAAGTTGAATGGGCGAATTCAAGCCATTATTGAAGATGAGATTCGTCAGGCAAGAAAAAAAGCGGAAGAGCAAGCGCGTAAATATCCGGGTACTACCAAAGATGTTTCGGTAAAAAAAGGAACAAATGAAACCATGCCGCTCACACCGGCTGAACAGGCGTTGTCAAAGGACTTCCAAAACAACCAGGGTAAATTGCCGTGGCCCGTTGAACGAGGGCATATTGTTTCACATTTTGGTAAACACGAGCATCCGCTTATAAAGCATGTAATGGTTGAGAACAACGGAGTAGATGTTAAAACCGAAGCCGGTGCTGATGCACGAACCGTTTTTGGTGGAACAGTAGTGAGTGTGTTTTATCTTCCTACCACACAAAACTGTGTCATCATTAAGCACGGAGAATTTTTTACCGTTTACAGCAACATTGAAACGGTTTCGGTAAAAACCAATCAAACAATTTCAACCAAGCAATCGCTTGGTAAATTGCATACCGATAAAAACGAAGACCTCACGAAAGTTCATCTCGAAATCTGGAAAGGAAAAGATAAGATGGACCCGGAACTTTGGCTGGCGAATTAATTCCGCGCTTTTTTCTTCGGGGTAATTCTGAACAAATATTTAATTCCTCCACTGCCATAAGGATGATACTCCTTTGGATTTACAACACGCGTGGAAGTTGTTTCATCGTAATCATTAAACGGAATCGCTGCATGAAACGAAGCGAAAATTTCAAGATTGCGAATACGCCAGTCAACCGAAAAGCCAGGCTCAATATCGAGCAAGCCAAAAAATTTATCGTATGTAAGAGGCGATTGACCAGGCAATCGGAAACCTTGAATTAGAAACGCAGAATTGTCGTGACCAAAGATGAAATACAGTTCCGGAGAAACAGTAAAAACTTTAGCACCAAGAGTATTGAAAAACGAGAAATCCTTTCTTAGCGACAGTGCCACATTTACTCCGTAAGCTTGACCAATATCTTGTGTGAAAGTTTTGTAGTAAACTTTTCTAGGCAAACGGTTAGGGTCTACCTGAAACAAAAAGTATTTTTTACTGGTAAGGTTACTGCTCCAGCTTACAGCTGTATTTACACCAAGCGTTAGATAATTCCATAAATTATAAGAGTTAAAAAGGCTGAATGAATTGTTCAGCATTCCTTGATATATTTTCTCTTGGTACAAAGTGAAGTTTCGCGAGTAGCCGATGCTAAAAGTCCATCGTTTAAAAAACGTTCTATAGAAACCCGCAGAAAAAGCCACCAACGGCACTGCTGCACTTTTGCGCACCGCACTATCCGTGTAAAACCCCAATGAAAGCGAAGTGTACAATCCCGTTTTGTGATAATACATTACCGATGGATAAAGAGCTGCACCTGTCAAAGAGGTGGTTCTTCCATTTGAAAATATTGGTCCTGTTGCGTCTAAACTTATTTCGCAATGCGAAGAACGATTAATTAATGCAACAGTGGTGTCAATCGGTTTTGCTTTTTTAAGTCCGAGGGTTGACTTAATCAATTTCACTTCGCTCATAAACGAATCCTTGTATTCCTCCAACAAAGCCATGTCTTCATCGCTTAAACTATCGAGCGAAAGAATTTTGTATCTGCTGCTGTCCTCAACGGCAGAAAACGAAAAAACGCTGTTGCTTAAAAGAAAAAAGAAAAGAAAAAGCCACCCGATTCTCATTCCGCGCAAATGAATTTTGTTTTGTTGTATTCGGTTTAAAGAAAGAAAATGTTTTTCGGCACGCAATTACAGTCCTCTTTTGTCACTGAAAAATCCTTGACCGTTCCGCATTTTCTGATAGCTTTGCAGCCTAAATTTTTCAATCATGCAAACTCAATATGCCATCTTCGGATTAGGAACACCAGAGGTAATTGTAATCGTAGTGGTCATCCTCATTTTTTTTGGTGGCAAAAGAATTCCTGAATTGATGCGCGGCATTGGTCAGGGGGTGCGTGAATTCAATGCGGCAAAATCGAATATCAAGACCGAAATTGAAGAAGGAATGAAAGATAAACCCGCTCCAACTAAAGAAACTGCCGAAGAGAAAAAGGCATAACTCCCGAGAATTTTAATTTAAAACGAGAATCAATTTTCAAAGACAAATTGAAGTGACAGAGGTGTCTACAAAAACTATTAAACAAATGCAGTCCGATTTTAAATCGGGAAACACTACCTGTGAAAAGTTAGTGCATGATTATTTGCTGAAAATAGAAGCCAACAAACACCTCAATGCTTTCCTCGAAGTTTTTGCTGATGAAGCCATTGACAGAGCAAAAGAACTCGACAAAAAATCGGTTGAAGGAAAACCAACGGGAAAACTTTTCGGTTGCGTAATTGCCATTAAGGACAACATTTGCTACAAGCAACACAAGGTTTCGGCCGGTTCAAAAATTTTAGAAGGATTCACTTCGCTTTATAGTTCAACTGTAGTGGAAAGATTGCTTGCCGAAGACGCTATCATCATTGGCAGAACCAACTGCGATGAATTTGCGATGGGTTCGAGTAACGAAAACTCAGCTTACGGAAACGTATTGAATGCACAGGATAATTCACGCGTTCCAGGTGGTTCATCGGGCGGAAGTGCAGTGGTGGTGCAGGCAGGTTTGTGCCACGCTTCATTAGGTTCTGATACCGGTGGATCTATTCGTCAGCCTGCGGCATTTTGTGGTTTAGTTGGTTTGAAACCAACTTACGGAAGAGTATCGCGTTATGGTTTGATTGCTTATGCTTCTTCTTTCGACCAGATTGGTCCGTTCACTCATAACATTGAGGATGCTGCATTGATTATGGAAGTAATTTCGGGCAAAGACAATTACGATTCAACTTCTTCATCTGAAACAGTTCCTGTTTATTCTTCAGAATTAAGTTTTGAAAAAAAATCGCGCATTGCCTTTTTTCCGTCTACCATGAATAGCGATGGTTTGAATGTAGAAGTAAAATCTTCAGTAGAAAGTATTCTGAGCGATTTGAAAAAGGAAGGACACACTGTTGAAGAAGTCGGTTTCGATTTGCTCGACCATTTAATTGCAACGTACTACGTGCTTACGACTGCCGAAGCTTCGAGCAATCTAGCGCGCTTCGATGGTGTTCACTACGGTTACCGTTCAAAGAATGCCAATGAAATGGATCCTGTTTACAAACGTTCACGCACCGAAGGTTTCGGAAAGGAAGTAAAGAACCGAATCATGCTGGGAACCTTTGTTTTAAGTTCCGGATATTACGATGCTTACTATTCTCGTGCGCAAAAGGTGCGTAGAATTTTGACCGAAAAAATTCGTGGCATTTTCAAAGAATATGATTTCATTATCATGCCAACTTCGCCAACGGTGGCATTTAAATTCGGAGAGAAAACGGACAATCCGGTGGAGATGTACCTGGCAGATATTTACACCGTGCTTGCAAATCTCACAGGCATTCCTGCTATTTCTTTGCCGCTTGCACAAGACAAAAACGGCTTGCCGATTGGTGTGCAATTGCTGGCTGATAAATTTCAGGAGAGCAAACTACTTGCATTTTCAGAAAAATTGATGCAAATTGAACATCCTTAAATAGACAATTCAACAAAATACTCTTAGTAAACAAACCCACAACTCCGCTGCCTATCGCATCTTTCTACTCTTGAAAAATTACTTTCGAAAAGCTAATCGTTAAAGGTTATTTGTTAATCGTGGACAAGCCCATGTATTACCACTAACCATTATCTATTAGTCATTAATCAAAGAGATGATAGCGTACTTAAGCGGTAAAATTACGTTCAAAAGTCCAACCCATATTTTTCTGGAGACAGGAGGTATTGGTTATATGGTGAAGATTAGTCTGAATACCTACGCGCGTATTCAGCATTTGGAAGTGTGCCAGTTACATACATCGCTTATTGTAAAAATTGAAAACCAATCGGTAAGCGGTTTTGACTTGTATGGTTTTTTCGAAGATTCCGAAAAAGATTTGTTTGAAAAGCTGATTTCGGTTTCGGGAGTGGGAGCGGCTACCGCGCGTATGATGCTTTCTAGCTTCAAACCCGATGAAATAAAAAATGCGATTCTTACCGAGAACGAAATGATGATTCAGAGTATTAAAGGCATTGGTCCAAAGTCGGCAAAGCGAATTATTCTGGAGTTGAAGGATAAAGTTGGAAAAATGAATGGCGATACCCTTTTAATTGCCACACCAAACAATACAATGAAGGAGGAAGCGTTATTTGCGCTCCTTGCGCTTGGGTTTAATAAGCAGGCAGCCGAAAAAGTGATTGTAAGGTTACAAAGCGCCAATAGTAATTGGACTGTGGAAGGATTGATTAAGGAAGCATTGAAGTTGTTGTAGTGAACAAATTGTAACCCTGAGCTTGTCGAAGGGTAGCGAGGAAATGCTTCGACAAGCTCAGCATGACATAACTAAGTAGAAAAGAGAAAACAAATTTTTGAATAGCGAGTGAGAGTTAAACAGAAAATTTTTAGTGGCGTAATTGGTCTTTCGTGCATAGGCATATTGTATGTGTCGTATGCCGAGAAAAACATTTCGCGCTTCCGGTATTTGCTTCCCGAAATACCTGCATTAGCTCCGGCAATGGAGCCCGATTCTCCGGCATTGAAATATCCGATGAAAGACCGCGAAGGCGATTTCGTTACCGATAAATCGAAAGACCCTTTTTACATGAAAGACCCGCCTGCTATAAAGGAGGAAGTGGAGTATGATCCAAAATCGGGAATGTATGTGGTAACAGAAAAAGTTGCCGGACAGAATGTAAGACCACCGATGTATATGAGCTATGAAGATTACCTCAAATACACCGAGAAACAAGAGCGTGATGCGTACATCAGAGACCGTCAGCAGGCGATAAATTTAGTGGAAGATAAAAGTATTGTTCCCCCTATTCAAGTGAAGAAACAGTTTTTTGATAAACTTTTTGGCGGCAGCAAAATTGAAATTAAACCGCAGGGAAATATTGACATGACTCTTGGTGGTAATACACAAAAAACGGACAACCCCAATATTCCTATTCGCAACCGCAAAACTGGTGGTTTTGATTTTGACATGAATATCAACATCAATATTATTGGAAAAATTGGCGATAAACTTCAATTGGGAGTGAAGTACAATACGCAATCAGGGTTTGATTTTGATAATCAAGTGAAGTTAGGTTATACAGGCGATGAAGACGATATCATCAAAGTGATTGAAGCAGGAAATGTTTCTCTTCCATTGCAAACCCGATTGATTTCGGGCAGCCAAACTTTGTTTGGTTTAAAAACACAATTACAGTTTGGGCGGTTAATGTGGACGAGTGTAGTATCGCAACAGAAATCGAAAAAGGAAACGTTGTTGATTGAAAACGGAGCACAAAAACAAAACTTTGAAATTCGTTCAGACCAATACGAAGAGAATAAACACTTTTTCCTGGCGCAATATTTCCGCGACAATTATGACCGCGCTCTTTCAGCTTTGCCCAATATAAAATCGGTAGTTAATGTTACCCGTCTTGAGGTTTGGGTAACCAATCGAAATGGAACTACTCAAAACGTGCGCGATGTGGTAGGCCTAAATGACTTAGGCGAATACAGTCCATACTCCACCCAAATTCAATCTTCGGGAAATGGAAATGCTTTGCCAGATAAGAGCGCCAATAATTTATATAGCCAGTTGGTAGGAAATCCTACAGGGCGTTTTGTAAATAACGTAGTGGCCGATTTACAAGGAACACTGAACCTGACACAGGGACAAGATTTCGAAAAAACTTATGCCCGCAAGTTAAATGAGAACGAATACACGGTTAACAGGCAGTTGGGATATTTGTCGTTAAATTCGCAGTTAAATCCCAACGAAGTTTTGGCCGTTGCTTTTCAATATGAATACAACGGACAAGTGTTACAAGTAGGTGAATTTGGCAATCAGATTCCGCCCGATTCAAATTCCACCTCAAAAGTTTTGTATCTCAAATTGCTAAAAGGAACAACGATTCGCCCGGCACTTCCTATTTGGAATTTGATGATGAAAAATATTTACTCGTTAGGTGCTTACAACCTGAGCAACGAAGATTTTAGATTAGATATTTATTACAATGACCCGGGTGGTGGATTAAAGCGCTACATGCCTAAAGGTTGTTTAGTAGGCAAGCCTCTCATCAACGTTTTGAATCTCGATAATTTGAACATGAATAACGACCCACAACCCGATGGATTGTTTGACTATGTGCCTGGGGTTACCATCATTACACAGAATGGTCGTTTAATTTTTCCGGTAATAGAACCCTTTGGTGAAAATTTACGCAAAGCCTATACAGCCTGTGGAAGTCCAGCAAACATTGCCGACCAGTATGTATACGACCACCTGTATGATTCCACAAAATTTATTGCACAACAATTTCCCGAATTCAACCGCTTTATTATTAAAGGGCAGTATAAAGGTTCTAACAATCGCGAAATTTCGTTAGGCGCAGGAAACGTTCCGCGTGGTTCTGTAACGGTTAATGCAGGGGGTCAAAAATTAGTAGAAGGTTCTGATTACACCGTTGATTATAATTTGGGAAGAGTGACCATTATCAATCAGGGAATTTTGAATTCGGGCCAGCAAATAAAAGTGGATTACGAAAACAACAATCAGTTTGCATCGCAAGTGCGCACCATGTATGGAACGCGATTGGATTACCGTATCAGCAGTAAATTCAACATTGGTGCAACCATCATGCACTTGCAAGAAAGACCGTTTACCCAAAAAGTAAATATTGGCGATGACCCCATCAGCAACAATATTTTTGGTGCCGATATAAAATACGAAACTAATGCACCGTGGCTAACCAAGGCGCTTGACAAACTTCCTATTTATTCTACCAAAGAAATGAGCACCATTTCTACTTATGGTGAGTTTGCTTATTTGAAACCGGGGCATTCTAAAGCTATTAACGGAGCCGATAAACAAGGGCAGGTTTATGTAGATGATTTTGAAGGAACCAGCAGCGGCTACGATTTAAGAACACCTTCCACCAGTTGGAAACTGGCTTCTACCCCGCGCGATTCAAGAGATGCAAGCGGCCATATTATGTTTCCTGAAGCCGAAAAAATAAATGACGAAAGCTATGGTTACAAGCGCGCTAAGCTTGCCTGGTACCGTATTGATAATATTTTTTTCAACAAAACCTCTTGCAATTGCGATGCGGTTCAAAACAATACAGACCCTCGCACAGGTTTAGCAAGTCATTATGTGCGTTTAATTCCTACACAAGAAGTTTTTCCAAACCGGCAAAACCAAACACTCGACCAAAACATTTACACGTTTGACCTGAGTTATTTTCCATCGTACCGCGGGCCTTACAATTATGAGTCGAGGCAGAGTGAATTATTTCCTGATGGAAGGTTTCAAAACCCGCGCGATAAATGGGCGGGTGTAATGCGCAGTATTGACAACAATGATTTGGAAGCGCAGAATGTAGAATACATTGAGTTTTGGATGCTTGACCCGTTTTTAAATCAAACCAATCCACTGGGCGGCAAATTGTTTTTTAACCTGGGAAATATTTCGGAAGATGTTTTGCGCGACTCGCGTATGAATTACGAAAATGGAATTTATGCCGATAAAAGTTTGCTCGACAGCACTTCATGGGGTCAGGTGCCCAAACAACCATCGCTGGTCGATGCGTTTGATGTAGACCAAAACTTACGCGTGGTTCAGGATGTAGGTTTTGACGGATTGAATGATGACGATGAGCGCACACGTAAAGCAAATTTTATTGCAAATATTCAATGGTTAGACCAGGCCCCGCGCGACCAACTTACCGGTGACCCATCGAGCGATAACTACCGTTATTTTAAAGACGAAGATGTATATGGTAATGTGGGCAGTGTGATAGCGCGATACAAAGATTTTTGCGGAGTGCAAGGTAACTCACCGGTACAAACAGCTACTGTTTCTACCACCGCTCAAACCAATTTGCCCGATAAAGAAGATTTGAACAAAGACAACACACTCAACGAAAACGAAGAATATTTTCAGTATGAAATTGCGTTGAATCCAAACACGATGGCAGTGGGTGCAAATCCGTATATCATTTCAAAAGTTGATGGTGCCGTGGTAGATAATGTAACGGCACGTTGGTATCAATTTCGAATTCCCATACGCGAAAACTATACCCGTGTAGGAAACATTCCCGATTTCAAATCGATACAATTTATGCGTATGTTTTTGACCGGGTGGCAGGACAGCGTAACGCTTCGCTTTGCTACGCTTGAACTAAGAAGAAACCAATGGCGCACTTACAACCTCAACATTAATGACCCCTGCGAAGGAATGCCCGATGATCAGCCGGGTTCCAATATCAATGTAACCTCTGTAGGTATTGAAGAGCATGGTGCAAAAACACCTGTGAACTATGTGTTGCCTCCCGATATCGAAAGAACACAATCGCTGGGTTCACAAACCAATCAGTTTGTGGCGCAAAACGAACAGTCGCTTGCGTTGAAAGTTTGTGACCTGAAAGAATGTGCCCGCAAAGCGGTGTTCAAAAACTTAACGCTTGATGTGCGCAGATACAAGCGATTGAAAATGTATGTTCATGCTAATGCGGTAGATGGTGAACTGCCCGTGGGCGATAAAAACGTAACGGCCTTCATTAGAATTGGTTCTGACTTTAAAGATAATTACTACGAATACGAAGTGCCTCTTCATATAACCAAAGCAGGTAAGTATGATAGCGGTGTGGGTGCCGACCGCGATAGCGTTTGGCCGGCAGAAAACTCTATAGACATTGAATTGCACAAATTTGTGGACTTAAAAGAAAAAAGAAATTTAGACCCGAATGCTAACCGTGCAAATGTTTACACCGAGCGCGAAGGTGACCGCTTGCGAAGCATTGTAGGAAATCCGGATATAGGTTCCATTAAAACAATTATGCTGGGGCTTCATAACCCAACCAAGGGCGATGTGAATAATCCATTACCGGTTGATGGTGATGATGGACAATCGAAGTGTGCTGAGGTTTGGTTTGATGAGTTGCGGGTGTCGGGTTTTGAAGAGGCCGGTGGTGCAGCCGCTTTAGCCACGGTGAATATTAAACTTGCCGACTTGGGAAATATAAGTTTAGCGGGAAGTATGCACTCGAAAGGATTTGGTCAGGTGGAGCAAAAAATTGACCAGCGGTATAAGGATGATATGTACAAATACGATTTTGCTACCAATATAGAAGTAGGAAAATTGTTGCCCGAAAAAGCGGGCATTAGAATTCCGTTTTATGCCAACTATTCGCAGCAGTTCAGCACACCAGAGTTTGACCCTTATCAATTCGACATTCCTACTGCCGACTACAACAAAACATTGAAGAGCACGGTGGGAAAAGATTCTGCACGCACGTATCTGCGACAAATTCAAACCATTAATACCAACCGCGGATATAATTTCAGCAATGTGCGTTTTGTGCCGCAAACAAAAGCCAAGAAACCACACATCTATGATCCGGGCAATTTCAATTTTACGTACACTTACAAAGAGCAATTGCTAAGCGACCCTTACATTGAAAAAAACTCGAAGAAAAACTGGACCGGATTGATTGGTTGGAGTTTTGCCCCGCAAACAAAAGATTACGCCCCATTCAAAAAGCTTATTACCACCAAATCGAAGTGGGCCGATATCATAAAAGATTTCAGCTTTAACCCAATGCCGAGCACCATGTCGGTTACGACTGATTTGAATAGAGATTTTACGGAGATAAAACTGCGCTCGCTGGGCGAAGTTGACTTTGTAATTCCTTCTACCTACAGTAAAAATTTTAGATGGAACCGAAGCTACGTGTTTAAATACAATCCGTTTAAATCGCTCAGTATTGATTACAGTGCTACCGATAATGCGCGTATTGATGAACCCTACGGACATATTGATACCAAAGAAAAAAAGCAGGAAGTATGGGGCAACATAGGCAATGGCGGACGCAACACCAATTACAATCAGCAGTTGACAGTGAACTACAATATTCCTATTAATAAGCTGCCGATATTTGATTTTATTACCGCTACGGTTGGTTACGCTTCTACTTATAACTGGACAGCATTGCCTTGGCAAAGAGATTCCGCCACTGATAAATTAGTGCAGAACTCGCTGGGAAATATTATTGCCAATACACAAAACGACCGTGGCAAAGTAGATTTGAATTTCAAAAAACTATACGATAAAATTCCTTTCCTGAAAACGTATAATTCACCAAATCCAAATGCCGGTGATAAAAAAGAAAACGACAAAAAACGCGAAGCAGTAAAGAAAGCGCGCGCAAAAATTAAAGATGAAATAGCGAAGCTGAAAGAGAAGCAGGCGACTATTGACGAAAATTTAGCCAAGGCAAAAGAAGCGTTGAAGACAGATACTGTTAAGCAAAACAAACAGGATGCCGATATAGCTAAAGCCAAAGAGGCACTTAAGGCAAACCATGCGGCCATCGTAAAGAAGAGAGGGGAGTTGATGAAGCCCATGAAGAAAGATAAACGCCAGCCAAAGAAGGATGAACTGGACCAACTGAAAGCCAACCGCAAGAAACTGCGCGAAGATTTGCGTGCCGCAAAACAAGGGCTCGAAATTTACAAACTGAAAAAGGAACTCACCAACAACAAGAACAATGTGATTTTGAAGAAGACCGATTTGCAGAGCAAACAGGCACCGCCTAATCCGCTTATCTCCATTTTACTTCGACCTTTGCTTTCGCTTAAAAAGGTTTCGTTTGAATACAAGGAAAACAAGAGCACCACTATGCCGGGCTTTACGGGATACTCGCGTTTGTTGGGTGTTGACTATAAATCTAAATCGCCCGATTATGGCTTTGCTTTTGGTAACCAGCCGGGCGATAGATTGTTTAAAAGTGTAGATGAGTTTAGCCGCAATGGTTGGTTAGATAAAGCGGCCGCCAGCGGATGGATAACGAAAGACACCTTACTCAATCAAAAATTTACACAAACCCGATCGCAACGGTTAGATGTAACCGCCACGCTCGAACCCTGGCCCGATTTAAAAATTGATTTAACGCTCTTCCGCGACCATTCGATTAATCATGCAGAGTTTGCTAAATATATTGATGACGGCACAGGCAACCCCGTGTTTCAGCATTTGAATCCTACCGATATGGGCTCTTATAGTATTTCGTATTTGCCGGCTAAAACCATGTTTGCCAAAATTGAAAAAGACGGCAGCAGCGATGTGTATACCAATTTTGAAAAAAACCGCGAAACCATTTCGAACCGCTTGGGAACCGGAACGTATTATAACCCAAGCGATTCTACTTACAACAATAATTTTAGCGAAGGTTACGGGCCAAAATCGCAGGATGTTTTAATACCGGCATTTTTAGCAGCATACAACGGGCAGGATGCCAACAAGGTAAAACTCGATCCGTTCAAAGCATTCCCAATGCCTAACTGGCGAATTTCTTACAATGGCTTAACTAAGTTTAAATGGGCACAAAACATTTTTACCAATTTCACCATTACCCACGGCTATAATTCAACCCTAACGGTCAACAGTTTTAGTACGAATTTAGACCAAACACAGTCTATTAGAAATACCGGCACCAATGGATTGGATAGCCTGAACGGAAATTATTTTTCGCAATACAATATGCCGAGCATTGTCATGAACGAGCAGCTTTCGCCATTGCTGGGAGTGGATATGACTTTTAAAAACAACGTAACCTGCAAAGTTGATTATAAGCAAAGCCGAACCATGACCATGAACTTTGCCGATTATCAATTGGTAGAATTAAAATCGAAACAGTTGACAGTAGGCGCGGGTTATAAAATAAAGGGATTGAAGTTGCCTATAAAAATCAAGGGCAAAAAAATAAGGTTGGATAATGATTTGAATTTCCGCTTTGATTTTAGTTACCGCGATAACATTACGATTAACCACCGCATTGACCAGGGCGTTCCGCAAATTACGGCAGGCTCGCGCGTAATTACCATTCAGCCAAGTATAGATTATGTAGTGAGCAAGCGGCTGAACATTCGCCTCTTCTTTGACCAAACGCGAACCATTCCTAAAATTTCTTCGGGTTTCCCTACTACCAATACACGAGGTGGAATTACGCTGCGGTTCTCGCTGGCAGATTGAGGCTAGCTATTGTTTGCTTGAATTTGTAAAAACTATTTTCACTCTTGTTTTAGGATAAAAACCTAACCAATGCCCTTTCAGCTAGAATTAAAACTTAGTCCCGAACAAGCTGCTTCTGCAGTTGAAATAAAAAAAGCTGCAGCTAACGCTGCTCAAATTCCGGTGGAGCAAATTGAGCTTGTAAAAAGAATTCGCAAATCACTTGATGCGCGCAAATCGCAAATTGTTTTTTTGCTCAAGATTGAAGTTTATTTGCAGGGAGAGAATCTTCCTTCTCCCTCGTCCCTCGCCCTTCGTCCCTCGCCCCTTTCTTCTAAAACTTGTCACATCATTGGTTTTGGTCCCGCAGGAATTTTTGCAGCGCTGCAATGTTTAGAGCAAGGCATTAAACCAATAATTTTAGAGCGCGGCAAAGAAGTGAAAGAGCGCATTACCGATATTTCGGCTATTCATAAAAAACTTTACATCAACCCCGAAAGCAATTATTGTTTTGGCGAAGGCGGTGCGGGAACTTACAGCGATGGCAAACTTTACACGCGCAGCAGCAAGCGTGGCGACATTAAAAAAGTGCTCAACATTTTTATTCAGCACGGAGCCGATGAGCGAATTGGTTACGAAGCACATCCGCATATAGGCACCAACAAGCTGCCGCGCATTATTGAAAATATGCGGCACACCATTCTTGAACTTGGTGGCGAAGTTCACTTCAACAAAAAAGTTACTGACTTCAAAATTATTAACGATGAAATAAAAATTATTTGCTGTGCCGATGGAAGCGAATACCCATGCGAAAATGTAATTCTAGCCACCGGCCATTCAGCACGCGCCATTTTTGAATTGTTATACGCAAAAAATATTTTGATTGAAGCAAAACCATTTGCGCTTGGTGTGCGGGTAGAGCATCATCAAAGTTTAATTGACAATATTCAATACAAGCGAACCGAACGCGGGGAGTATTTGCCGCCTGCTACTTATAGTTTAGTAACGCAGGCATGTGGCAGAGGCGTGTTTTCTTTTTGCATGTGCCCCGGTGGAGTAATTGCTCCTGCATCAACTGGTGCAAGCGAAACGGTGGTGAACGGTTGGAGTTCAAGTGCACGTAACGGACCTTTTTCTAATAGCGGTATGGTGGTAGAAGTGAAACCCGAAAACTGGGCACAGTTTGAAAACAAAGGAGCATTGGCTGCTTTGGAATTTCAGAAGCAGGTAGAGCAAAAAGCGTTTACCGCTACCGAAAGTATTCAGGCACCGGCACAGCGAATGGAAGATTTTATTCAAAAAAAAGTTTCGAAACAAATTCCACGCTCTTCCTATTTACCGGGTTTAATTTCTCACGACTTGAATTCGTTGCTTCCCGACTTTATAGCTGAAACTTTGCGACAAGGCTTAATTGATTTTGGAAAGAAGATGCGCGGCTACCGAACCAACGAAGCAATTTTAGTTGGCGTTGAAAGCCGAAGCAGCAGCCCTGTGCGCATACCTCGAGAAAAAGAAACACTGCGTCATCCTCAAATCAAAAACTTATTTCCCTGTGGCGAAGGTGCGGGATATGCCGGAGGAATTGTAAGTGCTGCTATGGATGGAATGGCTTGCGCCATGAAGTTGAGTGATTAGAATTCTTTTTCAAAACCAAACTCATCCATTATGTCGCCAAGCTCGGCATAAATTTCCTGCTTGGTAAATCCATACTGCTCTAACGAATATTCATGTGCGCTTTTGTAGTTTTTGTTTCGCGCGTCTTCTTTCGAAAGTTTTACCAAAAACTTTTCAGATAAACTCCAGTTGAAATGCGAATAAATTTTTTTCACCGTTCCTTGCGGGTCGGCAAGTAAATCATCATACTTCAATCCAATAAATTGTGAAGCAGGAATTGATTTACGCATCTCTTTCGAATATTTAAAAAAATCAATTCCGAGTTGTGCCCACGATTTATTGGCAGGATGTGTATAGGCCAATTTAGGAGAATGAATTTTGTTGAGTGCCGTAAACATACTGGCAAACGAAGGCACCGAATCGTAAGGATGACGGGCGATGTAAATAATTTTTGCATCGGGAAAACGTTCAAGCAAAGTTTTGAACCTACCGGTGCTCATTACATTTTTTGCCAGATAGGTTTTGTTTTTTCCTGCACGAAAAACAAATCGCTTTACACAGCTTTCGTAAAAATCCATCACGTTCTTGCGCACCTCATCGGGCTGGTGGTCTAAAAATTTATTGTCGTGTATTTGATGGAAATAGGGAAAGGGCATCATGACACCCACACTCATCATAGCCTGCGCAAAAACCAATTCATCTTCTTCGGCTTTGTTGAAACCCATTGCATGAATATCGTCCCAACCGCCCCAGAATTTGTCATCTAAAAAATTTAAACTTCTACTGATGATACCTCGAAATATTTTTTTGTCGACCCAACGAAACACAAAATAAAACTGCACAAATGAAGCAGTCATGAAAAAAGTGTGTGCGTATTTGGTGTATGTGAACCGCTCTTCATCCATTGCCATTAAGCGATGTAAAAAGGTTGTGCCGCTTCTGGGATTAGCAATAATGAAAACGGGCTGAGTAATTTTTTGCTTTAAATGATTGCGATGAAAAACCGCATCGAGCAAACGGAAAAACAAATGAATAAACTGGTTGATGAAATACAGAAAAATGAAAACTATACTGAGCAACCACACTTTCCAATTGAACTGACGGTACGTTTCGCGAATGATTTTTCTGAAGGTGCTGTACCTAACGTAATAAAAGGAAGCCGAAAAATATTTCATATAGCGCACAAGGTTAGTAAACCTGCAAGAGTTTAAAAAGGCTATTGGTTGACGAAAGCCGTTATTTTAGCCAACCGTAAATTTATGCTTTCGAACCGCCAACTTTTTCTAGCACATGTGGCGCAAACCAGCCCCGCACCGCTTTTACTTGAAATTGAAAAAGCCGAAGGCATGTACATGTTTGATGTGAGCGGCAAAAAATATCTTGACCTCATTGCCGGAATTTCGGTGAGCAATCTTGGTCACTCAAATCCACAAGTTGTTCAGGCGGTGAAAGAGCAAGCAGAAAAATATATGCACCTGATGGTGTATGGCGAGTTTGTCGAAAGCCCGCAAGTAAAATATGCGAAACGACTAACAGAATTTCTTCCCGCAAATTTAAACAACGTTTATTTTACCAATAGCGGAGCCGAAGCTACCGAAGGCGCTATGAAATTAGCGAAGCGCGTAACGGGAAGAACACAATTTGTTTCATTCAAAAATGCGTATCACGGAAGCACGCAAGGCGCGTTGAGTGTAATGGGCAATGAAGGTTTCAAAAGAAAATTTCGTCCGCTATTGCCCGATACTTTGCAATTAGAATACGGCAACGATAATGATTTGGAAAAAATTTCGTGTAGAACAGCCGCAGTAATTATTGAACCAATACAGGCAGAAAGCGGTATCACCATTCCTTCTCAAAAATTTTTGTCGCAGTTGAGAAAGCGATGCGATGAAGTAAACGCGCTTTTGATTTTTGACGAAGCACAAACAGGTTTGGGTCGCACAGGAAAAATGTTTGCGTTTGAACATTATGGAATTACTCCCGACATTCTTCTCTTGGCAAAGGCTCTTGGTGGCGGAATGCCTTTGGGTGCTTTTGTTTCTTCGAAAGAAAAAATGAATCTGCTTACAGAAAATCCTGTGCTGGGGCACATCACCACATTTGGCGGACATCCGGTTTGTTGTGCAGCGGGCTTGGCTGCGTTTGAAGTTTTGCTCAAAGAAAATTTGATTTCACGGGTTGAAGCAAAAGGAAAACTATTTGAAGAACTTTTGGAGCATCAAAAAATAAAATCGAAACATAGAATTGGTTTGATGATGGCTTTGGAGTTTGAAAGTTTTGAACAGAACAAAAAAATTATTGACAAGTGTATTGAACGTGGCGTACTCATCGATTGGTTTTTATTTGCTGCGCATTGCATGCGCATTGCACCACCGTTTGTAATTGCTGAAGAAGAAATAAAATTAGCGTGCAACGTAATTCTTGAATCAATTGAATAAGTCGAATACAAAAAATGTAACGCAACGCTATAGTTTTTTATTGCAGAGTTTGGTACAGATCTAAAGTTTTTCCCGCCATAATTTTTTTAGAACCTAAAGGAAGATTTCCGCCCACTTGATTAGGTAAAGTTAAGTAGAAAGACGTTTTTATATTTTCATGTGCCAGGCAAACTCGTTTACGATACAGGCGAAGCAAATAATCTTTCAAGCTCCATCGTTCAAAAAAAACATCATCAGCACAAATGGCGGTTTCGCTTTTTGTAAGAGCATTTACTTGTTGCAAATCGCTTAGCAAATCATTGTCGCGAACAAAGGTTCCGGCTTGAGTAAAACATAAAACTACGCAAAGTAAAATGGTAGCAATACTTCCATATTTGATTATGGGAATAATTTTTTGCTGCCAGGTTTCTTTGATTTTTTCGTTCAGCCATTCTACAAGTGGCAACAAATAAATAGCAAAGCCAATAACTAAAGGAACCATAGCCGGAAGTAAATAAAACTGCTTCTGCTTATTGCTAATCATAATCGGAAGACTTCCGCATAAACCCAGCAAGAGAAACCGCCAATAGCTTTTCTGCAACAAATGCATTTTGGGTTTTACCCAAAAACTAAAACCGCACAACAATAGAAACGGAGAAATTACCAATACTAAATCCAGCAGAATAGTGAGTGATTTGAGCTGCGTGGGCAATGGCGAAACTAAGGCAGGCTTAATTTGTTCGTTTAAATAATTTTGAAAAAATATAGATGCAGAAGATGAAGTGAAGAGCAAACCGAAAAGTACAGCAATGAAAAAGATTTGTAATACGGAATACTTCACTGCCTGAGTCCAATCAAACTTTTTGTTGGAATGGATAAACAAAAAAGGCACGGCAAAAACAAAAAGCGAAACAGGTCCTTTGGTAATAAATGCGAGCAATAAAAAAACAGCGGCAAGAAAAGCGCAAGCCAAAATATTTTTTTGAGTCTGCACAAAGTATAATGACACAAGGATGGCGCAAGTGGTAAACAAAGTCATCGTATTTTCCATCAGGTTGTTGCCATAGCACCATCCGGTTAAAGGCGAAATCATCCAGAGTAAACAAGGAAGCCAGGATTGTTTTTTAATAGATTCTTCATTGGCAAAAAATGTTTTCCAAAGCTGATAAATCAATCCTAACTGAAGTAGCGCGCACACAAAAGAATAGATTCGCTCTACGCAATAGTGGTCGCCAAAAATTTTGTAGAAAAGGGAAAGCATATAAATGCTTAGTGGCATAGTTCCCCACGACCACGAACCAGCTTGCGATTTTGGTTCCCAAAATGAACTAATATGCAAATACAAGCTTTGTGCAAGAATGGCGTCTACAATTCCATCTATAAACATGCCTGCTGCTAATAAATTAGGAACCCACAACACGGCTGCAATAGCAGCAATTAAAAGCCAAGCTGTAGTCTTTGTTTTTGAATTCACTTTGTTTTGATAACGATTAGATACCAGTGCGGCAGAAGAAGAAAAATATTTCTGCTTACCAAACATAACCAAGATTCAGTTCTAAAAACTCTGCTTGTCCTTCGTTGGCACTTACATAAGCACCAAGAAAAACGTTGTTTCTTGGATGTTTGTATGGGTCAAGAATGTAATAGTTTAGACCGAAGCGTGTTGCAAGGTATCGCTTGCTATAGTAGCTGAAGCCCTTTGATTTTTCGTAGTAGTCGTTGAATGCAGAATAAGCGGGTTTGTAAACGTTTACACCGGCCTCTAAACTAATAGCGAAATGCCCAAGCAATAAGTCGGCACCAACAAAAACAATAAAAGCAGATGAGCGCAAAGTGAGTTGAGAGTCGAACACTTTATGTTCTTCTATAAATGTTTTATACATCGGATAGTACCGATATGTCAATCCTATTTTTGCAGTAATCAATTTAGCTAACCTGCGCGTGGTGTAAATGGAGGCGGTGTAAACCGGATATTTCTTTTTGTCTTTGCTTCCGAAGGCATTTCCCATTTCGTGCCAGCCTGCACCAAAGCGAAAATTAAGGTGCCACTTTCTGTCAATTTGCACAGAATCGAGGTCATGATTCCTGCTGAATTTTCCAAACGGATAAACTAGTATGCCTGTGTAAATGGCAAAGTTGTTCATGCCTACATTGGGCAATTTGGTGTGTGCATTTGAAGCATGATACCAAACCCCACCAAGTTGCAGACCTATATACTTACTTATGTTCCAGTTAAGATTTGCACCAAGGGTATATTGCCAGGTAAATATTGAACTAACCTCTGAGTTGCGCGGATTTTCGATTGAATCGTAAACATTGGTAAAACAGGCTACACCTAAGCCGTACCTTAATTCTGCATAAACTTTAGCCGTTTCTTTTTTTGCAGTTGAAAAATAAACCGTAGGAACGATTGAAAACTGCTGACCGAAGATGGCGCGGTTGCCTAAGTCCTGATATATAAATGAAAGCCCAATACGCGGGTAATTAAACAACCGGTGCCATGGTTTATTCCCATACGCCTGATAACCCAAAAAAATTTCTGCCGAATTGGTAAAACTTGTTTTTGGGAAATTGGGATGCATGGGAAACAATTTGCCTGCCGCATAATGTATGTCAGCAACAAAAGGATTGGGTTTTTGCTGATTTTCTTGTGCGTGTGCAACGGCACTTAAGAAAACCAAAACGAGAAACAAAAAATATTTTGGCATCAATCAAAAATAGAATTAGCGGCCACACTAAGAAAAAGCCTGCTTAGCGATGATGAAAAATTTATTTAGCACTAGCAATGGCAACAAAACTAACACAGGTGTTTTCTGTTTTTAAAATGGTTTGCAAGCACGTTTCGGAAGTAGCACCGGTGGTAACCACATCATCTACCAACAAAATATGTTTGCCTTTTAGTTGTGTTTCATCGCTCACCGAAAAAATTTGCGCCACGTTGTCCCAACGGTCATAGCGTTTCTTTTTTGTTTGAGAAATATTTTCGTGCGTGCGCTCTAAGGCAGTTGAAGTCCACGGCACATTTAACGCTAGCGACAATCCTTGAGCAAACGAATCGCATTGATTGTAACCGCGCATTTTTAATTTTTTCCAATGCAAAGGAACGGGCACAATCAGGTCAACATTTTTTATGATTGAATTTTCCTGCTTCAGTTGATTTCCTAAAATTTTTCCGAGATGTTCGCCCACCTCTTGACGTCCTCTGTATTTTAGTTCATGCAACAAATGTTGTACTTCATTGCCTTTATGAAACTGATACAACGAAGCTGCTCCTTGCAGCACTACTCTTCCCCAAAATCGTTTCATTAAACTATTGTCTGTTTGTAACCAATGGCGTGTTGTCGGCAATTCACTTTCACAACGAAAACAAATTACATCTTCTCCTCTCAACAACTTTCGTGAACAACCCAAACAAATATTCGGATAGAACAAGTCGAAGAAATCGGAGAAAGAGTTTTTCAAAAACGTAACCACAAAAATTATTTTACAATGATGATGTCTTCTTCATTGAGCATTTCCACATCGCCTTTAAAACGCAGAAGTAAACGCGCTACGGTTATTACATCCTTTTGGCAGTACTCTACAATTCGATTTAATCCATTTTCTTTCCAATAAACGCGACAAACATCTTTTCCTTCAATATCATCTTTAGGTGTGGGAATGCCTAGCACTTCGGCTAGCAACTTAAGCGAAGTATAATGCTTATAGTCACCAAATTTCCAAAGTTGAAGTGTATCCACATCATACATTTCCCAAGGGCGTTTTCCCGATACATCAAGTGAGTCAGGAAATTTTAATTGCTGAATCAATAGCCTGCGACAGATAAAAGGAATGTCAAACTCACGAATGTTGTGTCCGCAAAAATGAAATCTTTCGGGGTCGAAATTTTTGTTGATGAGATAAATAAACTCTTCCAGCAATATTTTTTCATCATCTCCTCTAAATGATTTTACGCGAAATGTTTTCTGCTTGGTTTCTTTCTCTATTCTGAAATAACCAATGCTGATGCAAACTATTTTGGCGAACTCGGCATACACCCCTGCACGTTTTAAGTAACCTTCTTCTGAACTTTCACTTTCGTTTTTTAGAAATGAATGTTTCGAAGCCCATAAATCTTTCATGGAATTACTCAATTGTTCATGAGCAGCAAACTGAGGCACCGTTTCAATGTCAATAAAAATGAGGTCGTAAATATTGATGTGCGAAAGCATCTATCTGTATTATCTCACTAAAATAGTATTGGCTTTTAATAGCGCAAATAAATTCTTGAGTTGAAAATAGAAGTATCAAACAGTACGTGTGGCTAGCTGGCAGTTTTTAATCCTGGAAATTTCATCTTCAGTGCTTCCAACGTTTCTACTACTTTTTTTGCAATGATATATTCTTTGTACCAGTTTTGGTCGGAGGGAATGATGTTCCATTCCACAGCAGAAGAACATTTTTCGAAAACATCTTCGTATGCTTTTATGTAGTCGTTCCAAAATTCGCGTTCTTTTAAATCGGCATCGTTGTGCTTCCACATTTTAGTTTTATCGCTGAGGCGCTCGTTCAATCTTTCTAATTGCTCTTCCTTTGAAACGTGTAGATAAAATTTCAAAACTGTTGTTCCGGTTTCGAGTAAAAGTTTTTCGAAGTTGTTGATGTGAACGAAGCGCTGCTCAATAGTTTTTTCATCTACCCAATTATGCACGCGCTGAATGAGCACATCTTCATAGTGTGAACGATTGAAAATATGAATCATTCCTTTTTCGGGAACATTGGCGTGAATACGCCAGAGGAAATCGTGTTTCATTTCCAACTCGCTTGGTTTCTTAAATGGGATAACGCGACAGCCCATTGGGTTCACGTTTTCAAAAACATTTTTGCTTACCCCGTCTTTACCCGAAGCATCCATTCCTTGCAACACAATCAAGAGCGCGTGTTTACCTTCGGCATACATTAAATTTTGCAAGTCACCCAAACGCAATTTCAATTTGAGCGTTTCCTTTTTAACTGCCTCTTTATGAAATCGCTTAGGAGCGCGCGAGTCGATGCTTTTTAATTTCTTTTTGTTCATGGTAAGTTTTACTTTACATCGAAAATAATTCAATCACTCAAACGACCTACGTGAAAGAATGGAATGAAGGAATAACTGGATGATTGGATCAGCCTTTTGCATTTTATCTATCATTCAAGTATTCCAAGAATAGTTTTGATAAAAACAGTTTTTCGTTTCCTAAATTTCATTTTTTAAAAGCACTCCTCATGAAAGCAATATACATTGTAAAACACGGTGACACCGATGAAGCATTTGAAGTTCGTGAAACTCCGAAGCCCGTTCCAAAAGCTGGTGAGGCATTGATTAGAGTAGAGGCGTTCGGATTAAATTTTGCCGATGTAATGGCACGAAAAGGAATGTATAAAGATGCTCCGCCTATTCCGAGTGTGATTGGGTATGATGTAGTAGGAATTGTAGAGCGTGTAGGAAGCAACGTAACAAATCTGCTCGAAGGTGATCGCGTAACTGCGCTCACGCGTTTTGGTGGTTATGCTGAATATGCGATTACCGATGCACGTGCTGCAGCAAAAATTTCGGATAAAATAAATGTGACGGAAGCTACTGCGCTTACTACACAATACTGCACCGCTTATTACTGTGCAGCCGAAGTGGTGAATTTATTTGCGGGTGATAAAGTGTTGATTCATTCTGCCGCAGGCGGAGTGGGAGCTGGTTTAATGCAATATGCCCTGCATAAAGGTTGTGAAGTGTTTGCAACAACGGGCAGCGATTCGAAAGTGGAATTGCTGAAACAAATGGGAGCGCATCATGTCATCAATACAAGCAAAGTAGAGTTTGATGAATATGTAGAAGAAGCAACCAAGGGCGATGGCGTGGATGTAATTTTTGATGCCGTGGGTGCAGATTTTATTAAGCGCGGAATAAAAATTTTGAATGCCGGTGGTAGAATGGTTTGCTATGGTGCCGCACAAATGACGGATGCCACCAATGTTTTTTCGCAGTTGGTAAAAGGAATTCAGTTTGGTTTTTATCATCCCGCTGAATTTATGATGACTTCTAAAAGTTTGATTGGTGTGAACATGCTTAAGATTGCCGACCACAAACCCGATGTGCTAAAACGTTGCTTAGAAAATGTAGTGAGACTAGTTGATGAAGGTGTGTTCAAACCACAAGGCGGAAAAATTTTCAAAGCATCAGAAATAGCCGAAGCGCATACTTTCTTAGAAGGTCGCAAGAGCACAGGTAAGGTGGCTTGCACCTGGTAGAAATTTCGTTTTACACAAAGACGCGAAGGCGCAAAGAAAACGAACTGTAGATTTCCTCTTCGTGTCTTTGCGCCTTTGTGTAATATTTTATGAATAGAGAACCACTGTTTTTTATTTTCACGCTCCTCAAATTTTAACTATGAGTCACGAATTGAACGACCAGGAACTGGTAAGAAGAGAAAAATTGCAGAAGCTCAACGAGCTTGGCATTGATGCGTATCCCGCTGCTGCGTTTGAAGTAAATTGCAACAGCGCACAGATACTTGCAGAGTATAACGATGAAGAAAAAAACTTTCAAACCGTAAGCATTGCCGGAAGAATTATGAGTATTAACTCCAAAGGCAAGGTGACGTTTTTTAAAATTCAGGATGAGAAAGGAAAGATTCAACTCTTTGTAAGCATTGATAATGTTTGCCCTAATGAAGACAAAACGTTTTACACTTCGGTGGTTACTCACTTGCTCGACATTGGAGATTTTATTGGTGTGAAAGGAGAAGTGTTTATTACGAAAACCGGTGAGACTTCTATTCGTGTGAAAGAAATGACAGTGCTTTCAAAAGCATTGCGTCCTCTACCGGTGGTGAAAGTGAAGGACGGGGAAACCTTTGATGCTTTTTCTGATGTGGAGTTGCGTTCGCGTCAACGGTATGTTGATTTAGTGGTGAACCCTCATGTGCGTGAAACATTTTTGAAGCGCACAAAATTGATTCAAACCATTCGCAATTTTTTAAATGAACATGGAGCTATTGAAGTAGACACACCGGTGCTGCAAAGTATTCCGGGTGGTGCGGCTGCGCGACCATTTGTTACACATCATAATGCATTGGACATTCCTTTGTATTTGCGCATAGCCAATGAACTTTATTTAAAGCGATTAATTGTTGGCGGATTTGATTTTGTGTATGAGTTCAGTCGCAATTTTCGTAATGAAGGAATGGACCGCACACATAATCCTGAATTTACGGTGCTGGAATTTTACGTGGCCTACAAGGATTATTTCTGGATGATGGATTACACCGAGCAAATGATGGAGAAGATTGCTATTGCATTGCATGGCACTACCGATGTTCCGCTTGGCGATAAAATAATTTCGTTCAAAGCTCCTTTTAAACGAGTGGCGATTTATGATGCCATAAAAGAAATTACCGACTTTGATGTGAGTGAGATGAATGAAGAACAACTGCGCGATGTTTGCAAACAATTGCGCATAGAAACAGATGCTACCATGGGTAAAGGAAAATTGATTGATGAAATTTTTGGCGGCAAATGCGAAGGCAATTTTGTTCAGCCCACTTTCATTATTGACTATCCGGTTGAATTAAGTCCGCTGACAAAGAAGCACCGAAGTAAAGCCGGATTGGTTGAACGATTTGAACTGTTCATTAACGGAAAAGAA
The DNA here is from genome assembly GCA_947479455.1 of Bacteroidota bacterium. GTDB lineage: Bacteria > Bacteroidota > Bacteroidia > Chitinophagales > LD1 > Bog-950. Next base: position 72,297 of record CANJZE010000007.1, read on the forward strand.
ATAGCAAATGCTTACAGCGAGTTGAACGACCCGCTCGACCAGCGTGCGCGGTTTGAAGAGCAAACTAAATTGATGGAACGCGGTGATGATGAGGCGATGTTTATTGACCATGATTTTCTTCGTGCGCTTGAATATGGTATGCCGCCAACATCGGGAATAGGAATTGGTATTGACCGCTTGGTGATGATGCTGACGAATCAATCTACTATTCAAGAGGTTTTACTTTTCCCTCAGATGCGACCGGAAAATCCCGAATAAGTTTTTCGAATTTCAGAAAAGCAATCTCATACTAAATGAGGTTGCTTTTTCGTTTCTATACAGATTACCTAACTTGCCAACCAAATTACTTCCATGATAAACAGAATTGTTTTCAGTTTCATTTTTTCGATTGTTATGCTGTTCAGCTTTGCGCAGACAAAGCCAGTTGATAAATCTTTTACTCAAGAAGATTGGGATAAGTTGAGTCAGCCCGCGAAGGATTCTATCAATAAAGTTTTATTGCAAAAATTTGAAGAAGCAAAGCGCGATGCGGAAACAACGGATGAAGTGAATGCGAATCAAATTATTGATGAAGCTTTGAAAAATGTTAACGCTACAACATCACTTACACTGAATGCATTTCCTAAAACACAATTGCGTGATGATATTACAAAGCTGAAAAACGTTGAAGAGTTTACCTGCACTAAATGCCGCGCGTTGGATTTGAATGTGTTGTTCGAGCAACTTTCGTTGTTGCCGAAATTGAAGCGGGTAAATATTTCAGGAGGTGCATTTAAGGTTCTTCCGAATACAATTAAGAAACTTTCAGCACTTGAAGAATTGAATTTGAAAGACAACAACTTTACTACACTTCCCGATTCTTTTACTTATTTGAAAAATTTGCGCGTGTTGAATTTGGAGCACAATGCCTACTTGTATGACGATGATGTTTTTGAAAGAATTAAAACGCTGAATATTGAAGAGTTGAATTTTTCTGCAAGCGGTTTACTGGAGTTGAATGATAAGATTGGACAGGTAAAGAGTTTGAAGAAGCTGGATTTGAGTGTGAATGATATTAAGGTGTTGCCGCCATCGTTTAATCAGCTAACGAATTTGCAGCAGTTGAATCTTTCGCAGAATTTCAATTTGGATGTGATAAAGATAGTGGCGAGTGTTTCGGGTTTCGTAAGTCTTGCAGATTTGGATTTGAGCCAGTGTTTGATGGAGAATCTTCCGCTTGATATAAGCAAGCTGACTGCGTTGAAGAAATTAAATCTGAAAGCAAATCGTTTGACTGCGCTGCCGCTTTCGTTTGGTTCATTGGTGAACCTGGAATATTTAGACCTTGGCTATTTAGAGATGGGTACGCGGATGAACAAAATTACTGACCTCGGCCCTTCGTTTAGCGGATTGAAGAAGTTAAAGTATTTGATTCTGGCGGGAAATCAATTGCAAGGTTTACCTGAAGGGTTTGCAGGGTTGACTGATTTAGAAGAATTGAATTTGAGTTTGAATAAGTTGCAGGGGTTTCCAAATGCGGTAACAGGCTTGAGTAAATTAAGAGTACTTGACTTAGGTTTGAATGAGCAAAGTGCGGTGCCTTCGACCATAGCAAATCTTGCGCAATTAGAGTATCTGAATCTTGACGGAAATTTTTTTAGTAAACCCGATAAAAAAATAAAACTACTACCTGACGAGTTGTGTCAGCTGCACAATTTGAAAACTCTTTCACTTAAAGACAATGTGATTGAAACACTGCCTAATTGTATCGGTAACCTTACAAAATTAGAGAAGCTTGATTTGCGCGATAATCTGATTAACTCGTTTGGAACAGGTTTTACGCAACTGAAAAGTTTGAAGTGGCTAGACTTAAAGGCGAATGATTTTACGGCTCTGCCGAGTGGTTTTGAGAACCTGAGTAGTATGAAGGAACTTAACCTGGCAATGAATGTGAAAATGAATTTTGAAGCGGAGCGCGGTAAGTTGGAGCAACTGAAACAATTGGAAAACCTTGAGCTGAGTTATAATAACATAACGAGGGAGCAAGTGGAGCCGCTGATGAAGGCACTGCCGGATGTGAAGGTGAGGAATTTAGATTATAGCAAGACGGTGCTACCGCAACCAACTAATAGAAGAAATGCTTCGGAACACTAAAAAATCGCTGCATTCTTGATATAAGCTCCGCGCTCAGTTACATCCCAATATTTGATTTTCATTTTCGAACAATCTTTTTTCCAGTAGTCAACTTTCCATTTTTTGTTGGAGGAATCAAAAACCACTTCATCAAAGTCAACTAGCTTTTTCAAATTCTCTAAATAAACTTTGGGACTGTGCGATAGAATTACTAAATCAATTTTTAGTTTTTTCTCCATCGCGAAATCAATTTTCTCCAGTAAAGAATCAATGAGCAAAACTTTCTTGCCTTCAAAGAAATATAAATTGCCAAAGGGAAAACCTTCAACATGCAACGTATAACTCGCAACCTTCAACTCTTCATCTACACCGCACTTCCACCAATGATGTTTTACATGAAACAACATGGCGCTTGGGTCGCTTAATAATTTTTCGTCAAAAGCTGTGAGCACTTTCCTTCCATCAATAAATGCAATAGCTTTTTGTTTGGGCATGGAGTAAACAACTAGTTGTTTCTGTTTTGAGTTTTCGATTTGTCTATACGAGTGAGATGAAGTCAACCCCAAAACAAGGAGCAATGATACAAGCACGAGTTTCGTTCTTTTTTCTTCTGTAAGCCAGCACAAAAGAAAAATTAAAACATACCACGCCATCATTTCAATCATGGTAATACTTATGCCCTGCACTAGCGCAAACCAAAGTGAGTCAATCCAAAAAATAAATTTGTTCAACACAACAAGAAGAAAGTTAAAACACCAGCCCACGATATCATTGATGTAAGAAATTTTACCAACGGCAAACAAGCCGGTACCAAGGAACAAAATCAAATTGCTTACAGGAATAACTACAAGATTTGAGAGTAAAAACAAGTTGGGGAACTGATGGAAGTAATAAAGACTCAAAGGAAATGTTGCAATCTGCGCGGCAATAGAAACAGCAACAATCTGCCAGCCCAAATCAACTACGGTAAGAAAAAACCAATACAAATCATGTCGCAAAAACGTGAACGCCTTCAGAAAATAATTTTTCTGTTTTTTGAATTCGGGTTGCTTGCCCGTGCCAATTACTAGAAGCGAATAAATTTTTGGATGCAGAAAAATGATGCCGAGCACAGCGAGATAACTTAAACGAAATCCAACTTCTGTTACAATAAAAGGATTGAACAAAAGCAAAACCACAATACTTGCAAAAATGATGTTGTAGGTATTTACATTTCGAATCATCACCCTGCCAAACTGAATCATTGAAAACATCATGGCAGAGCGCAACACCGATGGACTTAACCCGGTAAGACAGGCATAAAACCAAATGAACAAAATAATGATAACCGACTTCGCGATTTGAAATTTTCTTCCACGGTTATCCATCCATCCCAATAGGAAATTGAGCATAATGAACATAATGCCTACGTGCAAACCACTCACACTTAGTACATGCAGCGCACCCGAACTTGCGTAAGCGCGTGTTACATCGCTATTCATATAATCATTGTAACCAAGCATGATAGCGCTGGCCACCGCAAAATCATTTTTGTTCTTTACATACTTTATGATGAGCGATAAAAAGTATTCACGCACTTGATAAACCTGCGCCATCAAAAACATTCCTTGATGCTCTCCTACTAATTTCCAATCGCCACCTTTCAAAAAAGTTCGGTGATAGATGTTGTGAAAGCTTTGATACAATTTGAAACTGAACTCCTCAGGATTTTTGGGTTCATCAAATTCCTGAATGGTAGAATTGAAAACAATCACATCACCATATTTCAACTCGTTGCTCGTGCTATCGCGCATTACGTTGATAAGAATGTTTCCTGTAGTAGCGGTTGATTCGTTTTTATTTTTTACCGCGTCAATCTCCGCTACCACCGTTATTACTTTTGCTTTCTCCAAAGGCGGCTTTGTAATTTTTGCCACCAGAAAACTTTCGTTCGTTAGAAATTTTTGAAAGTGTGTTTGATAGTTTTTATCGGCATAAAGCCAGGTTAGAACATAGCCGAATGAAAAGAGCAAAATGAAAATGGCGATGCCATTTATAACTCGAGAACGATAGACAAGTTCTGTTTTAGTGATAAAGTTTAAAATAACCAGGGTGAGCAGAGAACTACTTAGCAAGAAAAGTATCACCATCAAAACATCAGCAGAACGATGAAGAACGGAATCAGCAAGAATTTGAACACCAATTCCTGCAATGAGCGAAAGGGTGATTCTGAGCATCGGTATTTGATTCCAAAAACTACGCATGGATATTTCAAATTGCTTTCTAAATTTAGTTGAAAATTTTAAATACAACTGACCATGCTCCTTACTACCGACCTCTGCGACTCTCATTCCGACAAACTAAAAATTGCCGAACCCATCGGTTTTAAAGATTTTGGCGGTGCAAAAAATTTCAACGGAAAAATTTATACCATCAAATGTTTTGAAGACAATAGTTTCGTTCGCAAAGCATTGGAACAAAATGGCGATGGCAAAGTGTTAGTGGTAGATGGTGGCGGCTCTATGCGCTGCGCCTTGCTTGGCGATATGCTTGGCGACCTTGCTGTAAAAAATAAATGGAACGGCATTGTTGTTTACGGCTGCATTCGCGATTCTGTGGCTATGGCAAAACTTCCGCTTGGTGTTAAAGCACTCAACACGCATCCGCTCAAAAGCAACAAGCGAAACGAAGGTCAGGAAAACATCACCGTTCATTTTGCGGGCATTGATTTTACTCCAGGTGAATTTCTTTATGCCGATGAAGACGGAATTATTGTTTCGAAAGAAGCACTTCAATAACCACCATGCACAAAGTTGCCACAGCACTTTTGTTCGACCGCAACAATCGCTTGCTCATTTACCTTCGCGATAACAAACCCGAAATTTCTTTTCCCAATCACTGGGATTTATTTGGCGGACATGTAGAAGAAAACGAAATACCTGAGCAGGCTTTAGTCCGCGAACTCAAAGAAGAGTTGAATTTGCACATCACCGATTATACTTTTTACAAAACCTTCGAAAGCACTAACGAACAAAAGCCAAACACAAAATTTGTGTTTGTAGTAAGAACCGAAAAAGAAGCAGAAGAACTAACTCTTTACGAAGGACAGTATTTAAAAGCAATCAGTTTGAGTGAAAGAGGCAATTACAAATTCGCAAACATGCTTGGAGAAATTTTGGATGAGTTTGCGAAAAAGAAAGAAAGTCTCTGTCACCCTGAGCTTGTCGAAGGGTTCGTTCACAAAATGCTTCGACAAGCTCAGCAAGACAACCGTTACTACCGCATCAACGTAATCGAACCTTTTCGCAATTCCTCATTGGCAGAACCGAGGAATCCCAATTTAAGTGTCCATACATACACGCCCGGATTTTGCAACACACCTTTATAAGTTCCGTCCCATTTAAAATGGTGGTCGTTGCTTTCAAAAACTTTCTCCCCCCAACGGTTGAACACTTGTATTTCGAGGAAGCGTAGTGGTTTCAGGTTTCCGAAAATCTGGAAGAAGTCATTGTTGTTATCGCCATTTGGTGTAAACACGTTTGGCACAAAAATTACAGGGCCTTGAACAATAATAGGAATGAGCACCGTATCGCGACAACCATTGGCATCTACTGCGACAACCGAGTAACGAACATCAACAGGCGGAGCAACTACTGCACTTGAACAGGTTGAACAACTAATTCCAATTGTTGGCGACCAATTATAACTCACCAAATTTGCACCTGTGCTGCTGTAAATAAAAACAGTGATGCTGTCATCTGTAGTAAGCGTAGCTTTATTCGGGTCGGCATATAAGCCAATGTCCGATAAAATATTGAGTGAAAGCGTGACCACACTATCACATCCACCTGAGGATAAGAGTGTGTCTACATAAACTCCCGTGGCTGAATAATAATTTCCGTTCAACAAAAATTGTTGTCCATAACAAAGTGTTTGCTGAATCTGTGAACTGAAATTATTCACCACATTCAAATCCGTTGAAAGAATACTATCGCAGCCAATCGAAGTGGTAAGCGTGTCAACATATATTCCGGGAGTAGATTGATAAGTGCCTCCTGTGAGGAAACTGTCTTTATCGCAAATTGTAATTTGTCGGTTGCCTGTCAAAATATTCGGCTCGGTAATACTTGTTGCATTTGTTGCAGTGCAACCTTTATTATCGGTGACTACTACTGAATAACTTCCCGTATTAAGATTCTGTAGGTCTTCGGTAATGAATGCTCCGCTGTTCCAGTTGTAGTTGTAATTTGGTGTGCCACCGCTCACCGTTAAATCAATGCTTCCGTTGCTTCCGCCAAAGCAGGAAATATTATTTGTGACCAGCGTAATTGCCAATGCATTTGGTTGCGTAATTACGGCACTATCATTTTTCACACAACCATTCGAATCGGTAATCGCCACATAATAAGTAGCTGCTGCAACTCCATTTATATCCTGAGTAGTTAAGGTGTTGCTCCACAAATACGATAGCGGATTTATTCCGCCATTCACCGTTAAATCAACCGCTCCATCGTTTCCTCCGTTACAACTTACGTTCGATACAATGGTGGAGGTAATCACTCCTACAGGCTCAAACACCGTTGCCGAAACCGAAACCGAACAGTTGTTAGTATCGGTTACGGTTACTGAATAATTTCCTCCGCTCAAATTGAAAATGTCTTCGGTGGTTAATAAATTATTCCAAACAAAAGTGTAGGTTGTGGTTCCTCCTGTTGGCGTAAGGTTCACACTTCCATTGGCGGCACCGTTGCAGGTAACATCAACAGCAACTAAAGTTGCTGCGAGTGGTTGAGCAGGCGCGGTGATAGTAGCGCTTGCGCTTGCTGTGCAATTTGCTCCGTCAGTTAGCACTACAGAATTATTACCGGCACCCAAGCCCGTTAAATCCTGATTGGTAGAAGTGTTGCTCCACAAATAAGAATAGTTCAATGTTCCTCCGCTTACAGTAAGGTCAATAGCTCCGTCAGTTAAACCAAAGCAGGAAACGTTGGTTGTTGCAAGCGTTAAAACCAAAGCTGTTGGTTCGGTAATGGTAACGGTATCTGTTCTTACGCAACCATTCGAATCAACCATGTTCAGTGCATATTGTCCGGCAGGAATTGCGTTTAGGTCTTCAGTAAGATACGCTCCCGAGTTCCATGAAAAAACATAAGGCACAATCCCACCGCCAACAGTTTCATCAATACTTCCATCGCTGCTGCCAAAACATGTTGCATTGGTTGAAGTGTGTGAAAGCACAATTGGAGCAGGCGCGGTAATTATTTCAGTATCTATTTTCAAACAGAAGTTAGCATCGAACACATAAGCTATATATTGTCCCGGAGGAAGATTGGTGAGGGGAGTATTCAGAACACTGGTATCACCATTCCAAAAATAAACGTAAGGTGGTATACCACCTACAGGAACCACTGCGACACTTCCATTGTTATCACCGGCACACAAAACATTTTGAGAACTTGTTGTAATGCTAAATGGTGGTGGAATTAAATTCAACGGAATACTGTCTAAACGAATACACCCATTGGCATCTGTAACAGTTACAGTGTAAGTTATTCCCGGGTCTAATCCCCAAATGGAATCAACGGTTGAATTAGCTGGGTCGTTCCACAAATACGTGTAGGGCGGTAAGCCGCCTGTAACATCCAATACCACTTCACCATCGGCACCTCCAAAACATTTTACATGGAAACCATTGTAAAGCGTGGCCACAATATTGGTTGCAATATTCTGGTAAATAGTAAAGACGCTTGTATCACGTTTTGTGCAGCCATTAAAGTCTGCGATCAAAACGGTGAATGTTCCAGCGGCAAGTCCGCTGATATCTTGAGTCGTATACAAACCATTATTCCATGAGTATGTATATGGCGGTGTTCCGCCATAAGGAGTCAAATCAATTGAACCAAGACCGTTATTGCAATACGGATTTACAATTACCATGGAATCTGCTACGCGCGTTGGTTGTGTAAGCGGAACAGGTATAAATGTTGTAGCGCAATTGTTCGCATCGGTAACCTTGACCGCATAATTTCCCGGGCACAAATTGCTCACATTATTATTTGTTCCAATCACTGCACCGCTCGAATTTCTCCATTCATAAACATACGCAGGAGTTCCACCCGACACATTTACCGAGGCACTTCCGTTGCAATTTCCGAAACAACTTGGAGCAATAGTTCCGGTAATAGGATTTAGAGCAGCAGGTTGACTGATGACAAAAGGAATATTCAACGAACAACTGTTAGCATCGCTGGCTATCAAAGTGTAATTGCCAGCGCATAAATTTGCGATGATAGAACTTGCACCGGTGTATACAGTTGCGCCACCGGCATTTTGAACCAAATAAGAATATGGAGCTACGCCACCGCTTGTAGTCGCAGTCACCACTCCGTTGCAATCGCCATTGCATAAAACAGAAGTGGCAATTACATTTACCACTAAAGGATTATTTAAAATTACCGCATTGGTTCGTGCAATACATCCTTGCTGGTCGGTGAACTGAACAATATAATTTCCGGGACAAAGATTTTGTATCGTTGGATTTGTTTGCCCTACTAGTACATTATTCAAGCTATCGAACCACATATAAGTATACGGTGCCACTCCTCCCGAACCCGAAGTAGAAATTGTGCCGTTGCAGTTTAATCCGCAGGTGTTTAATGTTGGAGTAGCCGTTGGAACAATGGCTGATGAGGAATTAATGACAGCACTTTCAAAAGAGTTACAACCCAAACCGTTGGTCACATGAACGGTGTAATTACCAGGGCACAAATTATTGGCAAGCGCATTTGTTTGCCCTGCAATAACAGCACCGAGTGAATCGAGCCATTGATATGTACACGGTGGATTAAGGCAACCACCCGAAAGATTCGCAGTGGCGGTTCCGTTGCAGATGTTACTACACGTGGCGTTTGTGCTCGTACTCGGCAATAAAGGCTGTGCGCCATTCTCGTTTATAGCTACAGAAAAAGTGTCTCGACAACCCGAGATCCCACCATCTTCTACAATTACTAAATACAGCCCTGCGCATAAGCCGATAGCGGTTTGCGAAGTTTGATTTGGTGTAGTGAGCCATGTATACAGATAAGCACCTGTTCCTCCGGCAGCATTTACTGTTGCTGTTCCGTTACATACACCGCATGCTGCATCAACGTGTGCTATGGTAGCAGTAATAGGTGGCGGCTGTGCAATATTAACAGAAGTAATAAAGGTGCATCCATGGGCATCTGTGGCGGTAACATTGTGAAGTCCACCTGACAAATCTACTACGGTATCACCGTAGGTTCCGTTATCCCAATAGTAGGTGTAACCCGGAGTTCCGCCACTCATACTTAAAAGTGCAGAGCCGCCATTCCAACCATAACATCGAACTAATCCCTGAATAGTAGTTGTGCCAGCCAAAGGAAAAGGGAAATCGAGTACTGCTACGGGCTGCGCGGGAACTGCCGGACAACCGTTTCCATCGGTAACTGTTACATTATAGTTGCCCGGGCAAAGTCCTGTTGCTGTTGCGGCATTCTGATTGCCAGGGTCATTCCACGTTACAGAATAAGGCGGTGTGCCGCCAGAGAAAGTGGCCGTGGCTGTGCCGCTGCATTGACCTGTACACTGCGTAACCGTGGAAGTCAAGGCAATGTTCGAAGGACAAAAAATACCTGTAATAGAATCTATAATTCCGGTACATCCGTGGTTGGTCGTAATATCAACGGTGGTATATGGAATAACAGGAGGACAAGCCGGAAAAACATAGGTCGGGTTTGCTGAAGTGCTGGTTGTACTATCCGGAAAATGGAAAAGCCAACTGGTAATTGGACCTGTGGTGTTTACCTGAAAATAAGTGGTGTCTCCTAAACAGGTTCCAGCAAGAACATTTACTAATCCGCTACTTGTGGTAATATATGGATCGGTAGTTCCCGGAAGATTTGGAGTGGTGTTTGGCGGACAATTGATGTAAACGGTTTGCACTAAAGTATCGTGTCCCTGAACGGCACAGCACGGAGTTGAATTGTCAACAATCAAAGTTACGTTATAGGTGCCGCAACTATCAAATGTGTGAATCGGATTTTGCGCAGAACTCGTAGTGCCATCACCAAAAATCCAGGTATACGAATTTGTTCCAGTTCCAACAGAAGTATTCGTAAACTGCATAGAGTTACCCAGACAAACCGTGTCGGCTACAAAATTTGCATTGAACGCAGGAGCAATGGAAGTTACCGTTACCGTTTGCGTAATGTGACAAGTGGTAGTAAACAAATTGAACAATATATTATGGCAATAAGCCACAATAGTCATCGTAATTGTGTAGGTACCCGGAGTTGCGTAATGGTGACAAGGGCTTCCCCCAGAAACCGTAGTTCCATCACCAAAATTCCAATCAACGCTTACTAACTGGTCACAATCACTAATGTAATTACCGCATACCTGATAACAATCGCACCAAGGGGAGTATTGCACGTTGAACCAGGAGCCGGTACAGCCATTGGAGCTCACTTTCTGCAAACAGAAAATGCTCAACACTAGTGTTAGAAAAATTGATTTGTAAACAGCTTTCATGCGGGTGCTGTTTTGGGTTTTTTATAAGGTGAAATTCAAAAACACAGATTCTTCACTCTTGCTTCGCGCTTTTTTTCCTTAATGCTTTCCGGATTTGGCTTTACAATATTGGGTGGCACAATTCCCTGCTCAACTTTTTGCATAGCCGCACCTTTTACTGCATGGGAAGTAGAAACTAAAGCGCCCACATTCATGGTTACATTATTTGCTATGCAGGTTCCGTTTCCATTAAAATCGGTTTTAAAAAAGAGCACATCAAAACCTTCGCTGTTAAAGCTTGCGGTAGAGCCCACTGTTAGTATTCCACTTTTTGTGAGAGCGAGTTTAGAAGGATATTCTTCATTCTTTCCTCCGTAAGTTTTTGACCATTCAATATCTCCGCTCTTATTTAATTTAAACGTAAGCACATCGCTGCTTCCGCTTCCAAAACTTTTGGTAAAACCCGAAACCACAAAACCACCATCGGGTAATTGCAATACATCGGCTACCGATTCAAAACCTTTACCGCCAAAAGTTTTTGCCCAAAGCACGTTACCGTTAGCATCTAAACTCATGGCAAAAATATCGAGGTTGAATTTTGAAACGCTGGTGTTTCCCACTACCACAAATCCACCTTCGCGTTTTTCAATAACGGTATAACCCATCGCAATTTGATTCGATTGAAACTCGCGCGCCCATAGTAAATTTCCGTTTGGTTTTACTTTGGTCAGCAATATGGTTCGCGTGTCTTCCATATTCACAGTTTGTGCAGGCTTCTCAATTTTTTTATCGGTGTGTCCCATCTTGGCAATGTTGCCTGCTACCAAGTAAGAGCCATCGGTTGTTACAATCACTGAAGTTCCGGTGGAGCCAACATTCTCTTCGCCATACGTTAAACTGCGCGACCATATTTTATTTCCGTTGCCGTCTACTTTAATTAAATACATGTGCTGGTCTTCGGCACGCATATCGAAAAACGTGTTTGACACCATCGTCATACTTTTTACCATGCCAGCTACTATATAATTATTATCGGGTGTATGCTGAATTGAAAACCCCTCGGTTTCGTTTCCGCCTTCGTCATAAATTTTTTTCCAAAGTAAATTTCCGTACACATCGGTTTTTAAAAGCGTGAGGTGTTCGCCTTCTACTTTGTTGGGTTGGTATTTTTCGGCTGTGGCAATAAAGCCGTGATCAGCTGTGGCAATAACATCGTTGAGGGTTTCTCTATCGGGTCCGCCAAAAGTTCTTGTCCAAATCAAATGACCGGTGCTATCGGCATGCATAAGCAACATGTCGCGCTCGGTTTGTCCGTAGCTTTCGGTTTCACCGGCTATAATAAAGCTACCGTCATCTAAAACACGAAGGGAACTCCCCTTTTCAAAACCTTCCATACCAATGGCCGACTGAAAAGTAGGTTGTGCTGCAACAAAAAACATTGCATGAACGCAAACAAGCGTAAGTGAAAAAAATTTGTTGACACGCTTATGCATCGGTTGGTTTTGTAATGTGCCAGGATAAACAGTTGGAAAAGTAATTTTATATTTTCTGAAAACCAAAAAAATAATTTTCGGCAAAAACACACCAATAAAATTACTACCTCGAATAATTCGGGGCTTCCTTGGTAATAGTTACATCATGTGGATGCGATTCCTGAACACCTGCCGCAGTAATGCGTACAAACTTTGCCTGTTGCAATGCCTTAATATTTTTTGCTCCGCAGTAACCCATACCCGCGCGCAAACCGCCAATGTATTGATACATTACTTCCTGCACGCTGCCCTTAAATGGCACGCGTCCAACTATGCCTTCGGGCACTAATTTTTTTATGTCGTCTTCCACATCCTGAAAGTAACGGTCTTTACTTCCCTCTTGCATCGCCTCAACACTTCCCATACCTCTGTAAGATTTGAATTTTCTGCCTTCATAAATAATGGTTTCACCGGGGCTCTCATCAGTGCCGGCAAAAACACTTCCTGCCATTACGCAATCGGCACCGGCAGCAATTGCTTTTACAATGTCTCCAGTAAAACGAATTCCTCCATCACCAATAATCGGAACACCCGCTTTTTTTCCGGCTTTGCTGGCTTCGTAAATGGCTGTGAGTTGAGGAACTCCTACTCCCGCCACAATTCGTGTGGTGCAAATACTACCGGGGCCAACACCCACTTTTACTCCGTCTACTCCAGCATCAATTAATGCCTGTGCGCCTTCTTTAGTAGCTACGTTTCCGCCAATAATATCGAGATGCTTAAAGGTTTGTTTTGCTTTTTTTATGGCAGTTAAAACTCCGCGCGAATGTCCGTGTGCAGTATCAATACAAATTACATCTACTCCCACATGTTGCAATGCTTCAATGCGCTGAAACATATCGGCAGTAACACCTACAGCAGCACCACACAACAAACGACCGTATTTATCTTTCGAAGAATTTGGATGGGCTTTTACTTTTAAAATATCCTTGTAAGTAATCAGCCCAACTAACTTTCCGTTCGTATCAATTACGGGAAGTTTTTCAATTTTATATTTCTCTAAAATCTTTTCTGCTTGTTTCAAATCCATTCCCTTTGGTGCGGTAATGAGTTTTTCTTTCGTCATTATCTCTGTCACTTTCTTCTTCATGTCTTTCTGAAAACGCAAATCGCGGTTGGTCAGAATGCCCACGAGCTTCCCGCTCTTGCTAATGATAGGAATACCGCCAATTCTGTTTTCGGTCATTAAACGATGAGCCTGTCCAACCAGTGCATCTTCGGTTAGTGTAACAGGGTCAAGAATCAAACCGCTGTCGGCACGTTTTACTTTGCGTACCATTTCGGCTTGCTTTTCAATGCTCATGTTTTTGTGCAAAATGCCAATGCCGCCTTCGCGCGCAATAGCAATTGCAAGCGCCTGTTCGGTTACAGTATCCATAGCCGATGAAACAACGGGCACGTTGATTTCAATGTTGCGGGTTAAACGGGTTTTAATTTCTGCTTCGCGGGGAAGAATTTCGGAATACGCTGGAACGAGGAGAACATCGTCAAAAGTTATTCCTTCGTTGCTGAATTTTTCGTCAGGAGATTTTTTTGTTGCCATGCGCAAATATGGGAAAAAAGTGGAGAGCGAAAACTTCTATGGGCGAAGGAATCAATGGGCAAGAGCTTTTTTAGTTTACTTTAAGCAATATTTCAAGCAAAAAAAATTCGATGTTCTTCAAAAAGCAAATTCAATTTTTTCTTCTTGTGCTTTCTGTTGCAGCGCTGTTGCCTTTTGTAATTATCTGTTTCTATGCTTTTCCATTTGCCGATGATTTTTGTTTTGGCTGGACGGCTTCTGAAAAAATTTCGTTCGTGCAAAAATTTCTGAACCAGTATTTGTATTGGAACGGAAGATATATGGCTGATGTGCTGGTGAATTTTCATCCGCTCGTAACAGGAAAAATTTTGGTGTATCAGTTCCTCATCCTCATTTCTCTCCTTATTACACCAATTCTTCTTTACTTCTTTATAGCTACAACTGTATTCAATCTTAACTATTCCATATTAAATCTTAAATCGCTCCACACTTCTCTCCTCCTCACGCTCTTCTACCTCAACTACCAACCCAATATCACCGAAGGCATTTATTGGTTCATAGGCATTTCAAATTATCATCTCGGCAATCTTTGTTTGCTTTTGCATTTCATTTTTTTGACTAAATCCTTTTCAGCGAATGGGAAATCGAAAATGGTTTTTCAAGTCTTAACCTGTTTACTCCTTATCGTTTCGATTGGTTTTAATGAAATAGGCGCATTGCTCATTCCGTTATTTTATTTTTCAATTCTAGTTTTGAATTTGAAAACAGAAAACAGAATTTTTTTAGCGGGATTGTTTTTTATAACCATCGTTTCTTCGGCTTTTGTTTTCTTCTCTCCCGGAAATTTTGTTCGTGCAAACGTGTTTCCTGAACGATACAATCTGCTTCACTCGCTTTTGTATTCATCGGCACAAACACTTCGTTTCTTATCGAAATGGATTTTCAATCTGCCTCTCATTCTTCTGAGTTTGGTAATTGCTTCAAATGCAGATAAAGTAAAACTCAAATTACCTGTTTTAGATTTTCGTGTTTTAGCAATCGCGCTTTTCTTCATCGTGTTCTTCGGTTCTTTCATTCCGTATTTTGCTACCGGAATTCTTGGTCAACACAGAACCATGAACTATGTTTTTTTCTATTTCATTTTGATGTATCTTCTGCTACTCATTGCGGTTTCGCAAAAATATTTTTTGCATAAAAAATTGTATTGGTTGAAGCAGGAGAATAGAATTAGTGCAACTGTGATAATCAGCATTTTCCTAATGATGTGCTCAGGAAACTGTTTGAAAATACTTCAGGATTACAAAGCGGATAATTTTAAAAATTATAAAGCCGCATTTTTCGAAAGGCAGCGAAGCCTTTTGCAAAAACCTGAAAAGCAGATTGCTCCTTTAAAAAATATTCCGACTGTTTTTTCCATCACAGATACAAAAAGCGATTCCGCTTTTTGGGTAGACAAGTGCATGAAAAATTTTTACATCGAAACAGGAAAGGAGTTGAACTAAACTAATTGGAGTACAACAGAAACCGCAAATAGAGAATGTGTTTGCCTTTAGGATTCTTTGAGTAGTCAAGAATTACAGATCCGTACTTGTCGTTACTAAATTGCAAATCGGAGAGGACTTTAGATTCTTTGTTTGCCAAGCAAGAAGCCGTCCAGCCTTCAGAGACCGAAAAGTTTTCAGTGAGTTTCTTTTCAAAATCTTTATACGAAGAAACAAAGGATTGGTCAACAGCATCAGCTTCTTTTATAACCGAAACAAAATCGAGTGGCGATTGATAGAACGGAAAGCTATAAAGCATATTGAATTTCTCACCCGGTATTTTAAGCTTGGTGGTATAGGCAAATTTATAGTTCCAGAAATTGGAAGAACTCTTGGAGCTGCTTTTAATGGAGTAGAAATTTGATTCACGATAGGATTTAAACACATCAAGAACTGCTTGCTTAAAGGTAGAAAGGGCAGGTGTGTTCTTGTTGATTTCTGCTAGGGGTATTTCCAAAAAGGTTGCTTTTTCTAACTGCTTGTATTTTTCCTGGTTTTTAATTTTGGCATAAGAAGTTTTTTTCTGCTCGGCAGTTTTCACTTCTATAGGAACAACTTTTGCCTCATTGAAAAACTTTACAGAACCTATGGTTTCAAAATTTGCATTAGTAAACGAAACTTCAACCGCAATTTTATCTTGATAAAACTTCATGGCATTTCTACCGACCAGCTTTTGCCCCCCTCCTAATTTTGTTTGTAGTGCAGCGGTATCATCGCTCAATAAAATTCCATAGGGTAAGGCAGAGCAGCACTTCAAAAATTTAGTTCCGTTAGCCTGGTAATTTTCTCCAGCTATTAAAATGCCCTCCACTTTATCGGTAATGCTGTTTACCGAAAGCTTGATGCCACCATAATTGTTTTCGAAATTTTTATCGAGCAACCAAAATTCTTTGATGGGTTTAAAATCTTTTGATGCAGTGTTGAAACCAAGAAGAAGAAGAAGGTTGTTGCCCACATATTCTGTGGCAGCATTTCCATAAAGAAATAGAAGGTTGAAGAGAAGACTGACTACAAGAAATTTTGGACGCATTTTGTTTTTTCCGTGGCCGAATATATTTTTTAATCCAAGCAAGAATATTGCTGCTATGTTACGTTGAACCATATGAAAGTTCAGCGGTCATCTTTCTTTCGTTCTCGCTTTGCCTCTTTGTCTAAATCCGCTTTTGGGTCATTGCGTTTTACAATTCCAATGTTCAGATTTTGCGCCAGCACCAATTTTTCTTTGCCGTGTTTTATTTTCATTTCATCAATGGCTTTGTAAAGCAGAATATCTTTTTCGCGGTCGTCAAACAAATTGATTTGATAAGCTCCGTCTTCTAACGAAGAAAATTTTACTCCAAGCAAACGCACTTTTCTATTTGTATCAAAAGATTCGCAGAATAAGTGAATAGCTTTTTCCGTCAGCAATTTTGAATTAGATGTAATTGGAATAGCCAACTGTTTGGTGTGCGTTTCAAAATCGCTGTAACGAATTTTTATTGCCACACACGAAGTCAGCTTTTTTTCTTCGCGCAATTCGAATGCTAATTTTTCGGTGAGCGCAATGATTACTTTCTTCAACCATTCTGTGTCGTTTGTGTCGGCATCAAAAGTTCTTTCGCTGCTCATGCTCTTTGGTTCGTGGTAGGGGTGCAAAGTGGAAGTTGCTCTGCCATGTGCACGTTCCCACAAATCAATTCCGCTTTTCCCCATCCAGTTAAACAATGCTTCGCGCGAAAATTGACGTAAGTCATAAATCGTTTTTACGCCTTTGCTATTTAGGAAAGCTTCTGTTTTCTCTCCGCAAAAAGGAATTTTTCCAACAGGTTTCGGGTCAAGAAATTCCTGTTCTTTTCCAATCTCAATCATGTATTGTCCATTTGGTTTGGCCTCGTTGGTTGCCATTTTCGCCAGCATTTTATTGATGCTAAGCCCCCATGAGATTGGAAGTTTAGTTTCTGCAATAATTGTTTGCCTTAATTCCGTTGCCCATTTATAAGTGCCGAAATATTTTTCCATGCCGGTGAGGTCAACATAAAATTCATCAATGGAAGCTTTTTCAAAAAGTGGCGCGCGTGCAGCAATTATATCCGTCACCATTTTCGAATACTTGCCATAATCATT
The DNA here is from genome assembly GCA_947479455.1 of Bacteroidota bacterium. Lineage (GTDB taxonomy): Bacteria > Bacteroidota > Bacteroidia > Chitinophagales > LD1 > Bog-950. The sequence continues at coordinate 89,615 of CANJZE010000007.1, forward strand.
CATTCGGCCCCATAAAAAAATGGCATGCGGACAAAGTTTCTTTGCTTTCGAAGTTGACATAGCACTATGCACTCCGAATTTCCGCGCCTCATAACTACATGACGAAACAACTCCGCGCGTACTCGTTCCACCAACAATTACGGGTTTGTCATTCAATGAAGGGTCGAAGAGTCGTTCAGCAGAAACGAAGAATGAATCGAGGTCGAGATGAAGAATTTGGGTTTGCACGAAACAATACTAAGTAAATTGCTAAATATTTTTGCTTATGTTTGAACCACAAAACTTATCACTATGGATTTTATAGCAACCAACATGAAATTTTTGCGCAAGCAAAAATCGTGGACACAAAATGATTTGGCAGAAGAACTCAATATTAAGCGTTCGCTTGTAGGTGCGTATGAAGAAAGTCGTGCGCGTCCAACGTACGAAGTGTTGCACGACCTTTCAAAACTTTTTAAGTATTCGATTGACCAGCTCATTACAAAAGATTTACGCCAAACAGAAAAGGTTGCGCTGTTTAGTGAAGAACAATTGAACAGTGATGTGACAGGAAAAAATTTGCGCGTGTTGGCGATTACCGTCGATAAAAAGGATAATGAAAACATTGAAATGATTCCTGCAAAAGCTTCTGCCGGATATTTAACGGGCTATGCAGATCCAACTTTTATTAAAGAGCTGAACAAATTCCGTTTGCCGTTTTTGCCAGTAGGAACTTACCGTGCATTTGAAATTAAAGGTGATTCCATGTTACCGATTTTGCCGGGCACAGTAATAGTAGGCGAGTATGTAGACAATTGGAAAACGATTAAAGACGGAAGCACTTACATAATTCTTTCAAAACACGATGGCATTGTTTTCAAGCGCGTGTTTAATCAGATTGAAGAAAACGGAACCTTGATTTTGCGAAGCGATAACACTTCGTATCCTGCCTATCCAATTAAAGCAGAAGAAGTGCTCGAAGTTTGGAGAGCCGTGCTCAACATTAGCTACATGAATAAAGGAGCCGATATGAGCTACCAAAACATTTTACAATTGATGCAGGAATTGAAAAAAGATGTAGCTGATTTGAAAGCGAATTGATTTTTCTACGGTTACTCTCGTTTATAATGCTACATTCGCCCCGCGTTACAAAAAAGTGGCGCACTTCACACGGACTACAAGTGTGAGATGTGACTTAACAAGCAAAGTCGTAGCAGGTTTTTAAACTCTGCGTATCCGTCAGGGTTCTCTCTCCAAAAAAAGTTCGGTGAAAAAACCGAAGTCAATTTTTAATCATCGCGATTTGCGTGACGTTCATTCGTTTGCAATTGCGACAAAACAAACAACATGGAAATGGAAAAATTCCGCGCGCTCGGATTGAGCGAAAATGTACTTAATGCTTTAGCAAAAAAAGGATGGGAGCAACCATCGCCTATACAGGAAAAAACAATTCCGCTTTTGCTCAGCGGCTTAAAAGATATTGTGGGACAAGCACAAACCGGTACCGGTAAAACGGCTGCTTTCGGCTTACCGCTTATCGAAAAATTAGATGACAACAACAAGAATGTGCAAGCCCTTGTGCTTTGCCCAACTCGTGAATTGGCAATACAAGTAGGTGAAGAAATCAACTCTTACAAAGGCGATAAGAAATTCAACGTGTTGCCGGTATATGGAGGACAGAGTTATCAAATTCAAGAGCGCGGATTAAAACGCGGTTCGCAAATTGTGGTAGGTACGCCAGGTCGTATTCGCGATTTGATTGACAAGAAAACATTGAAGCTTGACCATGTAACACACGTGGTGTTAGATGAGGCCGATGAAATGTTGAACATGGGATTTGAAGAAGAAGTTCGCGAAATTCTGAAGGCAATTCCGGAGGAAAGAAGAATGCTGTTGTTCAGTGCTACTATGCCTGCGCAAATTCTTCGTTTGGCAAAAAACTTCATGAAGGAGTATGACCTGGTAGAAATGAAGAGTGAGCAAACAACTTCATCGCTGACCGAACAAATTTATTTTGAAGTGCGCCCAAGCGAACGCTTCGAAGCGCTGTGCCGAATCATTGATATTGAGCCTGAGTTTTATGGTATTGTTTTTTGCAGAACAAAAATTGAAACCGATAATGTAGCGCATCAATTGAACGACAGGAGTTACGAAGCCGAAGCTATGCACGGGGATATTTCGCAAAATCAACGGGAATTGATTATCAAAAAATTCAAAGCGAAGAAGGTAACGATTCTTGTGGCTACCGATGTGGCAGCACGTGGCATTGACGTCAACGATTTGACACACGTTATCAATTACAATTTACCGCAAGACCCTGAGGCATACGTTCACCGAATTGGAAGAACAGGTCGCGCAGGAAAACAAGGAACGGCTATCACTTTTATTTCTCCAAACGAGTTGCGCGAACTTTTGTTTATTCAAAAAATTGCACGCGCCACTATCAAGAAAGAGAAAGTGCCTACCGTAAAAGATGTGATTGAAATTCGCAGAACAAAAATTAAAACGGATATCCGCGAAATGATTGACACCGGAGAATATCAGGAATTTGTAACCATGGCGCATGAACTGATTGACGAAGGTCAAACGGCAGAGCGTGTAGTTGCAGCCTTGTTGAAATACACTTTCAAAGATGAATTGAAGGAAGAAGCGTATCGTGAAATTAGCGAGAGCCGCGGAAGCAGTGTAGACAGTAAAGGTACCGCGCGTTTGTTCGTTGCCCTCGGAAGAGAGCAAGGGTATTCACCGGGAACACTGGCTAAATTCCTTGAAGACGAAGGAAACATTAAGCAAAGCACCATTAAGGACATTAAGGTGTTTGATAAGTTCTCGTTCATCAGTGTTATGTTTCAGGAGGCAGAACAATTGTTGGCTGTATTTGCTAAAAACAAAGAGGGAAGAAAACCGCTTATCACTAAAGCGAAAGATAGAGACAGCAACAGCAGCAGTGGTGGAGGAAATCGTTTTGGCGGAGACCGCGGAGGAGACCGTGGCGGACACCGCAACAACTTGAACGATGAAAGCCGTGAGAAAAGTTTTACCGATAAGAAACCTTATGCGGAAAAAAAATCTTTCAGCGGAGACAGAAAACCATTTAGCAGCGAGAAAAAATCTTACGGTGGCGAAAGAACTTCTGCCGATGGTAAAAAATCTTTCAGTCGCGAACGCAAACCAATTTCAGATACGGGCGATTCAAAACCGTATGAAAAACAGGATTACATCAAGAAAGATTTTGCGAAAAGCGATTCAACTTCCGATGCTAAACCGGTTCGCAAACGCGACAATAAGTTGACAGACTATTTGGAAAAGAAACCTGCTGTTGATACAAAAGCATCAAAGAAAAAAACCAATACACCGGAACTCGAAAACTTCATGAAGAAATTCAGCGATGATGATTTGAGTTGGTAGAAACGGTAGTTAGTAATTAGTATTGAGTAGTTAGACAATACAAATACAAGTACAATCAAAAGGCAGTGAGCGTTAGTTTGCTGCCTTTTTTGTTTTCGCCAATGAAAAACGCAGAATCGAAAAAATAATTCCTACAAAAACAATCAACATTAGTAGAGGAATAAACAAGGAAGTCAGTGTTCCTAAAACAGAAAAAATATTTTCAGCTGTTGCTACAAAGCTATTTCCAAACCCTGCTGTAAATTTTGTTGAACCCAAACGAAACAGACCTGTTCCGACTTGAATAATTCCTGCGGTGCCACCTCCTGCTATTAAGGCTAAAGTCCATTTCAACATCGGGTCAAAATCAATAAAGACAGAAGCGGCAATTACCGTTCCTGCAACTACGGAACTCGGTGTGTTGAGCGCATCTAAAAAGTTATCTACTACAGGAATATAGTAGGCGGCAATTTCTAAAACGCTAGCCAACAAAAAACAAATAATCGTAGGAGCTGTTCCCAGCCATTCAAAGCCCGATGAAACATTCAGCCAATGAAATTTTGCAGCAATGCTTGCTATCAGCAGCGGAATAAAAATGCGGAAACCGCAACAGGCAGCCAGCGATATACCCAGTGCCAAAGAAATAACGTAAGTAGAAATCATGTTGTGAATTGAACAAAGAAATTTCAAATTGCAAGATGTTTCGAATTTTGATTTGCCTTCCAATCTTACTTCTTACTTCTAAAATCTGCCTTGCACAAATGCCCTGGTATCATCACACTACTATTTACCAAATTTATCCACGCTCGTTTTATGATAGCAATGACGATGGAATTGGAGATATTCAGGGCATTATTCAAAAACTCGATTACATCAAATCTATCGGATACGAAACCATTTGGTGTTCGCCATTTTTTAAATCACCACAACAGGATTTTGGTTACGATGTTTCTGACTACTGCGACATAGCTCCCGAATATGGCACACTAACCGATGCGCAACACTTAATAGATGAAGTGCACAAGCGCGGAATGAAAATTGTTTTTGACATGGTGATGAACCATACTTCTATGGAGCATCCGTGGTTTTTTAAAGATAGAAGTCGAAAGACCGAAGACAGAAGCAATACGAAGGACTTCTACATTTGGGCAAACAAACCAAACAACTGGAAAAGCATGACGGGTGGAAGTGGTTGGCACTACTCACCTGAACGCGGTCAATATTATTGGGCAAGTTTTCTTCCGTTTCAACCCGATTTGAATTACCGCAACCCTGAAGTAAAAAAAGTGATGCTCGATAACGTTCGTTTTTGGCTCAAACGCGGGGTAGATGGTTTTCGTTTGGATATTTTCAATGTGATTTATAAAGATTCATTGCTGCGCAATAATCCGTTTTCGTGGAAGGCAATACCCGATGAAAAAAACCCCAATGGATTTTTTCAGCAGTTTAAATACACCATCAATCAACCGGAGAGCATGGCGTTTGCAAAAGAGTTGCGAAATGTTTGCAATGAATTTGACGACAGAATGTTATTGGGCGAAGTAAGCGGCAATCGAAAAATTATCCGAAAGTTTTCGGGCGATGAAAAAAATGACGGGCTCGGTTTAGTGTTCAATTTTGAAATGCTCCGCTTCAAATTCAAAGCGAAATATTTTTATGAATTAGTAAGCGGCATTGAAGAGGATTTTCCCGAGCCGTTTATGCCGGTTTATGTTTTCAGCAACCACGACAGGCGCAGAAGTATGAAGCGATTGAACAACGATGTGCGCAAAGCGAAACTGCTGGCTCTGTTTCAGCTTACGGTACGTGGTGTGCCCTGCATGTATTATGGCGAAGAAATAGGAATGACCGATGCGCGCATTCCTTTCAAGAAAGGCTTAGATCCTATTGCGCAGAAAATGAAAAATGTTCCCCGTTTTCTTTTCGATTTAGCTGGCGAAACACCTAACCGCGATGAACTGCGTACACCTATGCAATGGAACAGTTCTGTGAACGCAGGGTTTTCTTCTGCTCAAAAAACATGGCTGCCGGTGCATACTAATTTCACTGAAGTAAACGTTGAGAAAGAAATGAGCAACGAAAACTCTTTGCTCAAAGTAGTTCAACAGGTTTTAAAAATCAGAAAAGAGATGCCGGCTATTTATTCAGGAACATTGGAGTTGATAAGAACCGGAGAATTGCCTTCGAATGTGCTTGCTTTCAAACGGAAACTGGAAGGAGAAGAAATATTGGTTGTACTCAATTTCAGCAATGCTGAAAAAGAAATTTCTTTGACAGAAAAATTTTCAAATGTTCTGTTCAGCAGTTCGGCAAACGAAAAAATCTCGGAAGGAAAAATTCATTTAAGTGCTTACGGCACTATGATTTTAAAGAAATAAGTTTTCATCTCAAAGTATTTTCATCACCTACCACGGCATTCAAAATATTCTATTTTCGCCTTCGTCAATACAACAAAACCAGAACATGAACACAAGACAAGAAGAACCGGAAAAACCATCCACAGAGCCCGATAAGTTAATGGAGAAATTTGCCGGTGGCATGATGAAGTTCGACAACAAGTTTCTCGAACAGCGCAAAATATTTTTGTGGGGAGGAGTGCATGATGAGAGTGCCGAAAAATTAGTGAACCGTTTATTGTTTCTCGAAGCTACTGACCCGGGAAAAGAAATTACTTTCTATATCAATAGCCCCGGTGGTGTGGTGACAAGTGGCATGGTAGTGTATGATGCTATGCAAATGATTACATCGCCTGTAACTACAATTTGTATGGGACTTGCCGCATCAATGGGTTCAATTTTATTGAGCGGTGGTACCAAAGGCAAGCGTTTGATTTGGCCAAGCGGAAGAGTAATGATTCATCAGCCATCGCTTGGTGGCATGTATGGTCAGGCAACCGATATTGAAATTACAGCTGCTGAAATTCAGAAGATAAAAGAAATGAGTGCAGAGCTTTTGGCGAAGAACTGCGGCAAAACCTATGAGCAGGTAATGAAAGATTTTGACCGCGACCATTGGATGAATGCAAAGCAAGCTGTTGAGTACGGAATTGTAGATGGCATTGCTGATAAACTTTTATAAATGGAAATTTGGACAATGGTGCATTGGGTATTTGGAAATACAATACGCCATTCTTCTTTACTAATTGCCTAGTACCCTAATTGCCCAATTCCCCGATAACAAATGACACGCTTAGACCAAAATGTTGAAGTAGCCCGCTATCAAAAAGATATTGCTACTCGCCTTGGAATAGATTCTCAAAATCTGATTTTTAATTACAAGCAAAAGAACGAAACTGTTCGTTTAGATTTAGTAACTGTAAATCCGAAACACGAGCAGAGTTTTCTTTTTCAAACAATAACCGGCACCGATAAAATAGATGCGCTAAAAAAAATGCTCGAGTATGTTACCGAGCATTATTACAACGAAAATAGTTTGACCATTCAGTGGATTAAAATAGGAGAGAACAAGTTGCACACTTCTTATTTCCGCGCGCAAAATATGTATGAAGCACTCGATAAATTTTATTACGGCAGAGATATGGGCTCGTATAAAATTTTCAGTATTGCGTTGAATCCTGTGAGTTAAAACTAACTCAACGCCTGTTTCAAATCTTCGAGCAAATCTTCTACGTCTTCAACACCTACACTTAACCGAAGAAGGTTATCTACTACTCCCACTCTTTCTCTTTCTGCTTTTGGAATAGAAGCATGAGTCATAGTAACAGGATGATTAATCAGCGACTCTACTCCGCCTAACGATTCGGCCAACGAAAACAGTTTGAAGGAAGATGCAATGCGGAAAGTTTCTGCTTCATCAGCATTTTTTAAAACAATAGAAATCATTCCGCCAAAATCGCGCATTTGCTTTTTAGCGATAGGATGATTCGGATGATCTTCAAAGCCGGGCCAATAAATTTTTTCGATACGTATATGCGTTTTCAAATACTCCGCAATTTTTCTTCCGTTGAAACAATGACGTTCCATGCGCAGGTGCAACGTTTTTATTCCGCGCAAAACCAGAAATGAATCCATAGGTCCCGGATTTGCACCACATGAATTGAGAATGAAATAAAGTTGCTCGTGCAGTTTGTCATCGTTCATTATGAGTGCACCCATCACCACATCGCTGTGCCCGCCCAAATACTTTGTAACGCTGTGCATCACGATATCTGCACCGAGTGCTAACGGAGTTTGTAAATACGGAGAAGCAAATGTGTTGTCAACAGCAAGCAGAATATTTTTCTCCCTCGCAATTTTTGCGCAGGCTTCAATATCTACAATCTGCATAGTTGGATTGGTAGGAGTTTCCAGCCAAATCAATTTTGTTTTGTCATTCACATGTGCGCGAATATTTTCTACATCGGTCATGTTAACGAAGTGAAACTTGATTCCGTATTTCGCAAATACTTTCGTGAACATTCGGTAAGAGCCGCCATACAAATCATCGCCTGTTATTACTTCATCGCCCGGGTTCAATAGTTTTATAACTGCATCAGTTGCTCCCATTCCGCTACTGAAACAAATAGCGTGCTTACCATCTTCTAATGCAGCGAGATTCTTTTCAAGCGCAGCACGAGTAGGATTTTTTCCGCGCGCATAACCGTATCCTTTATTTTTACCCGGAGATTCCTGCACATAAGTAGATGTTTGATAAATGGGAGTCATAATGGCTCCTGTGCTTGGGTCAGGTTCTAAGCCCGCATGAATTGCCTTGGTTCCGAATTTCATAGAAAATGATTTTTGAAAAGCGAAGATAGAATTCACTTCAACTTCACCAGCGGCAACTAAATTCTTACTTTCATCAAATAAATTTTCCACATGAAACAGCTTTCTACTTTTCTTTTTTTATTGTTCGCGTGCCAGCAACTGCAATCGCAATTACCCAATGGATCTTCGCGCTCATCGGTAAATCCTTATCTGTTTCCGTTTTATCATGGAGTGGCTTCGGGCGACCCGCTTGCCGACAGAGTAATTCTTTGGACGCGCATTACGCTTGATATTCCTATTGACCCCGTGTCGGTGAATTGGGAAATTGCTACCGATACATCTTTCAGCAACATCATTAATAACGGAACGGTTTCAACCGACAGCACAAGAGATTACACAATTAAAGTTGATGCAACGGGATTGCAGCAAAGTACCTGGTACTACTATCGGTTCATTTACGATACGTTGAAATCTGTCATTGGAAGAACGCGAACACTACCTACCGGAGCGGTAAACAATCTTCGTTTTGCCGTAGCGAGTTGTCAGGATTATCAGGATGGATTTTATAATGCGCATCGTCACCTGAGCCAACGAAATGATATTGATGCCGTTTTATTTTTAGGTGATTACACCTATGAAAGTGGCGAGAATGTAAATGCTGTGGGCGGGCGTTTGCATGAACCAAGCAGCAAAACAATTCGGTTAAGTGATTATAGAATTCGTCAGTCGCTCTATCATCTTGATGCTGATTTGCAAGAAGCGCATAGACAATATCCGTGGATTTGCGTATGGGACGACCATGAAACAGCAAACAACTCTTACACCATTGGAGCAAAAAATCATGGAATAAATGATGGACCATGGTACGATAGAAAAGTAAATGGTGTTGAAACGTATGAAGAATGGATGCCCATTCGTATGCCAGATGCGAACGACACGTTTAGGATTTTCAGACGATTTACGTGGGGAGGTTTAGCTGACTTGCACATGATTGACACGCGTTTATATGACCGCAGCAAACAAGTAACTACTGCGCAGTATATTCCTACTAACGACACAGCAATTCTTGATTCCACTCGTACCATGTTGGGTCCCGTTCAGTTAGACTGGCTCAAAAACAACTTAGACAGTTCAACAGCCCAATGGCAAATTATCGGGCAACAGGTAATCATTGCCCCTTTGATTGTGCCTGCAGGAATACTTGGACCTACCCCGGTGATAATAAATTCTGACCAATGGGATGGTTATCCTTTTGAGCGACAGAAATTGTATGACCACATACAAAGCCATAACATCAACAACGTTGTGGTCCTCACCGGAGACATTCACACTTCCTGGGCAAATGATTTGCCGTTGAGTAATTACGATTCACTTCACCGCAATAATTCAATTGGGGTTGAATTTGTTACCCCAAGTATTTCATCGGGAAATGAGTTACCATCTTTGGTTTCGGAACCTGTTATTTATGGTCTGGCACAATTTGTTCGTTATGTTAATTTGACTTTGCATGGCTATTACATTCTCGATATTAATACCCAGCGCACACAAGGCGATTTTGTTTACGTGAGCGATGTCACTACAAGGAATTATACGGTTAGCACAGCACCATCGTGGTATGTAAACAGTGGTGAAAAATTTTTGCGCCAAGCAGGTGCTCCTGCTGTTTCGCAGGTTAGCTATCCAACACTTGCACCTGTTACTGTTCAAAACACTTCCATTAAAAATTTAACCGACAACATCACTACAATTTCTGTTCACCCGAATCCATTTTATGACGAAGTGCTGATTCAGTTTAATTCGCAATTGCCCGAAGAAGTAACACTCGAAGTTTTTTCTTCAACAGGCAAAATAATGACGAAGAAAAGTCTTGGCATCACAAGAGAAGGGCTTAACTACGCTACGTTTAACGGAAACAATTTTCCTTCAGGGTTTTATATGGTGGAATTAAAGGGCAATAGCCATTCGGTAGGAAAAGCAGTGATTAAAGTGAATTGAAAAATTTTAAAATCATTAGTTTAGGAGTTCAAAAAACAAAACCCATGAGAAAAGCCCTACTCTTATTCTGCGTTTTTGCTGTCAACAATTTTTTTCAAAATCATCTAAGTGCTCAAACAACAGCATGGCCTGAATGGGTTTTTCATAATTGGGTATGGGAAGATGAGGGCACGAGACAAAGTGCGCTGCAACTTGTTGATGATTACAAAGCCCACAACATTCCTGTAGGTGCGGTTATCATTGACAGCCCATGGGAAACCGGCTACAACACTTTCGATTGGGATTCCTCTCTTTATCCTAATCCGCAGTCGATGGTCGATTCGTTTCATGCAAAAGATGTAAGAGTTGTTGTTTGGATTACCACTGCAATAAATACCGATATGACCGCTCTTTGGCACTATGCCGATTCGATGGGTTATTTTATGAAAGCAAATGCAGGCTCGGGCTCGGCAGTTATAAACTGGTGGAAAGGTGACGGAAGCATGATTGATTTTTTCAATCCGGCTGCGGTAAACTGGTGGAAAGCAATGATGGATAAAACGCTTGATCTGGGTATTGACGGATGGAAATGCGATGGCACCGATTATTCCATTCTGCTGGGCAACGCTCTATATTCTCCGGGAATGGGAAGCACTGTAACGCGGTTGCAATACTCGCACGCTTACTACCGTCTGTTTTACGATTACTCCCGCCAGCGTTTGGGTAATGACCGTATCATTATGTCGCGCCCGGTAGATAATTATGGATACACTTTTATTACCGACCCAAACTTAGTTTCGTTTACTCCGCGCGATATTGGCTTTGCTTGTTGGGTGGGTGACCAGGATGCAACTTTTGCAGGAATGAAAAATGCGTTGAACAATATGTATCAAAGCGATGTAAATAATTACCTCGCGTTTGGGTCTGACATTGGTGGCTATCGCGAAGAGCCCTTGCCTAACGGAAGAGCGAAAGATGTGTTTGTTCGTTGGGCGCAATTGGGTGCGTTTAGTCCGCTTATGGAAAATGGCGGTGGCGGGGAACATCGCCCGTGGATGTTTGACCAACAAACTGACAACATCTATAACAAGTTTGCGCGGTTGCATCACGCTATGGTTCCATACCTCATGCATCAGAGCGATTCATTATTTAATGCCACCCAGTCGTTGATGCAGTTCTTCAACAGCACCGATTATCGTTTCATGCTTGGAAGTGAAATTTTTGTAGCTCCTGTATTAAGTTCTTCGAATAGCATATCGGTAAGTTTCCCTGCGGGAAGTTCATGGACTTATCTTTTCAATAATTCGCAGGTATATAATGGCGGCTCTACTTCCACATTAAATATTCCGCTTGACGAATATCCTGTTTTTATAAAATCGTCATCAACTTTATTGGCAACGCTCGATAGTGTTATAGGTAGTGTAACCGGCATAGAAACGGTAATTACTCAGGCGAATACAATTACATTGTATCCAAATCCTGCAACAGAAGAAGTTTATGTTTCCGGCTTACAGTTTAATGCAAATGAAGAATACGACTTCTGCTTGTTTGATGTGCTCGGAAGAAATTTATTGAAGACACACCTAAGCAGTAAAAACGAAAAAGTTGCACTCAAAGATTTTGCGAACGGAGTTTACTATTACACCATTGGGAGTTCAAATTTTTCTGCTACGAGAAAAATTTCGGGGAAGGTGGTAATGCAGAAATAGGGTCGAGGAAAACTTGAGATTTTATCGGTAAGCAACAACTATTTTTCGTTACTTTTGGTAAATAAAAATTGACAAGACAATGCTAATTGAACGCACAAACAATAATCAAATAACCATTACGGTTTCATCATCGGTTGACAGTTTTGGATTGCAACGACTGATTGATTATGTAAAATATTTAGAAGCAACAGCAAAGAGTAAAGCGAAGCAATCGGACATAAACAAACTTGCTGACGAGGTGAACGCCTCTTGGTGGGCAAAGAACCGTAAACGTTTTATCAAGTGAAAATAATTGTTGATGCCAACATTGTTTTTAGCGGCATACTGAACGCCAACGGAAAGATTGGCGACCTTCTTATCAACTCAAAAAAGCATTTTGACTTTATCGCCCCACATTTTTTACGGGGAGAAATCTACAAACACTATCCACGGCTAAGTAAAATTTCGGGAATGAGTATTGAGCACGTTAGAGAAGCGGAATTTCAAATTTGTAAGGACATCACTTTTATTTCAGAAGAACAAATTAAAGCGGCAACATGGGTAGCAGCAGAAAAATTAGTTGCAGATATTGACCCTAAAGACACGCACTATATTGCTTACTCAAAACATTTTAGATGCAAAATTTGGAGTGGCGACAAGCAACTAATCAAAGGACTTGCGAAAAAGGGATTTATAAATTTTACTTCAACTGATGAACTTTTTTTATTAAGAGAACAATAAAGTCTTCGAGAAAAATTTCGGGGAAGGTGGTTGTGCAGAAATAGGGTTGAAGATGCCTTCACGCTAAACGTTCCAATTCTTTAAGAAGTGGAACGTTTGTTTTTTTACCGCATCACATCATACCGCTGCGTATCGAGCCGTATGAAAATGAAAAGCAACACGGTGAATGAGAGAAGCGATGAACCACCATAGCTGATAAACGGAAGTGGAATGCCGATAACCGGTGCTACGCCAATTGCCATTCCTACATTAATGAGAAAATGAAAGAAGAGAATACTCGCTACGCAATAACCATACACACGGCTGAATTTGGAGCGTTGCCGCTCGGCTAAATAAAGCAGGCGGTAAAAAAAGCCGAGGAAAAGAATAATCAGAATAGCGCTCCCAACGAAACCAAACTCTTCGCCAATTGAACTGAAAATAAAATCGGTGCTTTGCTCTGGAACAAATTTCAGTTTCGTTTGCGTGCCGTTTAAATATCCTTTGCCAATAAATCCTCCAGAGCCAATAGCGATAATAGATTGACGAATGTTCCAGTCTTTTCCGGTTTCTACTTCTTTACCCAACAATACATTAATACGGTCCCGCTGATGCGGTTTCATTTTTTTGAAAGCAAAGTCAACAGAGAAAACAAAACTTGATGCAACAACCCACAAACCCAAAATAATTAAAGCGAGTTTTTTGTTTCTCCGCAAAAAATAAATAGCGATGAGTGAAGCCGCTAACAACACACCCGCCAGAATAAATTTATTGACAAGCAGCGCGAGCACACCAAGCACAGCTATCGATGCACCAATGATGAGATAGTAAGATTCTAATCCTTCACGAAACAAAACAAGTGCAAGCGCCACAAACACAATAGCAGAACCTGCATCGCCCTGTATTAAAACAATAAGCACCGGAATACCAATGATAGCAAACACGCGCCATTTGTCTTTCCATTTTCGTATATCCACATTTAAGCCCGAAAGAAATTTTGCCAAAGCTAAACTCACCGCAAACTTTGCCATTTCGCTCGGCTGCATTTGAAAACTACCTATGCGAATCCAGTTACGTTGCCCTTTCACTTCCACACCTACAAACATTACAAGTACCACAAATAGCATGAGCAAAACAAAGAAGACGTATGAGAATGTGGTATAAAATCTGGAGTCAACAATTAAGATAATTGCAGCAAGAACAAGAGAAGCAAGAATCCATTGAAATTGTTTCCCGCTGTTAATGCTCGAATCGAAAATGCTTTTTTCATCGCCCGAGTAAGAGGAGGAATAAATTACCACCCAACCCAAAATCACCAACACACCATAAAAAATTATAGTGAGCCAATCTATTTTTCCCGTAAGAGATTCTTGCTTGCGAGCCATGTAATATGTAAGATATAAAATTGAATATTGAATACACAAAGCGGCTGTTCAATATTCAATCTGCAATTTTAATTCTTCAATTTCCTACTCTTCTCCTTCCTCCTTCATGCCCGCGCTCTTGTTCGTTTGCACACCATACTTGCTTAGCAAATTTGTTTCAATCATTCTCTTCTCAATAGGCAAACGCTTGGTTGCAATGGTATCGTTCAAATATTTTTCAACCAGCAAGCTGGCAATAGGTGCGGCATACGTTGAACCATAACCACCGTTTTCAACCACCACGGCAATAGCAATTTTAGCTTCATCCTTTGGGGCAAAGCCCGCGAACATGGAGTGATTATCTCCATGAGGATTTTGTGCCGTTCCGGTTTTGCCACATAAAGTAATGCCTTCAACACGGGCAGCTTTTGCCGTTCCTGCTTCCACTACTTCAAACAAACCTTCAATCACCGGAATGAAATGTTCTTTATCAATCAATGCAGTGTGCTTTTCGTATTCGTGTGTAACATCTTTATTAGAAACAGGGTCAGTAATTTTTTTGACGATGTGCGGTGTAATCCAGTAACCATGATTACTGATGCAAGCAAAAATATTTGCCATTTGTAGAGGAGTGGTCAATACTTCGCCTTGTCCAATTCCTAACGAAACAATGGTGGCAAACTTCCATCGGTTGGCGCCATAAATTTTATCGAAATAATTTACCGTAGGAATATTGCCGCGCACTTCGCTTGGCAAATCAATTCCTGTTTTTATTCCCAAACCAAAACTGTGGCAAATGTTAACCCACTTGTCGTATGACTGTGCTGTACTCATACCCGCATTTTTCTCCAGCGAATTTTTAAACGTTTGGCAGAAATATGGATTGCATGATTGCGCTAACGCATATTGAATATTGGTTGGTGAAGGGTGTTTGTGCGAGCAATGCACAATGACCCCCCCCGCGTTATACGCCTGATTGCATGGGTAGCTGTAATTAATTCCCTGCACCCCTTCATGCAATGCAATCAGGGCAACAATTGGTTTAAACGAAGAGCCAGGAGGATAAGTAGCCAACGTAGGTCGCGAATACAAAGGCAACAACGAATCGGTTAGGAGTGCATTGAAATTTTTTCCGCGCACTGCACCGCACAATAAATTGGGGTCGTAACCGGGGCTACTCACCAGGGCCAAAATTTCACCTGTGCTTGGTTCAATAGCCACCACGCTTCCCTTTTTGTTTTGCATCAATTGCTCTGCGTACTCTTGTAGTTTTATATCAAGTGTAGCAATTACGTTATCGCCCGAAATTGCCAGCGTATCAAATTCGCCATTGTTGAACGAACCCATTTCGCGATTGTGTACATCCACAAAAACTAATTTCTTTCCGCGTCTACCACCCAACTCTTTTTCATATACCTTTTCAATGCCGCTTTTGCCCACATAATCACCGGGCTTGTAATAACCTGCAGATGTTTCAATTTGTTTTTCGCTCACCTCACCAATATCGCCAAGAATAGTGGCAGCCACCCGATGCGGATATTTTCGGATAGTTCGAACTTGCCCATAGAAACCGCGAAAGAGATATAACGATTCTTGCAGGCGCGAATAATCGCGCAGCGAAAGTTGCTTCATAAAAACATTCGGCTTGTACCTGGAAAATCCTTTTGTCTTCGGCAGATCTTTAAATTGCTTTACACACTCCTCTTTTGTTTTGCCTAATAGTTCTGCCAATTTCGCGGTGTCAATTTCTTTGGCCTGACGCGGAATTATCATCAAATCGTAAATAGCTTCGTTGTAAACAATCAGTTCTCCTACGCGGTCATATACCATTCCGCGTGTTGGGTAAATATCCAACTCTTTAATGGCATTGTTCTTTGCAAGCGAAACATATTTACTGTCAACCACCTGCAAATAAAAAAGGCGTAACAAAAAAACCACCGCAAAAAATGCAATGATGATTTGAATAACCTGGTGGCGATTTTTGAAAAGGTCTTTGTTCACGAGGAATTACTATTTACACAAAACGTCTTTTCTTTTTTGATGAAAACAGAAAAAGAAAAACAAGCATGAAGATAACCGATACAATGGTGCTCAGAAAAATTTTGAGGAGCATGAAAAAGAAATTTAAAAACGTGGCGGCTTCTACAAAAAAATAAAGCGTGAGATAGATAAACATGGTAATGCCTAAGTAAACAATAAACCAGGTTATACCTTGTGCATATACGTTGGGGCTGATTTCAAATTCAGTTCCTTTGGGCGTAATAACATTGATGAGAAACGGACGCATGTACCCAATAAGCAAACCGGCTGCCGCGTGCATACCGGTAGAACCTATAAAATAATCTAAGAGCAAACCCGAGAGCAGTCCTATGAACATAAGCACCCAACGCGGAGTTTCGAAAGGAAGTAACAATACGAATAGCGGAAAGATGTAGGGATTTACAAACGAGCTAAAATTTAGGTTGCTGAAAATGAGAATTTGCGCCAGCAATAGCACAGCCAAACGAAAAATATTAAGTGGAATTTGATTGAGCATTTTTTAATGTGCTAAGCTGTCAAGTAAAAGGATTTCTTGCTTCTTCAAATTGTTCACCACATACACATAACTTAAACTTCCAAAATTGGTACTCAAATTAACCGTGATTTCCAAAAAATTTTTGTCCGGCTCCATCGTTACACTTTTTACTCTACCTACCATTATATTTCTTGGAAACAATTGAGAGAAACCACTTGTCACCAACGTATCACCAACTTTTACGGGAACGTGTTTAGGAATATCTTCCATACTTGCGGTGGTTGAATTAACTCCATCCCAATGAAGATTTCCAAAAAATTCATTCTTCTTAAACTTCGCACTCACTTTAAATTCTTTACTCAACACACTCATTGCAGCCGAATAATTATCGGTTACCGCTACTACTTGTCCTACAATTCCGTTGGCGTTAATCACACCCATTTGTTTTCCTATACCTTGTAATCTTCCTCTATCGAGGTAAATTAAGTTGGCGGCTTCGTTTACCGAGTTATGAATGACACGGGCGGAGATGAACGAATATTGCTGCACATTTTTCAATGTTGAATCGCGCAGAATTCCAGAGTCAATCTTACTGTTGTACTTTGAATCAAGAAGTTGCGCACGCAGTTTTGCGTTTTCATCTACTAGACTATCGCTGAATCTGCGCAGGTATAAATAATCACTCACACCAGTGTAAGTGGAATATACTTTTCCGCTAACGCTGTTGGCCACATTCATATACGCTACTTCGTTGTAGTGCTTATTTTGAAAAATGAGGTAGAAGCAAAAAATTTCGAGCGAAACAAAAAGGAGGAAAAGGTAATAGCGAAGAAAAAATTGGAAGAGATTATACACTATATAAAGTTTACGGTTTACGGTTCACAGTTCACGGCAAAAACCAAATTGTATTACTGCCAACCGCGAACTGTCAACTGTCAACTGGTTTTAGTCATCCATTAAGAAAGTGAATCTATCCATATTCTTCAGTGCAATGCCGGTGCCGCGCACCACCGCACGCAACGGGTCTTCGGCTACATGAACAGGCAACTTTGTTTTTTGCCCGATGCGTTTATCCAAACCGCGAAGCAATGCACCACCACCGGTGAGATACAAACCTGTTTTAAAAATATCGGCAGCTAATTCAGGTGGAGTTGTTTCAAGTGCTTTCAAAATTGCTTCTTCAATTTTTGAAATTGATTTATCAATAGCGTGTGCAATTTCAGAATACGAAACAATAATCTGTTTTGGAATTCCGGTCATCAAATCTCTGCCGTTAACCGGGTAATCATCGGGTGGCGAATCAATATCAGTCAACGCTGAGCCCACGTGTATTTTTATCTTCTCGGCAGTTCTTTCGCCAATAAGCATATTGTGTTGTCTGCGCATGTAGTCCACAATATCAAGTGTAAATTCATCGCCTGCTACACGAATACTTTGGTCGCACACAATTCCTGAAAGCGCTATTACTGCAATCTCTGTAGTTCCGCCACCAATGTCAATAATCATATTTCCGTTTGGCTCTTCTACATCTATTCCAATTCCAATAGCTGCAGCCATTGGCTCGTGAATCATTTTTACATCTTGTCCGCCTGCTTGTTCAGCGCTGTCTTTCACTGCGCGTTTTTCCACTTCAGTAATTCCTGATGGAATGCAAATCACCATTTTATAACGCGGTGGAAAAAATGGCTTCTTTTCGCCATAAATCATGGCTATCATTTCGCGAATCATACTTTCTGCAGCGCGAAAATCTGCAATCACTCCGTCTTTCAGCGGGCGCACAGTTTTAATATTCTCGTGTGTTTTTTCGTGCATTTGCATAGCACGCGTGCCAACCGCAATTACCTTATCGGTTCTTCGGTCAATGGCAACAATTGAAGGTTGATCAACAACAACTTTGTCGTTATGAATAATGAGGGTGTTTGCGGTGCCGAGATCAATCGCAATTTCCTGAGTTAAAAAATTAAACAAAGCCATGCTTTGGTAAAGGTTTAGAAGGGGTTTTGAATTGCGCGTAAAGAAGTGAAAAACAAATTACAGTAAATAAAAAGTATCCACAAAAATTCAGAAACCCCAAAACCTCGTTTCTGATGAAACTTTTCAAGAAAACAAAAGGGACTTTAAAAGCCAATTGCAAGATTTGTATTTGGCATTAAAGTCCCCTTTTATTTCATTCTGCTTCCGGGAAGAAGATTTACCTACTTGTAAACGGGCATAGTGGCTATTGCATTTTAATGACCATGGTATTGAACGGGTCATCGTTCATGATATACTTAATACTGGCGTTGCTCTTCTCATCGCTTTCCATAGGTTGCAGAAAAATATCTGCGTCTAAGTAGGTGGCGTTCTTGTCAATATTTTTTACCACATAACGCTTATAGCCTGCTACTTTAAAAATTAAGCGAACAGGTTCGCCTAACTCCTTTTTGTTTAGAGCAATAGCGTAGTTCCCTGCCTTATCTACCGATGCCTGAATTAACTCTTCACCAAAACGGTCGAAATTAATTTTCGCATTGCCTATCGGTTTTTCACTGGCGGCATCCACAATTTTTCCCGTTATCACCAACACATCGGGATTCGATACCGCGTGATTTGTTACTGCCTGCGGTCCCGCAGTCAAATTTGTTTCGCCTGTTGTTGACTTGTCTTGTGCTGAAACATTTCCATACACAAAAAACAACAGGATACCTACGCTGAGCGTTAGAATTGTTTTTGTTTTCATGACGTCCTCCTATATTAAATGGTTATAAAATCGGGTAAGTAAAAATTTGTTGTGGAAACCCTTCCTACACCTTTCGACCCGCGAATTTCCTTATCCAGCGAATTTTCGCAACAAATATATACTAATAAAAACGGACGAAGGGGGAAAAGATTGTATACCTCTTGTTAAAAAATGGAAAAACCCCTAAATCCCCTTCCCGCTACGCGGGAAGGGGGTTGGGGGTCAGAACGCCTGCAACTCTACCAGCTTATTGTAGATACCGTTCTTCGCCATTAGGCTAATGTGATTGCCGCGCTCAGAGATGTGACCATCCTGCATCACAATAATTTCATCGGCATATTGAATAGTAGAAAGGCGATGTGCCACTATGATAGTGGTTCTTCCTTTCATCAGTTTTGTCAGGGCATCCTGTACCGATTTTTCGGAATTGGAATCAAGAGAAGAGGTGGCTTCATCCAAAATCAATATCGGTGGATTTTTGAGAACAGCGCGCGCAATCGTTAGCCGCTGACGTTCGCCACCACTTAGCTTTCCTCCACGGTCGCCAATGGTGGAATCATAACCGTTCTCCATATTCATGATAAAATCGTGTGCATTTGCAATTTTTGCAGCTTCCATTACTTCTTCGCGAGTGGCACCTTCGATTCCAAAAGCAATATTGTTGAGCACCGAATCATTAAAGAGAATTGATTCCTGCGAAACCATTCCGAACAAGCCACGCAAATGGTTCAACTTATAGTCGCGAATATTTTTGCCATCAATTAGAATTTCACCTTCGCTTACATCGTAAAAGCGCGGCAGCAAATCAACCATCGTGGTTTTTCCCGCACCCGATTGCCCAACGAGTGCAATCACTTTTCCCTTACTGATTTTTAAATTAATCTCTTGAAGAATTTTTTTGTTATCGTAATTGTGATAGGCAAAGCCTACTGAACGATACTCAATTTCATTTTTGAATTCTTTAATCGCAGTTGCGTTTTCTTTTTCTGCAATTTTCACTTCGGCATCCAGCACTTCAAAAATTCGTTGTGCCGAAGCCAATCCCTTTCTAATGTTATAAGATGCTGATGAAAAATTTTTTGCCGGTGGAATTAACTGCGCAAACAAAACCATGAAGGCAATAAATGTTTCTGCCTCCAAATTTTTCTGCAACACCAGCGTTCCTCCAAAATACAATACGGTACAAACAACCACCATTGCTAAAAACTCAGTAAGCGGAGACGACAATTCTCTGCGCGTAGTGATTTCGCGACTCAGTGAAAAAAACTCTGCGTTCACTTTATCAAATTGTTTGCGCATGAATTTTTCTGCATTGAACGCATGAATAATTCTCAACCCGCTGAGCGTTTCATCAATAATAGAAAGCAAGCGACCCGAAACAGATTGCGCTTCCATAGACTGTCGCTTTAAACTTTTGCCCACTCTGCCAATAATTAAACCAGTAACCAGTAAATTGATTAAAACAAAAGCAGTGAGCTGCGGACTGAGCAAAAGCAGTGCGCCTAAAAAAATGATAATGTTCAGCGGTTCGCGTACGGTTACTTCAATAAAACTGATGATGCTAATTTCCACTTCTTTCACATCATCGGTAAGGCGCGAAATCAAATCGCCTTTGCGCTCTTTAGAATAATAGGAAAGCGGAAGCGACAACACTTTTGCATAAAGCTCGTTTCGGATATCGCGCACTGCACCGCTGCGAATAGGAGAAAGAAAATAAAGTGCAAGAAACCGAAACAGGTTTTTTAGAAAAAACAGAATCGCAATAGCTGCGCAAAATTTTATCAACGCAACAACCTGCCCCGCGTTCATTATCTCGGTGCTCAAAACATATTTCATGTAATCAATAAACCAGGTGGCGCTTAAGTGCAGTTCCGGCTTGGTTACAACTTTCGGAATTTTGTTGAATAACAACTGCAAAAATGGAATGATCATCACCACCGAAAACAGCGAAAACAAAACGGTGAGCACGTTGAACAGAATGTTCAACAACGCAAACGAAGCGTATTTGCGAACGTAAGAGAGAATTCGGAGAAGATTCTTCATGTGCTCAAATATAGAATGATGAATGAAACGCTAGGAGCTCGAAAATATTTCGCTGTGCTCCATCGGCATGGCGAAGGAAGATCTAACCCATCTTCAACCTCAACAAGGCTACATTCTCAATATGCGTAGTATGCGGAAACATATCTACGGGCTGCACTTTTTCTACCGAATATTTTTCGGATAGCAATTGCAAATCGCGCGCTTGTGTGGCAGGATTGCAACTCACGTAAACAATCTTTGGAGATGCTAATTGCAAGAGCGTTTTCACCACATCTTCGTGCATGCCTGCCCGTGGCGGGTCGGTGATAACCACATCGGGTTTGCCGTTAGCGGCAATAAAATCATCGCGCAAAACCATGCGCACATCGCCTGCATAAAATGAACAATTGCTAATGGAATTCAACCGTGCATTTTCTTTGGCATCTTCAATAGCCGCTTCAATTTGTTCAATGCCTGTAACCTGTTTGCACTTATCAGAAACGTAAATGGCAATGCTACCTACGCCCGTGTACAAATCGTAAACCACATCTTCTTTTTTAAGCGCGGCAAATTCTTTGGTGATGTCGTACAGCACTTTTGCCTGCACCGAATTGGTTTGGGAAAAACTCTTGGGATTAATCTTGAACTGATAGTTGCCGAGTTTTTCAATGATATGGTTTTTGCCTTTGTAAACCTTGGTTTCCAAATCGTAAATGGTATCATTTCGTTTTGGATTGATAACGTATTGTAAGGAAGAAATAGCGGGAAAACTCTCCGCCACAAAACTCAGCAAGGCTTCAATTTTTGCTTCATCGTTTTCGAAAAACGAAACCAGCACGAGTAGTTCTCCAATAGAAGTAGTGCGTATGAGCAAATTGCGCAACAAGCCGTTCTGCTGTTTTAAATTGAAAAACGTGTAACCGTTTTTTAACGCAAATTCCTTAATCGCAATTCGTATTTGGTTCGATGGGTCGGCTTGCAGAAAACATTTTTCAATATCAACTACTCCCGAAAAACTATTGGGCACATGAAAGCCGAGCGCGTTGCGCTGCTCAAAATTTTCTCCGCTGCTAATTTGTTCTTCGGTGAGCCAGCTACGGTCGGTAAAAGCAAATTCGAGTTTGTTGCGGTAATAAAAATTTTCTGCGCAGCCAATGGTTTCAGGAATTTCGGGAAAGTCAATTTTGCCTATGCGTTCAAATGCATCAGCCACAATTTTTCGTTTGAACTTCAACTGCTCGGCATAATCAATATGTTGCCATTTGCAGCCGCCACACACACCAAAGTGCGAGCATTGCGGCTGCACACGCAGCGGAGAAGCTGTGTGCAGTTGCGTAATAATAGCTTCCGAAAAACTCTTTTTGCTTTTGCGCAACTCCACATCCACCACATCGCCCGGCACGGCAAAATCGGTAAAAATCACTTTGCCTTCTACCTTGCTTATACCTTTTCCTTCGCTCGAAATATCGGTTACCTCTAAGCCCTGCAAAAACTTTTTTTCTTTCTTC
The DNA here is from genome assembly GCA_947479455.1 of Bacteroidota bacterium. Classification (GTDB taxonomy): domain Bacteria; phylum Bacteroidota; class Bacteroidia; order Chitinophagales; family LD1; genus Bog-950. The sequence continues at coordinate 112,197 of CANJZE010000007.1, forward strand.
TTCATACGGGCGAAAATAGTTTTTCTGTAATCGTATTAGTCGAGGCATAGAGCCGTTCTCTCCCCTTTGCCCGCTGTTAAAAAATTCTAACTTCGCCCCTCCTTAAAAAGCGGGTAGTAATATTTGCCGCCCATTAAAAAACAAACCCGGTATGAAGAAAATTGCAGCTATTTATTCCTTAGTCCTGTTTGCCTTCTCAGCATTTGCACAAAACAATAACGACACGCGCACCCTCTTTACTGCCGGTGGCGATAAAGTAACCGTTAGCGACTTCACTTACGTTTACAACAAAAACAACGTAAACAATCAGGCAGATTACAGCGAAAAAAGCCTACGCGATTATTTAAACCTGTATGAAAATTTTCGCCTTAAAGTGAAAGAAGCAGAAGCACTTCACCTCGATACAATCGTGAGTTTGAAGAGCGAACTAGAAGGATACAGAAAGCAATTAGCCAAGTCTTATTTGACCGACCGCGAAATTTCGGACAAGTTGATTACCGAAGCTTACGAGCGATCGAAAACTGAAGTAAACGCCAGCCATATTTTGGTTCGTTGCGATGAAAACGCAAACCCTGCTGATACTTTGGCAGCGTTTAAAAAAATAACTGCACTGCGCAAGCGAATTGAAAAAGGCGAAGCTTTTGAAAAAGTAGCTAAGGAAAGTTCTGAAGACCCTTCGGCAAAAACCAACGAAGGAAACATAGGTTGGTTCACAGTGTTTGGAACCATCTATCCTTTTGAAACAGTAACCTATACTATAAAGAAAGGTGAATTGAGTCAGCCCGTTCGCACCGAGTTTGGTTACCACTTGGTGAGATTGAACGACTCGCGCGCTGCACGCGGACAGATTCATGCTGCGCATTTATTGCTTCGTTTTCCGGAGAAAGCTACTACACAACAACAGGATTCAGTGAAAAAGAGAATTGATTCGGTATATGCTTTAATTACCATCGGCAAAGTAAGTTTTGAAGAGGCAGTAAAAAATAATTCAGATGATAAAGCAACGCGCGTAAAAGGCGGAGAGTTGCAGTGGTTCGGTTCGGGCTCTTCGGTTCGCATGGTTCCTGAATTTGAAGATGCGGCTTTCACTTTGCAAAAAGATGGCGACTACACCAAGCCGGTTAAAACGCAATTCGGTTATCATATCATTAAGCGGTTAGAGAAACGCGACATTGCTCCGTTCAGCGAAGCAAAAAGCGATTTGAAAAAGAGAGTGGAAAGAGATTCGCGCTCGCAGGTGGCTAAGTCGGTATTGGTAGAAAGAATTAAAAAGGAAAACGGTTTTGTTCAATACCCGGAAGTAAAAACTGCTTTTGCCGCAAAGGTAGATAGCTCACTTAGCAAAGGAAACTGGAGAGCCGACAGCATTTTAAAGAACAGCAAAGTGTTGTTTGTGTTGGCAGGAAAAAATTACACACAGGCAGACTTTGTTGATTTTGTAGAGAAGAATTCGAAACAGCGCAACGACAAAACTAAAGATGCTTTGCTCAACGAATACTACGATGGCTTTGTAAACTCAAAATGTTTAGAGTATGAAGAAGGCACTTTGGAAACCAAGAAGCCAGAATTCAAAAACTTGATGAAGGAATACAAAGACGGAATTCTTTTGTTTGAATTGATGGACAAACAAGTTTGGACAAAAGCAGTGAAAGACACTACAGGTTTGGAAGCCTTCCGAAAGAACAATGAACAAAAATACATGTGGCAGAATCGTGCAGAAGTAGAAATCTACAACAGCAACGATGAAAAAATTTGTAACGATGCTTACAAATTAGCGCAGAAGAAAAAAGGTGCCGATGAAATTAAAACCAAGTTGAACAAAGAAGGAACGAAGGCTCACGTTTCAACTATTGGCGGCAAATACGAAAAAGGCCAGTATGATGTGGTTGACAAAATTGACTGGAAGCCGGGCTTAACGCCTATCAAGAAAATTAACGACAGCAGTTTCCAGTTTATTCTGGTAAAGCAAATTGTAAATCCTGAGCCGAAGAGTTTGAAAGAAGCGAAGGGCTATATCGTTTCAGACTATCAGGAATTTTTGGAAAAAACCTGGTTAGCGGAATTGCGAAACAAGTATCCGGTTAGTGTAGATGAAAGTGTTTTCAAATCGCTGATAAAAAAATAAGCAAAGCGGCTATATAAAAACTGCTTTTTACACAAAGGCACAAGGACGCTAACAAAACCAATCGGGTTTTTAGTTCTTTGTGCCTTTGTTTCTTTATGTTGATTGTCATAAAAATAATTTCTTGAGAAACGCCCTCCTCTTTTTTCTTATTGCCTCAATTGCTTCTTGCTCTTTTTTTAAAAAGAAAGCAACGGTTGATAAGGATGTAATTGCAAGGGTGAATGATGAGTATCTGTATATTTCTGACATGCAATCGCTCACCAAGGGACTGAAGGGAAAAGACAGCAGCGATGTTTTAAAAAACTATGCCGAGAACTGGGTGCGCAGAAAACTATTGCTGCAAAAAGCCATTGATAATATTCCTGCCGATGATGTGGGCATTGCCAAAAAAGTAGAAGATTATCGCGAAGAGCTTACTCTATATGAGTACGAAAAAGCGCTCATCAATCAGAAACTCGATACGGTTATTAAAGATGAAGAGTTGAATACCTGGTATGAAAAAATGAAGACTGATTTTCCGTTGGAAGATGATGTTTGTCTTTTGTTCTGGGTAAAGGTGAAAAAGGATGCACCGGGTTTAGCCGATGCACGCAAATGGATTTTAAAACCGAAGGATGAAGAAGACCAGCGCAAACTGGAAGGGTACTGCAAAGAGTTTGCGATGAGTTATGTGCTCGACAAAGGCATGTGGTATACTGATGAAAATATTTTGAAAAACTTTCCGCTCAGTGATTACGATATTAATGCACTGGCGGCATCAAGAGAGTTTAAGGAGTTTAAAACCGAAGAGGCTTCATGGTTTATTCGAATGGGCGATGTCATGAAAAAAGATTCACCATCGCCATTAGAGTTTGTGCGCGAGCCAATTGTAAAAGCCATGATTGAAAAGCGCAGATTGCAATTGATAGAAAGAGTGTATAAGAAGATTGAACAAGATGGTATTAAATCAAAATCGTTTGAGATTTTAGTTAAGTAAAATGGAAAAGTATTGGGCAATTATTTTCGTTCTTCTTTCGTTTTGTGCTAATGCGCAGGTCGAAAAGGGAAAATATTTTGTGGGTGGCAGTGCCGATATCAACGTTTCTTTCATTGGCAAAAACAGCGGATTTAATCTTGGTGTTTCTCCAAATCTTGGGGTAGTAGTGGTTCGCAGTTTTGTAATAGGCGCACGCTACAGTTTTAATATTGCAAGCAACAAAACTTTCGACACACGCAAAAACGAATATGTTACTACTACCACTTACAGTTCGGCAATTGGGGCTTTGTTTCGGTATTACCCCGGCAAAAAACAATTGAAAGGGGTTATAGTATTTAACCCTGCTTACCTTACCACCACCACCATGCGCAAAAGCAGTGTTTCGGGCACACATGGTTTTGCGCTCTATGGCGCAGCCGGTATTGCTTACTTTGTGAACGACCACATTTCGATTGAAACTTTATTGTATGCAAATGTTTCGGGTTATACGAAAGTGTTGCCTACTTCGCGCTTTGGGCTTTCGGTTGGAATATTTGTGTTTTTAGATAAGAAAAAGAAAGAAGCAGCGTTACCCAAAGCCGAATAATAAATTTGATACTCCATGAACTCAAAAATTCAAAACCATAAAATGATTGTAAGCCGTAAAATATTTTCAGTGATCATAGTGTTGTGTGCGGCTATGTTCGTTTCATCGCAGGCTATTCAGATAGATAAAGTGCTAGCGGTGGTTGGCGATAACACCATTCTGCTATCCGATGTTGAATCGCAGTATCAGCAAATGTTAAATCAGAATCAAGGGCAGCCTTTACCCGAGGATACGCGCTGTAACATTTTCGACAACCTGCTGCTAGAGCGTTTGTTTCTTTCACAAGCATTGCTCGATAGCGTTACCACCAGCCCCGATGAAGTGGAAGCCGAGCTTGACCGAAGAATCAAATATTTCATTTCCATTTTTGGATCAAAAGAAAAGCTGGAAGAGTATTATGGTAAATCGGTTCTGGAGTTAAAAGATGATTTCAAAGACGATATCGAAAAGCAATTGCTAGCTGACAAAATGAAAGGCAAAGCATTTACCGGCTTAAAAGTAACACCTGCAGAAGTAAAAGATTTTTTTGACCGCATCCCGGTTGATAGTGTTCCTTATTTTAACTCAGAATTAGAGATAGGTCAAATCATTATGTTTCCTAAGGTGAATCAGTATTCAAAAGATTATGCCCTGAAAAAAATTCAAGATGTGCGCGAAAACATTGTTAAAGGCGGAGATTTTTCGGTGCAGGCTATGATTAACTCGCAGGACGATGGTAGCGCCCGTGATGGTGGAAGTTTGGGGATGGTAGAGCGTGGAGAAATGGTTCCCGAGTTTGAATCGGTAATTTTTAAATTAAAAGAAGGCGAGGTGAGCGAAGTGTTTGAAAGTCCTTTCGGGTTTCATATTGCTATAGTGGATGAAATTCGCGGAGAAAAAAGAAAGGCGCGTCACATTTTAGTGAAAGCGCAAACTACCCCTTCTGACTTAACTGCAGTGGCCGATCGCATGGATAGTATTCTGCATGAACTTCGTGTTGACTCGTTAAGTTGGAGAGAAGCGGTAAACAATTTTTCGGAAGATGAGCAATCAAAAAGTGTAGGCGGCTTAATGACGAATCCGAAAACCGGAACTACTTATTTTGAAAAGCCGGATATTGATGGAACGCTTATTCTTTCGCTCGATAGACTAAAAGTAGGAGAGTACTCGGATGTGTTGGGTCATAGCACGCAAGACCGCACCGGAGAAATAAAAAAAGGATACCGTATAGTTTGGTTAAAGACCGAAACCAAACCGCATAAAGCAAATTTAGATCAAGACTATTCAAAAATTCAGACGGCAGCAAAATCAGAAAAACAACAGAAGGCATTGGAGCAATGGATAAAATTGCACCGCTCTAAAAATTTTGTACGTATTGATGACCAAATGAAAACCTGCGGACAAATAGAAAAGTGGTTGGTGAATTAGCGAATGGATTTTCTTTATTTGCCAACAAGAACAAAACAAATAATCAATGTATAACTCAGACGTAGAAGGATTAGATGCATTTGCAGTCAGGTATAAAGAATTGCGTGCCGAAGTGGCCCGTATAATTGTGGGTCAGGAAGACGTGGTTAAGAATGTGCTCCTTTCGGTTTTTGGTGACGGGCATAGTTTGTTGATTGGCGTTCCCGGTTTGGCTAAAACGCTTTTAGTGCATACTATTTCCGAAGTGCTTGATTTAAGTTTCAATCGCATTCAGTTTACTCCCGATTTAATGCCGAGTGATATTATTGGCTCTGAAATTTTGAATGAGAATCGCACCTTTAATTTTAACCGTGGCCCAATTTTCGCGAACATAGTTTTGGCCGATGAAATAAACCGTACACCACCTAAAACACAAGCGGCATTGCTCGAAGCTATGCAGGAGCGTAGCGTAACGGTAGCCGGCACACGCCACAAACTCGATTTGCCGTTTTTTGTTTTGGCCACACAAAATCCTATTGAGCAGGAAGGAACTTATCCGCTGCCCGAAGCGCAACTCGACCGCTTTATGTTTTCTATCAACTTAGATTATCCAACTTTTGAAGAAGAAATAAATGTGGTGAAGAGCACTACTTCGGGACTGAAAGTGAAACTGAACACCAAAATGACCGCGCAGGAAATCATTTATTTTCAGCAGCTGATTCGCAGAATTCCAATTGCTGATAACGTGTTGGAATATGCTGTGAAGTTGGTGGTGAAGACCAGACCTAATTTACCTTCCTCACCAAAATCTGTAAACAACTACATTAGTTGGGGTGCGGGACCACGCGCTTCGCAATATTTAGTGCTAGGGGCTAAATGCCATGCAGCATCATTGGGAAAATATTCACCCGATATTGAAGATGTAAAAGCAATTGCACTTCCGGTGCTTCGCCATCGTGTTTTCAAAAACTACAAAGCCGAAGCCGAAGGTTTAGATATTGATACGATTGTGAGTGGGTTGTTGTAGAATCTAACAGACTACAATTTTTCACAATCCTTTGTAAATTTCTTTTCTGTCGCCAATACTTATTACATCTACTACCAACTTATCATCCGCCACAGTATAAACTACTCTATAATCAGCAAAGCGAATCCGATAAGTATTTTGATATCCTTCAAGTTTTTTACAACCTGAGGGACGTGGTTCTGTAGATAATGCTTGTATTGCAGCATCGATTTTAACAGCAAAATGTTTTTGGAATTTTCTTAAGCGTTTTTAGTGCTCTCGATTTAATGGTAATGGTGTACTTCTTCGATTTATTTTCTTCCGAAGATTTCTTTTCGTGCGGCTTTATAAGAAACTGACTTTTCATTTTTAGAAAGCTCAACCGATACCATATCCTCAAGGTCTTCAAACAAATCTACCAAATCGGTATTCTTCTTAATTTTTTTGCGAAGCGATTTGATATCAATAAAGATTCCATCTGTTTCGCCATTTGCATTAGTAACGTATTTGAATGGAGCCATGATTTATAGTTTTGTTGTAAATATAGAAATGAATTATCTCTACAACACCTCGAGCTCTTTTCCAATTTTCGTAAACGCAGCAATACATTTGTCTAAATGTTCGCGCTCATGCGCGGCACTTACCTGCACACGAATACGCGCTTTGCCTTTTGCCACCACCGGAAAGAAAAAACCAATAACGTAAATACCTTCGTCTAAAAGTTTGGCAGCAAAGTTTTGCGCCAACACTGCATCGTATAGCATAACCGGTGTAATAGGATGTACACCGGGCTTAATATCAAAACCCGCAGCCGTCATTTTTTCGCGAAAATATTTTGTGTTGGTCTCGAGCTTATCGCGCAGTGCGGTGGTTTCGCTCAACATATCTAATACGGCAATAGAAGCACCAACAATAGCGGGCATTAATGTGTTACTAAAAAGATAAGGACGCGAACGCTGACGAAGCAGCTCTATAATTTCTTTTTTGCCACTGGTAAAACCACCGCTCGCTCCGCCCAATGCTTTGCCGAGCGTTCCGGTAATGATGTCAATCTTTCCGTGCACACCACAATACTCCGGTGTGCCTCTTCCTGTTTTACCAATAAACCCCGAAGCGTGACATTCATCTACCATTATCATGGCCTTGTATTTATCTGCCAGCGCAACAATTTTATCAAGCTGCGCAATCGTTCCATCCATTGAAAAAACTCCGTCAGTAACTATAATGCGCGAACGGTTTTTTTGCGTTGCAATTAGTTGCGCTTCCAAATCTTCCATGTCATTATTCTTATAGCGCAATCGCTCTGCTTTGCATAAACGCACCCCATCAATTATAGAAGCGTGATTTAATTCGTCACTAATAATTGCATCCTCTTCATTGAAGAGAGGTTCAAACACTCCGCCATTAGCATCAAAAGCAGCAGCATAAAGTATAGTGTCTTCTGTTCCCAGAAATTCAGAAATCTTTTGCTCCAGCTCTTTATGAATATCCTGCGTGCCGCAAATAAACCGCACACTGCTCATGCCATAGCCGTGCGTGTCCATTGCTTGTTTTGCAGCTTCTAAAACTTTAGGGTGCGATGAAAGACCGAGATAATTGTTGGCGCAGAAATTAAGAACTGTTATTCCGTTCACTTGAATCTCGGCACCTTGGGGTGAGGTAATAATTCTTTCGGTTTTATAAAGTCCGCTGGCTTTAATTTCTTCTACATCTTTCTGTAAGCGTTGCTGAATAGAATACATAGTTGGTGGTTTATTTATTTACACGAAGACACAAAGTAATAATTGCATTTTTCTTAGCGGCTTAGCGCCTTTGTGTAAGTTGCATTTGTATTTCAAAAATAGATTTTCTGCTTGCATGATGCACATCATTTACAAAATGCGCCAATGAATTATCTTCGCGCTTCAATGAAACCATATCAGACCTTACTTTATTACAAATACACGCGCATTCCCGGTGCCGAAGAGTTTGCGCAACACCATTTGGAATTTTGCGAACGCTTAGGAATTGTAGGAAGAATAATAGTTGCCGAAGAGGGATTGAACGGAACTGTTTCGGGAACTGTAGTGCAGTGCAAAAAATATATGGACACCATAAAATCGAACCCAATGTTCGAAGGCATTGAGTTTAAAATTGATGAAGTTGATGCACCAACATTCGAAAGATTATACGTGCGCTTTAAACCCGAAATAGTGCACAGCAGTTTACGCGGCATAAAAAATGTTGACCCTAATCTAACCACCGGCATACATTTAAAACCGAAAGAGGTAGATGAAATGATTGAGCAGGATGATGTCGTGTTTATAGATGTGCGCTCTAATTATGAAAGCGGTGTCGGGCATTTTAAAAACGCATTGAAACTCGACATCGATAACTTCCGCGATTTTCCTGAGCAGCTAAAACAACTCGAACATTTAAAAGATAAGAAGGTGGTTACCTACTGTACAGGTGGAATCAAATGCGAAAAGGCAAGTGGTTATCTTTTACAGAATGGTTTTAAAAATGTTTATCAGGTTGATGGAGGTGTAGTCAAGTATGCTAAAGAAACCGGAGGCAAAAACTTTGAAGGCAAATTGTATGTGTTCGATAACAGAGTAGTGGTAGATGTAAATTCTGTTGAGCCATCGATTGTTTCTACTTGCAAAATTTGTAACAAAAAATCGGCACACATGGTTAATTGCGCCAATGCTGAGTGCAACGAACATTTTGTTTTATGCGAAACATGCGGCTGGAAAATGGAAGGTTGCTGTAGCGAAGTCTGCTTGAAAGCCCCCGCTAAACGCGTGTATGACGGCACAGGTTATTACCAGCGCGAATCTGTTCAACAATAAACTGCAAACAAATTCTAAGTTTGTTTTACTAAAAAATCTCAATTCTCCAATTATGATTAATGTTTCCCTTCTAAAAGAAATTTGTGAATTGCCGGGTGTTCCGGGTCACGAACAAAAAGTGCGCGAACTCATTCAACGCGAACTGAAAAATATTGCCGATGATATTTCTATTGACCATATGGGCAATCTCATAGCGGTTAAAAAAGGTAAGAGCAGTGCCAAAAAAGTAATGGCAGCTGCGCACATGGATGAAATTGGTTTCATTGTTCATCATATTGATGAGAATGGGTTTTTGCGTTTTCATCCGCTGGGCGGCTTCGACCCTAAAACATTAACCGCGCAGCGTGTAATTGTTCACGGCAAAAAAGATGTGATAGGTGTAATGGGCACTAAACCTATTCACTTAATGACAGCCGAAGAACGAATCAAACCACTTCATCTCACTGATTTTTTCATTGACCTCGGTATGCCCCGCAAAGAAGTGGTAAAGATTGTAGAAGTAGGCAGCACCGTTACCCGCGAGCGCGAATTGATTGAAATGGGAGAATGTGTAAACTGCAAAAGCATTGACAACCGTGTAGCTGTTTTTATTCTTATTGAAACACTTCGCGAGTTGAAAGGCAAAAGTATTCCTTACGATTTCTACGGCATTTTTACGGTGCAGGAAGAAGTAGGTATTCGCGGTGCACAAGTAGCTGCACATCACATTGGAGCTGAATTCAGTTTTTGTATTGATACCACTATTGCTTTCGATACACCGGGAGCAAAACCCGAAGAGAGTGTTACGAAACTTGGAGATGGAGTAGCCATAAAAATTATGGATTCATCGGCTATATGCGATTACCGCATGGTGAAATACATGAAAGAACTTGCCGACAAAAACAAAATTAAATGGCAACCCGAATTGCTTCCTGCTGGCGGAACCGACACTGCCGGCATGCAGCGTATGGCACCTAACGGAACTATTGCCGGGGCGGTTTCAATTCCTACCCGTCACATTCATTCAGTAATTGAAATGGCACACAAAGCCGATATAAAAGGCAATATTGATTTGCTTAAATTGTGTTTGACCAATTTGGATAAATACGATTGGTCGTTTAAGTAGTTGTCATGCTGAACGAGGTTTCCGAAGTGAAGCATCTTGTATTTTCATCTGCTAATTTGCTAATCAACTAATTGTCTCATCAAATATGTGGACAGAAGAAAATAACTCCCTCAAACGCACCTTCACCTTCAAAGACTTTTCCGAAGCTTTTGCATTTATGTCACGTGTGGCATTGCTTGCCGAAAAACAAGACCACCATCCTTATTGGGTAAACGTTTGGAACCGCGTGGAGATTACACTCAACACACACAGCGAAGGAAATATAGTAACAGAGAAAGACAGAAAGCTGGCCGCTGATATTGATAAACTTGTCTGAAATCAAAAGCAGTTTCACATAGCATGTGAATCGTTTGTCTTTTACAACCATACGCAAGATTTATTTTTGAAACAAGCGTACAGCTGTTATGAAAATTCTTGCGACTACCTTTTTGCTTTCCCTAATCGTATTGCTGAATACTTCGTTTCATGCAGTTGTTATCACTCAACCAACAACGAGCAATTTGCAAACTTTAACCGACAGTCTGCAACTTCCGACTTCCGACTTCCGACTTCCGACTGATTCTAATTATTTCTCTTCTCCTCTCGATATTTCTCCGCTTACCATTGTTGGAAATTTCGGAGAGCCACGCAGATTGCATTTTCATACAGGCTTAGATTTTAGAACAAATCAAGAAGAAGGTCACGCGGTGTTTGCTGTGGCTGATGGATACATTTCGCGCATCAATGTTTCAGGAGCGGGTTATGGAAATGCGCTTTACATTACGCACCCGAATGGATATGTAACGGCATACGGACACCTGCAAAAATTCAACGCGCAATTGATGGCACGCTTACGCGCTGAGCAATATGCTAAAGAAAGTTTTGCCGTTGATTTTAAATTGTTACCCCAAGAAATTCTGGTTAAGAAAGGGGACACGATTGCACTAAGCGGGAACACAGGCGGTAGTGGTGGTCCGCATTTGCATTTCGAAATTCGCGATTCATTAGAAAGAGTTTACAACCCATTATTGTTTGGTTACAAACTGAAAGACGATATGAAACCGTTGGTGAGTTTTTTAAAATTCTATGCGCTCGATGATTTAAAAAACAAAAGCGATGGTTACCGCACAAAAGTTTTTGGAAAGCTTGGTGTATATGAAGTAACAGGCGGAATTGTAAAATTGAATTCAACCCAAATCGGAATTTCTGTTAACACATTTGACGTTATCAATCTTTCTGATGCGCACATCGGCATTTACAACATCACCGTTTTTGATGGCGATAAAATGATTTACGAATACAAGATGGACAGGATCGCTTTTTCAGACAAGCGTGATGTGCTCAGCCATACCGACTATCCTATTTTTATGAACGAAGCGCATCGAACTTTTCATAAATGTTTTGTAGAGCCCGGAAATCACTGCCCTGTTTATTGCAGTTTAGAAAACAGCGGGGTAATTAATTTGAGTGATGGCAAAGCGCACGACATTCATTTAGAGGTAAGCGATTATGCAGGTAACGTTGCGCTTGTAAAATTCAAACTGCAATATGATAAAACAAGCCAACTGCTTAAAGAAAAAGAATTGAAATACACCACGCGCTTCGACTTCGACCACGAAAACGAGTTCTCCAATTCTGACATTAAAATGAAGTTGCCTTTAGGTTGTCTGTTCGATCATGTATTCTTCAATTTCTCTTCGGCACTTTCCACCGAGCCGAATTTCTTTTCAAAAATTTATCAGCTTGATAATAGTAATACGCAAGTATTCGATTGGTTTGATTTAAGCATTAAAACCGAAAACTTAAATCCTGCTTTTGCAGATAAAGCCATAGTCATTTACAAAGATGGCACTGGTGCTACCACTTCGCGCGGAGGAAAATTTGAAAACGGTTTTATAACTACTAAAGCGCGCGAGTTTGGAACATACTATGTGAAGTTAGATACCACGCTGCCGCAAGTAAAAATACTGAACGTAGTGCCGAACAGAAACATGCGGCTTTACAAAAAAATTCTCATCAAAATTACCGATAATCTCAGCGGCATCATTGACTTTGATACTTATGTTGATGGCAAATGGGTAGTAACCGTTTACGATGCAAAGTTTTCCATGCTCACTCACTCGCTCGACCAAAACCTTTCGACTGGCGAACACTTATTCAAAGTGGTAGTAACTGATGAAAGAAATAATCGCTCGGAAGTAGAAATGAAGTTTACGATGTAATAAGATATGCCCTACTACTATTCGGAAGAAGATTTTTTTAAGCTGTAAACTTTAATCGTTCCTTTTTCAAGAACCAGTTTGTCAAGGTGATTTTTAATTCCTGCATCCGCATCAATATTTCTTGAATCAGTATACAGATACTTGGCTCCGTGTTCAATCATTAGTTCCAGTTGTTCGGTAGTCAATTCATCATTGTGAAACCCCCATCCTTTTTTGTCAATGTAATAGAAGAAGATAAAGTGCGACACATCGTTTCCAACTACTACCAAGGCATTTTTTGGAACAGCATTCTGAAGCTCGGTTTTATAAACCAACAAATCTTTATTGAAGCCGGGTAGTTCAGGATTCCATCTTGACTGCATTCTTAAATAACATGTGAGTGGCAGCAAAAGCAGAAGTAGGACGGTTAAGTATTGAACAAATTTGACGTTTGAGTTATACATATGATATGCACCATATGCTACCAACATAAACAGCAACGGATAGAACGGAAAAAGATAATAATCGTGGTCAACACCAATGGCGTTAATCTCAAACAAAAAATAGATAAGGACCACAACACTCCAGGCAAGCATCAGCAGAAATCGAGAATCTTTGAAAGCTCTTTTTGTAAACAAAAAATAAAACCCCGCTAGAAAAAAAAGCACCGAACCATAATTGAGCAATAGTTCGGGTAATGTGGAAATCAAATTATGAAGCAGAAACTCAACTATTCTATTTGTTGTTTCCCGATTGTTGAACATGCCTTTTACAATCATGTTTCCGTTCCATTGAGGCATTACAGTTACATACCAAAGCAAGGGCAATACCAATGGCGTAAAAAGAACAATTGCGGAGATTATCTTTTTGCCATCCAGTTTTTTTTGAAAAAGTTGCAACCCAAAAAAGAAAAGGGGAACGATATAGTAAACAACGAAAGGTAGTTTGCAAAGCGAGCCAATACTTAACAATACTCCTGCTAAAACCAGATGTAACCATTGTTGGTTGTTCTGCCACATAAAGAAAAAAGCAATGCCCCAAACGGAACAGCACAACGCCAAATTATCGGGAATGGGATTAATGGTGTAGTAATAAAAGCAGGGCGAAAAATTAAAAGCCCACGCACCCATTAGTGAAAGTGTGGTGCTTCGAAAAAGACTATGAAGCAATTGATAGATTCCGAGTATTGTAAATAACCCTATGATAAACATGCAAACTCTAGTAATGAACAGATGATTTCCAAAAACTTTATAAGCGCAAGCAACCAGCCATTGCATTAAAGGAAACTCCATTCTGAAAATGCCATCACCATTAGCGCGGTCGTTTCTTCGAGGATGGAGAATATTCATATCCTCTTCGTAAAAATTAATGATGGTGCTTTGTGTTTGCGTTTGTCGCCACACATGAATGCTCATTAAATCTTTTGAGAAATCTTTAAGGTGCATGAAGAAACTAATTGCCAAGATGGATAGCAGAATGATGTTTCTTAAAAAATTGCTCATGAATTTTTGTTGCCATCAAATCTAAAAACCTTCTACTTCTTGATGTTGCCAAAAGCAAGCACCTTTTTTTTTACATTTGGAGAAAGAAAATAATCAAGTAGCATGAAAAATTTTTTACTCCTGTTTTTAGTTTTTACCACCACTCTAGCAAAAGCACAACTTCCCGTTTGGAGTACAGACATTGCGCCTATACTTTACAATAGCTGTACAAGTTGTCATCATGAAGGCGGACTTGCTCCATTTTCTTTGCTCAGTTATCAAGATGCCTTTGATAATCGATTCGACATTTCCAATGACGTTACCAGCAAAAAAATGCCGCCTTGGCCACCCGATGCTGCGTACCGCAGATTTGCACATGAGCGAATTCTTTCGACTGTCGACATCAACAAAATAAATCAATGGATAGTCGGAGGCTCGCCATCTGGCGACACTTCACTGGCTCCGGCAAAACCAACTTACAGTAACGCTTCGGCTTTGGGTACACCTGATTTGTCGTTACGCATTCCAAACTTTACCGTGCCTTCATCACAGGTAAATGATTTGTATACCTGTTTTGTAATTCCTACTAACCTTTTACAAACTGAGTTTATTACCGGCATTGAAGTGCTCCCGGGCAATTCATCAATTGTTCATCACGTTTTAGTTTATCAAGATACCACAGGCCAAGCTGCTGCGTTAGATAACGCAACACCCGAAGCAGGGTATACAAGTTTTGGCGGGATAGGAATTACAGGACAACCCATATTAGTTGCCGGTTGGGTTCCCGGTTCTCAACCCTCGTATCTTCCACCAAACATGGGAATCAAAATTTATGCAAATTCCGATTTGGTCGTTCAAATACACTATCCTGCTGGAAGCGCCAATAAATTAGATAGCACAAGAATTAACTTCAAACTATCAACAGGAAGTTTAAGAACTGTTTCGCTTGCGCCTATCCTTAATCATCAAACAAGTTTGGTGAATGGACCTTTGTTCATTCCGGCTGATAGCATCGTTACTTTTGAAGAATATTTTCAACTGCCGAACCTGGCCGACATTACCGTTCTAAGTGTGGCTCCACACGCACATCTCATTTGCAAATCTTGGTTAAGTTATGTAGTAACACCGGTCAACGATACTATTCCATTGGTAAAAATAAATGATTGGGATTTTCATTGGCAAGGTTCATACGGGTTCCGGAATTTGATACGCATTCCTAAGCAGAGTAAACTATTCGGTTTTGCTACCTATGACAATACTGCGCACAATCACCACAATCCTAGCTCACCTCCGCAGGATGTTAGTCGCGGTGAATCGACTACCGATGAAATGATGTTGATTTATTTTGCTTACACGCTTTACCAAACAGGTGATGAAAATATTGTTACAGATACAACCACACTGGTTGACATTACCGACACAACAGGAACCACAGCGATCAACGAACCTTTAAACACTATTGTTTCTACTCCCCAATTTTATGACTTGGTACCAAACCCTTCAACTAACGAAACACAACTCAGTTATTTTTTGCCTGAACAAACACTGGCTTCTTTACAAGTTTTTGACATGAGTGGAAAATTGATGGACGAAGTAAAACTCCCTTCGGCCTTGGGCATTAATGGACTCAAGTATTCGGTGGCAAAATTGCCTTCCGGCCAATATCTCTTTCACTTTACGGCCGCAGGAGTTAAACGGAATAAAACATTCGTTGTAGCGCATTAAAAACAGAATGCACATTTAAGTAATCGGTTGATGGAGCAAAAACAAATGCCATCAACGGATTCTTATTTTCACCGCTCTAAAAAAAGTATGACTAATCTCAACGAAGGCGAAAAAGCCCCTACCTTTAAAGCGAAAGACGAAAACGGAAACACCGTTCAGCTGAAAGATTTTGCCGGCAAAAAATTGATTCTGTATTTCTATCCCGAAGACGATACACCGGTTTGCACCGTTGAAGCATGTGATTTTCGCGATAATTACTCAATGCTGAAGAAGAAGGGATTTGAAATTTTAGGGGTTAGTCCAAACAACAGCGAGAGTCACAAAAAATTTATTGCTAAATACAAACTTCCTTTTTCATTGCTGGCAGATGAAGAGAAAAAAATTATAACTGCCTACGGTGTTTGGGGACCCAAGGTTTTGTATGGACGGCATTATGATGGTTTGCACCGCCAAACTTTTGTGATAGATGAGAAAGGCAAAATTGAAAAAATTGTGCGTAGAGTGCTTTCAAAAAAATCTACGCAACAAGTTTTGCAAGAGAAAAGCTGATTTTTACAATTACAACAGATTTAGATTTCATACATTTATACCTCACTTTAAAAATTAGAAAATGAACAAAAAGTATTTACTCAGTTGCTTTTTTATGATTACTGTTTTAGTGCTAGTAACCACCAATAATGTTAACTCTAAAATAACCTCACCCCCTGCAGGCAATTCAGGCGACCCGGTAACTAGCAATAGTTGTGCGCGTAGCGGTTGTCATGCCACGCCCTCACAAACACCCGGAGCAAACGACTATGGAATTACCATTGGCACAGGTTCACCTACCACTCCGTTGACGGGTTTTGTTTACACGCCAAATACTGTTTACAACATGGCGTTTATCATTAACCTAATTGCAACCACTAATCCTTTTTATGGATTTCAAATTGTAGCACTTGATGCAGCTAATGCAAAAGCAGGAACCATGCAAGTAACTAATACTGCCACTACGAAAATTAATACAAGTGTTGCTACCGGCACTCGACAGTATATGGGTCATCTCAATTCAAACTCTACGCATAACTGGGCTTATAAATGGACTGCGCCCGCTGCCGGCACTGGCCCTGTAATTTTTTATTACTCTTATAATGTGTGCAATGCATCATCAGCAACTCCTAATAGTGCAGAGGGGACTATTTACAAAGGGGTGATTCCAATTCAAGAAGCACCTTCTTTCATCGAAGATATAAGCAACAAAATTTCTGAACTAAATATTTTTCCAAATCCAATTTCAAATGAGTTCAGCATTTCGTTTGACGCAAAAGTGACCGAAACGGTTTCAGCCCAACTATTTTCCTTAGATGGAAAAGAAGTAAGTCAGTTGTTGAATGAAAAAATAGCACAAGGAAGGTTTGTTCGCGAGTTCAACACGAATGATTTACCTGCTGGAATTTATTTGTTACAGTTGAATGTTGGAGGAGCGTTTGTCACCAAAAAACTTGTTAAACAATAAAGATGAAAAACGTAGGATTGCTGATTTTTATCGCTATTGCTATTTTTTATTTTGGTAGTTGTACGAAAGACAAAATGCCTGTTCCGCCAGATTGTATTCAGGCAGACACGCTGAACACCTACACAAAATCTGTTAAGGCAATTCTGGACAATCAATGCGCATCAAGTGGCTGTCACGATGCGGCTACAGCAAGTTCAAACGTAATTCTTGACGATTTTCCCCATTCCGTTTCAGCAGCTAAAACAAACACTAAGTTTTTTTGTGTAATGGAATTTACCTGTACACCACACATGCCGCAAGGCTTTGCCACACCTATTGATACTTCAGAACTTAATGCCATTAAAAGATGGCGGGATAATTGTTACCCTCTGTAGAAAGCATTTTTATGAAAGCGATAATCACTTCTGTTTTTACCTTTTTATCCATTGCGCTTTTTGCCCAAGCAGATAAATATGCAAACACCTATGCTTGCACAAAGGGTAAAATCCACTTCTTCTCAGCCAGCCCTTTGGAAGATATTGAAGCTACTTCTAAAGTAGCCGTTTGCGTAATCAATACACAAACCAAAAAAGTTTATTCCAAGGTAGCGCAAACATCATTTGTGTTTAAAGATGGATTGATGCAGGAGCACTTCAATGAAAATTATATGGAGAGCGATAAATTTCCTTCTTCCATTTTAGACATGGTGATAGTGGAAGATATTGATTTCACCAAAGACAGTGTATACGATATTACATTGAAGGGAACGCTGGATATGCATGGAGTAAAAAACGACAGAGAAATAAAATGTAAGTTGACAATAGCCAATGGCGCACCGGCAAAAGCTACGGGAGCGTTTGATGTAAAACTAGCTGACCACGGCATCAAAATTCCTAAAGCAGTAACTATGAATATTGCCGAAGTGATAAAGGTGGATATTGATTTTACCTTGGAAAAATATCAGAAAAAATAAACGTGTATGCAATGCACCTCATTTACAAAAGAGCGGTTTATAACAATCGCTCTTTTTTTATGCCATTAACTCAAGCACAAAATATTTTCGAACCATAATAATCTGAACCATGAAATTTTTTTATGCGCTGTTAATGTTGTTGCTTTCTGCAAATTCTTTTTCGCAGGCTGATGTTCTTGACGACTTAACCAAAGACCAAAAACCTAAAAGAGAATACGTTGCGTTTTCGTTCAAAACAACGCGCGTTATCAATGGTCATTCGGTTGAAACAGTGAAAAAAAACCAATTGGATTTTAGGGTGAGTCACCGCTTTGGTGATATTGCTGGGTCGCCTAATGATCACATTCATTCTTTCTTTGGCTTTGACCAAGCAGCTGATATTGCCATTATTTTCGAATACGGAATTACCGATGATTTGACAGTTGGAATTGGCAGAATGAAAGCAGCCGGGCCGCTACGCGAATTGTGGAATGCAAATATTAAGTATCGTGCGCTAAAGCAGACTAAGGATTTTAAATATCCCATGACGATTACATTGTTCGGCAATACGAGCATTAGTAGTATGCGACCTTCAAAGGGCATTACTGATTTGAATAATTTCGGAACGGGTTATACAGGATTTGCGCATCGTTTAAGCTACACGTTGCAGGCACTTATTGCATGCAAAGCAACCGATTGGTTAACCATTCAATTGTCACCCACTTTTGTTTGGAGAAACAACGTGGCGTATAACGATAACAACGGATTGTTTTTTTTAGGTCTTTCAGCACGGGCAAAATTCAGTAAGCGTTACGGACTAATTTTCGAATATTTTCTTCCGCTCATCAAGCCTGGTGTTGGAGGCAGAGAATATTTTCCGATGGTGCGCGGTATGAAAAGTGCGGCATATTATCCTTGTCTTCATATCGGCTTTGAAGCCGAAACGGGTGGACACGTGTTTCATGTAAACTTTACCAACAGCAGAGGATTGTTGGAGAATGATTTCTTGCCTTACAATACGGCTAACTGGGCACAAGGACAATTCCGTTTGGGCTTTACCATTTCAAGAACTTTCCCAATGAGCTACAAAGGCAAATCAAAAGAAGAGCGTAAATATTGGAAGAAGGGAAGTGTAGAAGATGTGAAGTGATTATTCGATTAAATAATTTCAAAGTACCTCTTCATTTCCCAATCGGTAACAACTTTAGCGAATTGACGCCATTCCCAATCTCGGGTTTGTGTAAAGTGTTGCACAAATTTTTCTCCTAAAATTTCATTCGCAATTTTTGAATCGCGCATTGTTTGTGTAGCTACGTCTAAGTTTTTCGGAAAACGTCCATTGCTTTCATCGCGATAGCCATTACCAACTGTAGCTACTTGTTTAAGTTTCAAATTCTTTTTGATGCCATATAAACCAGCAGCCAAACAAGCCGACATAGCAAGGTACGGATTCGTGTCACTGCCCACAACTCTTGTTTCTAATCTTGCTGATTTACTTCCACCCGGTAAAGCGCGCAAAGCAACAGTTCTGTTGTCAACCGACCAGGTAACTGTAGTTGGAGCCCAAGCGCCTTCGACTAAACGTTTGTATGAATTAACCGTAGGAGCTACCATTGGCAAAATGTGCGGCAAGCAATAAAGCTGACCTGCGAGATAACTCTTGAAGAGCTCGCTCATTTTGTGTTTGTCTTTAGCATCGTAAAAAAGATTTTTGGTTGATTTTTTATCCCACAAACTTTGGTGCACGTGCCCACTACAACCTGGTAAGTTCTCCGAAACCTTAGCCATGAACGTAGCAAGTATGCCTTGCTTGTAAGCAATTTCTTTGGTAGAAGTTTTGAAAAGCACAGCGCGGTCAGCAGCTTCTAGTGCGCCCGAGTAAGCAATAGCGGCTTCTAAAACTCCGGGACCAGTTTCAGTATGTAAACCTTCGAGCGGAATGTTGAACTTTTGCATGTTCTCCGATAGCGCTGTAAAAAAATCGTTGCGCAAAGTGCTGCGCAAAATAGAGTAACCGAACATGCCTGGTGTAAGCGGTGTTAAGTTGCGAAAGTTTTTTTCGTTCGCACTCTTTGGAGTTTCTTCAAAATTGAACCATTCAAACTCCTGTGAAAAATAAGGAGTGAATCCGCTTTTTTCTGCTTCAGAAATTATTCCTTTAAATAATTGTCGCGGGCAAACATGCGAAGGCGCACCTTCGTTGGTTATTGCCTCGCACAAAAAAAAAGGCACATCATTTTCCCATGGAATTTTGCGGAATGTTGTCAAATCAATTCGCACGGGTGTATCAGGATAACCCGTATGCCATCCTGTGTAAGTGGCATTATCATAAGCCACATCGTTGCAATCCCAACCGAAAGTTACATCACAAAACCCCATGGCACCATTTACTACCGAGAAAAACTTATCGGCAGAAATATATTTGCCGCGCAACACACCATCAATATCAGTAATGGCAAGTTTTACTTTTTGCGCAGGATGATTTTTTACGTAATCGAGAATTTGTTTTTCAGTCATGAATTAGATTTTTGAAAAAAATTTGGGTAAAGTAATTTCAAAATAAGTATTTCGTTAGAGATAAAAAAAGGAAATGCTCAACACGTTTATGAATCAAGTCAAATTTTTTCCATTGCTGCTCGTGCTTTTGCTTTCGGGTTGCGATGGTTGCAACAAAAGCAAAAGCAGAGAAAAGCCCGATGTATCGAATATAAAAGCCGAAGTGCCTCTACTGCGTTTCGATAAAGAATTGTTTGAGATAAACGAACAAAATTTTGCTGCCAAACAAAATGAATTGAAAGAGAAGTACGGCAACTTCTATAATTTCTACATCAGCCAGTTTGTAGTTGGTCCGCGACCCGAAGGCGATACTGTGAACATTGATGAGCTGGCACTTATAAAATTTCTCAACGATACTTACATGAAACGCTTACAGGATTCCATCAACTTCCATTTTGAAGAAACAAAAGATGTAGAAAAGGAACTTTCACAATCGTTGAAATATTTCAAACACTATTTTCCCAATGCAATAATTCCGACAGTTGTTTGCATCAATTCAGGGTTTTCTATTGGTGCCTTTACCTACGACAAAGATGTTTTAGGAATAGGTTTAGATATGTACTTAGGCGCAAATAATGGCGATTACGATAGTGCGGGCATTTATAAATACGTGCAACACAAAATGAGTCGAGAATACATTGCGCGCAATTCTATGGAGGTACTTTACAATTTTTATTTCGGTGGCGAAGAATTATCGCATGGCAAAACGTTGATTGAAGCCATCACCGAAAAAGGAAAGAAAATTTATTTTCTCTCTTACATGTTGCCGGATGCTCCGGATAGTTTACTGGTAGGGTTTACCGACAGGCAAACACGCTGGTGCGAAAACAGTGAATATGAAATTTGGAAATTTTTGAACGATAAAGATTTGCTATATAAAGACAACTATATGGACCAGAAAAGATATTTAGATGAAGGGCCCACAACACCAGGAATGCCAGAGGACGCTCCCGGAAATATGGGTAGCTGGATTGGTTTGCAAATCGTTCGCAAGTTTGTAAAAGAAACGGGCGGCAAAATTTCGTTGCGCGATTTAATGCTGAAGTATGATGCCAAAACCATTTTGGCGAAAGCAAAATATCGGCCATCAAAATCGAAACTTTGAAATTTTGTTTACCTAAGAATACGCTTAAACTGTGTTTCTTTCACAAGTGTGTAATTCTATCTTTAACCTTTTAATTATCACAAATACTAGAAAGCGGTGGAACAAAGAAATCGTGAGCAATGGTATAGCAAACTCTTTCGAATTTTCAATTCGGGGGTGTGTTTTTCATTGGCGTACATCATCTTTACGCATCTCTCGTGGTTCATGATGGGCTTAGTTGGCAAGTTCTGGAAATTCGATTCTTTCGTTTATTACTTCGGCATTAAGTTTATTCTAAACAATCACACTTGGACAAAGCTTAAAGTGCTTTTCGTTTATTCCACCGCACCAATTTTCTTTCTCATAGCGGGTTTGCTATGCGTTTATTTTTTCGACAAACTGAAAAACATAAAAACGCTACTCAATGTTTTTTTTCTTTGGGGGTTTGTTATAGGCACTTGTGTCTTTTGCGCGCAGGGAGTTATTTCGGCCCTTGGTGCCGGTGAGTATAACTCGCCCTACTACCAAAACTTTGCAGTAGTGTTTGCTTGGTTACACATTCCGGTGGTTTTGGTTTACGCGCTTATTATTCCCTTTTTCATTCTCCTTGTGTATTTCTCGGTGAACTACGCTCGTCTGTTTTTGATTTTTGCGTATTCCTATACTAAAGTAAATAAGCTGAGCCGGAGAAGAAAATATTTTTTAGAAACTGCCATTGCACCGTATTTCATGGGTGCTTTAATTACTTCCGTTCTTACTTTTCCTATGAATATTTTTATTCATGGCATTTATTTAATGGTTATAGGCTTCGCGCTGCTGATCAGTTGGGTAGCCTTATTTTACATTGAAATAATGAAAGATGATGTGGTAAAGTACAAAACGCTACAAACTGCCAATATTGTTTTTCTCGCGTTTTTGATTGCTATAATGACCATTGTGGTTATTACCTGGAAAGGGCTCTACCTTTCAGTATCATAACTATTCCGAAAGATTACGCAACTTTTCAATCATTGCTTTACTTGACCAATCAGTTTCGCTGGTTTGCTTGTAAACAATTTCGTGTTTTTCATTTAGCAGATACGATACAGGAATGGTGACAATATTCAACTCACGAAATTTTTTTACGGAATGAAAAACAGGCAAAGAACTTTGTTCTTGAACAACTTTTAGTTTTTCAACCGACTCATCGCTGATAAGAATGAATTGGAAGTTTTCGTTGGCAAGAATTTTTTGAGAAGAAACAAGTGAAGGAATTTCGCGCATGCAGGGGCCACACCAGGTAGCAAAAAAATTGACAAATAATTTCTTGTTGTGAAATGAATCGAGCGATATTTTTTTTCCGTTCAGGTCGGTTAGTTCGAGCGTTTCGAATTTTACTTTTGGGGCTATACGATATTTGTTGTAGAAAAAACAGGCAAGCAGAACTGCGATGATAATTCCTGCAATAAAAAGGATTTTGCTTTTCATGAAATGCCGAAACGGTTTTTATAGTCAACAGCGCTTTGGCGAATTACTTCTAGGGCTTCTTCTCTTCCATAAACCGCAGCTATTTCCACTTTTCTTTTTTCGCTAGACCCCGGCAAATCTTTGTAAGTGAGAAAATAATGTTTCAATCGGTTTACGATAGATTCATTCAACTCGTTGATGTCTTTATATTTTCCGTAAACGGCATCATCCTTCATGACTGCAATAATTTTATCGTCTGCTTCGTTCTTATCAATCATTCTGAATCCGCCAATAGGAATTGCCTGCACGAGTATTCCACCGTTCTGAATACTTTTTTCTTCGAGTACAAGAATATCCATAGGGTCCTGGTCGCCATTGATATTTTGCTTTCCGGTTTTTGTCGTACAAAATTTTCCAACTTCTACATCGCAAAGCGTTTTTGGAATAAAGCCGTAAAGCGCTGGAACAACATTGGAAAACAATTGGGGTCTATCAACTTTTAACCAGCCACTTGCCTTGTCAATTTCGTATTTCACGGTATCGGCAGGAACAATTTCTATAAAGGCAGTAAGCACATCAGGAAAGTTTTCTCCCGGTGAAATGCCATGCCACGGATGAGATTTGTAGAGCGTTTGATTTTGCATTTTGTATTTGTTTTATCCCTCCCCTTCGGGGATGTTAGGAGGGGCTTTACCAACTTCCGCTACTTCCGCCACCACTAAAACCACCACCACCAAAGCCACCGAAGCCGCCACCACCACCACTGCTACCGCCACCACCAAAGCCTCCAAAACCACCGCCCCAGGTATTAATTCCCCTTCTACCGCCATAAGTAGTACCGCCACCACCGCCTCTGAAAATCATCGGCAGAATAAAGAATACAATAAGGATGAAGAGAATTATAACCCATCTTGGAATTGGCTTAGCATTATTATTGTCCTGCTCATCATTCACATACATTCCGCTGAGTCGCGCAATCATTTCATCGGTAGCTTCATGGAACCCTTGATAAAAATTTCCGGCTTTAAAATTTGGAACCAGTTTGTTTTGAATAATGCGATCGCAAATAATGGAGCCAAGTTTTTCTTCTACTCCGTAACCCGTGCGAATAGTCACCTTGTGTTCTTTCTTCGCCATTAAAATCATTACTCCATTATGATTTTTTTTTGAACCCACTCCCCACTTTTCACCTAGCTCCGCGGCATAACTTCCTACTTCGGCACCTTCTAAACTTTCAATGATGACAATGGCAATTTGAGTAGAAGTAGAATCATTATAGGCTACCAATTTTTGTTCGAGCTCTTCGTTTTCTTCGGCAGAGAGTACATTTGCAAAATCGCTTACTAGGCGTGCAGGGCTGGGTTGTGTAGGAAAATTTTGAGCGGAAAGCGAGACAATAGATGTTAGACAATAGACGATAGACAATGCGAAGACGCGAAGCATTTCATATTTCGTATTTCGTGTTTCGTATTTCATTTTATCCTTCACTTATCTCGTTCGAGAGTTCGTTTTTATCATCTTTCTCCAATGGAAAATATTGTTTAAGGTGCGAACCTGTTTCCTGAATGGCAAAAACAAGTCCTTCAAAAAATTCTCCTTTGTGAAAATGCAGACTCATTACTTCTTTAGTTCCATCCCAAAAAGTTGCAGGCACTACGGCATCAATTCCTTTATCGCCTATAATGGCAAACTTTTTATCCTCGTGTGCCAAATAGATTAAAACACCATTGGCATCTTTTGTTTCATTCATTTTCAACTGAAAAAAAACTTCGGCCGCGCGTGCCAACACATTTTCGTTTTTGCATTTGGCTTCAACGTGCAAACGGATTTCACCGCTTGTCAAAGCTTCTGCATCGGCAATTGCCGATATAATAGCCTTGCGTTGATGATCGTTGAAGAAATTTTTTTTGAAAAGCATGTATTGGTATTAAGCTCTCTCCTTCGGAGAGGGTTTGGGAGAGGCTTTTAGAATTTCACCTTCGGTGCATTCTCCGTTCCTGCATCGGCTTTGAAATATCCTTTAGGAGTAAAGCCAAACATTTTTGCAGTTATCACTGCTGGAAAAGTGGATGTGTTTGCATTGTAATCTTGCACGATGTCGTTGAATTTTTTTCTTTCAAAAGCAATTTTGTCTTCGGTGCTGGCGAGTTCAACGCGCAATTCAGAATAACCTTTCACTGCTTGTAATTCAGGATATGCTTCTACTGTAGCCAGTAAGCGTGATAAACTTCCGCTTAACTGCTGCTGCGCGGCTTGGTATTTTGCAATGTCTTCGTCTGTTAGTTTGCTAGGGTCTAATTTGATGCTGGTTGCAGAGGCGCGCGCCTGAATAACTTTTTCTAACGTTTCTGATTCATATTTTCCTCCGGCCTTTACGGTTTCAACCAAGTTTGGAATTAAATCTGATCTGCGTTGGTAAGCTGTTTCTACGTTTGCCCATTGGCCGCTTACGGCTTCGCGTTTTTCAACTAACGAATTGTAACTACAACTGGAAAGAAAAGAGGCAAGCATAACTACAGTAAAAAGTCTGATAACGTTCTTCATATGTTTTTTGTTTTTGTTTTCGGGTCAAAAGTAGAAATACTTTTGGTTGCCGGTTTTATTTTGACGAAGTGTGAAATCAAAAATTGTATAACCATTCGCAAATTTTTGCAATTGCCAACTAAAGTGAACATTCAACAGTGCATGGTACTTTATTGAGCCGCCTTTAGTACGTTGTTACAACAGGCATAGATTACTATTGAGGAACATTAAAACGAACAATTAGATTCTATGAATAAAAATTTCTCTAGAACAAATCTGTTATTACCTATTTCCATACTTGCCTTAGTTTTTATTGCGGGTGAGAAATTGAATGCACAAAACCTTAACCCTGCCTATAGGGTAGAGCCTATGAGCATTAATACTTCAAAGAGTGATTATGCTCCTGCGTTTTTTGGTGATGGAAAAATAATTTTCAGTTCGAACCGAAGCAAATCGGATGCGGTTTACGACAAATGGAATCAGGGCAAGTACAGCAAATTGTATGTGGCTATACTCGACAGCACTATGCAAACTGATAAAGCGAAAGTGAAATTGAAATGCAAGTCGTATTCATGTGGCGCTACCTACAACAAAACAAATAACGAATTACTTTTCAGCGCTGAAAGTTTTAAGAAGAAAAATTTAGTAGATCAAAACGGAACCAAACTTCCATATCAGCAGTTGTATTCTGCATCGTTTACAGAAAACAAAGCAGCCTCTATCACTCCGCTTACCATTAACAATGCGACATTCTCGAGTGCGCAACCTGCTCTTTCAAAAGATGGCAAGACTTTGTATTTCGCGAGCGACAAAACAGGTGGCATTGGCGGAACAGATTTATATGCAGCAACAAAAGACGCGAATGGCAATTGGGGTGATGTAAAAAATTTAGGCGCAGAAATAAATTCAGCCAATGATGAGAAGTTTCCTTTCATGGCGGATGATGGCACGTTGTATTTCTCATCCAATAAAGCCGGTGGTTTGGGTGGATTGGATGTTTACAAAACAAAATTCACAGGCGGCAAATGGACTAAGCCCGAAAATTTAATTGCACCCATTAACTCTGCTCAAGACGATTTTACTTTCATTATTGACGAAAAAAACAAAACCGGATTTTTCTCTTCGAATCGCGAAGGCGGAATGGGGGAAGACGATATTTACAAATTCACTTACGATGAAACTAAGTTGGATTACAAAGTAACTGTGCGCGTAGTTGATGCAGGAACGCAAAAGCCTGTTGCTGAAGTTACGCTGGCACTTGATTGTAAAAACATGGACCCTATGAATTCGCTTACGAATGAAAAAGGCGAAAAAGATTTTATGATAAAAGGAGGCAAGACTTGCAACGTGGTGACTATGATGCCAGGCTACAAAGATGGCAGTGCAGACATTACTCCTAAAAACAGAAATGGTGTGATACTCGTTTCGCTTACGCCCGATGTGTTGAAATTGAAAATTACAGTGAAGGAAAAACTGACGGGGCTTGCAGTGCGCGATGCTTCAGTATCATTAACAGGTAGCGACAACGTTTCGCAAACATTGACAACCGATGAAAGGGGAATGATTGAAACCACGCTTCCTCCGGCTGCTTATAATATATCCTCCTCAAACTATCCTTCTATTGTGGCTTCGGTGAACGGAAACGATGTAGATGCAACAGGGGTTGCTTATCGCGAATTTCAAATTCCTCGCGAAGAACTGATGATAAACGTGCCTATAACTGCAGATTGTTTTACATCAACGGTAACAGTTACCGATTTAAAAACCGGAGCAAAAGCATTGGTTCGTCCGAATGCAAAAGGAGAAGTACATTTAGATTTACGATTGAATGGAATTTATTTGATTGAACACCACGGACGTGCCGATACAATTTCAACGGTGGGTCTCAGTCCCGATTCACAAATTGAAGGACCTTGTAAGTTTCATGTAGGGCAAACCTGGGTGATTAGAAACATTTATTACGATTTTGGGAAGTGGACTATTCGCAAAGATGCCACAGCCGAGTTAGATAATTTGGTGCGCATAATGAAAGAAAACCCTACACTTCAAATTGAGTTGAGTTCACATACAGATTGCCGTGCAAGTGCGCGATTCAATATGATTCTTTCAGCACGCAGAGCGCGCGCAGCCGTTGAATACATTACCAAAAAGGGAATTAAACAGCGCAGAATTTTAGCTGCAGGTTATGGAGAATCGAGACTTGTAAATGAATGCCACTGTGAGCCAAAGAACGATTCTAATTGTAATGACCCGCAACATCAGAATAACAGAAGAACGGAGGTGAAGGTTCTCCATTACTGATACCCCTAAATCCCCTAAAGGGGACTTTGAAATACAAAGTTTGGTTTTGTTTTAGAAGGCAAGGTTATATCTGGAGAGCGAAAACATATTTGTTCGGAACGTAAATGCGTAAGGTTGCAAAATCTTGCGCATTCGTTTTTTTATGGAACTCTACGCACATTTCAAGTTGAATTTTCAAAGTCCCCTTTAGGGGATTTAGGGGTTAAATGTATTTTCGCCCTATGGTAAAATCAATGACCGGCTTTGGAAAAGCCAGTGGACAGGTGGACGACAAGACGGTGAACGTGGAAATCAAATCGCTCAACAGTCAGAAAGGGCTCGACCTCAATGTTAAGCTGCCATCTAAATTCCGTTCGTTTGAATATGAACTAAGAAACAAAGTGGGCACAGCGTTGCAGCGTGGCAAAATTGATGTGTTTATTACGCTGGAGCACAACACCGCAGCAAGCGAGATCTCGCTGAACAAGGAATTGATTATTTCTTATTTCAATGAGTTTAAAAGTATAGCCGATGAAATTGGGGCTTCGACCGATAATCTTTTGCCTACGGTTTTAAAAATGCCTGATGTGATTGGAGAGTCGCACGAAGAGCCGAGTGAAAATGAATTGAAGAAAATTGAAGAAATGGTTTTGCAGGCCATTAAAGAAGTAGAGAGTTTCAGAATACTCGAAGGTAAAACCACCGAAGACGATTTGCAGTTTCGCATAAAAAATATTGAAACGCTTTTTGAAAAACTGAAACAGGAAGACAAACGCAGAGTAACGGAAATTCGTGAGCGGTTGAAGAACAATCTCGATATTTTTATTCCGAAAGATAAGATTGACAGCAACCGCTTTGAGCAGGAAGTGGTTTACTATATTGAGAAGCTCGATATTAATGAAGAGCTTTCGCGCCTTAAAGCGCATTGTGATTATTTTAAAAATATAATGAACGATAAGAAAGAGGAGCAGAAGGGAAGAAAACTCAATTTTATTTCACAGGAAATAGGAAGAGAAATAAATACGATTGGCAGCAAAGCAAACGATGCGGTGATTCAGAACATGGTGATTAACATGAAAGATGAGTTAGAGAAAATTAAAGAGCAGACGAGCAACATCTTATAGTTCACAGTTCACGGATGGCGGTTCATTGTATTACCGCGAGCCGCCATCTGCGAACTATTAAACAACAAAAATGAGCGGACATTCATTTACACGCGTTCTTATTCCACCAAAAAAATTAGTGGCTATTGCTGCGCCATCGGGGGCAGGAAAATCTTCGATTGTAAAAAAACTTTTAGTGCAAAAACCCGAACTGGCTTTTTCGGTTTCGTGCACCACACGCAAAATGCGCGATGGAGAAACAGATGGCAAGCATTACTACTTTATTTCGGTGGAAGAGTTCAAACGCAAAATAACGAACAATGAATTTGCTGAGTATGAGGAAGTTTATCCCAATCAATTTTATGGAACGTTGAAAGTGGAAATTGAACGTATTTGGAACGAGCACAAAGTAGTGTTGTTCGATATGGATGTGAAGGGCGCGCTGAATTTGAAAAAACAGTATGGTGATGATTGTCTTACTGTTTTTATTGCTCCGCCATCAAAGGAAAGTTTGGCTGAGCGTTTAAAAAACCGCCTGACCGAAGACAAGAACAGTTTGAAAGAAAGATTAAAACGCAGTGTAGAGGAATTAAGTATGCAGGACAAGTTTGACAAGATTGTAGTGAATGCAGATTTTGACACCGCATCGATGCGCGTAAAAAATCAGATTACTAATTTTTTGAAAAAGGAGACTGTTCATGTGCATTGATTTTAATTTTAGAAAAGAGAAACTATTTTCATAGCAGTAAAAATGGAAACGCTAATCACATCGGGAATAGAAGTTCAGGTCGAAACTATGTTTCAGCCTAGGCATTCTAATTTTTTGACAAGCGATTTTTTGTTTTCGTATCGTGTTACCATTTTTAATCACAATAGTTTTACGGTTCAACTGATGAGCAGAAGATGGAAAATTTCTGACTCTAATTTTGATGTACGAATTGTAGAAGGCGATGGTGTAGTAGGTCGTCAACCGGTTTTGTATCCCGGTGATTCTTTTCAATATTCTTCGGCTTGCAACCTGGCAAGCACCATTGGTAAAATGGAAGGTATTTATGTGTTTGAAAACAAAGCCACTCGCAAAGATTTTGAAGTGCGTATTCCTGTTTTCAAATTAGTTGTGCCTGCTGTGCTCAATTAAAATTTCAATTGAAACAGTTCTGTCACCCTGAGCTTGTCGAAGGGTTCTATTGCGAAGAGATGCTTCCCTGCCCGACCTCGTCATTCAGGCGGGGACAAGCTCAGCATGACATTTTGCTTTAGTGGTTTACAAAAACGGTGTCTTCACTACTACGGCTTTCACCAACTGATTTCTTATCTCCACAAAAATTTCGGATCCGATAGCACTGAATTCGGTTTTTACGTAAGCTAAACCTATAGCTTTATTGAGCGATGGTGATTGGGTGCCTGATGTTACCTCTCCAATTTCATTACCTGCGGCATCTTTAATTTTAAAATGCTGTCGCGGTATTTTTCCTTTCTCTGGGATTTCGAAACCAACTAATTTTTTCGTTGGACCGTTGTCTTTAATGGCTTTGTGGTAATCGCTTTTGATAAAGCTTTTCGTGAATTTGGTAATCCAGCCGAGCCCTGCTTCAATAGGCGAAGTAGTATCATCTATATCGTGACCGTAAAGACAAAATGCTTTTTCTAAACGTAGGGTATCGCGACAGCCGAGCCCAGTAGGCACAATTTCGAATTCTTTTCCGGCTTCGAAAATGGCATCCCACATTTTTCGCGCGTCTTTATTCCAAACATAAATTTCGAAACCACCGGCACCGGTGTAACCCGTGTTCGAAATAATTACATCATCAATACCCGCCATGGTTCCTGCTGCAAATGCGTAATAAGGAATGCTACTTAATTCAATGGAAGTAAGTTTCTGCAAAGTCTTAATGGAGTTGGGTCCTTGCACGGCAAGTAGACTCAATTCATCGCTCATGTTGGTCATTTCTACACCAAAAGTGTTGTGCTTCGAAATCCAGTTCCAGTCCTTTTCAATGTTCGAAGCATTTACCACTAAATAATATTCAGTGGCGTTCCAGCGGTAAACGAGGAGGTCATCTACAATTCCGCCTTCGTTATTCGGTAGGCAGGAATACTGAATTTTTCCATCGGTCAGTTTCGAAGCATCGTTGGTGGTAACCATTTGAATTAAATCGAGTGCCTTTTCGCCTTTGAGCATAAACTCGCCCATGTGGCTTACATCAAACACGCCTACACTCTTGCGCACCGCTTTGTGCTCATCGTTAATGCCGCTGTAAACTATAGGCATATTATAGCCGGCAAACTCCGCCATCTTGGCTCCGAGCGAAATGTGTAATTGGGTAAGAGCGGTTTCTTTCATTGGAGAGGATTAAAATACAGAAGCGCGAATGTAATGGAGAAAGGGAAATTGTGAAGTGCGCTAGCATGCATTTTTTAGCTAATCCAAACATGTTGCAATTATTTCGCCCGTTAAAATTTCGGGTGTAATAAACTGTTCTAATTGCTTTTGAAACTCTTTAGCAGGTAACCATTCACGTAAGACCAACTTCATGGATTCGTATTTGATGTAATTGCATTGATAGTTGCCAAGCAAATCGAGTATTTCCAAGCACTTGACGGTATCGTAGAGTAACGGTCGATTAAACTCGAAACAAATAAATTTGATTGGGGTTTTTAAGCTAAGCAGCACTTCAGACTCGTACCCCTCTACATCAATTTTGCAAAATTTTGGAAGGCCAAACGTTGCGCATAAACTTTCTAAAGTAGTTACCGAAATTTTTTCGGTTTTGTTCCAATGCAGTTTTGAAATGTTTGAATAAGCCGATACAAATTCTTTAGAAAAAGTAGAGCACTCATCAGTTTCATCACAAATCATTAGCTCATCTTCTCTTTCACCACTACCCACTGCGCAATGCAAAACATCTACTTGTTTACAATTGCCATATTTTTTTTGCAGTGCATTAAAGCAACTGCGTTGCGGCTCCACACTAATCACTTTTGCACCAAGTTTTAAAAAACAGTCTGTTCTTTCCCCTTTGTTAGCACCTAGGTCAAAACACAAATCGCCTTCGCTGATAAATTTCCTGTAGAAATTGATCATGTCTCTTTGCTTTCGTATGTTTCTTAAAAATTTAGGAACAAACATTTTATTAAGATGATGCTCAAATGAAGCAAATATTTGCAGGTGTTACATGAACTGCGGCTTAACCTCGGTAATCGTCAATTTCTATATTCACCCAATGAAATTCAAGCAACCTATACCCGTTACCCAAATTGCGGCATGGACCAATTCTGAAATTATTGGCGATACCAACGCCATGGTTACTGGGCTCAATGAAATTCATAACGTAGAAGAGGGCGATATTACTTTTGTTGACCACGAAAAGTATTACGGTTTTACACTCAACAGCAAAGCATCGTTTATAATTATTAATACGAGAGAAGTGGCTGTCTTTTTTCCTTCTCCTTTAGGAGAAGGTGCCCGAAGGGCGGATGAGGTAACGCTGCTCTACAACACCAACCCGTTTGAAGCCTACAATTTTCTCGCAGAAAAATTTAAACCGGAATTAAGAACCGATAAAAATATTGCTCCTACTGCTGTAATTGGCGAAGGGACTTTCATTTATCCAAGCACGGTCATTGGCGAGCAAGTGAAAATTGGAAAGCACTGCATCATTCACCCAAACGTTACCATTTATGCTTACTGCGAAATTGGCGACAACGTTATTATTCATGCCAACAGCACCATCGGCAGCGATGCGTTTTACTACAAACGGCAGCACGGGCACTATGATAAAATGCATAGTGCTGGTAAAGTAGTGCTCGAGGATAACGTGGAGGTTGGCGCTGGTTGCACGATAGATGCAGGCGTAAGCAGCGATACCACCATTGGCAAGGGAACCAAACTAGATTCGCAAGTGCACATCGGTCACGATGTAAAAGTAGGAGAAGATTGCATTCTTGCTGCGCAGGTGGGCATTGCGGGCAATACAAAAATTGGCAACCGCGTTACGCTCTACGGCAAAGTAGCGGTCAATAAAAACATTGAAATAGGTGACGATGCCACTGTAATGGCCATGAGTGCTGTACCTTCTTCCATCGAAGGTGGAAAAACATATATCGGTTATCCTGTGGTAGAAGCGCGTGCTTTTGCAAGGCAGGTGGCTATGATTAAAAAGCTGCCCGAGCTTTGGGAGAAGTTGAAGAATTTGTAAAAGCGATTTATCTTTACCACAAAGAATTACACATGGACTTAATTTCAAAATACGACTTGATTGAAAAGATTGTGCATACAGATAATGAAGTGCTGCTTCATCAGGTGAAACATTTGCTGGACGAAGGAGAAGCAGAATCTTGGGAAGATTTAGACCCAGCACTTAAAGCATCTATAGAAAAAGGAATTGAACAGTCAGATAGAGGTGAAGGCACACCGCATGAAAAAGTGATGAAGGAATTACGAAAGAAATATTCTTCCAAAAAATGAAAGTTATTTGGACAGAAAGGGCAAAGGAAACTTTCTATCAAAATATGTCTTATCTCGAAGAGGAATGGACTGAATCTGTTATTGAAAATTTTATAGAGAAGACAGACGAATCTATTCTTGTTATTTCTAGCCACCCTCTGTTATTTCCTCTTGTAAGCAAGAAAAAACGAGTTCACAAATGTTTAGTGGTAAAACAGGTTTCCCTCTTTTATAGAATAATAGGAGATGAAATATATCTGGTGACCTTCTGGAATAATTTTCAGAATCCGAAAAAACTAAAACTGTAATGGCAGCAAAAAAATCCGCAATCAAAAAACCTAAACCTGTTGTTCAAAAATACACCGGACCCACCGATGGCAAAACCCGCTGCCGCTGGTGTTTGGGCGATGCTATCTATGTAACCTATCACGATGCAGAATGGGGCACACCGGTGCATGACGATAAACTGCTTTTCGAATTTCTCGTGCTCGAAAGTTTTCAGGCGGGCTTAAGTTGGCTCACTATTTTAAAGAAGCGCGAAAATTTTAAAAAAGCATTTTCAAATTTCGATGTAAAGAAAGTGGCGAAGTATGATGAGAAAAAATACGAAGCACTGATGCAGGATGCGGGCATTATCCGCAATCAATTAAAAATTCGTGCCGCCATCAACAACGCGCAGCGGTTTATGGAAATTCAAAAAGAGTTCGGCTCGTTCGATAAATATGTTTGGAGTTTTGTAGGCGGCAAACCCAAAATCAATTCCCTCAAAACCCTTCGCGATATTCAACCGCGAACCGAAATTTCTGATGCCATGAGTAAAGACATGGGCAAGCGCGGGTTTAAATTCCGCGGCTCAACTATTTGCTATGCTTTTATGCAAGCGGTTGGAATGGTAGATGACCATTTAGATAATTGCTGGAGAAAAAGCAAAGCCCCCAAACCCCCTAAGGGGGCTTGATTACAAAACAGCCAACATCATCAATCAACTAGCTTTTTTGGGGAGAAGAAAGAAGCCCTTTCCGTTTTCTAACATGCTGATTCATCTTTTATATTCGCGCCCATGAGTAAAGAGAATACGCAAAACTTATTTCAGGAAATTATTTCGCACTGTAAGGAATACGGTTTCGTTTTTCCATCGAGTGAAATTTATGATGGCTTAAGCGCGGTATATGATTATGGCCCATACGGTGTAGAACTGAAAAAAAATATTCAGGAATACTGGTGGAAAGCCATGACACAACTGCACGAAAATATTGTGGGTATTGATGCAGCAATTTTCATGCATCCCAAAACATGGAAAGCCAGTGGGCACATAGATGCGTTTATGGATCCGTTGATTGATAACAAAGATTCGAAAAGAAGATACCGTGCCGATGTGTTGATTGAAGATGCGCTGGCAAAAATTGAAGACAAGATTGAAAAGGAAGCAGAGAAAGCGCAGAAGAAATTTGGTGATGCTTTTGACAAAGAAAAATTTTTAGCAACCAACCCGAATGTAATTCGCAGCAAAGAAAAGCTGACTGCTTTTGAAACGCGTTTCAAAAAAGCATTGGAGGATAACAACCTGGAAGAGCTAAAACAAATCATTGTTGATTTAGAAATTGCCTGCGAAATGTCGGGAAGCAAAAACTGGACAGAGGTTCGCCAGTTTAATTTAATGTTCAGCACCGAAGTGGGTTCACTGGCAGAGGACAGTTCAACTATTTATCTGCGCCCCGAAACAGCACAGGGAATTTTTGTGAACTTTTTGCAGGTGCAAAAAACTTCGCGCAAAAAAATTCCGTTTGGTATAGCGCAGGTAGGTAAAGCATTCAGAAATGAAATTGTGGCGCGGCAATTTATTTTTCGCACGCGCGAGTTTGAGCAAATGGAAATGCAATATTTTGTGCGCCCCGGCACGCAAAAAGATTGGTACGATACCTGGAAAGAAGCGCGCATGAAATGGCATCGCTCACTGGGTTTTGCGCAGGAGAGTTTGAAATTTTTTGACCACATAAAACTGGCGCACTATGCCGATGCTGCCGTGGACATTCAATTTAATTTTCCGTTTGGCTTTAAAGAAATTGAAGGCATACACAGCCGCACCGATTTCGATTTGAAAAATCATCAGGAACTATCGGGAAAGAAGTTGCAATACTTCGACCCCGAAACCAACGAGAGTTACATTCCTTATGTAGTAGAAACTTCGGTGGGTTTGAACCGCACCATTTTGGCGGTGCTATGCAATGCTTATAAAAATGAAAAGCTCGAAGATGGCAGTGAGCGCGTAGTGCTTTCTATTCCGCCATTTTTAGCACCTGTTCAAATTGCTGTTTTTCCATTGATGAAAAAAGACGGGCTTGGCGAAAAAGCGTATGAAGTGTTTAACTCGCTCAGGTGGGATTTCAAATGTTTTTACGAGGAGAAAGACAATATAGGCAAACGTTACCGCAGACAGGATGCGCTCGGCACACCGTATTGCATTACCATTGACCACCAGACTTTAGAAGATAACACGGTTACCATTCGCGAACGCGATACCATGCAACAGGAAAGAATTTCAATTGAGAAGTTGAAAGAGGTGGTGAGTGAGAAGGTGGATTGGAGAAAGGGGCTTCGCTAGAAAGCTTTCGATAATCAAAGCTTCGTTATTCTGCAATCGTTCATCGTTGTTCGCAGATTTGATTTTTGATTTGCGATTGAAGATTAACGATTTCAGATGGAATACAAACGAGAAGAAATCACGCCAACCGCTTACCCCAAATAAACCGACACACTTCAAATTTGTTTTCAGAAATTCTGAAAGCAATTATCCAATCGTTATAAGCATAACAGCGGTAATTGAATTTTGCGAGCGAAGGATGTTTGCAAACAGCAAACTTTGCTTTTGATTTAGCGAGTGCGTTAATTTTTGCATCTAATTTGTCGAACCATCGCGCACCGCTTCCCGCTGTGTTTTCTTTTTCGACCCAATCTATAACGCCATCAATAATTTTAGATGCACGTGGTTTATAAATGACTTCCATTCTTGTGCCCGGTAGATTTAGAAAAACGTTTTTTGATTCGTGCTTTCATTTCTGCCGAGGTATATCCGCCAACCCCATCATCCTTCGCCAACCAGTCTTCTAATTGTTCTTTCGAAACTTTTGGTCCGGGCAAACCCATTTCTTCATCGGTTAACTCGCGAAACGGTTTGGCGTCAATGCCCATTTCTTTGGCTACTCGCACCAGCAAATCAATTTTTTTAGGCGAAGAAGTAAGTGTGATTGTTTTCATGTTTCAAAGATAATGTTGTGTTTTAAATTTTTTGTAGTGTGAGTCCGCATACTTTACAAAATCGCGAATCATTCTCCCCTCTGCACCTTCCCAAGACCTTCCGTATTCAACTCTTTTACTTCGCCATTACCTTTGTAGTAAACATTGCCAATAGCCGATGAACGAATAAAAAAAGCACTGTCGGCATAAATTTCGGCATTGCCTACCGCAGTGTTGTGCAGCATAATTGTTTGTGTTTTCAAGCCGTAAGCATTGAGCGTGCCCACGCTTTTGTTATTAATGCGCGCTTCGGTTACGTTGCCTTGTAAATTTGTAACACCAACCGAGTTAAGGTTTGCGCGCAAAAATTTTGCATCAATATCTACATCAACTTTACCAACCGATTCAGAATTTATTTCCAGCGAATCAAGTTTCAGTTTACCTTGAGTAGTTAAACTGCCTACCGATTTATAATTCAACTCGCTAATGTTTTTCAAATTGATAAATACCTTCAGCTTTTTCGATTTGCGAATAGAAACATTGTCTTCGGTTTCTACTACCAGTTCATCGCCATCGTTTCGCACCAGCATAAACTCTTGCAAATTTTCATCGGCTTCTACTTTTACAAACTCCGGTCCGCCATCCTGACTAAGTTCCACCGGAAAAATTCCTTCAATAGAAATTTTGCTGAACGAAGTAACGGGGCGGTCTTTTATTATCACATGTCCATTACCACGTTTACTGTTGCATCCATTACATGCCGATATAGAAACCAGGGTGACAATAACTGCGAAAACTATAATGGCGTTTACTATTTTTTGCATAATGATTTGTTTTTGCCGTGCTAAAATAAGATTGAAAATTTTTAGACTGATAAAAAATGCACACTGTCAAGTGACCGCTAAACTCCGGCAACTTGCCTATTACCAAGAACCCTATTTTGATTTTTTTACTTTCGACTTCCACTAAAAATTTTTATGGCACACACTTCCAACCACACCGAAAAACTTTTTTTAGTTGACGCTTACGCGCTCATCTTTCGCGCGTATTTTGCTTTCGGCCGCAATCCTCTCTTGAATTCGAAAGGGCAAAATGTTTCTGCCATCAACGGGTTCACTACTACACTTTTCGAATTGATTCAAAAAGAAAAGCCAACTCACCTGGCTGTCGTTTTTGACTTAGGCGGCAGTGCTGAGCGCGAAGAAATTTTTGCTGAATACAAAGCGGGCAGACAGGAAACACCTGAAGATATTTTGTTTGCTGTTCCTTATATCAAAGACATTATACGCGCTTGGCATATTCCCATTTTAGAAATGCGGGGATTCGAAGCAGACGATATCATTGGCACCATTGCGAAAAAGAAAGCTGCCGAAGGACATATCGTTTATATGGTTACGCCCGATAAGGATTTTGCCCAACTAGTAGAGGAAAATATTTTCGTTTACAAACCTGCCCGTAGCGGTGGCGAAGTAGAAATTTTAGGCGTGGAAGAAATTAAACGCAACTGGGAAGTGGATTCACCTTTGCAGGTGATTGACATTCTCGGCATGTGGGGCGATGCGGTAGATAATATTCCGGGAATTCCGGGAGTGGGCGAAAAGACTGCGAAAAAATTCATCAAAGAATTCGGCAGTATGGAAAACACCATTGCCAATGCCAATAAAATAAAAGGCAAGGTGGGCGAGAACGTAAAGGATTTTGCAGAGCAGGGATTAATGAGCAAAGTTTTGGCAACCATAAATCTGAACGTGCCTATTGAAGTGAGTGACGATGATTTAAAAATGGACGCACCCGATAAAGAAAAAATGGCAGCCATTTTTTCTGAACTCGAATTCAGAACACTCGGAAAAAGAATTTTGGGCGCAGATTACAGCGCAAACCAAACAACAGCCACCTCTCCTAACCTCTCCTCCCGCATAGAGCGGGATGAAACAGAAGTAGAGGAACTAAAACAAAATACAAAGCCAAAAACTGTTTCCGATTCACAAGGAAATTTATTTGGTGATGCGGAGAATGAAACTGTTGCTGAAGAAGTGCTAAAAGGCAAAACCATTCATAACACCCCGCACACTTACAAAGTTGCCCAAACAGAAAGTGAAATTTCTGATTTGGTAAAACTGTTGGATGAAGCAGATGAATTTTGTTTCGATACCGAAACAACTGGGCTTGATTATTTCTCACTCGATTTAGTAGGAATGAGTTTTAGTGTGAAGGAAGGCGA
Source organism: Bacteroidota bacterium (assembly GCA_947479455.1). Classification (GTDB taxonomy): domain Bacteria; phylum Bacteroidota; class Bacteroidia; order Chitinophagales; family LD1; genus Bog-950. The sequence goes on from CANJZE010000007.1 coordinate 150,918, forward strand.
AGCCTATTATGTTCCGGTTTCTTCAAATCATGATGAAGCAAAAAAAATGGTGGCTCATTTCAAACCATTGTTCGAAAACAAAACGAAAACTAAAATCGGGCAGAACGTAAAGTTCGATATGCAAGTGTTGCGCAGATATGATGTGCGCGTTTCTCTTCCGCTTTACGATACCATGCTCGCGCACTATCTGATAGAGCCCGATTTGAAACACGGTATGGATTATTTGAGCGAAACGTATTTGGGCTATACGCCTGTTTCCATTGAAGAACTCGTTGGTAAAAAAGGAAAGAACCAAGGCAAGATGAGCGATGTGCCGCTCGAAAAAATTTCGGAATACGCTGCTGAAGATGCCGACATTACGCTTCAACTCAAAAACAAATTAGCTCCGCTCGTTGTTAAACAGGAAGTGGAAAAAGTGCTCAACGATATTGAACATCCGCTGATAGAAGTATTGGCTGATATGGAATATGAAGGGGTGAAGATTGACGAAGAGTTTTTGAAAATTTATTCGAAAGAACTGGAAATTGATTTGCTGAAAGTGCGCGATGAAATTTATCAATTGGCGGGTCGGGAATTTAATGTGGACTCGCCCAAGCAAATGAGCGAAGTGCTTTACAGCGAATTGAAAATTCCTTTTGAAGGAAAGAAAACTTCTACCGGTCAGCTTTCTACCAACGAAGATGCACTCGAAGGTTTAGTAAAACTTCATCCTATTGCAGGAAAAATTCTGGACTATCGCGAGTTTGCAAAGTTACGCTCTACGTATGTAGATGCGCTTCCGCTTTTGATAAATAAAGTAACAGGCCGTGTTCATTCTAATTTCCGACAGCATATTGCAGCTACTGGTAGATTGGCAAGTGACAATCCGAATTTGCAAAACATTCCTATACGCACCGAGCGAGGTCAACGCGTGCGCAAAGCTTTTATTCCGCGCGATGAAAACCATGTATTGCTTTCTGCCGATTACTCGCAAATTGAGTTGCGCATTGTGGCAGAACTAAGTGGCGATGAAAACATGCTCGATGCTTTTCAAAAGAAAATTGACATCCATACTGCCACCGCTGCTAAGGTTTACAATGTGGCTATTGCCGATGTAACCAAAGAAATGCGTTACAAAGCCAAGAGCGTGAACTTCGGAATCATCTATGGTCAAGGTGCGTTTGGTTTAGCAGATAACATTGGAACAAGCCGTGGTGAAGCCAAAGAAATTATTGCCAACTACTTCGCGCAGTTTCCAAAGATTAAGGAATACATGAACGCCAATGTTCAGTACGCACGCGAGCATGGCTTTGTGCAAACCATCATGGGCCGCAAACGTTATTTGAAAGACATCAACTCAAAAAACTTTACGGTGCGCGGCTTTGCCGAACGAAATGCCATTAACTCGCCTGTTCAAGGCAGTGCGGCTGACATGATTAAACTCGCCATGATTGATATTCACCGCGAATTCAAGAAGCAAAACTTCAAAAGCAAAATGACTTTGCAGGTGCATGATGAGTTGGTGTTTGATGCACATAAAGACGAAGTGGAAATCATCAAGCCAATCATTTACGATAAAATGATTCACGCTATAAAAACCAAGGTGCCAATAGAAGCAGAAATGGGAACAGGTTTAAATTGGTTAGAGGCGCATTGATTAATAAACTCATTTTAATGAACAGCTACAAAGAAAAAAATAACGAAAAAATATACGGGCTACTCACGCTAATCGTAGTTGCTGCTTTCGTTGCTTTCAAATTTCAGGATTTATTTCTTCCATATTTTTGGGATGAGCTAGGGGTTTACTCCCGCGCTAGTTTGTATTTAGCAGAACATGGTTTAGGAATACTTCCAGCCTCATTACCGCCTGTTTTGTCGCGTGGTCATCCGCTTTTATTTCAATTCATTTATGGATTAGGCTTTACCGTTTTCGACAAAAGTGTAGTGGTGGGGCATTCCATTTCTTTATTGGTTACCTGTCTTCTTCTGTTTGCACTCTATAAAAAAATTTCTTCGTTCTATAACCGCCTCATTGGATTTTGTGTGGTGGTTTTGCTTTGCGCGCAGCCCGTGTTCATTGCACAATCCACTTTTGTATTACCCGAAATGATGCTCGCCTTGTTTGCTTTTTTGGCACTCACATCATACTGTCAAAAGCAGTTTGGATGGTTTGCCGTTTATGCTTCATTGGCTATGATGACAAAAGAAAGCGCTATTGTAATTCCGTTTGTTGCTTTTGCCTATGGTTTTGTACAGGATATAATTTTAAAACAGAAGGCAGGGTATTTCACTCTGCGTTCTTTATTGCTCACCTTTTTTTCACTTCTTGTTTTTGGTGTTTTTCTATTGATTCAAAAAGCGCAAAACGGCTGGTATTTTTTGCCCGAACATGTAGGATACGTTTCATTTAAGCTGAGTTCAATTTATTATCACAACCACAACTACCAGAATTTTCTTTTCTATAACCAAGGGCGTTATTGGTGGGTGAAAGTGCTTTTAGTAGGAAGTGCCTTTGCAATTTTAAAAGCAAAAGTAAAACTGAATAACAGTTTTGTTTTGCTCTGCAGTATTTTCGTTTGCGCTTTTCTCGCCTTCGGCTCGCTCAACTTTTACATGAACAGATACATGCTTGCCGCCATACCATTCTTAACTGCCTTAGTAGTAATTGCTGCATATACAATTTTTTCAAATAAAATTTGGCTTACGGGAATTACACTCGTGTTATCGGCTTTGTGCTTGCGCGATATTGACCCCGCGTATTTCAACTACGATTGCGACATGGGATTTAAGCATCACTTAAGCGTAGAAAAAAAACTGATTGATAAGTTGTGCGAGATTCAAACAATTGAAACACCGGCATCGGGAAATTTTCCAATTTTTTTTGCACTCGTGGAAAAGCATACCGGATTTAAAGTTTGCAACGTCAATTACAATTGGGGCTACTCCACTAAAAAAGAGTACTTGGTATACACTTCAGAAAACGGGTACCTCTACCCGGAGAGCGATAATTGCAAATTGATATTTCATATCAAGGAGAGTTATGTCGATGGAATGATTTATGAAAAGACGAATTGACGTCCACGTATCCTGAACCAAGATTTAGAAAAATGTTCGACTACCTTCTTCTACTCTTCAGCCCAATCAATTCTTAAACTTCGAACATAAAATTTGGCTTCCCCTTTCGGATTATAAATTCCAGCTTTCAAAATTTTTCCTTTTGAATCGGAAGGAATCAAAATATCAATCGTCATTTTATCCCAATCTGAAAAAGAGGCAATTCGTTGAATGTGGTAATTTTTCTGCTTGATGTCTTTATAGTTTTCATCACTTAACCAAGCATACAATTGAGGCTGATTCCAATACTCCGATTCGCTCTTTACCATATATACTTCACAAGTAATTCGGTACCATCTACCTTTCTTTTCAGATACATCAATTCTGGTTTCAGGCAAAAACTCAATTCCTTGTTGCATGTAATACGCCCTGCTATCTTTAAACTCAACACAATTTTCAGGAGTCGAATCGGTGCAAAAAACCCTTTGCAGCATCGGTTGGAGAAAAGAATTTTTTTCGCCTGGCAACTCTTCATCTGTATCAATGAATTTACGTTCGGTCCTGTCCACCTTTAACTTACCGAATATTTTCCAGTAGTAGGCTTTGGTCATGTTGTCGCTTTCCATTATACCCGCACCATTCGATTGGTAAGTCATTACCAAGTTCATCCATACAGAAAAAGCAAAAAAAAGCAATAGCGGCAGCCATGCCTTCCAACTTTTAGCGACAGTATCAAATAGCGCAGCCATCGGGAAAATTAATATGGCATAGTACTGTATAACCGCACGCATTGTAAAAGAACCCCCATACGCCCAGTTTTTCCACGAGAAAACAATGTAAAGTGCAATGAAAAGGAAAACAAAACACGACCAAAATAATTGTTTGTGTTTTCTATAGAGCGGAACAAACCCCATGACTGATAAAATCATAAATGGGGTATAAACAAACCATCCTTTCTTATAGCTGAATAAACATTCCCAAATATGTGTATCGCGAAAATTTAAACCATCATCATTACCATAACTCCAGTAAATAAATTTTCCTGAATAAATTTTCCAATAGATTAACTGGATTGAGCCAATTAAAACAGCCGATAGAAAAAGAAAAACCACTTTCTTTCTTTCTTTTAATAAGACTTCAACCCTTTCCTTTAAAGAGGAGAAACCAGCAACACCCCATAGCAAAGGAATAATAATGGCGATCATATCTGTCGGTCTGCTAAGTGCTGATAAACCACATAGAAGTCCTATCACAACACTCCCTTTATAGCTGTATTGCTGATGCCATTGAATGCTGAGGTAAACAAGCAACGCATAAACTGTAAACAAATAGTTATGCGGAAACATGTTGCTGATTGCCGAGTAGTTTAAATAGTTGGTTGCTAAAACCAGTGAAAGAATGGTGAACGCTGTAACTCCGTCAGAAAAATAATTGAGAAGCACTTTGCGAGCGAACCATAACCCAAGAAAAGAAATAAGCAAACTATACATGCCCATGCAAAACTGATATGGATGCGAAAATCCATCTACAGGATAATGTGC
>CANJZE010000008.1 GCA_947479455.1 Bacteroidota bacterium
AACGCGCTACTAAAAGCAGCGCGCTTGGACTATTCCAGTCGGTTGAGTTATCCCTTCTTGAGTTGCTTCCCAGCAGAGCTCAAGTCCGTTTCACTCAACGCAACAAAATTATATTTTTAAACCTGACACAGTTTATTGAACACTCCCAACAACAAACCGCTACATCTTCTTTTTCAAACGCCAATCCAAGTAGAGAAAACGCACACCCCTTTACTCAAGACTACATGCCGCCTTAATTTTTGGGGTTCAAACGCTAAGCAGCCATTTGCACTTTCCGAAACTTCTCTATATTCACCCACAACTAATAGTTTTGTATAACAAAACAAAACATTGTCATCTACCAATCGCCTAGCGAGGAAAGTGATGTTTTTGTGTTATGCAAAAAAATAAACGGAAGCCCGCTGTGAACAACATCGGGCTTTTTTAATTCTAAAATATGACAGAGAAAAAATTGCGGATAGCAATCCAGAAATCGGGTCGGCTGAACGATGACTCGCTCAAACTGATTAAGGACTGCGGCATTGCCATTGATAATGGCGATGACCAACTAAAAGTAACCGCGCGCAACTTCCCGCTCGAAATCTTCTTTCTGCGCAACAATGACATTCCCGAATATATTGAAGATGGCGTGGCAGACATCGCCATTATTGGTGAAAACCTGCTCATCGAAAAGCCACATGAGGTGGAAGTGATTCAGAAACTCGGTTTCAGTAAATGTAAAGTTTCGTTGGCTATCCCGAAAAACGAAAACTATAACGGACTGAAATATTTTAATGAAAGAAAACTTGCAACGTCTTATCCGAATACCCTTCGGCAGTTTTTGAAAAAAAATAAACTCAATGCCGAGATTCATGAAATCAGTGGCTCGGTGGAGATTGCACCCAACATTGGCTTGGCGGACGGCATCTGCGATATTGTAAGTACCGGCTCCACCCTTTTTAAGAATGGATTGAAAGAAGTAGAAATTCTTTTTCAATCCGAGGCTGTGCTCATTACTGGAAAAAATTTAAACAAAGATGCAAAAGCGCTTTTCGAAAAATTTCTGTTTCGCATCCATGCAGTTCTATCGGCACGCAACAACAAATACATTCTGCTCAACGCACCAAACAACAAACTGAAACAGATTATCGCTCTCCTGCCCGGAATGAAAAGTCCTACCATTCTTCCGCTCGCAGAAGAAGGTTGGAGTTCTCTGCATTCGGTTATCAGTGAGAATGAATTTTGGGAAAAAATTGATGGATTGAAAAAGTTAGGTGCACAGGGAATCCTCGTTGTGCCCATCGAAAAAATGGTATTGTAATGCAAGTAATCAAATATCCAAAGCAGAAGGATTTAGAAAAACTACTGAAACGGCCTTCAGCCGATTTTTCTGTTATCGAGAAATCGGTGCAGGATATTCTGAATGAGGTGAAGAAGAACGGTGATGCTGCATTAAGAAAATATACGTTGAAATTTGACAAAGCGATTTTGAAAGAGTTGCGTGTATCACAAAAGGAAATTAAAGAAGCCGTAAAATCAGTTGACAAAAAACTAGAGCAGGCAATTGAAGTTGCATATAACAACATCAAAAAATTTCATCGAGCACAAGAGCTTAAAGAAAAGAAAATTGAAACCACGAAGGGCGTAGTTTGCTGGCGTGAAAGCAGAGCGATTGAAAATGTCGGCATTTACATTCCGGGAGGAAGTGCTCCTTTGTTTTCAACTGTTTTAATGCTCGCTACTCCCGCTAAGATTGCAGAATGCTCACGAATTGTTTTGTGCACTCCACCGAATAAAGAAGGGAAGATTCATCCCGCTATTTTATTTGCAGCACAGCTTTGCGGAGTGAATGAAATCTACAAAACAGGAGGAGCGCAGGCAATTGCAGCTATGGCTTTCGGAACGAAAACTATCATGAAGGTGGATAAGATTTTTGGGCCGGGCAATCAATATGTAACTGTTGCAAAACAATTGGTGCAAAAAGATGGAGTGGCTATTGATATGCCAGCAGGGCCATCGGAAGTTTTAGTAGTTGGTGATGAAAGTTGCGAACCAACATTCGTTGCGGCCGATTTACTTTCACAAGCAGAGCATGGAGCTGACTCACAGGTAATTTTTGTTACGCTAAAAGAAAGTTTGATTGTAAAAGTGCAAACAGAAGTTGCCCGTCAGTTAAAAGATTTGCCACGAAAAGAAATTGCTGCAAAGGCATTGCAACATTCAAAAATAATTTTGGTGAAAGACAAAAGCGAAGCTGTTGAAATTATCAATCAATACGCTCCTGAACATTTGATCTTAGCGGTGAAGGATGAAAATTATTTTCTAAAAAATGTAATGAATACCGGTTCGGTTTTCATTGGCAATTACACTCCCGAAAGTGCGGGCGATTATGCCAGCGGAACCAACCACACTTTACCAACGAATGGTTATGCGAGGGTTTACGGAGCTGTATCGCTGGATTCGTTCGTAAAGAAAATTACCTACCAGAAAATTTCTACGAAAGGAATTAATAACATTGGAAGTGTAATAGAGGCAATGGCGGAAGCAGAAAATTTATTGGCTCATAGAAATGCCGTGAACATTCGATTAAAGAAATTAAAGAGCAAGTAATGTTTGATGTAGAAAAAATTATTCGTCAAAATATTCTGAATCTAAAACCGTACTCATCGGCACGCGATGAATTTAAAGGAGAGGCTTCTGTTTTTTTAGATGCCAATGAGAATAGTTTTGGTTCGCCTGTTTCCCTCCCTTTAGGGGAGGGGCTTAACCGCTATCCCGATCCATTTCAGTTGGAGCTCAAAAGAAAAATCAGCAGTATCAAAGGTGTTCCTGTTCAAAACACTTTTCTCGGCAACGGCAGCGATGAGGCAATTGATTTGCTCTTTCGAATTTTTTGCGAACCGAAAGTTAATAAAGTAATTATCTGTCCGCCTACTTATGGCATGTATGAAGTGAGCGCGAACATAAATGATGTCGGGGTTATCAAAATAAATCTTCTTCCAAATTTTGAATTGGATGTTGAAAGGGTACTTGAAGTCTCTCCTATCGGGGGAGATTTAGAGGGGGCTAAGTTGCTTTTCATTTGTTCCCCCAACAATCCAACGGCTAACTCCTTCCATGCAGATGATGTGGAGTTGCTGATTCAAAAGTTTCCGGGCATTGTAGTGATTGACGAGGCTTACATTAATTTCTCGAAACAAAAATCTGCTATACGTTTTCTTACGGAATACGAAAACATGGTGGTGCTCCAAACTTTTTCCAAAGCATGGGGATTAGCGGCATTGCGATTAGGTATGGCCTTCGCTTCGCAAAGCATTATTGATTACATGAATAAGGTGAAGCCACCGTATAATATCAATCAGGCAACGCAGCAATTGGCGATGGAGGCACTGAATAATATTGAGTGGGTGAATGAACACATCCGCGAAACTATTACGGAGAGAGCGAACCTGGAAGAGAAATTAAAACAGAATCCTTTTGTAGAGAAAATTTATCCTTCAGATGCAAATTTCATTTTGGTAAAAGTGAAAGATGCCCAGGCTACTTATAACTATCTTGTATCGCTCGGTATTATTGTGCGCGACAGAAGTAAAGTATCCTTGTGCGAAGGATGTTTAAGAATAACCGTAGGAACAGAATCTGAAAATCGCGCTTTATTAAACGCGCTAAAAAAATTTCAAGCATGAAAAAAGTTTTATTCATTGACCGTGATGGCACTTTAATTTTAGAAACCGATGATTTCAAGATTGAGAAATTTGAGAAGGTTGTTTTCTATCCGCAAGTATTTTACTGGTTGGGTAAAATTGTGCGCGAACTCGATTACGAATTGGTGATGGTCACCAATCAAGATGGATTGGGAACGCCTGATTTTTCAGAAGAGGATTTTTGGCCGGTGCAGAATTTTATTGTCAAAACTTTTGATGATGACGGCATTCATTTTTCTGATGTATGTATTGATAAATCTTTTCCGCATGAAAATTTACCAACCCGCAAACCAGGTACAGGAATGCTTACCAAATATTTTTCTGCCGAATATGATTTGAAAAACTCCTTTGTAATTGGCGATAGAATTACCGATGTGCAGTTGGCTAAAAATCTTGGCGCTAAATGTTTTTACCTGAATGATGGAAGAGGCCTTGGTGCTGCTGAAGTGAAAGATAGCCAGGAAGAACTGAAAAAACATATCGCTCTTGAAAGCCGCGAATGGGAGATGATTTATAATTATCTCAAAGGAGGTCCACGAAATACAATTCATTCAAGAAACACAAAGGAGACACAAATAACTGTTGAATTAAATCTTGATGGAACAGGAAAATCTGAAATTTCAACAGGATTGAATTTTCTGAATCACATGCTTGAGCAGATTGCTAAGCACGCAGGAATTGATTTGAAAGTTTCTGCCAAAGGAGATTTGCAGATTGACGAGCACCACACGATTGAAGATACTGCCATCACTTTAGGCGAAGCCTTTGCGATTGCACTTGGAGATAAAAAAGGAATTGAGCGTTACGGATTTTGTTTGCCGATGGACGATGCGCTGGCACAGGTTGCTATTGACTTTGGCGGAAGAAACTGGATTGAGTGGGATGCGAAATTCAAGCGTGAGAAAGTTGGCGATGTTCCTACCGAAATGTTTTTTCATTTCTTCAAATCATTCAGCGATGCGGCAAAATGTAATTTGAATATTAAAGCCGAGGGCCAAAACGAGCATCATAAAATTGAGGCAATATTTAAGGCGTTTGCCAAGGCAATTAAGATGGCGGTGAAACGCGATTTATCGAATATGCAATTGCCATCAACAAAAGGAGTGTTGTAATGAAACTCGTGATCATCAATTACGGTGCGGGCAATACACAGTCGTTGAAATATGCATTTCAGCGTTTGGGTGTGAATCCTTTGTTGACTGATGACAAAGAGGAAATTCTTTCGGCCGATAAAATCATTTTTCCGGGAGTAGGCCACGCCAAAGCTGCGATGAATGTATTGAAAGAAAAAGGATTGGATGTTCTAATTCCGCAATTGAAACAACCGGTGCTTGGTATTTGTTTAGGAATGCAACTCCTGTGTAAATTCAGCGAAGAGGGCAACACCGAATGTTTAGGAATTTTTGATGAAACGGTGAAATTGTTTGAACCAAAGTTGAAAGTGCCGCACACCGGCTGGAACAAAACAAGTGGCAACGAAAGCTGGTATTATTTTGTGCACAGCTACTACGTTCCTAAGAATGAACTCACCACGCTTACCTGCAATTACATCACTGAATTTTCTGCAGCTATTCAGAAAAATAATTTTTACGCTGTTCAATTTCATCCGGAGAAAAGCGGTAAAACAGGAGCAGAGTTTTTGAAAAAATTTATTGAACAGGAATGCAAATAATTCCCGCCATTGATATTATAGATGGAAAATGCGTTCGCCTTTCGCAGGGCGACTACGCGCAAAAAATTATCTATAACGAAAATCCGTTGGAAGTAGCCAAACAATTTGAAGCAGCCGGTTTAAAACAATTGCATTTGGTTGATTTAGATGGAGCAAAGGCAAGCCACATCGTAAACCAAAAAACTTTACAAGCCATCAGTTCGCAAACAAAACTGCAAATAGATTTTGGAGGAGGAATAAAAACCGATGAAGACATAAAAATTGCTTTTGATTCGGGCGCACAACAAATTACTGCAGGAAGCATTGCGGTGAAATCGCGCGAAACCGTTTTGCGATGGCTAGAAAAATACGGAGCAGAAAAAATAATTCTGGGTGCCGATGTAAAAGACGAGATGATTGCAGTGAGCGGCTGGCAGGAAAACAGCAGCATCAACCTATTCGGTTTTCTGAAAGATTATGTGGCTCACGGCATTCAGTATGTCATCTGCACCGACATTTCGAAGGATGGAATGTTGCAAGGTTCATCTATTGAACTTTATAAAAAGATTTTGAAAGAATTTCCATCGCTTAAATTAATTGCAAGTGGAGGGGTGAGTGATTTGGCTGAACTGAAAGTTTTAAGTGAAGCAGGTTTACACGGAGCCATCATTGGCAAAGCAATTTACGAGGGAAAAATTTCATTGAACCATTTATCAAAATTCAATTGAGTGTTAGCGAAACGAATCATACCGTGTCTTGATATTAAAGATGGTCGCACCGTAAAAGGTGTGAACTTCGAAAACCTGCGTGATGCCGGTGACCCGGTAGAACTCGCAAAGCTCTATGCAGAAGAAGGAGCGGATGAACTGGTATTTTTGGATATTACTGCCACACATGAAAAGAGAAAAACGTTGGTCGCGTTGGTGGAGCGAATTGCCGCCAACATCAATATTCCGTTTACCGTTGGCGGAGGAATTTCTTCGGTGGAAGATGTGTATGTATTGCTGCAAAGCGGAGCAGATAAAATTTCTTTGAATTCGGCAGCAGTGCGAAATTCGAAATTGATTTCGGACATAGCTGAAAAATTTGGAAGTCAGTGTTTAGTGTTGGCGATAGATGCGAAAGAAAAAGATGGGAAGTGGAATGTTTTTCTCAATGGAGGGAGGCTGGAAACGGAATTGGATTTATTCGAATGGGCAAAAGAAGGAGAACAAAGAGGAGCAGGAGAAATTCTTTTTACCTCTATGAACCATGACGGAACCAAAAATGGTTTTGCGAATAATGCATTGAAGCAACTTTCAGAAACGGTAAACATTCCTGTCATTGCTTCAGGAGGCGCAGGAACAATGCAGCACTTTTACGATACCTTCACCGAAGGGAAATCGGATGCGGCTTTAGCAGCCAGCATTTTTCACTTTAAAGAAATTGCCATCAGGGATTTGAAAAGCTATTTACATCAAAAAGGAATTACAGTCAGACTATGAACATAGATTTTGCAAAAGGAGACGGGCTTGTTCCTACCATCATTCAGGATGCAACAACCAATAAGGTTTTGATGCTGGGCTTTATGAACGAGGAAGCATTTCAAAAAACACAAACTGAAAAGCGCGTTACATTTTTCAGCCGCACAAAAAACCGCCTATGGACAAAGGGTGAAGAAAGCGGCAACTTTCTCAATGTGGTATCGATTCATCCCGATTGTGATAATGATACTCTGCTTATCAAAGTAAATCCTGTTGGCGCTGTTTGTCACACCGGAGCAGATACCTGCTGGAGCGAGAAGAACACAAATACAAATCTGGATTTTCTGGTTGGGCTCGAGCAAGTCATTGAATCAAGAAAGAATTCTCCTTCCGATGATTCGTATACTTCAAAGCTCTTTTCAAAAGGAATTAATAAGATTGCTCAAAAAGTAGGTGAAGAAGCCACGGAGTTAGTAATCGAGTCAAAAGACAATAACGATGACCTATTCATTAACGAAGCCGCAGACCTACTTTTTCACTATCTAATATTGCTGCAAGCAAAAGGCTTCATGTTGCAGGATGTAATCGCCAAGCTTGAAGCCCGTAAAAAACAAAATCCCTAAAGGGCACTAGCCGTTGTTTTTTTTGTTACCACTAGCGGTGGTAACTTTTAGTAGCAAGTAGTAAAGGCAGCCACTACGTAATAAAATGCGGAAACCAAAAACCCTCTCGATAGTACCGGTTGGGCATTTTTAATACCGAATAAATTATTTTTACCCCTTCATCGTCATACCTAATATGAACTACTTCATCAAACTTTTTCTCAATGCCATTGCCGTGGTGCTTACCGCTTATATTTTACCGGGGGTGCACATCGAAAATTTTCTTTACGCACTTATTCTTGCTGCTTTGCTTTCGGTGCTCAACGTTTCGCTTAAACCGCTGCTGGTATTGCTCACCATTCCCGCCACTATTTTTTCGCTGGGTTTGTTTCTGTTGGTCATCAATGCTTTAATAATTGAAGTAGCGGCATGGATTCTTGCACCCGATTTTGCGGTGGCAAGTTTTTGGCAGGCGCTTTTTTTCAGCATTCTGCTTTCTATCATCAACGGCATTTTCGAACGCCTTACCATTAAGCACGAGCACCGCGAAGATAAAATGCAGGTGTTTGATAAAGACGGAAACCGCATAGTATAGTGGCAGTTGGCAGCCGCAGTAAGCAGTTGGTCATCACTACATTTCTTCTACATTCGTCTACCTTTTATAAGAATGCGATACCTATGAAATTGAAACCTGCGCTGCTCTCTTTATTTATTGTTTTCCAATCCATCTTGTTTGCGCAAACCGATGAGCGCTGCGCCACTCAAACCAAAATGCATGAGTATCTCTTGCAGCATCCCGAAGCATTGGCGCGTTATCAGCAAAGTCGCGAAGATGTGTTCAATTACATCAGCAACAATTCGAGCCGCGATAGCCGAAATGAAATCATTACTATACCTGTGGTGTTTCACGTTATTCACAGTGGTTCGGTAATAGGCACCGGATATAATATAGACAGCACACAAATTATTTCGCAGATAGCCGTGTTGAACGAATGCTACCGTTTGCGTAATGCCGATACTGTTTTCATCCATAATTCATTTAAGGGAAGACAGGCAGATATTCAGGTGGAGTTTTGCTTGGCAAAATTTGATGCCGCAGGAAATCCTTCGAGCGGAATTACGCGTCATCTTTATGCAGTTACTTCCAACTTCGATACCAATATAAAACCCGCTACACAGTGGGACAAGAGCAAGTATTTAAATATCTGGACTTCTTTTCTGGGACCTACGCTTCTTGGCTATGCTACGCCTCCCGGTTTGTTTCCCGATAATCAGGATGGTGTCGTGCTCGATTACCGTCATGTAGGCAAAGCACCGGCAAATCCGTTTGCCTCTTCGCACGATCTTGGCAGAACCTGCGTGCATGAGGTGGGTCACTGGCTCGGTTTGTATCATACTTTTCAGGATAGTTGTGTAGGCATGACCCCGCAAACCTGCGCGCTCGAAGGCGACCAAATGTGCGATACTCCTCCAACTTCTGAAGCAACTTTTGGTCAACCATCTCTTAACCAGAACACTTGCCACGAATCTCCGTTGGATGAATTTGATATGTGGGAGAACTACATGGACTATGCCGATGATGACCAGATGCATTTATTTACCCACGACCAATGCAACGAAATGCGCGCGGTGCTCAGCACTTCGCGCTTGTCCATTCAATCGAGCTTAGGTTGCACCAATGCAACGCACATTTGGAATTACAGCGGGCAAGTTGTTGATGCTACTACTACTTTAGGTGTGCCAAACGCTAAAGTTTTTTTTGACGGACAAAATGATTTTGAAGTAATAGCCGATGCCAATGGATTTTATACCATCAACGGATTTAACGAAGGCAGCTACGATGTGTATGCGGGTAAATGGGGCTACATGACCAATCAGTTTAAGCTCAATACTTTTTACACTTCAGCTTCTCCGCAATTGGTTATTCCAATTCAGAACCATCATTACTACGATGATTTTTTAATGAACTATAACTGGACTACTACATGGGCCACAGCAACTGGCGGTGCGTTCACGCGCGCTGTTCCGATAGGCACAAATTATCAGGGCGACCAATCAAATCCTGCTATTGATTTAACCGATGACTATGGGTTGAAATGTTTTGTAACCGGAAACACGGGTGGTTTGGCTATAAACGATGATGTAGATGCCGGAACAGCAACTTTAATTTCTCCGGCTATGGATTTAACGGGGTATACCGACCCTTACCTGCGCTACTCGCGTTGGTTCTATGATGGTGGCACTGCACCCGATGATAATATGACGGTGAAACTTAACAGCGGAGCCACAACAGTAACAGTAGAAAATATTACATCGCTCGATGCACCAACTAATTCATGGACACAAAAAACTTTCCGCGTTTTAGATTTTATTACCCTTGGTTCGAGCATGCGCGTGTTGATTGACGTAAACGAATTGGCTACCAGCACTTCGAATGTGGTGGAAGGCGGCTTAGATCGTTTCGAAGTTTTGGAACAAACCGAATTAGCAGTAGAAGATAAAACCAACGACATCTTCCATTTCTCGGTTTACCCGAATCCTACTTCAGGAATTGTGTTTGTGAATTATGCAACAGGCAGCAACGAAAAGACTTTGCTGAAAGTGATGAACGTATTGGGTGAAGAAATTTATTCGAAAGAGCTTAATCATTCTCCTCAGGGTGTTTCGCAAATAGATTTATCTGCACAAGCCCAGGGCATTTACTTTGTTCGTCTGCAAACGTCACATTCAGAAAAAACTCTAAAATTCTCTTTAACGAAATAAACTTTCATGTAGTTCGCCTATCCCATTTCTCAATTGGCATTGTAATTGGAACTGACGATAAAAAACTCAACTATGCGAAAGCTTATTCTTTTCATCTCGCTTATTACACTTCTTGGTTCGTGTAAAAATTTAGTGCCTTATACAGATGCTATGAAGAAGCAGCACAACTGGAGCAACGAACAGGTGAAGCGCATTCAGTTTTATGTTTCGCGCGATATTGTGCTGCACCGCGAACTCACCGAGGGCTCAACCGAAATAGTAGGAGGTAAAATAAAAACCATTCGCGGCAAAAAAGTGGATGAGATTTTAATTCAGGCAGGAACCAAAGGAGTGGTGACCGATATGCCGAAGGAAAATAAAATGCTCGTGAGTTTCGAAATGGGTGATGATAAATATCTGAGCTTTGGTGTTAACCCGAATGTGGGTGATAAATATGTGTTGCTGGCTTCTGACTGGAAAAACGAAATGGGCAAAGTCCATTACTCCGGCAACGAATACTACACCGACCCTGACAGCAAATACGCAGCGCTCTTAGTTGACCTTCGCAAGATTGACCAAATGGAAGTGAAGCAGCATGTAGCGAAGGGAAGGAAGGTGGAGTAACGAATTTTTTACTTCGTTAATCTGCAATCGTTAATCGTTGTTCGCTAATCAGTTTTTTATTATTTGCGATTGCAGATTAACGATTGCAGAATGCAGAAGTGAATACAACAACAGCCACCAAATTCTATTCTAAACAAGTTTTGTATACGCCCTCATCCATCTGTCGGGCAGTTCATTTTCGGTAGAAGCCAAATCGTAATCGCGCATAGAGCAAGGCACTATTTGCTGGCGACCAAAACGCTGCACATCACCAAACGGAAGTTCCATCCACCAGCGTTCGGTTTTTTTACTCTTCCAGAAAATAAGTTCGTGATTGGTATCGTTTAGGTGAACGGTAAATTTCAAATGCTCATCAAGCGTAAGCGGATAATCACCCACACGGCTATAGTATCCTTCAATAAAATACCAAATCATTTGCGCCACTAATTGAGTGGTCTGTCGGTTGTTGTCGTAGCCCGGGTTTACTTCATAAAGTCCGAGCGAAGTGAGTTTATCGCTTAAGCCCGCATAGCGTGTAATCTGGCAAAGTTCTTCACCCGTAAATCCGTTTGGCGAGGCATGTGCATGAGCAGGTGCATCTGCCTGACGAACGGAAGAAATATCAATCGTGAGCATATCGGCATCGCGCAAAATAGGTTCTGCTTCTTCCATGTTGGCGCGCAGTAAACCAAGGCGGTGGCAATCAAAATTCAAACTCTCTAAAGTTTCAATTGCTTTTGAATCGTTGAGATAAGTTTGAAAACCGAGGTGCGAATAATTGAAAAGGTAATTAGGCGTATGCGTAAAAATGTTCATCACAAAATTCGAGCTGTCAATGTTTTTGCTTTCGCTTTCAATCATATCAATGCGCTCATCTACGTTCACCACATTAATAAGCGTTTGCAAATTTTTATAACCAAGATATTGCCCGAAACTCAAATCATGACTTCCGCCAATGATGATTGGAATTACTTTATGCGTAATCAATTCAAGCATAACGGATGCTAATGCGAAGTAAGTATCGCGCGAAGTTTCACCGGGAGTTATGTTGCCCAAATCGAGAAAGCGAAACTCTCTTTCGATAGGTGGCATATAGAGTTTGTAAAACTCTTTACGAATTAAATCGGGTGCTTTGGCAGAACCTGCATTCGCCATATTGCCTCGGTCGTCAGCCACACCAATCAAGGCGATGTTGAACTGGCTGAGGTCAAGTTCTTTTCCTTCATAAATAAAAATGTAGTTGCCGAGTTGTGCAGGATTAAGTTCTGCGCCTTCGAGCAGATTGTCCTTGTCAATGGGAGTTAGAAATTCGTATAGCATGAAATGAAAGTAGAGTATTGAGTATTGAGTATTGAGTATTGCGATGAATACAAATGCACAGGATTATTGTTGAGTGAAGATTTACAAGGACGTTGAATTCTATTTCAGGAAATCTACTTTCGCTTGATGGAATATACCGACCTCGAAATTTTGTATGAAGACAACCACATCATTGCGGTGAACAAACCTGCAGGTGTTTTGGTGCAGCCCGATAAAAAAGGGGATGCCGCGCTTGAACAAATTCTGAAAGAATACATCGCACACAAATTCGAAAAGCCGGGCGAAGTTTTTCTTGGTGTGTGTCACCGCATTGACAGACCAGTGAGCGGAGTGGTTTTGTTTGCGCGCACAAGCAAAGCGTTGGTTCGTTTAAATGAAATGTTCAAGAATAAAGAAGTGAAGAAAACATATTGGGCAGTAGTAGGCAATCGTCCTGAAAAAATGGAAGGACATTTAGTTCACTGGCTGAAGAAGAACGAAAAGAAGAACATGTCGCACGCATATGATGCCGAAGTGAAAGGAACTTTGAAATGCGAACTCGATTACAAATGGTTGAAGAGCATTGATAATTATCATTTGCTCGAAGTGAATCCGCACACAGGCAGGCATCATCAAATTCGTTTGCAGCTTTCAAAAATGGAATGCCCTATTAAAGGCGATGTAAAATACGGAGCGCGTAGAGGCAATGGCGATGGCTCTATTCATTTGCATGCGCGCAAGGTGGAGTTCATTCATCCGGTTAAAAAAGAAAAATTAGAAATTACTGCTCCCGTTCCTGATGAAGTAGTGTGGAAGGCATTTGCGATGTAGCTAAATCAGTAGGCAGCGGCAGTAAGCAGCAGCAGTAAAATACAAAGCAGCAGAAGAGAAACATTGCGCCACCAATTTCCCAATGTCCTTATGCCCCAATGTCCCAATCTATTTTGCCGAAATCTGTTTTGCCCAACGCGGCAACACAATCATTCCGAGAATCAAATAGAGATAGTAAGAATACAGCCGCCACACTAATGCGATTGCCGCAGATAAGCCCACGGGCATAAATTCACAGTTGAGCGCAATGAAAGAAAGTTCAGCCACTCCGCTGGCTCCTGGTGTAGAAGGAACACTCGTAAAAATCCAAAGCACATATTGGCGCGAAAGCGCAGTGAGAAAACTAAAATCGGTTACGGCAAAAGCGTAGAACAACGACACGGCTAACAAATAGCGGCTCACCCAATTGATAAGCGTGGCTATTGACATTTTTACCCAAAACGAAAAGGGTTTGTTTTTAAATTCATTGGCTGTCAGCTCAATTTCATCGCCTATAAAAATGATTTTGCTTTTAAAGCGTTCAAGAAATTTTATTTCGGCTAATTGATGAAAGAGTTTCCTTGTTGCATGAGGATGTATGAAAAGCGCAGTGCCTAAAAAAACACAAGCCGAAAGAATAAGCAAATAGCCAATCCACGCATAGTCAGCAAAACTTCTGATGCCCTGCATAATTACGTGACCATCTAAATCGGCACAGTGCGCAGAGAGCGTGAGAATTTGATTTCCAAGAAAAAGATAAAGCACGCCAAACACCACCACAAAAGCGAGATTGTCAAAAAAGCCATTGAGCATTAACACTGCCACGCTTTTACCCGAACTCATTCCGCTTTTAAAAAACAGATAAAGCACAAAAGGCGTTACCCCTATTTTAGGTGTAATGCAAGTGCCGAACTCCCACATGGTAATGGTTTGAAAGGTTTTGGGCCAGCTTAAAAAATTGCCGCTGCTCAAACGTATTTTATACATGAACGCTGCATCGCGGCTCACTACTGTCAGTGCTGCCAATAACAAACCAATGATTAGCCTTTGTGAAAAATGAATGGAATGAAGCGCTTCAAAATTTAGGTTAGTGGCTACAAGATAAACTGAAACACTAACCCCTATGGAAACGGGAAGCAGGATTTTCCAAAGATTTATTTTTTGTTCGTTTTGACTCACGTGCTAAAGGTAACCCCTAAATCCCCTAAAGGGGACTTAAATCCAAAGATGCAAATCTTGTATTTGTATTTCAAAGTCCCCTTTAGGGGATTTAGGGGTTTCAATGATGACTATGGTCGCCATGCTCATGCACGTGACCATGCTCTAACTCTACCTGATGCGCTTCACGCACTTCCACAATTTCGCCACTGAATAAAAGTGGTTTGCCTGCAAAAGGATGATTTAAATCAACTGTAACTTTATCGAGAATGATGTTTACTATTCTTCCCTGAAACGGATTTCCGTTTTGATCTTGCAATGGAACAACATTGCCAACGAACAACATTTCGTCCTGCACTTTCCCGTCAACCGCAAAAACATTTTTGTCTAATTGAATTACTGCCTGTTCATCGTATTCACCATAACCATCTTCGGCATTCAACTGAAAGTTGAATTGGTTTCCGGCTATTAAACCTTCAAGGTTTTTTTCAAATTTATCTAACACATTTCCGTGACCGAATAAAAACGCAAACGGGTTGTCTTTGTCCGCTGCATCTACCACTTGTCCGTTTGGTTCGTTTCTTAATTCATAGGTCAATTTAACCACAGTATTTGGCGCTGCTTTCATCTTTATGTTTTGTTTTTGTGTGAGGAAATTCGTGAGAGGTGGGAAGATTTCAGCAGTGAAAACGTTCGATTCTCTTACAAAATCAAAAGTAGAATTATTCTTTAGAAATCAAATTGCGCTATGCAATCGGGCACAACTCTTCGCTCTTCTTCCAGAGTTGTTTGCCGAGCTCTTTTTCCAATGCAAGCGCAGCAGCTTTTTTCTCTTTGCACTTATCGAAATACTTTCCGGTTACACCTTTTACATCGGGCGATGAAGCAAGATAGACAGAAGTCTTCGCACCATCTTCGACACTTATTGCTCCTATGGTTACAATTGACCAAAACAAATTTGAATACCAGTTTGCGTTTTTGTTTCCTATTTGTGTTTTCACAAAACCCGGATGCAAACTATTTACAGTTACGTTAGTCCCTTTTAATCGCTCCGCCAATTCATTGGTGAAAAGAACATTGGCAAGTTTGCTTTGTTCATAGGCTTTCATAATGAAGTAGCTTTTCTTTTTGGTGAACGATTCAAAATCAATTTTGCCTTTGTAGTGTGAACCAGAGGACACATTTACTATTCGCGCATAGTCAGATTTTTCAATTAAGTCAAGGAGAAGATTGGTAAGCAAGAAATAAGCGAAATGATTAGTAGCAATCGTCATTTCCAAACCATCTTCACTCAACGTAAAATCAGAAAAAGTTCCGCCCGCATTATTGATGAGCACATCAATTACGCTCATTTCATTCTTAATTTCAGAAGCCAGATTGCGAATTGATTTTTGTGAAGAAAGGTTGGCGAGAAAATATCTCACGTTCTTGTTTCCGCTTTCAGCAATAATTGTTTTTACGGCTTCTTCTGCTTTTTCTTTTCCGCGCGATACGAAATAAATATTCGCTCCTTGTTTTGCTAAAGCAATAGAAGTTGCCAATCCGATTCCTGCGTTTCCTCCGGTAATAATTACGTTTTTAGCCCCCAAGCCCCCGAAGGGGGATGTTGAATTTGTCTTTTCTTGATTCATGTTTTTTGAAAATTAAATGATGAAAACAGCTTTATCTTTTCTTGTTACAAACTTGCCGATAGCTTCTAACTGAAAATTATTTTTTGTTGCCAGCGAAAGAAATTCTTTTTCGCTTTGTGCATCCACAGCAATCAAAAGACCTCCGCTCGTTTGCGGGTCGCAAAGCGTGAGCAACGATTCGCCATTAATTCCTTCAACTTTATTTTCGTAAGCTTTCCAGTTGCGCATGGTATTATCTGCGTAGACGAACTTTGCACACAAATCTTTTACGCCAGTCATCAAAGGCACTTTTGCATAATTAATTTCAGCAGAGAGATTCGCGCCTTCACACATTTCAATTAAATGACCGAGCAAACCAAAGCCGGTAACATCGGTGAGCGCATGAATAAATTCATGCTTGCCCAATTCCTCACCAAATGCATTGAGGGCACACATCGAATCAACCGCATGTTGAATTTCTTTTTCAGAAAGTATTTCTCTTTTTAATGCAGTTGCCAACATTCCTGTGCCGATTGGTTTAGTAAGAAAAAATAAATCGCCTTCTTGTGCAGTAGAATTTTGTTTCAGATTTTTTATCGGAACAATTCCATTTACCGCCAAACCAAAAAACGGTTCGGGCGAATCAATCGTATGTCCGCCTGCGAGAACAACTCCTGCCTTCGCACAAATATTTTTTCCACCCGCTATAATTTGTTGAGCAATAGCGGCAGAGATTTTTTCTGTCGGGAAACCAAGAATAGCAATAGCAAGAAATGGTTTGCCGCCCATTGCATAAACATCACTCAACGCATTTGCGGCAGCAATTTTACCATAGGTAAAAGCATCGTTTACAATGGGTGTAAAAAAATCGACCGTGCTGATGAGCGCTGTGCCGTTTCCTAAATCATAAACAGCCGCATCATCTTTGGTTTCATTGCCAACCAAAAGACCAGCCCCACCCAAACCCTCCCCAAAGGGGAGGGCTTTAAATGCGTTTGTGTCTTTTAAAATTTCTTCGAGAATAGCCGGGGCAACTTTACATCCGCATCCGCTGCCGTGACTGAATTGTGTGAGTTTAACTTCGTTCATTTATGAAAACGAAAGTGTGTTTTTCTTTTTGCATTGTTCAATTGTCACAGAAATGTCAAAAGATGAAGATTTTCGAAAAAAATGACAATTCCATGACAACAGGTTGGTGCAGTTGCATGTATGTTTGACCTAAGGTTAGGTTCCTTAAAAAACAATCAGCTTTGAACTAATGAAAACACGGTTGGTTGTACTCCCGCTCGAAAGAGCGGGAGTTTTTTTGCAGTTAATTTTATTTCCCGCTGTTTTCCGTCAACGTTTTCTCGCCTTCATCATTTGCCTGCGTGCGCGCATCGCGATTGCAAGTGTTGTAACTCCAGGTGCCTTTGTAGTTTCCCCCGTTTGCCCAAGTATAAACGCCCGAGCCGTGCATCATGCCGTTTAAAAAATCACCTTCATATTTATCGCCCTTCGCTAAAATAAAAGTGCCTTTGCCGGTGCGGTTATTGTTCACGAACTCGCCAATGTAAACATCACCATTGGCAAAACTCAGTTTTCCAAAACCTTCTTTTTTATCGCTGGCAAAATAGCCTTCAAAGACATTTCCATTACGGTAAGTGTATTTACCCTTTCCAACCTTTGTTCCGTTAATCAAATTGCCCTCATACACATCACCATTCGAGTAATAAAGTTTTGCGCTTCCTGTTATTTTATCGTGTACAAACTCACCTATTAACCTATTCCCGTTCGCATAGGTGTAAGTGCCTAGTCCATGCATTTCGTTGTTGACAAAAGCGCCCGAATATTTATCGCCATTCACAAATTCGTAAATGCCGGTTCCGTGCATGCGATCATCTTTCCAGTCACCATAATAAGCCGCACCATCGCGAAAACCACCGCGTCCGGTTCCATTGCGCTGATCGTTTTTCCAATAACCGGTGTAGATAGAGCCATCGTTCATTTGCGCTTTTCCATAACCATCCATCTTGCCGTCTTTCCAATCGCCTTCATAAGTTCCGTTAAGAATTATCACGTTAGAATTTTGCGCAGCTAAGCCAAGCGACAAAAAAATAATTAGTGTCAGTGTGTTGTACATTTTTTGCATAGTCATTACACAAACGCAAGTGCAAAACCAGTTGTTTCGCTATGAACGCCCCATACAAAAGGCATAATGGAAGATATATCCTGCAACTTGTGCAAAACGAAACGCCTGCTTTCCTTTTCTATTTAGCGATGCACTAATTTTTATTTTAGCGCGCTTCAACTAATTATTCGAAAAAGCAAAATCATGTTTAGTCAGTTAGAAAACTTAAAGGGAAAATTTATGGAGTTGGGCAAAACACTCAGCGACCCTGCTGCTATGGCCGACATGAAACGGTATGCGCAACTCAACAAAGAATATCGTGAGTTGGAAAAAGTGGTGAAAGCTTATGAGCAATACCAAATGGTGCAAGGCAATATTGAAACGAATAAACAAATCATCAATACTGAAAGCGATGAAGAGTTTCGTGACCTCGCAAAAAATGATTTAGCACAATTGGAAACGGAGAAAGAGAAACTAGAAGAAGACTTAAAACAATTATTGGTTCCTAAAGAACCCGAAGACGAGCGCAATGTGTTGTTGGAAATTCGCGCAGGAACAGGTGGCGATGAAGCCTGTATTTTTGTGGGCGACCTTACGCGTATGTATACGCGCTATTGCGAAACACTCGGCTGGCAGGTAGTAACTGCAAGTGCAAGTGACAGCGATACCGGTGGCTATAAAGAAATTGTGATGGAAATAACCGGTGAAAATGTTTACGGAAAATTAAAATTTGAAAGCGGTGTTCATCGCGTACAACGTATTCCGTTGACCGAAGCCAAAGGTCGAGTGCATACCTCGGCAGTTACGGTGGCGGTGTTGCCCGAAGCCGATGAAGTAGAAGTGTATATCAACCCTGCCGATATTCATATGGATGTGTTTCGTGCATCGGGCGCGGGCGGGCAACACGTAAACAGAACAGAGAGTGCTGTGCGTTTAACTCACTTGCCTACCAATACAATTGTAGCTTGTCAGCAGGAGCGCTCGCAACACAAAAACCGCGAGCATGCAATGAAGATGCTGAAGACAAAAATTTATGAATCGGCTGTGCGTAAACACGAAGATGAAATTGCCGCACGCAGAAAAACATTGGTAAGTACCGGTGACCGTTCTGCAAAAATTCGTACGTATAATTATCCGCAGGGAAGAATTACCGACCACCGCATTAACGTAAGCGTTTATCATTTAGATGCTTTTATGAATGGCGAAATTGGCGAAATGATAGATGGGCTTGCCGTAGCCGAACAAACCGAAAAATTGAAAGAAAGCAACGTTATGGTGTAAGCGCTTTTTGCACAAATTCATATCTCCGATTCATTTTCAAATAATTTTTGCAATGCGTTTTCTACCTATCTTCTTTTGCTTTTTTGCCTTTAGCGTAAAAGCCCAATACGGTAATAAATTTCATCTCAATCAAATTCAAACAATAGCCAGTCACAATAGCTACAAAAAAAAGCCTGACGAAAAAGTTTTTGCTTTTCTCATGAAATTTAAAAAGCGGTTGGGCAAAAACTTGAATCCCGAAGCAATTGATTACGGACACCTACCTTTCGATTCGCAGTTCAATTATTATCCTGTTCGCGGTTTGGAGATTGATATTTACAACGACCCGAAAGGCGGTACTTTTTATAAGCGCAGAATAAATGCTTTTGTGCACGGACTAAAACAAAAATCGGGCATTGAAGAATTGAAACAACCCGGTTTCAAAGTGCTGCATATAAAAGATGTGGACTATCAAACCAATTACTACACTTTTAAGCAAGCCTTAACCGCTGTAAAAAAATGGAGCGATGAACACCCTAAGCACATGCCGCTTTTTATCAATGTAGAAACCAAAGGCGATGGACCGGGAGACGTAAGTGCATTGCTTCGCTTTGCGGGATTTAAACGAAGTATAAAGTATGATGCAGCTGCGTGCGACTCGATGGATGCTGAAATAAAATCTGTTTTTGGAAATGAATTGAAAAGCATTTTAACGCCCGATAAAATTCGCGGCAAATATTCTTCGCTCAACGAAATGGCCATTCATAATGATTGGCCTATGCTCGATAGCTGCCGTGGAAAAATCATTTTTATTATGGAAGGCGATGCAGAAAAAATTTATCCGGTTGGTCATCATTCATTACAAGGTCGAGCCATGTTTTACTATGCTGAACCGGGAAAACCAGAATGCGCTTTTGTAATTAAAAATGGTTCAAAAACCGAGAAAGAAGAAATAAAGGAGTTGGTGAGAAAAGGATACATGGTTCGCACCCGTGCCGATGGCGGTACCCAAGAAGCCAGGGACAACGATACCACCTTCCGCATTGCTGCTTTTGAAAGCGGAGCGCAAATTGTTTCTACCGATTATTACAAACCCGAATTAAGATGGAGCAATTATGCGGTTACTTTTCCTATGGGTAAAATTGTACGCTCCAATCCGGTTAACGCTCCTACAGGTGTAAAGGAGTTTGAAATTAAGGAGTAAGATGTTCCACATACAAAAATATATCCATCTTATTTTTTGACTCTAAAGAGTGCTGCGAAATTCTACCTACCGATTAACTTCGACCATAATTCAAACTTCCATGAAAAAAACTTTATTACACCTGCAACTTACATTTACGATAGTGCTATTTACTATTTTGGCAATGAGCAGTTGCAAAAAAGAAACAACACCAACTAATTCAATCACCACCACTGTAGCAGAACCTACGTATTTTTTGAAAGGAAATTTTGATGGCGCACAAGTAGTACTGCAGGGTACACCTGAAGCGTTCACCACTTCACTTGATTATGTAGAGCACGAAACAGAACACCACGGCCACGATGCAGATGGTGATGACGATGACGATGATGACGATAATGAAAACACAACGCTGGTAACAGGAACTAGATGGACAACAACCGATGGCGCAAATGCAGTAAGAACACACGGTTCCATAGAAGTTCGAAAAGTGGTGATTCGAGTTTTTATTGCTCCAATGTCTACCAATCAATTGCATTTCGATATGCTTACACCAAGAACGTTTGCGTTTTTTGATGGTGTTACTAATACCGATGGGGGCTACATCACTTATCGCGATGACAACGGAGTGCTTTGGACATCGAGTGGCGATCAAACGAATAGCACCATAACTATTTCTTCACGTGGAGAACTGGCAGGCACATCCACAAAATTTGCTGGAACATTCACCGCCAAAATGTATGATGGCAACGGCAACTCTAAGTTGTTGAGCAATGTAAGCTTTAGTGGTTTGGCTGGTTTATAAATTTCATTGACAAATAATATTGAAAGGACATTGACACCTTTTAATTTTTAGGAAAGCGAAACTATTTTTTTCATGCTCCGTAAACCAAAGCACCTTCAATCCTAAAGCGTATGAAAAATATCGACCCAACCCTAGTGCCTCACTGGCCTATAGACGAAAAAAAATAACAATTGCCGTAAAAGCAATTTCAACTATCAAGTACCCGCGTAAGAGCCGTAACTCTTAGTGCGGGTTTTGGATTTTTATAGGGTAGTGTTGATCATTCCGAGCTTTTCCAAGGAAGACAGGTTTAAAGAAAGATGGCTTTAAGAAGTAACAGTGACTTCTTCGCTAAGTCTACGCTGAATGCTCCAAAGAATAAACGCTCCGACAAAACAAATAGCGGACATAAGCGCAACGGTGTAAATTATATTGTCGCCTTTATGAAAAAAAGGGAGTGTGAAAAGACCAATTAAACAGAGTCGAAGAAAAACGTTGATCACAAAAAAAATACTCCCTGCCCTTCCAATTACAAAATTGGGCACATGGTGAAACAAGTACGTAATGCGTTGAATTCTAACAGCGGCATTACAACTGCCTATCACAAAGTTGGCAAGAAAAAACAGTGGCAATATTTTGTTGAACACCATTACAGAATACATTAATCCTGCAACCACGCTTAACACTATTATGCCGCGCACCGCATTCTTCTCTCCAAAAATTTTTGTAGTAAGAAATCCAGCAAGCAAGGCACCAAATGAAAAAGCCATATCGCCAAAGGCATAAACATCACCGCCTCGTTTAAGAAATGTATTGACATAAACAGGCTGCACATACGTACCGAAAATAAGAATGGTCAAAAACACAAGCAGCGAAGAATTGCCGAAATGAAAAATAGCAGGATGTTTTTTCAAAAAGCCTAAGCCCACCTTTATTCTTTCGCGCAAGCCGGTAGTATCAATTTTAATTTCTGCAGCTGAAAAAGAACTAATGTTATAGATAATGACAAAGGCAATTAAATAGGTCATTGCATCAATGGCAAAGATTTCGTGAATTTTCCAGGCGCTAAAGCTAACCGGCAGTGAAATATTAAAACCAAAAAAATTGACTTGATGGTCAATACCGGTTAAAAGAATTGCAGCAAGAGCACCGGAAATGGTGAAGGTAAGTTGTCCTTGTATTTCGAGGAGCGAAGTAATGCGCTGATAATTTTCTTTCGAAGTTATTTGCTGCGCATATGCATACAGATTTGGAAAGTGAATGTTGTAAATGAATGCGGTGGTAGCAAAAACACTCACCACCAAAAACCAAGGCAGCGAATTGTTCTGAAATCCAATCAATGAAATGCTAGACAGAATAAACAAGCCGACAACATTCATCACCAGAAAAATTTTTCTGCGATTGTATTTGTCAATGAGCGTGCCTGCATACAAACCCCACACGAGCGAAATAGCCGTAATAAAAAAATACGCTTTTCCGAAAAGTTCCTCACTGTGAATAATGCTCGTGAAATACCACGGTATAGCCAACATAGAAATGCCTTGCGAAATTCCGGAGATGGAATTTGCAAGAAGTAGAAGATAAATGGCGCGTGAGTTTTTCATAAGACCCACCCCCCCCCTCCCGCAGAAACAGCGGGATGAAACAAAAGGGATTCATAAGAGTTTTGTGCGAATATATTTATGCCTATGAGCAACGAAAACTAAATTGCAGTTAAGATGGACAAAGAGATTTACGAAAAGCTTTGCAGTTTTTGCGCGTATCAGGAACGATGCGTGCACGATGTGCAACTGAAATTATTTAAACTAAAGATAGACAAAGTCGATTTTGAAAAATATTTAGTTCAACTACAAGAAGACAATTTTTTGAATGAAGACCGTTTTGCCAAAGCGTTTGTAAGCGCACATGCAAAAAAGAAATGGGGGAAAGCCAAAATCAAATCGGCACTTTATACCAAACGCATAGGTGCTGCAGTCATAAAAAAATATCTCGATGATTTAGATGAAGGTGATTATCTAGCGCAAATAAAAACTGCCGCAGAAAAAAAGTGGGGAAGCATTAAAGGAAAAACGGTACGTGATAGAAAAACAAAACTGCTGCGGTTTTTATTGAGTAAGGGTTATGAAATGGGTCTGGCTTCAGAAGCCGTGAAAGAGGTGGCGGGGAAGTAAATAAAACTTACTTGGTCTTATTTCTCAGTTTCTTTTTTTATAAAAACAGCGCTAAAAAAACTTCCTACAACCGCACCCGTAGAATTGGATAAGGCATCTAAAATATCGAAGTGCCTGTCGGTTGTAAATAGCTCCTGCATTACTTCTACCGCAAAACCGTAGATGGATGTAATGAGTAAAATTTTCAAAAGCACTTTGGTATGAAGAAATGAAAATGACATTTGTTTTCGCCAGCCATAAACCATAAGCACCGCAAGAATAAGATACACTCCAAAGTGACCAATTTTATCAAACTCCCAAATAGTAAGGCTCGGCAGTTCGCGGCCGGGCATAAGGCACAACACCAAAATAAAAACCGCCCAAAGTATGGACGGTGTATTGTATTTGAAGAAAGAAGCCAATTCGGAAATTTGAAAATTTGGAAATTGAATGCAGTGCTACTTGTGAACTATCGGGAATTTCATTTTCAAATTTCCGCATTCTCACATTCTCGAATTGAGTTTATGCGCCTATGTGTTTTTTATACGCTTCAACATCCATCAATGCATCTAGTTCCGCAGGGTTGGTAAATTCAATCTTCACCATCCAGCCACTATTGTAAGGGTCTTTGTTTACGCTTTCCGGATTATCGTTGAGCGCAGTGTTTTGCTCCAGCACTTTTCCGCTTACGGGCATAAATAAATCGCTAACGGTCTTTACCGCTTCTACTGTACCAAACACCTCATCTTTAGCTACGATTTCGCCAATGGTATTAATATCTACATAAACAATATCGCCCAGTTCTTTTTGTGCAAAATCGGTAATGCCAATGGTGCCGGTATTACCTTCGATTTTTACCCATTCGTGCTCTTTGCTGTATTTTAATTCTGCCGGAAAATTCATGCTGCTGTTTTTATTTTTTGAATGGGGCGAAAGTATAAAATAGAAGAGGTTTTAAAAATGAGAATGCTTATGTTAAGTGGAATGGAGTAGCTGCAAATCGAAAAAGTCTACAACCTTTATTTCTAAAAATCGAATTTATGACACCCCCTTCAAAAAGTCGCGGATGTCGAAATATGATTGCATGGCAGCGGGGTCAACACCGGGTAAATTGAAAAAACCATGGAACAAATTTTTGTACGTTTTGTAAACACCGCCATTGCCGCCTTCTTTTAATTGCTTGAAATAGTTGTAACCGTCATCAAGCAGTGGATCAAACTCGGCAGTGAGTATAAAAGCAGGAGCAAGGTTTGCAAAATCTGTTTGGTAACGAGGAGAAACATCGGGATGGCAACGGTCTTCTTTGCGCGGGGTGTATTGGCTTTGAAACCAAAACATAGTTTCTTTCTCGAGCAGATATCCATGACCGTTTCTATCAACAGAAGGATTGTTCAATTTGCCATCAATCCATGGATAAATTAAAACTTGCGCTTTAAGCGGCACGTTTTCTTTTTTACAGCGATGTGCCATGCAGGCCGAAAGATTTCCCCCTGCACTATCACCTGCCACTACTATATCATCAGGATTGCCGCCATAGGTTGAAATGTTTTTCCGCACCCATTGTATGGCTGTAAACGCATCGTTGTGCGAATGAGGAAACGGAAATTCGGGAGCTAAACGATAATCAACGGCTACCACCACACAGTTATTCGTATTACATAGTCTTCGACAAACATTATCGTGACTCTTTAAATCATAAAGAACAAAACCGCCACCGTGGTAGAAGATGATAACGCGCTGATTGGCTGAGTCGTTGTTTTGATAAATGCGAATTGGAACGCCATCAGCATTTGCATCGGTAATTTTTTTTACTGTTATGTGCTTATCAAAAAGCCATGTACCTAACCGGGCAGCACGTTCTGCTTTTTTGCGAAGCGATTCTATAGTATCATTATCGGGGTCAATGGGTTTGCGCAATTTGCCAAATAGCAAAACGATTTTGATTTTCCAGTTCATAGAAATGAAAGTAAACAATTGGTTTTAACGAAACAGTGGCTTTTTTCATTCGTCCACAATCGTAGATTGCACACAACATTTTGTAGATACCTTACGTTAGATTGTGGACAGCATGTGAATAAGTTAGCAGTTAGTAAACTATGGCTATGCAAACAAACCTGACCTCTCTTTTGCTTCTTCTTTTTGTTACTTCTGTTTCTGCGCAGCAAAAGCAGGATATCATTAACTATGTAGAGCGATATAAGCAAGTGGCTATTAACGAAATGGCGCGCGCAAAAGTTCCTGCCAGTATTACGCTAGCTCAGGGTATTCTCGAATCAAGCGCTGGGTCTTCGGTGCTCTCAAAAAATTCAAACAATCATTTTGGTATTAAGTGTAAAGAAGAATGGACTGGTGAAAAATATTATCACGATGATGACCGCCCTCAGGAATGTTTCCGTGTATATAAACATGCCGAAGCATCGTATGCTGACCATTCAGATTTTTTATTGACCCGTTCGCGCTACGCTCCTTTATTTCAGTTGCCTATAACGAGTTACAAATATTGGGCTTACGGTTTAAAAGAAGCAGGCTATGCTACTAATCCGAAGTATGCGCCAATGCTTATTGCATATATTGAAGATTACAAATTGTATGAGTTTGATAAGCTAGGAGTAGCAATGATTGAAGAGAAAGAAAAGCTGATGAAACAGCCGGAAGTAACAGAACCATTACTCGCAAAAGCAGAATCAAAAATTATTGTGACCGATGTAAAAAACAAAGAACACCATCGTCAAATAGTTACCGAAGCTAAAAGCACAGAAGAAGGCAGACAGGAATTTGTGGTGAATGGCGTTCGGGCTATAAAAGCTATTGGTAATGAGGATCCCTTTAAAGTGGCTTACGAATACAATATTGATTACTCCTACATAATGACCTTTAACGACCTCAACACTGGCGACCGTTTTAAAGAGGGAGAATTTGTTTTTTTGCAACCCAAAAAAATAAGAGGCACTGAGGCGACTTACCTTGTTTTAGCAGGAGAAAGTATGCGCGATGTATCACAAAAAACAGGTGTGAGACTGCGCGAGCTTTATGCAAAAAATTTGATGAAAATGAATGAGCAAGCCTATGCCGGTGAGCCCCTTTCGTTACAGGAAAAGAAAACTGCACCGCCCCGAGTAATGTCGTATGCCGAGTACTTGAAAGAGCAAACACGTTTAGCGCAAGCGCAGAATAAAATCCCAGCAAATTCAACGGCATCAACCAATAACGGTGTTCCAGCTTTGCCCGACAATCGAATTGAGTTGAATGCACAATATCAAGTGCAACAAAGCGATACCCTTTATTCTATTGCCAGAAAGTTCAACACTTCGGTGGAAGCATTGAAAGAAATAAACCAGCTCGAAAGTACTGATGTGAAGGCGGGCCAAACGCTGGTGGTGAGCAAGTAATATTTCCTAAAAGCAATATCGTCCCGGTGGCGTTTATCTTACTCACAACTTTTCCATCTTGGCTCAAGTAATTATATCTGGTTACCATTGTTAGGGTAGTAGCAGCTACTTTTTCCCATAACGTAGTGGCTTTGCCGGTAGTAACGAAAGTTGATCTTAATGATTTGAGAATTCTATGAAAGCTAAACTCTTATTGTATTCACTCTTTACTATTTATTACTCCCTTCTTAAAGCAGGAAGCGGTTACGTTTTTCTTGCCGACACTTCGAAACTCTTCTTTGTAAACAACAATGAAATTTATACTACAGGAGGAAAACAACTGCTCTACTTTCAAAAAGGGAACATTTTTTTCAACGGCACTGCAGATGACAGACAGAATATTTTTCTACTGACTACTTCCATGAATCCCGGTTCTGAAAAACTGGAATCGGTTTATGAAAAAGATAATCGTCAGGCGAGTTTCACTTTTACGGGCAAAAAATTTTATTCAGGCAAAACCGAATCGGATGATTTGCGACCACGTACAGAGTTGATTCATATGCAACGTTTGAAAAAATGGCTTGCATTTTACGCTTCTTATAACGATACGCTGTTGGCTTATTACAACTTCGATTCGCTTTCTCCATCCACAGCCATTATGGTAGCGTATACCTTGACTAAAAAATTTGAGCTCGAGAAAATGTTAGTTGCCTCACAACCAATTCAAAAAGTTTTTGAAAATAACGCTTACGCCACCATTAAACCCTTTTGGGGAAACACTACTGCCAATGAATGGATTTGGGATGGAAAATTTTTTCGACCGCGATGGAATGTTGACCCCAAACTAGCCTGGACATTTGACGGAGAAACTATCAAACAATATTACGGCAACAATATTAACCTGCAATACAGCTGGGATGGGGAAACACTCAAACCTATTTGGCGAACTAACCGAGCAGAAGAATGGAGTTGGGACGGGCGGCAACTCAAGCCCGTTTGGGATACCGACTGGGCAAATCAATACATATTTGAAGATGGCATACTCAAACCTTGGAGCACCAACCACCCCGAGCGCGAGTGGCAGATGGATGGTGACCTACCGATTCCGCTTATTATTTTGGTTATTAGCGGTATTGCAAAACCGTATTAATTAATGGATGAATGGAATATTGGAAAGGAGGATGAAAATACACTCACGAATTTCCATAGTTCCCACATTCCGGGCATCCATCTATCCATTCTTCCATTTATAATTTACATTCGCTTCCACTAAAACGCACCCCATGAAAAACACCTTACTAATCCTGAACATTTGTGTTACACTGTTCCTTGTTTCCTGTAACAGAAACGCCACGGAAAAAACAACTACAACACCTATTCCTGACGCGCCAAATATTGAGGTTAAAATAACGGACCTAGCCTTGAATAAAGATTTGGTTTGTGGAATGCTGGTGGAAGAGGGAGGCATTGCCGATACCGCTTCGCACGAAAACAAAATGTATGGATTTTGCTCTACCGAGTGTAAAGCAGAGTTTGTAAAAGACCCCCAAATGTATTTAGCTCAACAATAACCTGTTTATGCTATCAAGTAAAATTATTGGAGTGGGAATGTATGTTCCCGAAACTGTGGTAACCAACGAAGATCTATCGAAAATAATGGATACCACAGATGAGTGGATTATTGAACGCACCGGAATTAAAGAACGCAGATTTTTTAAAGAAGGAGTGGATACAGTTTCGAGTATGGCGGCACACGCTGCTGAACAAGCGCTTGAACGTGCCGGCAAAAAAGCCGAAGAGATTGATTTGATTGTAATGGCAACTTTGAGTTCCGATTATAATTTTCCGGGTTCTGGCGTTTTGTTGCAGCGCAAACTTCCATTCCGTCAAATTCCTGCCTTTGATGTAAAAGCACAGTGCTCAGGTTTTATTTTTGCGCTTAGCGTAGCCGACCAGTTTATTAAAACAGGGATGTATAAAAATGCGTTAGTTGTAGGAAGCGAAGTTCAATCAAACGTGTTTGAAAAAAGCGACCGGGGCAGAAACATGGCAGTTATTTTTGGTGATGGCGCAGGTGCTGTAGTGCTCGAAGCTACCGAAGAAAAAAACAAAGGAATACTCACCACCAAACTCCATAGTGACGGACACTTTGCCGAAGAACTTTATCTCGAACATCCGGGTTCAAGAAGAAAAGAAAGATTTAATGCCAAGATGATGGAAACCGGTGAACTGCTTCCTTATATGAATGGTAAACTGGTTTTTGTAAACGCCTTGAAATATTTTCCTGAAGTAATTCGTGAAGCATTGGCTTCGTGTAATTTGAAAGATGAAGATATTGACCTTCTTATTCCACACCAGGCCAATGCGCGCATTACAGCTGCGGTGCAAAAAGAAATGAACCTGCCCGATGAAAAAGTAATCTCTAACATTCACAAATACGGTAACACTACAGCTGCTTCAATTCCAATAGGGCTTTGCGAAGCTTGGGAACAGGGCCGAATTAAAGAAGGCGACCTTATTGCCATTGCAGGTTTCGGCAGCGGTTTTATGTGGGCAAGCGCGCTCATTCGCTGGTAAATTTTCCAATAATATTTTTTGTTTTTTCTATTTCCTTGAATGGTTTAGGTTTACGCCCGTCAAAAACAGAACCCTTATGTTGAACATAGTTTTATTCGGCCCACCGGGAAGTGGCAAAGGAACGCAGGCGACCAAACTGGTAGAGAAATACAATTTAGTGCACCTTTCTACTGGCGATATTTTTCGCGCCAACATTAAAGGCGAAACCGATTTGGGCAAGCTGGCAATAAGCTATTTAGATAAAGGGCAGTTAGTGCCCGATGAAGTAACCATTGATATTTTACAATCGGAAGCAAGCAAACATTACGCTGCCGAAGGATTTATTTTCGATGGCTTTCCACGCACCATTACACAAGCCGAAGCGTTGGATAAATATTTGACTTCGCGAAACACTTCGGTTACTATGATGCTTTCCTTAGAAGTTCCTGAGGAAGAATTGAGAAAACGTTTGCTGCTTCGAGGAAAAGATTCGGGCAGACCTGATGACCAAAACCCCGAAGTAATTCAAAACAGAATTGACATTTACCATCGCGATACCGCACCCGCAAAAGAATTTTATACAGCTCAAAAAAAATACCGCACGGTAAATGGCGTAGGCGAAATTGAAACTATTTTCGAAGCGCTGTGTAGCGAAATTAATTCTGTGCAACACAGTTAACACGATTGCAAAGTTGAATAGCAAATATGTATTCAATCATCAATTTTCAATCATCAATCATCAATTCTCTTGGCTACTCAAAACTTTATTGACTACGTAAAAATTTATTGCAAAAGCGGCAAAGGCGGACCTGGGGCTTCGAGTTTTCACCGCGAAAAATTTGTGGCTAAAGGCGGACCCGATGGTGGCGATGGCGGCAGAGGTGGTCATGTTATTTTGCGCGGCAACTCGCAGTTGTGGACTTTACTCCACCTCAAATATCAAAAGCACATTACTGCCGATGACGGAGCAAAAGGTATGGGTGCTTTGTGTTTTGGTAAACAAGGACCCGATAAATACATTGATGTGCCCTTGGGCACTGTAGCCAAAGATTACGAAACAGGAGAAACGCTTGCCGAAATAAATGAAGATGGCGAAGAGTATATTTTGTTTGAAGGCGGCAAAGGTGGCTGGGGAAATAATCACTTTAAAACTTCGACCAATCAAGCACCTACTTATGCGCAACCCGGTTTGCCATCTTTAGAGGCATGGATTATTCTCGAGTTAAAATTATTGGCCGATGTAGGTTTAGTGGGCTTTCCTAATGCGGGCAAGTCAACTTTAATTTCGGTGGTGAGTAATGCAAAACCCGAAGTGGCTGATTATCCTTTCACCACCCTTGTTCCCAACTTGGGTATGGTGGCTTACAAAGGCGGAAAGAGTTTTGTAATGGCAGATATTCCCGGAATTATTGAAGGTGCCAGCGAAGGAAAAGGGTTGGGTATTCGATTTCTGAAACACATTGAACGCAACTCTATTCTGCTTTTTATGGTGCCGGTAGATTCATCCGATATTCTGCACGACTATAAAATTCTACTTTCTGAACTGGGCAAATTCAATCCCGAACTTTTGACGAAAGACAAAATCCTTGCTATCACCAAATGCGATTTAGCCGATGAAGAATTGCTGAAGATGATAGAGAAAGATTTGAAGGCAGAAGCCAAGAAGGCGAAGTCTGCA
This sequence comes from Bacteroidota bacterium, assembly GCA_947479455.1. Classification (GTDB taxonomy): domain Bacteria; phylum Bacteroidota; class Bacteroidia; order Chitinophagales; family LD1; genus Bog-950. Next base: position 30,711 of record CANJZE010000008.1, read on the forward strand.
TTGAAAGGATTGTCTATTGTTTATATTTCAGCAGCATCTAATTTCAACATTGAAAAATTGAAAGATGCTATTATGAAACTGCTCGAGAAAAAGAATAAAGAGTAACCAGTTCTACTCCTAAATCACAAACTCCAAATCGTTTTGCTGACTAATTACCTTGGTGTAATACGCTTCGTATTGCGGTAAAATATTTTTGATGTCGAAAGTTTTTGCGTGTGCAAGTGCGTTTGCTTTAAACTCTTTTAAGCGCGCTTCATCTTCCAGAATGTAAATGGCATTCTTCGCCATATCTTCAAAGTCGCCCACGTTGCTCATGAAACCCGTTTTGCCCTGAATATTTATTTCGGGAATTCCACCGGCATTAGAAGATATCACAGGAACTTCAACAGCCATTGCTTCCAACGCAGCCAAACCAAAACTTTCAGTTTCCGAAGGCAGAATAAATAAATCGGAAACTGCGAGTAACTCTTCCACCGCATCTTGTTTGCCGAGAAAGCGAACATCATCGCAAATGCCAAGGTTGCGGCAAAGAATTTCTGTTCCCATTCTCTCCGGGCCGTCACCCACCAAAAAAAGTTTAGAAGGAATTTTTTTACGCACCACGTCAAACATCTTCACCACATCTTCCACGCGTTTTACTTTTCTGAAATTGGAAACGTGTGTCAAAATTTTTTCTCCGTTTGGCGCAATCGCTTTCTTGAAATGGTCTTTATCTGTTTTTTTGAAACGCGAAAAATCAATGAAGTTAGGTATCACTTCAATTTCTCGAGTAATGTTGAAGTTCTGATACGTATCATCTTTTAAACTTTTAGAAACCGAAGTAATTCCATCGCTATGGTTAATGGAATATTCCACCACCGGTTTGTAACCCGGGTCTTTACCTATAAGTGTAATATCTGTTCCGTGTAAGGTGGTAACGAAGGGCAAATTGTATCCTTTCTCTTTTAAAATACTTCGAGCAATCAAAGCTGAAGAAGCGTGGGGAATTGCATAATGCACGTGAAGAATGTCGAGCTTTTCAAACTTCGCTACATCTACAATTTTACTCGCAAGAGCGCTTTCATAAGGCTGATATTGAAACAGCGGATAATCCAAAGCCGAAACTTCGTGGTAAAAAATGTTCTCGTGAAAAGAATCTAAACGCACCGGTTCCTGATAAGTAATAAAATGAACCTGATGACCTTTTTTTGCTAGTGCTTTTCCTAATTCTGTGGCTACAACACCGCTCCCACCGTAGGTGGGATAACATACAATTCCGATTTTCATCTGAATACATTTATTTTTTAAAGGACAGATGGAATGCTTCGCATTTCATTTTCCAATTTCATTAAAGACGAAGCGAATGTAAACAGATTGTAAGAAGAGAATGTGCTGTGCCAGTTTGATATTCTATAATTCAATCTATCTTTGACCCATGCCCGAGATAGAATCATCATCAAGATGTTTTTTCTTGACCATGCACCGCCACATTTTCATGCGGAATATGGAAACTATAAAGCAGTAATAGATATTCGAACCCAAGAAGTAACAGAAGGATATTTGCCACCTAAGCAACTTAAACTTGTTCAAGCATGGGCAATTATTCACGAAAAAGAGTTGTTGGAAAATTTTGAAGGACTTAATAAAGAAAAGCCAACCTGGAATAAAATTGAACCATTAGTTTAGTATGCTACACTTTATCACCCATATAATTGAGGTAAAACCATATAGTGTGATTTATACATTCAACACTAACGAAACGCGTTTGGTTGATTTAAAACCGTTGTTGGAAAAACACAACTCACCAGAAAGTATTTTTAGAAAACTATTGGACGCAGATTATTTTAAAACCGTAAAACTCGACAGTTACGGAACGCTCTCGTGGGACAATGAAGTAGATTTTTGTCCCGATGTTTTGTATGAAATGAGCGCTTCGATTTAATTTTTACTTCCCCATCGCCTTATAAATCACCTCCTGCAAATCAGTTCTGATATTCATTTTCACCAACTGATTGTTTTCGGCATTTGGATAAACACGATTGCTAAGGAAAATATAAGTGAGATTGTTTTCAGGGTCGCTCCAAACACAGGTGCCGGTAAAACCGGTATGGCCAAAAACAGAAAGCGGAACACCATCGTAACAAGGCGATGGTTTTGTTACGTCAGGCTCGGGTTTATCAAAGCCATAGCCTCTGCGCGAAATTTTTGATTGACGGGTAGTAAAGTTGTGTATGGTGCATGAGTCCAATAATTTTTTTCCGTTGTAAGTGCCGTTGTTCAGCAACATTTGAAAAAGTGCAGCAAGGTCAAACGCATTGCTGAAAACTCCCGCATGCCCTGCTACACCACCATACATGGCAGAACCCGGGTCGTGCACATAGCCACGAATAATTTGTTGGCGAAAAGCAGAATCATTTTCGGTAGGTGCAATTCGAGTAGAAGAAAATTTATTGCGCGGTTTAAATCCAATGCGCGTTAAACCCATTGGCTGATAAAAATTCTCGCTGACAAAGTCATCTAATTTCTTTCCCGAAACTTTTTCTGCAATTTTTTGAAGAATGTAAAAATCATTATCGCTGTAAACGTATTTGGGATGTTCGTCAATTGGAGAATGATTAATAATGCTCCACATCGTATCGGGATAATCGTTGCGAATGAAAAGAGAATCGGCTACACGAACAGAATAAGTTGAATCAGCATTCTTGCGATAATACTTTTCGAAGTTGCTATCGACAGTGTTTTTGTAAAACATGTAGAACGCTTTCAATCCCGCCTGATGCGTAAGCACATCGCGCAGTTTTAAATTTTTGATAGTCGCATCTTTCGGTAAATCGAGATAATCGCCAACAGTTTTATCGAGATTGATTTTTTTCTGCTCACACAATTTCATTACGGCTAAAGTTGTTGCCGCAACTTTGGTAATAGAAGCAATATCATACAGGTCTGTCGGCTTTACTTTATCATCCACCCATTCGTAAACTTTTGTGCCGTACGTTTTGTTCCAAATTACCTTTTCATCTTTTGTCACAAACAACTGGCAACCAGGAAATGCTTTACCATCAATTCCCTTTTGAATGACATCATCCATTCGTTTCAAGTCTGCGGTTTTCAAACCAACTTCTTCGGGCGAAGAAATTTTTAAACGAAATACAGAATCAGAAATAAAGCCATTGCCCGCTGCAAATGTTGGTGAAGCCGTTATGGGCAACTTACCTGAAATTTTTTCTGCACCGAACAAAGCATTTGCCGCTGCAAGATTGGTGGCATCGTTATCTTCATAAGCTTCTAAAATCCATGGAATGTATTCGAAGTATTTGAGCGAGTATGGATTTCCGAAAACACAAAGCACAACTTTTGTTCTTCCTGTAAGCGCTTCAACAAATTTTCTCGTCTCTTCGGTTACGTTATAGTTTTTTGCGGCAGAGCGAATCATGGCGTGCAAGTCAATGATTACTAAATCGTAACTAGCGAGCGTGTCGAGTAGTGATGCAAAGAATTTTTCATTGTGCTCAAATGGCTGATTGAAAAAATCAATCTCTTCAAAATTATTGATGTGCTGTTGAAACTGCGAAGTGCCGTTGTTACCAATAGAAAGCGAAGCCACCTTCTTATAATTCCAATCACGAATCGGCAACAAATTATTTTGATTGGCCGCCATGGTAATTGCTGCTTCATACAATTTCTGACGAAGCAATTTTCCTTTCGCATTATTCAAATCATCGCGCAGGTTTTCGAGGTTGACATGCTGCGATTTATTCAAACCGAGTTTGTATTTGTAAGCGAGAACTTTCTTTACGCGCAACTCTAATTCATAAAGCGAAATACAGGCACTATCAACCGATGCTTTTATTTTTTCAATTCCTTTAGTAACATCTTCACTAAAAACTAAAATATCGCAACCTGCCATAAACGCCATTGAATCAACGGTGCCTGGTTTGTAATATTTGGCAACGCCTTTCATGTTCAGGGCATCGGAAAAGACTAAACCATTAAATGCAAGTGAGTCTTGCAGATAATTTGTTGCAATACGATAAGAAAGCGAAGCCGCCATGCCTGTTGAATCAAGCGAAGGAACATTCAAGTGAGCGACCATTGCGCTGCCAACATTGTTTTTGAAAAGAATTTTAAACGGATAAAACTCCAATGAATCAAAAGCTGCAGCACTCTTTGTAATCAGTGGCAAATCAAAATGCGAATCGGTATTTACATCACCATGCCCCGGAAAATGTTTGGCGCATGCAAGCACGCCTTCGTCCTGCATACCATCAGCATATTCAATTGCCTTTAGCGCAACTTTGTATTTGTCTTCTCCAAAACTTCTGTCATTTATCACCGGATTGTTCGGATTGTTGTTCACATCTACATCGGGTGCAAAATTGATGTTGATGCCAATGCGTTTGCACTCGCGACCAATCTCTCTTCCCATTTCGTAAATCAATTTGTTATCAGCCACCGCACCCAACGCAATTTGATGCGGGAAAGAAATGGTAGAATCTAAACGCATAGCTAATCCCCATTCGCCATCAATAGCAATGAACGCTTTTACTCTTGTTGAATCCTGAATACGGTTTGTCCATTCTGCTTCTGCTTCCGGCAATCCTTTGAAAAAAATTACACCACCTGCTTTGCCTTGTTTCATCCAACTCAACACACTATCCATGTTGTAGAGCTTGCCTTCGGTATATGCAGGCAACATGAAAAATTGACCGATGCGTTCTTCAATCGTGAGTTGATTATAAACGGAGTCAACCCAAGTTATACAGGCTTTATCATTTTTCCAATTTCTGAAATCGGGATTTTGTGCAACAGACGATAGACCATTCCCGCGAAGAAACGCGGGATGAAACAAGACAATAGACAATAGACAAAGGCAAGCCTTTAACCCAACATATCTATTTTCCGATTTCTGATTTCTGATTTCCACTTGTGCGAATAGACAAAACAATTCTTGTGCCTTGCTTAATTCTATTAACGACTTTTCTACTGTTTTATGTTGATTGAAAAATTAATGAAGAATCGCTTCATTGTATAATTTGATTTGCACGCCTAGTTAACCTTACTTTCTTTGCCTAAACTTTTCACAGGAATTAAGTCCTTCCTTCATGTCTCTACCAAGTTTAAGTTTACGCAGACCTGTCCTCGCAATTGTGATGTCTATCGTGATTGTGCTGTTTGGCATAATTGGTTTTCACTTTCTTGGCGTAAGAGAATACCCGAGCATTGACCCACCTACGATTACCGTGCGCACAAATTACACGGGTGCAAATTCCGATGTAATAGAATCGCAAATTACCGAGCCGCTGGAAAAGGCGGTTAACGGAATTGAAGGCATAAGAACAATTTCTTCTGCAAGCAATTTAGGTTCAAGCACTATCACAGTTGAGTTTAATGTTGGTTACAATCTTGAAGCCGCAGCCAACGATGTGCGCGATAAAGTTTCGCAAGCAGTGAAACAATTACCACAGGATATTGATGCGCAACCCGTAGTTACAAAAGCTGATGCAAATTCAGATGCCATCATTTCTATGACGGTGCAGAGCAATACGAAAAATCGTTTGCAGGTAAGTGATTACGCGAGTAATGTTTTGTTGGATAAACTTCAAACAATTCCCGGTGTTAGCACAGTACAGATTTGGGGCGAACAAAAATTTGCGATGCGTATTTGGATTAAACCGATGCAGTTGGCAGCGTATCAACTTTCGTTTTCTGATATTGAAACTGCACTCAGCAGAGAAAATGTTGAACTGCCTGCGGGAAAAATTTACGGCAACAACACAGAACTCACTGTAAAAACTTTTGGTCGCTTAACTACTGAGGAAGATTTCGGAAATCTAATCATCAAAGCAGATAACAACCGCGTGATTCATTTGCGCGATGTGGCAGAAGTGGTGCTTGGTCCAGAAAACGAAGAAACAGTTTTGAAAGAAAGCGGAGTGCCAATGGTTGGACTCGGACTTGTACCGCAGCCGGGATCCAACTACATTGAAATTGCGACTGAATTCTACAAACGTTACGAGCAAATAAAAAAAGATGCTCCGCAGGATATTCAACTCAACATTGCACTCGACTCTACAAAATTTGTAAAGCGTTCCATTGTTGAAGTAGGCGAAACGCTTGCCATCGCTTTCCTTTTGGTTGTGCTCATCATCTATTTGTTTTTCCGCAATTGGCTCATCGCCATTCGTCCGCTGATTGATATTCCTGTTTCCCTGATTGGCGCGTTCTTTATTATGTATGTAATGGGATTCAGTATAAATATTCTCACACTGCTTGCTATCGTTCTCGCCACCGGCTTGGTGGTTGATGACGGAATTGTGGTGACCGAAAATATTTTCAAGAAGCTGGAGAAAGGAATGGGCATTCGCGAAGCGGCAGAAAAAGGCTCGAATGAAATTTTCTTTGCTGTCGTAGCAACAAGTATCACACTCGCAGTAGTGTTTCTTCCAATCATTTTTCTGCAAGGTTTTGTGGGAAGTCTATTCCGCGAATTCGGAATTGTGCTGGCGGGCGCGGTTTTAATTTCTGCATTTGTATCCCTCACGCTTACTCCGGTGCTGAACGTTTTGCTCACCACAAAAAATACTTCGCACGGTTGGTTCTATGAAAAGACAGAGCCGTTCTATCAGGCCTTAGATAATGGTTATCGTTCTACGTTGCAAAATTTTATGAAACGCAGATGGGTGGCCATTCCTATTATTGTGGTCTGCTTTGGTGCCATTTATTTGTTCGGAAATTTGCTGCAAAGCGAATTGGCTCCATTGGAAGACCGCAGTTTGTTCCGAATGATGGTAAGCACGCCCGAAGGAACTTCTTACGATTACATGGAAAAATACACCGATAGAATTGTGAAGTTCATGTTGGATTCTGTTCCCGAAAAAAGAATTGTGCTGAATGTGGTGGCTCCAAATTTTGCAGGAAGCGGTGCGGTGAATTCAGGTTTTGTTCGCGTGGCGTTGAAAGAACCCGAGGAGCGAAAACGTTCGCAGCAGCAGATTGTAACAATGGTTAACCGCAACATGGGTAAGTTTAATGAAGGGAAAGTCTTTGCCATTCAGGAGCAAACAATTTCTGTTGGCATTGCTGCGCGAACTTCATTACCTGTTCAATTCGTAATTCAGAACATGAATTTCGATTCACTGAAATCCCGGTTACCTAAATTTTTAGAGGAGGCCAACAAAAGCAAAGTATTTCAGGGTGTGGATGTGAATTTGAAATTCAACAAACCCGAATTGCAAATTACCATTGATAGAATGAAAGCTGCTGAACTTGGGTTGAGTGTTCGCGATGTCTCGCGCACGTTGCAACTTGCACTTAGTGCAGGAAGGCTCGGCTATTTCATCATGAACGGAAAACAATATCAGGTGATTGCGCAAGTTGACAGAAACGACCGCGACCAGCCACTCGATTTGAAATCGTTTTTTGTTCGCAATAACAAAGGCGAATTGATTCAGCTCGATAACGTAGTTAAGATTGAGGAGCAAAGTAATCCACCGCAACTTTATCATTACAACCGTTACAAGAGCGCAACTGTTTCTGCAGGACTTGCACCCGGCAAAACTGTTGGCGATGGAATTGCAGAGATGCAAGCCATTCAGAAAAAAGTTTTAGATGAATCGTTCACAACATCGCTATCAGGTTCATCAAGAGATTTTGCAGAAAGTTCTTCCAACACTTCATTCGCTTTTGTTCTTGCGCTTATTCTGATTTTCTTAATTCTTGCAGCACAATTCGAAAGTTTTATTGACCCGCTTATTATCATGTTCACCGTACCTTTAGCGCTTGCAGGCGCGCTTCTTTCATTGTGGATGTTTAATCAAACGCTGAACATCTTCTCTCAAATCGGAATAATCATGTTGATTGGTTTGGTAACCAAGAATGGAATTTTGATTGTGGAGTTTGCGAATCAAAAACGAGCAGCAGGTGAAGAAAAATTAGAAGCGGTAATAGATGCAGCCGCACTTCGCTTGCGACCAATCTTAATGACAAGCTTAGCAACGGCACTTGGAGCATTGCCTATTGCACTCGCGCTTGGTTCTGGTGCACAAAGCCGCGTTTCACTCGGCATAGTGGTTATTGGAGGCTTAATGTTTTCGTTGATGCTTACCCTGTTTGTTATTCCTGCTATGTATTCATTTATGAGTAGAACTAAAAAACAAAATGCTGAATAGAAGTTTGAAGTTTCACAGAGAGCACAAAGTATCGCAGAGATGCACAGAGTTTTTTTTCTCTGCGAATCTCCGCCTGTATTTTCTCTGTGTTCTCTGCGCAACTGTATTTTCAGTAAGTGCGCAGGAGGTGATGAGCGTAGAACAAGCCATTGAACTCGCGCTCAAAAACAATTACGATATACAGATTGCAAAGAATCGTTCTGAAATTTCTTCGCTTAATAATTCAGCAGGCAATGCAGGTATGTTGCCGAAGGTAAATGCAACTTTGAGTGATAACGCCAACCTTAATCAGGTGAATCAAAAATTCTCGAGTGGTTTAGAAGTAGATAAAAACAATGTGGTAGGAAACAACCTCAATGCATCACTCAATTTATCATGGACATTATTTGACGGCTTGAAAATGTTCGCCACAAAAAGCAAGCTGAAACGTTTGCAGGAAATTGGTGAACTCAACTACAAAGACACATTGCAAACAGTCGTAGCGCAAACCATCAATGCGTATTACGATATTGTCAGTGCCACAGAATTAGCAAGAGCATTAAAAGACGAAACACTTGTGTTAGAAGAGAGGGTTGTGTTGGCGCAAAAGCGGTTTGATGTGGGCTCTTCTTCGAAAGTAGATTTGCTGCAAGCGAAAGTAGATTTGAACGAAGCAAAAAGTTTACTGCTTACGCAAAAGAAATTGATTGAACAGAAAAAGGCAGAACTCAACCGTCTGCTGGTGCGCAATGCCGAAACAGAATTTACAGTAAGTGATTCCATTCCTTTCAACTACGAACCCAAAATTGAGTTGAACGATTTGGAGAAAAATAATTTTCAGTTGCAGGCGGCATTGAAAAATGTAGAAATTTCAAAACTAACGAAGAAGGAGACCTTCTCTCAGTTTCTACCAAACCTCACAGCGAATGGCGGTTATGGTTTCAATCGTTCGCAAAGCTCCGGTGGTTTTTCGCTTTACGGCCAAACGTATGGTTTGAGTGGAGGATTTGCACTCACCATTCCTTTGTTCAACGGATTGGTTTCGCTTCGTCAATATAAAGTTGCGGGTATTCAGATTTTGAATTCGCAATTTGCTTTGGAGAAAGCGCGGGCTCAAATCAAAATCAATTTCTATAGAGCATTAAAGGACTTTGAAACGGCTAAACAGATTTTGAAGTTGGAGGAAGAAAACATTCTACTGGCCGATGAGAATCAAAAAATTGCTTTGGAAAGATTTCGCCTTTTACAATCCACCACCACTGAACTTCGCGCAGCACAAAAAAGTTTTGAAGAAGCTGAAGTGCGTTTAGTGAGCGCGCGCTACGCTGCTAAAGTTGCTGAAACGGAACTGATGCGCTTGCAGGGAGTTTTAGTGAAATAAAATGTAATGCAAATTGCTTTCTAAAATCATTTTGAGGAAATAGAAATTCATATAGGTTTGCGCCTTCAAAATTTTAAAATGAAGGAATACGCCACGCTGCTCACCGAACTCTCCGAAGGAATTTTACTTATCACCATCAATCGCGAAGACAAACTAAACGCCCTCAACAAAACTGTTATTGGCGAGTTGGATGATGTGATTGATGAAGTTTATGCAAATCCCGAAATCAAAGGCGTAATCATTACCGGCAAGGGCGCAAAAAGTTTTGTGGCGGGTGCCGACATTACCGAGTTCAGCGGCATGAGCGAAGAACAAGGCAAAGCACTTGCGCGAAGAGGACACGATGTGTTTGATAAAATTGAAATGAGTCCTAAACCAATTATTGCTGCCGTAAACGGTTTTGCTTTAGGTGGCGGTTGCGAATTAGCTATGGCTTGTCACTTGCGCATCGCAAGCGAAAATGCCAAGTTCGGTCAACCCGAAGTGAAGCTAGGAATTATTCCCGGCTATGGAGGAACACAACGTTTAACTCAATTGATAGGCAAAGGAAAAGCACTCGAACTTTTAATGACTGCCGATACTATTGATGCTACTTGTGCCGAAAAATTAGGATTGGTAAATGATGTGGTGCAAACCGTGGAGCTGCTCGAAATATGCAGAGCGTTGGTTGCAAAAATTACGGGTATGGCACCTTATGCTGTGGCACAGGTTATTCAAAGTGTTTACGCGCACTTTAAATCAGGCATTGATGGCTTTGATACAGAGATAGAACTGTTTGGTAAGTGTGTAGCTACCAACGATTTTACGGAAGGCACTGCTGCATTTTTGCAAAAGCGCAAAGCAAAATTTTCTGGAGAATAAATACTGAAAACAAAAAGCCGCGCTGAAATTCAGCGCGGCTTTTTTATTTGTGTAGCGTTGCGGTACTATTTTTTTTCAGCGGGCTTTACTTCTGTTTTCTTTTCTGCAGGTTTTGCAGAACTTGTTTTCGATTCTGCTTTTGGTGTTGCAGGTGCAGTAGCCTTTTTAGGTTTTGACTTTGCTTCCTTCTCAGCTTTTACAGCATCATCAATTTGTTGCTGTGTAAGTTCCTGAGTAACCACAAACTCTGTTCTCCTGTTCTTGGTTCTGCCTTCCGGGTTATCAGTGCCTGGAGGGTTTTCATTCAACTCCACCGGGTTCGTTTCGCCATAGGCTTTGCTTTCTAAACGGAACTTCGCAATTTTTTTGCTCGCTAAATATTTCAGCACCGCATCGCTTCTTCGTTGCGCAAGTTTGAGATTATATTCTTCAGTTCCTTTGGCATCGGTATGTGAGCCCACTTCTAAAACATATTGAGGGTTGTCCGTCATAAAACCAACTACACGATTTAAAGTATCCGGTGCTCCGTCTGTCAAATAATCTTTGTTGAATTCCCAATAAACCGTTCCAATTTTTGTTCCAACTGCTGATAAAACTTGTGGCAGCATTTTCATAGGAAAATCAAATGACATGGTATCGTTTTGTCGTTTGCCTTTGGTCGAAATACCCTTCATATAATCTTCAAAGCCTTTTTTGCGCGCTACTAGTTGGTAGTCGCTTTCCTTTTCTAAATCGAAAAAATATTTGCCGTTAGTAGCATAAGCATTCTTTAATTCTTTTCCTTCAGCAACGCTATAGAGCGTTACCAGTGCGTTGTCAATTGCCTTCATGCTACTATCCATGTTTTGCACAACACCTTCTATTGCTAAGTTCAAATGCGATTTTTCCACTTTGTAAATATCATCGCAACAAGTTTCGCTTTTAGTTCCAAAACCACCACCGCGATTTGAAACCAAATATCCTTCGCCATCAAAATCGCTCCAACTGAAATACATGTCATCTACACTTGAGTTGATAGGCATACCTAAATGTTGTGGCTGTCCCCATTCGCCACCGCTTGCATTTATTTTGTAAACATCGGCTCCGCCAATGTTTATTTGTCCGTTTGAACTGAAATAAAGCGTGTTGGTTTTAAAATCATAGCCGGGAGTAATTTCATCTCCCTTGGTATTGATTGCAGGGCCTACACTTCTTGCTTTACTCATGGAACCATCAGCATTTATTTTTGCGCAAAACAAATCCATTCCCCTGCCTGTGTTTCTATCGCTCGAAAAATAGAGCACATCTTCACCAGCTTCGTTTCTGCCGAGAGCCGGATGAGTAGATGTAAATCCTTCAGCATTTACCTTGCTGTCTAATTTTGTTCCCGCGCTCCAGGTGTTGTTTTCCAATTTGCTTTTGTAAATATCGCAACGCATGCGCTGATAATCGTCCTGCAAACATTGTGTGTAATACATGGTTTCACCATCGGCAGAAATAGTGGCATTGCCTACATGTGAACTGCTTTCGTTTACACCGCCTGCAATTAATGCGCCTTTTGTCCAGGTGTCTCCGTTTCGTTGCGAAACATAAATGCGGGAGAAATCGGCATAGTGTTCATGTTTGTTCACCATAACTACTCTGTCTGAAGTCCATGCACCGTAGTAAAGCGTATTGTCATCGCGAAGAGTTGGAGAAAATTCAGTAAGAGGTTGGTTTACGTTTTCATTGAGGTGCGTTATTTTAAATTCAGGCACATCCTTATTGTCGCGCAGCGAAATTCCTAAATCGCAGCCTTGCGATTCACGTCCTGCCATTCTGCGTTGGTCATCAAATTTTTCGTTGTCCTTCGCCAGTTTGATAAACTTCTGAAAATTGTCTCTGGCATTTTCGTATCGGCCAAGATACTTTTCAGTTAAAGCATATTGATACAACGCATTCAGGTTTTTGTGTTTTACCGAATCGAGGTCTACAATTTTTTTGTAGTACGAATTAGAGTTAACGTAATCGCGAAGCATAAAATTTCCATCGGCTAAATTTTGATTCAACTTTGTCTTCTTCGGTTTTTTGCTGAGTGCCGCTCCAAAATAACGCATTGAGTTTTCAATGCTTCCGCGCTTGAATAATTTTTTTCCAATACGCTTATCTCTTCCAAATCCAATTTTATCGGGCTCAGGAAAGTCTTTCAACTTTTCGCCTTGCAGTTGCTGATTCGAAGTGGTGGTGGTAGTTGCTACTTTTTTAGGTTCAGGTTTCGGCTCTTCTTTTATTGCTGCTGCTTGCTCTATCGGTTTTGGTTCTTCCTTCTTTTGTTCAACTACGGGAGCGGGTTTCGGTTCTTCTTTCTTTGGCTCTTCCTTCACAACTTCTTTTTTAGGCTCCGCCTTCGGTTCCTCTTTTTTAGCAGCGGGTTGTTGAACTGGTTTTGTTTCCTCTTTCTTCGGCTGTGGCTTTGGTTCTTCTTTTTTGGCTGCTACAGGTTGTGCAGGTTTCGGCTCTTCCTTTTTTACTTCCTTCTTAGGTTCAGCTTTTGGTTCCTCCTTTTTAGCAGCAGACTGTGCAGGTTTAGGTTCTTCTTTCTTCGCTTCCTTTTTTGGTTCTGCTTTCGGCTCTTCTTTTTTTGCGGCTACGGGTTCAGCAGCTTTCGGCTCTTCCTTCTTAGGCTCCACTTTTGGTTGTGACTTCGGTTCTTCCTTCACTACTTCGGCAGCAGGCAATGGCTTTGGTTCCTCTTTTTTTTCTGTCGCCTGCTCTACAGGTTTAGCTTCTTCCCTCTTGGGCTCGGCTTTTTTCTCCTCTTTTTTGGGCTCTTCTTTTGCCTGCTCTGGTTGCTTTTCTGTTTTTTTCTTTTTCTGCTTATCCCATTTGCTCGATTTGGTTTGGGTGCGCGTTTCGGAGCTCAATAACTCTTGTAATTCTTCTTTTGATTGCGCGTTCAGCTTTTCAAAACTGGTAAACGACAAAAACAAAACAAAAGAGAGTGCGAGTAAAAATTTAGAATTCATGAGTCAGGGATTAAGGTGATATACTATGGCGCTTGCTACTTGCGCGGTCGAAAATAAATAAATACAGTTCTGTTAAAAATTTTTTGACCAAGCGTTTCCTTCCCATTGAATAGAATAAACAAGAAAGAATTTTGAGGGTTCATTGTTTACAATACTGTATTTCCCACAAAAGGAGCGTGAAGTAACTGCAGGTTGCAATGGTTGGCTTATCTACTTTCGGTTTCAAATAATAATAGCATGAAGAAGAATTTGATTTTAATGTGCGCGGCTGTAGCTGTGCTTTCGCTTTCGAGTTGTTTGGTTTCAAAAAAGAAATTTGATGAACAGGTAGCCCTTGCCGATAAATACAAAACCGAAAAAAATGATTGCAACGATAAGCTGAATGCAGCCACTGCTGCCATTGAAGATTTGAATAAGCAGATAGCTTCACTTAACGAGGCTATTCTGAAAATGAAAGACAACAATACTTCGCTCGAAGAAAAGTTGCGCAAGGTGAATCAACTAAAAAATGAAAGTGATGCCATATGCGAAAGAGTAAAACAACAACTCGATGCGCTGGCAAATTCTTCGGCTGCTGAAAAAGACAAACTGATGAAACAGTTAGCTGATAAAGAAAAAGAACTAATGGCGAAGGAACAGGAGTTAAACAAACTTGCCAGTGAGTTAAACGCGCGCGATATGAAGGTACGCGACCTAGAAAGTTTGATTGCGCGAAAAGATTCGGCTGTGCAAGCCTTAAAAAACAAAATGCTCGAAGCCCTTAAAGGATTTAACGCAGGTGATTTAAGCGTGTATGAAAAAGACGGTAAAATTTATGTGGCACTAAGTGATAAACTTCTTTTTACCAGTGGAAGTTATGCTGTAGAGCCGCGCGGAAAAGAAGCGCTCAAGAAAATTGCAGAAGTGCTGAACAAGCAAAATGATATTTCAATTATGGTAGAAGGACATACCGATAACAAGCCATACATTTCCAGTACTTCTGGCCCCGTAAACAGCAATTGGGATTTGAGCGTAATGCGCGCTTCGAGTGTTACCAAACTTTTGGTGGATGAAAATAAATTAGAGGCAAAGCGTGTTACTCCAGCTGGTCGCGGACAATATTTTCCGGTGGAGAGCAACGATACGCCTGAAGGCAGAAGTAAGAACCGCAGAATTGACATCGTGCTAACGCCCGACCTGAAAGGCATTATGGATATTTTGAACGGAGCGAATTAGTAAGCGGCAGTGAAATGCAAGCAGCAGTAAACAGCTAAAACAAATACAGGTTCCCCTTTAAAGCACAAGAATCGTTTTACTTTATTCCTTATAAAATTAAGCAACCACATGAACGCACCCAAAACATCGCAACTACTCACGCTTATTTCTGTTTTCTTTTTCTGGGGATTTGTGGCCGCATCAAACGATATTCTCATTCCTGTTTTTAAAGAAAAACTGAATCTGGAGCAGTGGCAAAGCCAAATGATTTCGTTTGCGTTTTACGTGGCGTATACAGTTGGCTCATTGATTTATTTTGGTTTATCGCGATTAACAGGTGGAGATATTCTCAATCGCATTGGTTACAAAAACGGTATTGCACTCGGCTTAGTTATTTCTGCGCTCGGCACAATTTTGTTTTATCCGGCAGCCGAAACGTCTTCGTTCCCGATTTTTATTTCGGGTTTGTTTATTGTAGGTCTTGGTTTTTCGTTACAACAAACAGCGGCAAATCCGCTTGCCATCAATCTCGGTGACCCCAGCAAAGGCGCGCAGCGTTTAAGTTTAGCAGGTGGCATCAATAACATAGGCACTACTATCGGCCCCGTGATTGTGAGCCTGGCAATTTTTGGTTCGCTGGCAGCAGGAGCAAAATTGGAAAATCTGAGTTCGGTAAAAGGACCTTATTTAATTCTTGGAGTTGCATTTTTAATTGTTGCTGTCATCTTCAAATTTTCCTCGCTGCCAAATCAAATTGTGCACGAAGAAGTCGCCAGTGGTAAAAACGAGAGCGATTCGAAAAGTATTTTCAGTTATCCGCAATTGTGGATGGGTATGATTGCTATCTTTCTTTATGTGGGTGTCGAGGTTTCAACTGCTTCTAATCTTCCAGAGTTTATGCGGATTCATCTAGGTGTAGGAACGGCTGATGTGGCTCCTTACGTTTCACTCTTTTGGGCGAGTTTAATGATAGGCAGATGGACGGGTGCAGTGGGTGCTTTTGATTTTACCAAAGGCACAAAACAATTGCTCAACTTTCTTTTGCCTTATGCTGCGTTCTCGGTTTTTCTACTGGTAAATTATTTAGCCAATCACGACCTTACGCCTTTCTATTTGTATGCGGGCCTTATCGTCATCATCATTATTGCCGACATGTTGAGCAAAGGAAATCCTGCTCGACAGCTTGTCATTTTTTCTTCGTTAGGTATTACTGCATTGCTTATAGGAATGTTGGCCGATGGCATGGTGAGTGTTTATGCTTTCATCAGCGTAGGGTTATTCTGCTCTACTTTATGGCCTTGCATTTTCACACTTGCCATTGCGGGTTTAGGCAAAAAAACAAACGATGGCTCCAGCTTTTTAATTATGATGATTATGGGCGGGGGGTTTGTGAGTTTGCTGCAAGGTTATTTGGCAAAAGAAAATTTACTTGGCATCCAATGGAGTTATTTGGTAGGCGTTTTGTGTTTTGCTTATCTCGCTTTCTATGGCTGGAAAGTAAAGTCAATTCTCAAAGCTCAGGGTATTGAATACGATACAACGTCAGCGACAGGTCACTGATAATTTTTCCCTCTCTCTTTAAAATTGCTTCTTATACTTGCATCAACTTTCTGGGGGCGTTTGTCCCTGTCATGCTGAGCTTGTCGAAGCATACGGGAACAATCTGAGAAGAACCCTTCGAACCTGAACACGGTAATGCGTGCGATAGGGAAGAAACAAGCCAACCGCTTTTTCTATTCGATTCTCTTCTTCAATTCAGAAAGAATAACCAACCACTAAGGACATTTAGAACATTAAGAATTTCTTAGTGACCTTAATGTTCTTAGAGGTTCAAAAACTTTTCATGAAAAAGATTTTATTCCTTCTGCTGCTGACGCAAGGTGTTTATGCTCAAACAGATTCTTCATCCGCAAAAATTGATTCGGTAAAAACAGTTTTTAAAGATGATGTAGTTATTTCTTCCACACGCGCGGGAGATAACACGCCAACCACTTTTCAAACAATCAGCAAAGAAGAGTTGAACAAAAACAATCTGGGACAGGATTTGCCTATTCTATTAGATAACACTCCGGGTGTGGTTACCACGTCCGATGCGGGAGCAGGAGTTGGTTACACCGGAATAAGAATTCGAGGAAGTGATGGTACGCGCGTGAACGTAACGCTCAATGGCATTCCTGTAAACGATGCCGAAAGTCAGGGAACTTATTGGGTTGATTTGCCCGATGTGGTTTCATCGGCACAGAGTATTCAGATACAAAGAGGAATTGGTTCTTCTACAAATGGCGGAAGTACATTTGGCGGAACGCTTAGTATGCAAACACAAACACCTTCGCAAAAACATTTTGTGGAAGCTAATGTTTCAATGGGTTCGTTCAGCACATTTAAAATCAATGGTAAAATTGGAACGGGAATTCACAAAGGTTTTTTTGCCGAAGGCTCCGCCAGTTGGATTACGAGTGACGGATACATTCAGCGTGCCTCTTCTAATCTGCTTTCATATTTCTGCCAATTGGGTTACATGAAAAACAATACGCTGCTCAAGCTGGTGTATTTTGCAGGAAAGGAAAAAACCTACCAGGCGTGGAATGGTGTGCCAGAAGATTCATTGAAAACAAATCGCAGGTTCAATGATTTAGGGACTGATTACGGGCAGCATTTTCCACCTTACAAAAACCAAACAGACAATTACAGTCAGGATTATTTTCAATTGCTGTTTGCGCAATACCTGCAGCATCATTTGAATTTGAATGCAGGTTTGTTTGCTACGTTAGGTCATGGTTATTATGAAGAATACAAAGCCGGGCAAACCTTCAATAACTATTTTGAAAATCACGATACGCTCGATTTGTCAACAGATTTAGTTCGTCAAAAATGGTTGAAGAATATTTTTTACGGAGGAACTTTTGCGTTGAACTACGAGCACAAAAATATTTCGGCAACGTTTGGTGGATTGCTCGGTCAATATCGTGGAGAGAATTTTGGTAAAGTTATTTGGGCACAGAATATTTCAGACTTTGATAAGAACCAAAAATATTACGATGGGCATTCGGTGAAAAACGATTTCAACGTGTATGCAAAATTCAATTACGAAATCTTGCAGAAAGTGAATTTGTACATTGACCTGCAATATCGTTACGTAGGTTATTCAGCTAATGGAATTGATGACGACAAATGGAATTATACTTTTGCAAATCATTGGCACTTCTTCAATCCGAAAGCGGGAATACTTTACAAGATAAAACCGCAGCATCATTTATATGCATCGTATGCGTTGGGCAATCGCGAGCCGAATCGTGATGATTTAATGGCAGCTTTGGCTTCGGGTAAAACTGTAAAACCCGAAACCATGCACAATGTAGAAGTAGGTTACAAGTTTGTCCATCGCAAATATCCTTTTACTATTAACTATTATTTAATGCAGTATAAAGACCAGTTGGTGCTCACCGGAAAGTTGAATGATGTAGGAAATCCAATAAAAGAAAATGTGCCCGTGAGTTCGCGCATGGGAGTGGAATTAAGCGCCAGCACAAATATTTATTCACCTCACCCCCATCCCCTCTCCGAAGGAGAGGGGGGGAATACACCCTCGCCCAGAAAAGTCTTTGCCATCAATTACAATTTCTCTTACTCGCTCAACAAAATAAAATCGTTCGATGAGTATATCTACACGTATGATGATTACTACTCGCCCCTAGATTCTTTGACTCAAATCATCACGCACAAAAATTCCAACATTTCTTTTTCGCCAAGCATTGTTGCTTCGCTTGAACTAGTTGGCTATCCGGTAACAGGTTTAGAAATTAGTTTGACGAACAAAGCCGTGAGCAAACAATATCTCGATAACACATCGAACGAAAGCAGAAAACTAAAACCGTTTTTCTATTCCAACTTGCGCATTAGTTATAAGTTGCCATTGAAGCGCGATGACAAAGAGATAAAATTCACTTTGCTGTTCAATAATATTTTCAATCGCCTGTATGAAAGCAATGGCTACACCTATAGCGAACGCTATTTTTCAGGAGGTGAAAAAACCGATACCTATACTTACAACTACTACTATCCGCAAGCAGGGTTTAATATGCTGGCAGGAATGAGTGTGAGGTTCTAAAAAGCGGCACTAAACAGTAGCACTAAGCAGGAAATACAAAACTTCGATTCTTACACAAAGGCACGAAGACGTCTTTGTTATTTTCTTCTAACACATTGCGCACTTGCCTTGAATCTTTCACCTTTGAAGCATGAAATATCTATTCACTATCTTTTATGTTTTGCTTTTGTTTCATGGCTTCGCACAAGCGCGGCTCACACCTCAAGAATCTTTTTGCAAAAACCTGAACAAGATTTTTGAACTAGGCAGACAAGACAATTTTGATTCTTATGATGGAACTATGGTAAAACAAAGTCCTTTCCTTCCTGTTCCGGGTTACAGTATTAAACTCGATTTGTTTCCTGTTACCTATGCCGATAAGGACCATCGCTTTGTAGGCAAAACAAATGAGAATCTCGATTCATTATCAGCATTAAAAAAAATGGACGAAATGAAAACTTCAGTTGATTTTTGTTTAGACACTTTGCAATGGAGTAAATGGAGTGAAGCCAAAGGCGATGATTCAACTACCATTTTTTTTCATGAACTTACAGAAGTAAAAACAGTATGTAGAGATCTGGCGGTAACTGTTGCGGTGGTCGGTCTTGCTCCAAAAGTTTATAGTGTGAATTTGTATGTGAAACGGAGAAGATAAATTCAAAAATTGTTGAACAATTTTATTAATCCCTTTTAATACTTACTCTTTTCAAAACGCTGATATAATCTCTCGAGCCTGAGTATTTTATTCTTACCAGAAAAGCGTAGTAATCTTCGTTTGAGTTTTTGTAGTGCCGGTTCTGCCAGCGTTTGTAATACTCTACTGATTGCTTCCAACTTTCAAACTTCATATATTCTTCGGTAACCCGAAAAGCAAACAGGTTATTCCGTTTCATTAAATAAGGGCTGGCAAGCCTCCCTGTTTCAAGCATCACTTGTTGCATAACTACTGCCGGATGTTGAATGCCACAGGCAACTATGTAAGCATACACACTGTCTCTCAACTGTGCTTGCACGGTGCAGCTATTCAACATAGCTATCGTTATAATTATCGTTCGTAAAAAATTTTTGAAATAACTTATTCTCATTCTGGGGCAAAGCTATCCCCAACTCTTCCTTAGCGTTTGCACTTTTCCACGGGTGTCAAATAGTCTGTGATGCTATGAATGCAGTGGTCCAGGCGGCTTGAAAGTTGAATCCACCTGTAATAGCGTCAACGTCAAGAACTTCACCCGCAAAATAAAGATTAGGAACAATTTTGCTTTGCATGGTTCTAAAGTCAACCTCTGCCAAATCTACCCCACCAGCTGTAACAAATTCGTCCTTAAAAGTGCTTTTTCCACTCACTTTAAAGCGGGCAACGGTTAGTTCGCGGCCAAGAGATTCTATTTGTTGATTAGATAAATCGGCAAAGTTCAAGGTTGCGGATTGCAAGTTGAGTGTTGTAATTCTCTCCCACAATCTTTTTGGAACACTGAACAAAGAATTTGACGCAACATTTTTCTTTGGATGATTTTGGCGAAAAAATTTGAAGGTTTCCTTTACAGCATTCAAATCTTTGTTCACCCAATTTACTTCAATTTCAAATTGATGGTTAACCGAAGCCAATTCTCTTGCACCCCAAGCACTCAACCTAAGAATGGCAGGACCACTTAAACCTGTATGCGTAATTAGTAATGCTGATGGTGGAATATTGAATGCCGATTTTGAATTACAGATTTTGACTGCGGCTTCCTGAACCGCCAAACCTTGTAAACCTTCTATTCTTTCGTCATTTACGTTGAACGTAAAAAGCGAAGGCACAGGAGCAATTACTTTGTGACCGAGCTTTTCTAACAAAGTCCAAACGTTGTGCGAAGAACCTGTAGTAACAATTACCGCATCGGCTAATAGTGTTTCATTGGTGCTTGTATGAATTGATAATTGGTTATTGGTTATTGATAATTTCTCCACCCCTGTTTGCATTCTCACCACCACGCCTGCTTCTTTCGCTTCGCTTAAAAAACAATCAATGATAGTTTGTGAAGAATCAGAAACCGGAAACATTCTTCCATCATCTTCTCTTTTAATTTCCACTCCTCGCTGCTCAAACCAATCAATGGTGTTTGAAGGATTGAATTTGGTAAACGCACCCAGCAATTGTTTTTCGCCACGCGGATAATGTTTCGCTAATTCTTTAGCATCGAAACAGGCATGCGTAACATTGCATCTTCCGCCACCACTAATTTTTACTTTGCTTAAAACCGAAGAAGATTTTTCTAGAATGGTAACCAGGTAAGAAGGATTTTTTTTAGCGCAATTAATGGCGGCAAAAAACCCCGCTGCGCCCCCGCCAATAATGATGATGCTTTTTGACACAGCTAATACCTAAGCATACAGCCGTGAAGAAATTTGAAAACAACAATTTTGTTTTTCTGCACACGAAAAGCAACCACATACTTTTTATCGAAAACGGCACAGTGCCAATTTCGTTTTGACCAAGCGGATTGCTTGCATAAAGGGGAAGTAGGATAAGGCTTGGATAGGGACAGGAAAAAAGCTGTGATTTTTAAATAGTAGTTCGAAGCGTTATGCGGATAGCCTTCTTCTGCAATGTAAGTAATCAATTTGGCGATTGCTTCTTCAGGCTGCTTTCTTAACTCTACCTGCATAAGCGGCTAGTTTTTTTCTCATCTTTTTGTCAAAAGCTGTAAGTGAAATACCCTTCGATTTTTCTGCTTCCTGTGCTAACAATTCCATTTCTTCTTCGGTGAGTGGCTTCCCTTTTCCCAGCACTAATCGTTCAAATGAAAAATCGTTAGTGGAAATTTTCACCGATTTTTTCGATGGCTTCATGGCTTTTATCACCTCTAAAATGAGCTTGCCTTCGCTTGTGTTATCGTTAATAGTTACTTGATGAATCATAAAATAAAGATAGGTTATTCTTCGTACACCTGATAAATGTCTCTTAAGTTTCTGCCCAGCCCATCATAATCTAAACCGTAGCCCACTATAAATTCGTTCGGTATTTCCATGCCCACGTAATCTATTTTTAAAGGCACTTGGAGTGCATTGGGTTTAAAAAGCAGCGAAGCAATTTTGATAGA
The DNA here is from genome assembly GCA_947479455.1 of Bacteroidota bacterium. GTDB lineage: Bacteria > Bacteroidota > Bacteroidia > Chitinophagales > LD1 > Bog-950. The sequence goes on from CANJZE010000008.1 coordinate 52,427, forward strand.
AGCAGGGTTTTTTTCTTGAAACACCGGAAGAATTTTAGAGAGAGTATGCCCTGTGTCAACAATATCTTCGATGATAATAATGTGCCGTCCTTCAATGTTTTCGTTGAGTCCAATCAGTGTATGCAAACTTCCGTTTGATTGCGTGCCCTGATACGAAACTGCTTTTACAAAACTGAGTTCGCAGTCGAGCATCAACTCCTTAATTAAGTCGCTGGCAAACATAAACGAACCATTGAGAATGGGTACCAGCAATGGACGCTTACCAATATAGTCTTCATTAATATTATGCGCCACCTCGCGCACAGCCGAAAGTATCTCGCTTTCGCTTTTGTATAATCTGAAATTTTTATCGTGAAGCCGAACGAGCTTTTCCATTCCTCTTGGTTTCGCCAAATATAGACGGATGAATGGAATATTGGAAAGTTGGAGTGATGAATTCTCCAATACTCTATCATTCCACCATTCCTATTTTTTCAACTTTTCGGCAAAATATTTTTCAAACTTCTGCACCTTAGGCACTATCACATAAGTACAATAAGAATTCTTTTCCTTGTTCAAGTTGTAATAGTTTTGGTGGTAATCTTCGGCTTTGTAAAAAACATCGAAGGCAGTAATCTCCGTTACAATAGGATCATTGAAAGCTCCGCTGTTGGATAAACCGTTTTTAATGTCTTCGCCAATCTTTTTCTGCTCCTCGTTTCTATAAAAAATTACTGAGCGGTATTGTGTGCCTTCATCGCCACCTTGCCTATTCAAGGTAGTTGGATCATGTGTTTTAAAAAACACCTGCAATATTTCGGCTAATGGAATTTTATCGGCATCGTAAACAATTTGTGTGCATTCGGCATGACCTGTGGTACCAGTGCATACTTCTTTATAAGTAGGATTCTTGCTTTTGCCACCACTATAACCAGACTCTACCGAGATAACTCCGTTCAGCCGTTGAAAAATTGCTTCTGTGCACCAGAAGCAGCCGCCACCAAAAGTAATAGTGTCGAGTTTTGCATTTGTATCCATAGTTGTTGTTGAATTATTTTTTGTGTTCGAAGTTTTAGCCGTGCTGTTTTTTTGACCGCACGAATTAAGCGAGGCCAAAATAAAAAGAGCAAAGAAAAAAAAGGGAGGCATGTGTCGCATAGTTGTTTCTTATTCTGTCGGTAGAACAATAAACTCCTTACAAAAGTTCAAAACCAAAATAAAGCTATTTCAAAAAAGATATTACCACCACGCGCTTTCAAAAAGTTAAACGTTTTTTAAACTCCGAATGGCGCAAAGCTGTCTGTCGCCTTCACCAGCAAGTTTAACAGCTATCTTTACGTTTGCTAACTTACTTCCCCTCTTGCTTTAAGCTTCGTACAAAAACAAATTTGATCGAATTGTCAACTGTTCTGTTAGAGGCTTAACTTGTTAGCTTATAATTCTCAAATCGAGTAACAATTCATTCAACTTGTTTCTGTCTTTTAATTGATAGGCGTGAATGCCGAGTTGCTTGGCGGCTTCCACATTTTCAAGTTTATCGTCCACAAAAAACGTTTCGTGCGCATTTAAATTTTCTTTCGCCAGCACAAATTCATAAATCTCTTTGTCCGGTTTTCGAAACCCTATTTCATTCGAATAATAAGCCCGGTGAAAAAAATCACCAAACTTATTCACCCCCAACATTTCTCTGGCTTTAGCGTTGATTGCCTCAACATGAATTTCGTTGATATTGCTCAAGGCATACGTGTTGTACTTTGATTTGAGTTCGTTCAACAGTGCAAATTTTTGTTCCGGATAATGAATAAGAATAGCGTTCCATGCGTATGTAATCTCATCATCGCTCACTCCGGTTTTTAAAAATTTTTTCAATTCGTTTCGAAAACCCTGAGCCGTTATTTTTCCCATTTCAAACAAATCGAAAATATGATGCTGTTTGGAGTACGAAACTATTTCGGTGAAATCAACTGCGGCAAGTTTTTGGAATTCGTCAATGGTAACTAAGTAATCAATATCAATAATTACATCACCAATATCGAAAATCAGGTTTTTGAATTTTGTCATATCGTTTCAAAAATAACCGCGAATATTTACTTTCGCCCCTCGTTTCAAATTGTTTGTTGTTTTTTTCATTTTGAAATATTGGTCTCATAGCTCAGCTGGTTAGAGCACTTGACTCATAATCAAGGGGTCCTTGGTTCAAGCCCAAGTGGGACCACTTTTAAATGTCACAGAACCCTTGTCTATCAAGGGTTCTGTCATTTATACCCATACCCTAACACAGGTTTCTACACAGACTCGACACTTACAATTTTTGTAAGTGATTTCTTGCAGAGCCACATTTTCTTCCAGTAAACAAGCCCAATCCTTCCTGTTTCTCCTATAATGCTGATACAAAAATGCAGGAGAAATGAACCAAGATACACGAATAGCAGTTGTTGAACTCGGTGTTCTACGCGAAACCATCCGCGAGATATTAAGAGAAGAATTAGAAAAACACGGCAGCCCGAATTCAACCGATAAGGTCAGCTATAATAATGATGACCGGCTGTCCATCTCCCAGGTGGCGGAATATCTGGGAGTAAGCAATAAAACCGTCAGCAACTATCGAAGAGACCGAAAGATACCAGAACCGGAATACAACCTTTCGGGTAAACCGCGCTGGACAGTAGCTCAACTACAAGAGGCCAATAATGCCCGTAAGGCAAAACAAAAATTCCCTGTCAGTTAACCAATCACACCAGATTGCATATTGCGATAACAATTCAAAAAAAAACAACAATGAAATACGCACGGTTCTATTTACAGAACAGGAAAAAATGGGTTGGTGACAAACAGAAAGAAAAACCTGTCATCATGTGGTTCAACTACAACGGGAATAATTTGAATACCACCACCGGTATTAAAACGATTGAACAGAACTGGGATTCTAAGAAGCAACGATTGAAGCCAAATGTTGTTCGGGCAACTGAAGATAATCGTTACTTAGATAGACTCGAACAAAAAATCAATGACATCTATTCAAAAGCATTAAGCGAGGGCACACCGGTGAACAATAGTTACTTGCTCGAACAACTGAAAAATACAGAGAAGAAAAAAACCATCTCCTTTTTTGAAGAATGGGGGAAGTATTTGGAGATGCAAAAAGTCAGACTAAAGCCCAGCACGATAAGGTCGGCAAAAACAGCATACAATCACTTTAAAGAATTCTGTTCAAGCAACGCTCTGAGCAAAATTACATTTGAAAAATACGATGCTAATATGAAAGCTGAGTTCGCTGAATTTCTATTGGAAATAGGTAACAGCAACAATACCATTCATGCTGTTCAAAAGCGGATGACCCGCTTTCTTAATTACGCGAAGAAAATAGGACTACACAATAATGATACACATAAAGCATTTAATATTCCCGAACGGGTTGGGAGCATCAAATTTTTAGAGTGGGAAGAAGTCAAGGCATTAATGGATGTAGAAGTTGAACCCGGAATTGAAAGCGATGCCCGCAATTTGTTCGTATTTTGTTGTTTGACAGCGCTTCGTTATTCAGACGTAAGAAATTTAAAGAAATTGGACGTAAGGGAGCATAAGTTTAAAGACCTTGAGGGTGTTCATTATGCGATTCATATACGTCAAATGAAAACAACTAAACCAACAGTCATACCTTTACTTCCCGAAGCAATCGCCATACTCAACAAATACAAGAACGAAAAGACAGAGTTCGCTTTACCTCAACGCGCCAACCAAACGGTCAATCGTATTATCAAAACTATAGGAAGACGTGCACGGCTTAATGCGATGCAGGAATTAGTTGTGTATCGTGGAACGAAATGTGAAGTTACCCATAAAGAAAAGTGGAGAATTCTGTCTACGCATGTAGGTAGGCGCACGTTCGCGACCATAGCTGCAACCCGCGGCATACCAATCAATGTTGCGTGCAGTATTACTGGCCAGAGCCCCGAAATTATGCTACATCATTATGCAGGGGTTATAGACTCAACGAAGTTTATGGAAATGCAGAATAAATTGCAGTTTTAAGCGCAGAATAAATTGCTGTTTCAACCTGTTTGATTATGGAACTTGTATTAGCTATAAACGAGAAGGACGAGAAGGATTATAAGTATTGGTTCAATGAATTGAAATCACAAATCCGAAGATTCCAGAACGTTGAATATTATACAAGTGCATTTCAGTTCTTTGACCAATGTTCACCATATTCCCTGACCGCAACACATAAGGAAGAGATTAAAAAACAAGAATACCCGAATCTTTGGGACTTTGATATTGATTTCCAAAAGCTCCTGGGTCAATTCAATTATGAATTAGAAAAATTGCATGGCCGGTCAAAGTCGGCAGATACCAAAATTGTAGCTAAGCATCTTTTCAAGTCTCTTGAAGATTTCAGCGCAACACTTGAATACAAAAAGGTAAAAGAAAAAATCCTTTCAGAGTTTACGGACGAAAATCGCTACAAGAACGTTGAGCATTTTGGAATACAAATGAAAGAACCCAGACCTTTCGTCTGGCAAGACTTTACAACGGATTTACTTGATAAGGATTATCTCTTTGACGAATATATTGACTGGATGTATTCCATGTTTAAATCCATTGACCATCTTGTTGAAACATTCGAGAAGGGCTACCCGAAAGAAACATCTAAACAAAAGGGGAAATCCAATCCCACAAGAGATAATTTCTTAAAACTCGGAATAATTAAATCGGATAAGTGGGAGGAATTTTATAACCTGTGCAACACTCTATCGCAAACAAGAACATTTAAAATAGGAAGAGAGGGCAAAAAAGAAAGTATAGATGCTGTCGTCATTAAGCATTGCGTGCGAGAAGACAAGTTTGAATGGAAAGGAATAGGCACCGGTGTAATTCCGTCTTTAGCACAATTTATAAAGTCGCTCGAAGAAAATGAATTTTTCAGCTTCCCTCAAAGGATGCGGTTAACTGTGTGCTCCAATTACCTGAGTTTCTTCGGGTTGAAAACAGATAAAGAACAGGTCAAATATCTATCAAAAGAAATTGACAACATGCTCAACAATTATGTTGATGCCTTTAAGCCCAACACGTTCTATTAGTTGTGATTGGAGCCTCCCTTCATTAGCTATATCTACGGAACAAATGATTGACCCAATTTACTTCCTGTTTGGGGAGTTAGGGGAGTGATACCGACACCCAATCTACCGACCTTTACATTGTGAAAGTTACAAAGGAAAATAAGAATGTTTTTGGTGGTGGCCACGCCAGTTACACTTTATCCTCCCTCCCAACAATCACACATTGTATAACTAAAAATTCAAAAAAATGAAAATGTATAACACGGCTGTTGTTGATGTTAGCCAAATCAAAACCAAATATTATCAACCCGAAAACAGTAAGGAGTTTCTCTTTACGTTGGGAGTGCTCCTTAAAACCATTTTTCCTCTCGAAGTTGTCGTGGTGCATAAAAGCACCATGCAACTAATTGCGAACGGGCATTACCTGCAACTTGCAATTGAAGAAGGGAAAGGTGAAATAGAAGTAGTCCTTGCAGACTTCCCCGAAGAGCATCTGCTTCATGCAATTGCTACACACTGGAAGCCGACTAAAAAGTATGCTGTGATGTTTAAGTTCATTGACGTCTTCATGAAATATTACACCAAGAAAAACGGCATTGGTGCCCAATTCAGCAAAGGTGAGAATCCACATGCGTTGCGTGATTTGGTTGCCGAAATTCTTGGCACAAACAGGACATACCTGGATATGATTGAGGCAATCGGTAAATTCAGACCTGAACTGCTTGAGTCGGTAGATGCAGGTGGGTCAGATTCTCCATCTCTGCAAGAAGCGTTTGCAATGGTGCCTAAAAAGAAATCTACCAAATCACAAAAATCTGGTAATTCTGAAAGTGACTCTACTGTCAATGAGGAAGAAAAGAAAAACTACACGCTTCCTGTTACAGAAATCAACGGCTTATCCAACGAAGAACAGATTACACTCACCACAAATCTTCCATCTTGGCAAGCCGAAGAAATCGGCAATGGAATTCTGCCAGAAGGATTGTCAATATCAAAGTGTTACACTAACAACGATACCTTTCAGGGCTTCTCTATGGTGTATGAAAAAGATGGTAAGTCAGTAATCATACACATTGCATACACCGATGATTTGAGGTCATCTCTGCTTAAAGCCGCTTAAGTTCAATTACCGGGGGCGCTATTAGCCCCGCTTTTTCCTAACAGTTGATTTAAAAGTTTACCCGCAAAAAATCCAGCAATGCGGGGCTGGGAATTCTATGTCCATTTTCTAAAAAATTAAAAACAAAAAACATGAAAAAAGTAAGATTCAAATTTGCCTCTGTATACAGTGGCGGTGGGTTAGGTAGCTTCGGAGCCCATAAAGCAGGCGGGCAAGAAATATTTGCCGTTGATTTCGATAAGACTGCCGAAAAAGTATTCCGTAAGAATTTTCCAAATGCTCCATTCTTTAACATGAATGCGCTTGATGTGAGCTTTCATAAGATGGTCGAGCTTGGCATAAAGAAATCCGATATTCGGAACCTTGATGCTCTCCTCCTGTCGCCACCTTGCACCGGCATATCGCGAAGAAATTTCTTCCGCCATCCTTTTAACCCGGTAAACATGCTGCTGCTTGACTGCCCTCGCTTGGTCAGCGAGTTCAAGCCAAAGGTCGCAATTATTGAGGACGTTGATTCCCTCCTTGATGATATGATGAAACCGCTATTTGCGCTTTTTGTATCGAAATGCCAAGCACTTTCTGACTACAATTTTTCTTGGCGCATACTTAATGCGAATGATTACGGAGTGCCGCAATCAAGAAAGCGTTTCGTGGGGATGTTAGTCAGAAAAGATGTAGGTAATCCTGTATTTCCTGAACCAACTACTAAGGATTATGAAGCATTGTTTTTAAACCGATTGTTTCCTGATGTAGTGGGATTTGATGCCGGTGGTAGTCGCAAGAAAGTGAATTCTAAAACTACCGGTGAAATGATTGGTAAAAAGGCCAAGTGGAAGCATACTAATCAACCATGTGGAACCTTGACTGCAACTGGTGGTGAGAAATTCATGGATATAAAAACAGGTATCAGAAGTATCCGACCTGATGAGCGACTCATTATATGTGGTGCACAGGAAATGAACTTCGAAGGCATCGAAAATCGTGAGGTGGATTTTGTTACCGGCAACGGCATCATGCCCCCTTTCATGGAGGCAATTTGCGCCACGTTGGCTAAAACTCATTTCACTTCAAATTAAACTTTGGAAGATGTGGGTGATGGAAATATTTTCTACAACAATTTTTCCGTGTCACCCGCTTCTGCTATTCTAACAAAGAATGTATCACAGGATAAAATTTTAAACTCAAAAATCAATAACATGGAAATCAAAACGCAAGAAGAAACAGAATATGTAACCGCTTTAATACATGGTGAAAAGGGGTGGTTTATCGGAGCCTATCCATTAAAATATCTCAAACAGTTAAAGTTTCCGCGAGAACATCAAGGTTCATTGGGAGCATCAATAGGTCAAATATTGGATAAATCTGAAATTGATAAACTATCAAAAGAGGAACTTAATACTTTGACTATAAGTCTTGCAACTTATGTAGCTAATTCAAAAAGTTTTCAGATAATGCAGCAAACCGGCGCACGCACAATTGTGATTACCTCCTTTCGAACTAAAAGAGAAGGCGAAGAGGGTTATGTAACAAGGGTGGCGGGATTGATGCCATTTGATTTTTACAATCTTCAGAGGAATGATAGCAGTTTTTCTTTCACAGATGCCAACGCATGTTATATTTTGCTCGACTGCCTATCTGAGACAATTAAACTCTATACCGAAGAATATGCTCCCGACAGTAAATTCCACGACCTAAAGCGATTACTAAACGGATTCTATGGCACTAACAACATAGGGTATTGTGTAAACCCATTGTTGAATTAGAAGATAAAATTCGAGAAAAGGCCGGCTAATAGGCCGGCCTTTTCATTTTACAGATTATATCAAACCCCTATTCAGTCAGATTCAAATGGAACCCCAGTAAGTATATAAGTAAAAAGCAACAACATGGAAGTAGTAGCGCAGCAGCTTGTCAAACAACTTATAGATGACAAGAAAAAAGGGGAGTTCAGTAATACAATCAAAAAACTCCAAAAAGGAGAGGCATTGTGTATTTCACCGAAGGAATGGCGCAGAAGAACAAGTATCCCCCATTACTTTTTAAGCAAGTATAACCGCGATGAGAAAACGGTAAGTGTGTTGAGAATTGGTGATTATTATTATGTAATCCGTCTGTAAGTAGTTTGTGTTGTTCCCGTTCTCAAAAATATACTATCAAAATGAAGAACTTAAAAGCAAGGGAAGAAAAGCAGTGGCCGGATAATGAGGTCGTCTATTATTCTTTCTTCCCATTGTTCGATGACCAGCTTGAACTTTCCGAAGTGAGAAAGCAGACTGTCATGCGGCTGGTCAAATGGCTGTTGCAAACAGTCAACATCACTCCCGATGAATTTTTAAAGCAGGCAAAGTTGGATGAACCGCCCTCGTTGTAAAAACAATTTTGGAGTGGTGATTGTTCCCTTTGTTTTTCAGTTTACAGTTTGGCTGGCTGAAAGAAGACTTATGAGCCCATACAAAAAAGCCCAACTTGAAGAACTCCTTTACAAACAGCTCGATAATATTGAAGCACTCAACGAAAGGATTCAGCTACTGCAAGAACAGAACGTAATCTACAGGACGTTGAATAAGAAGCTGACCGAAGAACACTTGAAGAAACCTCAACAAAAAATCTACTCAAAGAAGAAAGGTAAGAAGTCAGACCCAACCTAACCCCGATAGTTACAAGAATTGTAACTTGGAATCAGCCTGCCGGTTCAAAATAAACGTTGGTAGTTTTTGGGCTTCCTCCTGCTTACCGGAATCTGCTATACTCGGTTCACAACAACCTGTAGATTATTATGAACCGAGTATGTCTTTTTATTAGAGTAAGCACAGACAAGCAGGATTATCAAAGACAGATTCTTGAACTGAATGAATTTTGTAAGCAGAAGAGCTTCGAAGTGACGGAAACTATTGCAACCAAGATTACCGGCACAAAAACATTTGATGAACGCGAAGACCTGCAACGCCTTTTTCACCTTGCCGCAAAAAAGCAGTTCGACAAAGTTGTTGTATCAGAATTAAGTCGGATTGGAAGGAACGCAAAAGATATTCGCAACACGATTGACTACTTACACTCTAAAAGGATTGCTATCGTATTCAGGAACCTTGGAGGATTGGAAAGCTTAGACGACCGCGGCAATGAGAGCTTCGTGACCAACATTATCATCGCTATCTACTCCGAACTGGCGCAGGAAGAGAAACGAATTCTGTCTGAGCGAATTAAAAGTGGTTTGGTGAGTGCCAGACACAAAGGCAAGCAGATAGGAAGACCAGAAGGCAAACAAGATGATGAAACGCTCTTAAAAAAGTATCCTCGCCTTGCTGCCGACCTGCGCAAAGGGTTTTCGCTTGGCCAGTGCCAGAAGCTGCACGATGTGTCGCGTAACACGGCAATCAAAGTTCGCAGGTTATGTATGAATCATAAATCGGCATAAGGGTCTTCATCACGTGTCACCGGATGTTTCGCACAATTCTTGTTTTCCTCCTCGCTGAACAACGAGGCTTGGTTAGTACCTATTTCTACACCAAGTAAATGAAAATATTCAGCCTCACCCCTGGTTTTAAAGGCTTTTATTTTCTTCCCGTCCATATCCCAAGGGTAGGAATGTTTTAAGGCATCTTCATAGAAGTCATAAACACCAGGCAAGTTACCATCCGTCAAAACGTATTTTACCCCTTCATCTAATTTTCTTTTCTTCTTAAATCGGTTCATGTTCCTGCAATTTATTTTCGTTAGTATGCGAGAACCGTATCATAATGCGAAGTCCTATAAAAATAATTTCCAACGTATCAAAATGTCATTTGATTTTTGCATTAAACATTATAGCCTCCAATTTTGACAGACTGCTCTAAATAAAGATGAAATACAACTTCCGGTGTACCATCTGCGCAAAACCCTGTTTAAAAATACTAAAATGGTTATCTTTCAAGATTATTAGGTTTGTTCGCAGCATTTATCCCAACTATGGCTAAATATCAATTTTCAGGTCATGAATCCTTTCAGTGTCGTCAATTGTGGTTGAAGAAGGGATATGATTTTGTAAAAAGAAAAAAATCATTCAGCGATGAAGATGCAGTTGTGTCGCTTGGTGTTGGAAAGAACATGGTAAGTTCAATTCGTTTTTGGATGAAAGCTTTCAATATTCTTTCATCCGAGGATAAACTTACGGAGTTCGCTCATTCTCTCCTTGCCGATGATGGTTTTGACCCCTACATAGAGGATGAAGCAACGCTCTGGCTATTGCATTACCAACTTGTTAAGAAAGGATTTGCTTCAACATACTCGATTGTGTTTAATGAATTACGTAGAGAGAAGATTGAGTTCACAAAAGAGAATTTCTTCGCTTACATCAAACGCAAATCCGATACAGAAAAAACTTTTACCATCAACGAAAAAACTTTGCTCGAAGATTTTTCTGTTCTCACAAAAATGTATTTGCGTTCAGATGCTCAGAGTAAAGACAAAGAAGATAGCTTCTCAGGATTGCTTACCGAATTAGATTTGATGAAAACATATTCCAAAGGCAAGCAAGATTATTTCATTGTAGAGAACACCGAGAGAACAGAAATTCCTGATGAAATAATTCTCTACGCAATTTTGGATAATGAAACCTTCGAAGCATCTGTAAACTTCAACAGTATTGAAATGAATGCAAACAGCGTGGGAACTGTGTTTGCAATTAACAGAACAGGACTGATGAATAAAATTGAATCACTCACACAGAAACACACTTACATTGTGTTCAATGACCAAGCAGGAATAAAAGAATTGCAATTCAAAAAGAAACCGTCAGCACTGTCAATCCTTGAAAAATACTATGCAAACTAAATTCACGACATCAATAAATATCATTCGTGATTCAGGTCGTGAATTGAATTACATACCGACACCGAACTCCATTCGTGTCGTGAATCAGATTGTAAATGATTTCAAGAAAGGCATTCGCTCTTTCAACATCATCGGTTCATACGGCACTGGTAAATCTTCTTTCCTCTGGGCATTGCAACAGAGTTTACAGGGCAAGAAAAGATTCTTCAATCTCAACTTACTCTCCAATCCAAAAATTGAAATCATCAACTTCATTGGTGAATACAAATCAATCACAAATGTTTTTGCTGATTTCTTTGAAATCAATCAGAACAAAAACATCAATGAAAATATCCTTTCGGAAATTTTCAATCGCTATCATGAGTTAGACAAGAAAAATCCTTTGCTCATTTTGGTAATTGATGAGTTCGGAAAATTTTTGGAATATGCCTCACAGCATGAACCTGAAAAGGAATTGTATTTCATTCAGCAACTTTCAGAGTTCGCAAACAACCCCGACCACAACATTATTTTCCTCACTGCTGTTCACCAAAATTTTGATGCGTATGCTTTTGCTTTAAGCAATGCTCAGAAACAAGAGTGGACAAAAGTGAAAGGAAGGTTTCGTGAAATCACTTTCAACGAACCAGTAGAGCAACTTCTTTTTCTTGCAGCGGAACATTTGAAGCAGCACCAGTCTGACAAGAAAACAGAAATAGAAATAAAATCAGCACTCAGCATTGCGAAGAAATCAAAAGCATACAACATCAATCCTGACTACGCTTCAGAGGTTGCTTCAAAACTTTTCCCCCTTGATTTGATTGCTGCAAACGTTCTCACTTTGTCATTGCAAAAATACGGGCAGAATGAAAGGTCTTTATTTTCTTTTCTCGAATCCACCGACCACACAGGTATCAACAGCTTCGACAAGAAAACAAATCCGTTCTACAATGCAGCGTGTGTGTATGATTATTTGATTTTCAATTTTTATTCTTTCATCAATTCAAGATACAATCCTGATTTTGCTTCGTGGTCTGCCATCAAAAACTCTCTCGAAGCGACAGAGAGATTGTTTGATGAAGACATCAACAGCTATTCAAAAATTTTGAAGGCAATCGGTTTGCTCAACATCACGTCAGCAGCGGGTTCTGATTTGGGAAAAGATTTTTTGGCGAAGTATGCAATCACTTGTTTGGGAATTTCCAACGCAAGCAAACTCATCGACAATCTTGAAAACAGAAAAGTAATTCTCTATCGTAATTACAGTAAGCGATTCATTCTTTCAGAAGGCACAGACCTTGACATTTCCTCCGCACTACTTGAAGCAGGGAATAAAGTGAGTGACATTGTTGATGTCGTTTCACTCCTTAACAAAGCATTTCCATTACCTCCAGTATTTGCCAAATCATATTCCTACTTAAACGGCACACCAAGATTATTTGAGTTCAAAATTTCCGACTATCCGATTCAAGATGTGCCACAAGATGAAACAGACGGTTTCATTAATTTAATCTTCAACGAAAAATTGGGCATAGCAGAAGTAAAGAAAGAATCAGCAGCACAGAAGGAAGCAATCATTTACGGCTACTATCAAAATTCAAAAACCATCAAGAGCCAGTTGTTTGAGATTGAAAAAACAAGAAAGGTGATTGATGAAAATGAACACGATAAAATTGCAGTGAAAGAGTTGAACAACATTTTGCTTCATCAGCAAAATTTGTTGAGCCATTACATTCTGAATAATCTCTACGCAAAAAAATCAGACCTCAAATGGATTTTCAAAGGAGAGGAAATAAAAATTGCAAGTAAAAAGGAGTTCAATAAATTTCTCTCTCAGATTTGTCAGCAGATTTATCCCAAGACACCAAAATTCAAAAATGAATTAGTCAACAAGCACAAAATTTCTGCTTCGATTCACTCAGCAAAAAGAAATTACCTCCGTGCATTAGTTGATGGTTGGAACAAGCCCGACTTAGGATTTGAAAGCAACAAGTTCCCACCAGAGAAAACAATCTATTTGACACTGCTGAAAGAAAACGGCATTGAACTTTATTCTGATAAAATAAATTTCACGACACAAGTTTCAGACAATTCTTCATTCAAACATTTGTGGAAATACTCAATGGAATTTCTGAATGATTCGAAGCAAAACAGAAGAACAATTTTAGAGTTCATTGAGCCACTCACCAAGCGACCTTTCAAACTCAAACAAGGTTTGATTGACTTTTGGATTGCTTCTTTCTTATTTATCAAGAGAGATGATTATGCCTTGTTCGGTGAGAGTGGTTACATTCCTTACCTCACTGATGAAGTGTTAGAATTGCTTATCAAGTATCCTGAGAATTACGAAATTAAAACATTCTCTATCGAAGGTGTGAAACTTGACATCTTCAATAGCTATCGTGTTTTCCTGAATCAGCACTCAAAAGAAAAATTAGACAATCAAACTTTCATTGAAACAATAAAACCGTTCCTTACTTTTTATCGTGGTCTTTCGGAATATTCCCGAAACACAAAGCGACTAAAAAAGGAAACGCTTGCTATCCGTGAAGCCATTGCAAATTCAAAAGACCCTGAGAAATCTTTCTTTGAAGATTTTCCAACCGCATTGGGCTATTCAAGTGATAGCTTACAGAAGTCAAAAGAAAAATTGCAATCCTACATCAAGAAGTTGCAGGATTCAATTAAGGAACTCCGCACCAGTTATGATTCACTACTTCAACGCTTTGAAGATTTTATTTTGGAAGAGTTCATTGGAGAAACATTGGAGTTTGAAGAATACAAACCGAAACTTCAAGACCGATTTGTAAAACTGAAAAAGCATTTGTGTTTGCCACACCAAAAAGCTTTCATTCAACGTTTAGATTCTCAATTGGATGACAAGAAAGCATGGTTGAGCTCTATCGCTCAGGCAGTAATTGGTAAATCACTTGAAACATTAAAGGACGAAGAAGAAATTTTACTCTACGACAAATTCAAAACGCTCATTCTTGAATTGGATAGTTTGACAAATATTTCACAAGCTGATTCCGATGAAGAACATGAAGATGTGTTTGGAATTGAAATGAGTTCCTTTGTTGACGGCATTCAAAAGCGATTGATTAGATTGCCTAAAACAAAAAAGAAAGAAGTAAGCAAGATTGAAGAATTACTGAGAGAAAGACTTTCAAAAGATAAATCCATAAACATTGCAGCATTAGCCAGCATATTAAAAGAGTTATTACAGAAATGAAAAATGTCCGCCATTTATTAGGGATTTCAGGAGGTAAAGACAGTGCTGCTTTAGCTATTTACATGAAGGATAGGTATCCTCATTTAGATATTGAATATTACACTTGTGATACAGGAAAAGAGTTGGAGGAAACATATCAACTCGTCAAGAACCTTGAAATTTATCTCGGCAAAAAAATCACTTTGCTCAAAGCAGCAGACGGCAGCAATGAAGACCCTTTTGACCATTTTCTGAAAATGTATGGAGGCTATTTGCCTTCATCAAATTCAAGATGGTGCACCAAAAAATTAAAACTTGAACCCTTTGAAAAATTTGTCGGTAACGACAATGTAATTTCTTATGTAGGCATTAGAGGTGATGAAGAAAGAGAAGGATATATCTCCCGCAAATCAAACATCCAAAGTATTTTTCCTTTCAGGAAAAATATTTGGAGTGAGGATGTAATTGCCAAAGTTTTATCAAATAATAATTCAAACCAGGTTTTGAATTTATACAGCAATATTGCTGCAACAAAAAATTCAAACCGATTTGAAGAACTGTTGAAGCAACCTATCTCTCAAAGTTTTACGCAGACACAGAAACTGAATTTGTTGCTTGACATCAACATCAAAGAATTTAATGCGTTGGTATTTTCATTTCTTAAAGCTACCAATTACCCATTAGCTCAAGAAGAAAATTTTGAATTGATTGACAACGAAGATATTTTGGTTCGTGACGATATTTTCAGAATCCTTGAAGAAAGTGGAGTAGGAATACCTGCTTATTATAACAAAAATGAGGAATTTAGTTTTGAGTTTAATGGAGAAAAGCATCTATATGGCAGAAGTCGGTCTGGTTGTTTTTTCTGCTTTTTTCAACAAAAAATTGAATGGATTTGGTTATTTGAAAATCACCTTGAGAAATTTCTTTTAGCAGAACTTTATGAAACCTCAAACGGCAACGACTCTTATTTTACATGGATGGACTCTGGCACATTAAGAGAGTTAATAGGAGTGCCAGCGGATATACCGCTATGTAGAACAAAAATAAATAGCATTACAGGTTCGAAAGAAATCGAATGGATAAATGAGGAGGTCTTGAAAATACGTGACACGACTAAAACAGACAAGGTTAAGATGGAATACATTTTAAAACATAAAAGGAAAACTTCAAATCCAAGCTCGAATTTACTTATTGACATTCTAAGTGAAACTGAAGGAGAAGGGTGTGCGGCTTGTTTTATTTAAAAAACCACTATGACATGAATGTAAAAGTTACCACTTGGAAGGTTTCCAAGCTCTATAAATTTAAGGACAAGATTAATGAGCAACCAGTTTATCAGAGAGGTGAGGTATGGAGTCCCAGAAAAAGAAGCATTCTAATTGATTCAATGCTACGAGGAATTGACATTCCAAAAATCTATTTGAGAAAACTAAATTCAAATGCTCACGAATATGAAGTAGCAGATGGTCAGCAACGGTTGACAGCAATTTACAAGTTCATCGAAAATCAATTTGCACTTTTATCAGATGAAGAAAAGGGTTTGAACTTAGATAGAATTGACGGGAAGGTTGTTGGTGGTTTGAAATATGAAAAACTTAATAAAGATTTTAAAGCAAGATTTGATAATTACGAAACAACAATTGCAATTATTGAACATGCAACTAATCAAGAGATACGAACTTTGTTCGGCAGATTACAAGAAGGTGAGCCATTAGTGCCAGCGGAAAAGAGGAATGCAATCATTAGCACCTTAGGACATCTTATAGATAACTTTGCAATGAATCATAGCTTCTTCACAAATTCTCGAATCCCTGCGAATAGATTTAAAAGGCAAGATTACATGAGCAATGCCTTAGCTTTAATTCTCTATAAGAATGCAGAATCACTAAAGGCAGAGTTGTTACTAAAAATGTATTTGGATAAAAGTTTAGTTGTAAGTCAAGCACAGCAAAAAAAAATAGCAATAATACTTGACAAATTAGCTGAGATAGATTCAAACAGTTCGACACGCATCTATAAAAAGTATCACTTCACTGATATGTTTTATTTTCTGTTTGAAAACTATAGTAGAATTAGTCAAATGAACCCAAAGTTAATTGCAAAAAAATTCGATAAGTTTGAGCAACAGCGGTTGGCTAATTACAACAAACCTGAATTGTTAATTGAAAACAGACAGCCAACGCCAGAAGAAAAAGATTTGTATGAATACATAATTGCTTTTAGATATAACGGAGCAGAACCTGAAAGCATAACTACCCGACTTCGTGTTTTCACTAATTTATTTTAATCATTTAATCAAATGACAAAAGCTGATTTACCAAAAGAGTTGATTGATAACTTCAAGGATAATTTGGGTGTTTTTTTTGTTGGCGCAGGTTTATCAATTGCAGCAGGTTATCCAACTTGGGATGGATTAATCGGTGAACTTATTGCTGAAGCTGATAAGATTTCTTGGATTCCAAAGGGAAAAATAGCTGAGTATAAGAAGTTAATTGGAGACAGTTCTAAATTCCTTTTTCTTGCAGAGGAATTAAGAGTAGAATTAGGAAGTCACTTTACAAAATATATGGAACAGCGATTTCAATTCTCTGCTCACAACCACACAAAAAATCATGAGTTAATTGTGACTACCGAGAGTAGTTTAGTTGTAACAATAAATTATGACGATTTAATAGAACAAGCATACAATAAGGTTTACGGAAAATATCCAAACGCTTTTATCTACTCACAAGCAAGAGAGGCAGCAAATAATTTTTGGAAGGATAGATTCTTTATTTTGAAAGCACATGGAGATGCAAAGCGAGATATTGACACATTAATACTCTCACAAAAAGATTATCGCAAAACACTTTATCGAGAAGCTGGCTACAGAAGTTTGCTCCAATCCATCT
Organism: Bacteroidota bacterium; assembly: GCA_947479455.1. Taxonomy (GTDB): domain Bacteria; phylum Bacteroidota; class Bacteroidia; order Chitinophagales; family LD1; genus Bog-950. The sequence continues at coordinate 69,479 of CANJZE010000008.1, forward strand.
TTACAACTAAATCAATTTTCTTTGTTGGTGTGTCACTGAATGACCCCGAGTTTAATCAGCTACTTGATTTCCTACATGACTCATATCATGGTGGAGGACCTACACACTATCTCTTAATTGAAAAGCAAAAAAGTATGGAAACAATATCGAGAAGGTATTTTGATGATTTCAATATTCAGACCATAACCTATGATAATGCAAAAGGTGATTATGCTGAACTCACAAAGACATTAGAAGTTCTTAATTCTGAATCTCCAAGAAAATAAGTTTGAGAACAAAAGATAATTCAACGGTAAATCGATAAAATAGTTGTCGCTAATATCAAAATAAACAACCCCTACTTTTTATTTCGCCTCGCCTTTTTTCTTCGGCTTTGCTTTACTCTTTGCTACTTTTTTCCCCACAACTTTTTTCGTCACCTCAGGTTCAGCAGTTTCTTTCTTCATCTTAACAGTTTGAATTTTACTATCTAAAATCATTGCGAGAAAAGAAGTCGGTTGCAAGAACAGGTTGGAATTTTCTTCCAACTTTTCTTTTATCAGTGTCAGCCCTCCATTAGTGTATGATTCTACTATTTGAATCAACTCCTTCACAGCATCCTTTTCGCTCACATCCCCTTTTTCAAGAGCAAGAAAATCAAATTTTGATTTCGCCACCACCGCAGCAAACATGAACTCCTGCAAAATCGTGAAGTCGGTTCTATCAAGCCGACCTCCTTTGCTTCCCCAGTGCTGAATAGCATGACTGAAATCAACCTTCTTTGTTCCTTCAGGAATAGGTAGAAATTCATCATTGTAAAGACCGAGAAAGAAAGCATACATATACAGTTCATAGTTGTTACTGAAATGTTTTCCCAAGTCAACTTTTGATTTTTCAGAACCACCGAATTTTTTGGTTAAAGAATCGAACAGGGGTTCTCTAAATTCCTCACTGTATTTCGGAATTTGTGTTTTCCATTTATCGAAAAGATTTTCCATAGTTATAGAGTTATTACCTGTGTATTTAAAGTGCTTAAATCTTTTTTATCGAACGGTCTTTCTAAGAAAATCCAAAACGCTTTGTCTCTTTTCACATCGCTAAATTCTTTTCTCACTCCCAGTTTCTTTGTCTTTTCGTTGATAGTCAAGAAATCTTTTATCAAAAGAATTTTCTGATTTCCGGTTTCATAAATCAGGTTAAGGAATTGCGATGTTTTTGTTTCTCCGAAAGAAGAAGTTGGAGCATCAAAAATCATCGGATAACTTTCCTCTCTAAGTTCAGTAGCCAGTTCAGAAATTGCAAACAAAATTGAAATGTGCATTGAAGTTAGAAGCGATTGATTAGGCATGTAAAAAATTTTCCCATCTGCTTCTTGTAATTCAATTTTTACAACCACTTTTCCTGCTGACATTTTCTTGTTGAACACAATCGTTCCAGTGAACGATTCAATATTTATTTCTTCAAAGATTTTGTTGGACTTACTTTGAAGCATATCAATAAACTCATCAAACTTTCGCTCCTTGGTGTCATTGAAAATAATTTCAATGTCGCGCAGTATCTCTCTTGTTTTAATCAGGAAATTATTTGCCGTCTTAGTATCAATGTTATCCTTTTCAATCTTCCGTTGTTTCAATTCATCATCAACAGATTTCAATTGACCTTTATTGTAATTCAGGTCGCGATTGAATGTAGCCAAGTCCTTTTGCCATCCAGAATAATTCTTCAACACACTTCCAAGTTTCTCAGCACCAACATTCGAACTGCCAACAATTTTTTCACGCTCTAAAATTTCCTTATCTAATTTTTGTTGAAGGTCTTCCAAATCTTCTTTTCGTTTCTTGTTAAATTCAAACAGGTCTTTAATGGTTTTTTTTACCCCCCTCAAATTGGCAAGATTGTCTTCATGGCTCACTCCCAAATTGAACATTCGTGTTAGGAAGTCATTCTTGAAAAGTATTTCGTCTTCAGCATTTTCTGCTTCCTCTGGCACTTGACTTTTCAGATATTCTTCAAGTCGTTTCATCATGAAAGTATGTGCATGACTTCCTTTCGGAGCAGCACGGTCACATACCTTACACCACTTATCCTTAAGCATTTCTTCCATGTGTGCCTTTGATGGAACACCAGTCGGTAATGGAATTGAGTTATTCAGGAGTTCTGCTTTCATTCTCTTCTTACCTTCCTTAATTCCTATTTCCGTATCAAACGCTTTTTCTAATTCTCTTTTCCTGCTTCCTAACTCAGCCACCTTTTGAGAAAATTCATGATGAATTTTTTCAAAGTTCACCAGTATCCAATTTTGGTCAAACAATGCAGTTGTGTAGTTTTCATCAATTTTGTTTGAAGTAACTGTAATCTGGTCTTCTATTTTTTTGATTCGGTCATTGATAGTTTCTAATGCCTCCGCATTCGTAACATATTTTTCTGCTTCCTGAATATTGTCTTCGGTCTTTCCAATTTGTTGCTCCAACGAATTGATGAACACAGTGATTTTGTTTCTATCGCCCGACAATCTGAAAATTTCTGCTTCCAATCGCTTATACTCTTTCTGATTTTGGCTGTCGCTTCGTGCAGCATCATCAACTGCTTTCTCCGCTTTCTCTCGAAGAAACTCGCCTTTTTCAGAATACTTTTCATAATGCTTTGCACTTGAAAAAGAGTTAATCAGATTGAGCAACGCATCATCATTCTTGAAAATATTCAAATCAGCTTCGCCCTTAAACATTGAATATCTTCTAATCGTTTGAGGGAAAATTCTGTCTAACAAAATATGTCCATCAACTTTACTTCGCTCACCTGCCTTGTTTTCTTCAATCCCTTCAACAGAATAATTCAAAGTTGAAAAATCATTGTCTTCAAGTTTCTTAACGATAAATGATTTTGATATTGTTTTCTTTTCATCGTATTGTTCAACAGTAATAGAAACTCGCACAGGAAATTGTTCTCCACTTTCTGCTTTGGCTAACGCCTTCGCAGAAATAAGCTTTTCTAAACCGCGCTGGTCTCCATTGAATAACCAATCAAGAGCTTCAAAGAATTTTGTTTTGCCTTCTCCATTTTCGCCCAAGATGATGTTCAATCCATCTGAGAGTTCAAATTCTTTTACCCCATTATAGCAGAGGTAATTTTCTATGCTAACTTTTTTGATAATCATATTGCTGTTTGATTAAGGTGTTGAAGAATTAAATTTCTTAATTCCTTATCAGGCATCACTTGCGTTGCTTCTAAATTTTCTACAATTAATGCAATTGCTTTCACAATAGGCATATCAGATTTAATAGCCTCACGAATATTATTCGGCATATCAGCAGCTTTAATTTTGTATTTGCTTTTCAAAATATCATGCTTCAAAAAACTTTGTAGAATATCATCTTTTCGTGCCATAGCAATAGAGTTTTAATTAGAAATCAAATCATTCAAATTTAAGTTGTAGTAATCGAGAATATCTTTCAGTTCTTCGTAAGTATCAATTTTATTCATTGACAATTCTGAGAAGTCAACTACTCTTTCCAATTCTTTTTTGATAAGGTTACGCTCCATTCCAAAATTTCCTTCACCGTCACTTATTTTCGGAACAACAACCAAATCGTGAATCACTGCATGAACTTTATCTTTATGATTTCTCAAAACCCTTCCACGCCTTTGAATAAATTGTCTTGGATTACCGGTGCTTGAACAGAATACTGCTAATTCAGAACGAGGAACATCAACCCCTTCATCCAAGCATTTCATAGAAGTTAAAACATGAACAGTTCCATTTTCAAAGTCATTTATTATTTCATTTCTGTTTTGAGTATTTGAAGTGTATTGTTTTACCAAGATTGAATCATTAGTATCTTTCACAATTCTGGTGTATTCGTTTATGAGATTCGTTTCCTCCTCATCTTCTTCATACTCATCCACCTTACTGTAATCAGGTTCTAATCCTTCGGGAACATAAACCAAAGTGTATTTCAAATTTCCTCTACGTTTAAATTCATTTTTCATTATTTTTTTGAAAACATCCTTCTTGTTAAATGCCTTATGAATAATTCTCTTTCGCTTCAACAATAAATTCTCAACTTCCTTACACTCTTTGTAGCGACCAGTTTTAGCATCCAAATATGTTAAGAGTTGTTTTGAAATCTTGATATACTCTACGAGTTCTTCATCAGTCAAATAAACAATGTGAGGGAAGTAAGTGTATTTACAAAGCCAGCCAACCTCCAACGCTTGCTTCATCGAATAAGAATATATGAAAGGTGCTTTATCATTGAAGAACGATTCAATAGCAGTGTTCCCCTCCAAATCATATTTCCTATTTGGTGTTGCAGACAAACCGATTCTTTTTTCTAAGTGAATACTGGGTAACAGTTTTGAAATACTTGGCGAACCCATATTGTGAACTTCATCAGCAATCAATAATGTTTCCTTCGGCAACAACTTGAAATGACTTTGAAATTTTGGTCTTGTCAGCGAAGCATAAGTTACAATAACAATAAAGTTTGTGTTCGTCAACTTCGTTGCCGTATTGAAGAAAGCAAGATTATCACTCCAATTTTCCTTTGAACTAACTGTAATGACATTACTAAAATTGAATTTAGCACATTCCTTTTTCCACTGCTCCAACAACGCTGTTGTTGGCACTGTAATAATTGCTTTGTAGGTATTTGTTTCTCTATAAAGATTCAGCAAACAATTAAGAGAAGTAATAGTTTTCCCTGTTCCAGTTGCCATTGCAAAAACTCCTTTGTAGCCATTGCCAACCCAAGCATCATAAGCAGCAATTTGATATTCTCTCGCTCCCTCAGGATATGGGAATCTTGGTTCTCTCTGAATTTCTTCAATGTGGGTAATCGCTTTCTCAAAACTTTTTCTCACTCCTTTGTTTTCTAACACCCGACTTTTTCTCTCAACCAATTCCTTTTCTTTTATCAACAACTCATTAAGTGAAGCGTTTCCAAATTCCTTTTTGATTGCTATCGAAACATCTTCAACCTCCAAATAATCTACAATGTCTGACTTGCCAGAAAAAACCATTTCGAAAAAACTGTTCTGTCTGTTTATCATTTTACTTGAACGGCTGTTTTCCCAACTAAGAAATCCGTCTAACTCTTCCAAATTTTCAAGTAACCCAAATGCAGTAAAATTGCAAGATGCTTTAAAGCCAACCGTATCAACTCCGTCCGAAAATGCTCCTGACTTGTAGTGTGCGATTCCTTTCCCTGTTTTCGGTTTGATGATTTTGATTTGAATTTTTTCATTTGCAATCAACCATGCAAGGCAATCAAAAAAATGTTTGCCGTAATCATTAAGCGTTCTTTTCAATTGCTTAATGTCTGTCAAGTCAATTGCAATATTTTCTATATCACCTTCTCTTCCTGCTTTGATTGCATCTCTATCTTCTTGCGACAAAACATTATTTACAACCATTCGCATTGTGCCTCCACTGTAAAGAAAACTTGCAAAGCCAAGTGAGAGGACATTGATAGCTGCTGAACTAAAATAGCCAAGCAGCAAATCAAATTTTTTGCTGTTACATAAGCCGTCCATGTAAAATTGAATAGGTTCGCTTTCACTACCCGTTCTATATGACCTGTCTTCTGACCAATTGACTTGCTTAAGCATAGTTTGTTGTCGACTGTAATGATTCACTAAATATTTTTAAAACTTCTTGCACTTCGCTTTCAGTATTAAATCTTCCCAACGAAAACCTAATTGAAGAAAACGCATCATCATCAGACAAAGCCATTGCTTTCAAAACATGAGAGGGCTCAATAATTGCTGAAGTGCAAGCTGAACCATTTGACACTGCAACATTTTTCATTTTCGCAATTAGCACATTTGCGTCTATACCAGGGAAACAAATATTGGTGACATTATACATTCTGTCTTGCGTTGAACCATTTACAAATGCCCTATGCAATTTTAGCAACTCACTTTCAAGTTCATCTCTGAGAAATAAAATTCTATTTTTATCGTTTCCCATTTCTGCCTTTGCAATCTCACACGCTTTACCCATAGCGACAATTGCAGGAACGTTCAATGTCCCGCTTCGTAATCCATTTTCATGTCCACCTCCATGTTGCAAAGCATCCAACTTGATTTTATTTTTCTTCAGCCCTCTTACATACAAAGCTCCAAGCCCTTTTGCGCCATAAAATTTATGAGCAGAAAAAGTCATTAGGTCAACACCCAATTCAGCTACATCTGTCGCAATTTTCCCAACTGCTTGCGTTGCATCGCTCATCAAAATCGCACCTGCATTATGAGTAATATTTGCAATCTCTTTAACCGGTTGTAAAACACCTGTTTCATTATTTGCAAGCATCACACATACAAGAATTGAGTCGCTTCGCAATTCGGTCTTCAAATTTTCCAAATTAATCAATCCGTCATTTTTCACAGGAAGATAACTCACATCAAAACCGATTGTTTCGAGATATTTACATGTATCGAGAACGGCTTTATGTTCAGTCTCAACAGTAATAATATGTTTGCCTCTACTCTGATTTGCTAAAGCAAATCCTTTCAAAGCAAGATTGATACTTTCAGTAGCCCCAGAAGTGAAAATGATTTCAGTTGCATCGGCAGAAATTAAATCAGCAATTGTTTCCCGGGATTGGTCAACAGCTTTGGCACTGTTTAACCCAAATTGATGAATGCTGGAGGAGTTACCATATTGTTTTTCAAAATACGGTAACATCGCATCAAGAACTCTTGAATCTATTTCAGTAGTTGCATTATTATCAAGATAGATAATTTCTTTCATTAAATGCCAATATAGGAAAGAAGAGGGATTCCCGTAATTTGACTACCAAATTCGTGGCATCTTTATTTGTTACCCTTTATTTTTCATCTTCTATTTTTACGGTATGAGTTCTAATAATCTTCACATTCTTTCCAAATCCACTTTCGTCCGTGGCTGTATCTGCAAGAAAAGTCTCTGGCTGTCCAAACACAGAAGAGATTTAATTCCGCCCACCCCCGCAGGTCAACAATTTATCTTTGACCAAGGCCACGAGGTCGGCAAACTGGCACGGCAGCTATTTCCTGGTGGTGTTGACGCAAGTTCTGCTACCCCGTTCGATTACCAACCATCTTTAGAACTTACCCAAAAACTTATTGCCGAAGACAGGCATGTAATTTACGAAGCAGCATTTCAACATGATGGTGTGTTAGCGGCACTTGATATTTTGGTAAAGAAAGAAGATGGATGGCATGCGTTCGAGGTGAAATCATCCACGAAGGTTGCTGACATAAATGTTACTGATGCAGCACTTCAATATTGGGTGATGCAAAATTCCGGTTTGAAATTGCAGGACATCTCAATCATCCACATCAATAACGAGTATGAAAGAACCGGTGAAATTGAACCCGAAAAATTATTCAAAACCGAATCAATTCTTTATTTGGTTCTTGCTTTACAAGATGAAATTACGGAGCAAGTAAAAGAATTAAAGAGGGTTGCTATGGATAAAAGCTGTCCGGTTGTTCCTAACGGAAAGCAATGCACCACACCTTGGGCTTGTTCTTTCAAAGACCATTGCTGGAACGAATCGAAGGTGCCGGATGAATCTATTCTTGATTTCGATTTATACAGAAAGGAAGAACGCTTCAAATTGTTTCATTCCGGCATAAAGCAGATTGCAGATGTTCCTAATTGGGAGCTGTTGAAAGTTCCATACAATTATGTAGTTGAAGCACACCGGAATAAAGGCATTTATGTAGATGACATTCAACTTAAAAAATTCATGGAAGGCATAACCTATCCAATCTACTTCATGGATTTTGAAACTGTGCGCTTTGCGGTTCCTAAATTTAATAACTCCTATCCATACGAGCAGATACCGAATCAGTATTCAATTCATGTTTTAGATAATGAAAATGCGGAACCGGTTCATCTCTCTTATCTGGCTGACCCTGCTAAAGAGTTCAGAATGGATTTTACAGAAACACTTCTCAAAGATTTAGGCAACAACGGAACTATTCTTGTTTACAATGTCTCCTTCGAGCGTTCAAGATTAAAAATGCTGGCATTTCTGTTTCCGCAATATGAATCGCAAATAAACTCTGTAATAGAACGATTGTTAGACTTGGCATTCCCGTTCCAAAAAAAGTTTTTTTACGACCACAAATTTTCCTGCTCATATTCCATAAAAGATGTATTGCCGGTGCTTGCTCCTGATTTGAGTTACAAAAATCTGACCGTTAACAACGGTGACGATGCCAGCATAATATTTATGAAAATGATGGAAGAGCCTGATAAAGACTGGTCAGCCGAAAGAAAAAACCTACTCGAATACTGCGGATTGGATACTTGGGCGATGGTTCGGATTTTCCGGTATCTGAATACGATTGTATGATGTTACAAGAATTGTAAGTAGGAGAGCTTAACCCGTTGCAATATTCCAAGAGATGCAGTTGAGTATTCCACCTTTTTTAGCAAGCTCATTGCTTTTTACAGTTACTATCCTTTGCCCATGGAATAATTCTTCAAATTTCTTTGTCGCCTTCTCATCTTCAGGGAAGTCAAAAACTGGAACGAAGACAACATTCTGCATTTCTAAATAGTTGATGTAAATTCTACAAGCACTGGTGTAAGGTTTGTTATCGTAAGGATTGTAAGGCAATTCTTCCCAATCAAGTCCCGCGTTATACAATGCCGTTCGGAAAGCAACCTGAAATTCATCCTTATTTTTTGCATACCGGTTGATTAAAACCGTTTTTTCATCGAGGAATCTAACCATGCCATCAGCGTGACCGGTAAAGTCGTGCCGGTCTGATGGTATAACAATTACTCTGTCTACTTCAAGGAGTTTCTCCAATTCTCTTATGAGTTTTCTTTCATCCGGTTTAGGATTCTCTTTAAAAATCCGGTCAGTTACTATTGCCTTGTTTTTGGACTTTACAACGTTCCCTCCATCCAGAATAATGTCGCTCTTAATTTCGGTTCTTATGCCTCTGGCTTTGCAGATTGATTCTGTGTCCGAGATAGACTTCACTCCGCTTTTGGTATTTCGCAAGTAGCCCGGATTGTAAGTAAAGGGGACAAATTTTTCTTTGTCAACTTGAATTGGCATATAGTCCCTCGACCAAACATCTTTCGTTCCTGGCAGCCACTTATTTTCAATACCATTTTCTTTCAAAGCTTTATCGAACTCGTAAAAGAATGCTGGATATTTTTTAGGTAAGCAGTCAGCGAGATATAGAATATTGGTTTCTGAATCTACTACCATTATTGTGCTACCAATTTTGCGTCTAAGTGATTGAAGTAGCAATAATACTTTTCAAAATATTTCATCTCCTCTTCCGACTCAGGATAAAAAATATTGTGTCGTTTGCCTTTATAGATTGGTGCGTTCAATGAGTTTGAATGAACTTCAAGTCGGAGTGGTGAAGCCGAATCGAAAACGAACTTTCCCTTTCCAGTGGCCAGCCGAGCCACTTCTTCTATGCCAATATTGTCTATGATTTCTTTTACAATATTGCTTATGCCTTCAGTGCATTTATTCGTTCCGATATTTTCAATCTGACGTATCAGAATTCCACCATAGTTCATGTGTCTCTTATTCCCAAAAGTAATATCGAGTCCTCTATGCTTATTCTTCAAATAAGCAGCCGGTGTTTTAAAACGGTGAAAATACCACTCACCAAATTCAGCCTGCCGTGGTTCAGTCTTATATTGGTTACTGTGAGCATAAGGGTCGTGGTGGCGATAATGAACGCTGTCGAAGTAAAATTCTATCTCCTTTATCAGGAAGGTGGATTCACCGGCAACTAACTTAGTGTTACGCAGTAGTTCTGTCGCAATCTTATCGAATGCACTTTCCAGTTCAAGAAGCGGCAGAGTATCAACTGAAATGTCTGTAAGGATTTTTTCTAAATCTGTCATAATGAATTTTGGATTAAGTGTCCGTGAAAGCTATTTTGAAGTAAGGGCTGCAATTATTTTATCATAGCCTCCTATCATGTTATTCTCCGTAATATAGGGTTGTCTTGCATTCTTTGTATAGAGCAAGTTCGGATAGCCCTGTAATTCGGTTACTGCGTTGAGCCAAAGGTTCTTGCTGCGGGTAATAATAATTACAGCATCGCGCTTAATGGCTTCACGCACGAGGTGGAAGTTATATTCCTGTGTAGGGAGATATTTTTTACCAGCCCCAAATTCATTCTCGATAAATTTATGAGGAACGGATTTAAACTTCTTTGAAACGTATGGGAAGAACTGAATCTTACTTAGCTTTTTGCCAAGGACTTCTTTGCCAAAATATTCTTCTAATATCCGTAGCCTCTTTTTCCAATAATCCGAATATTCAGCGTATTCTTCATCCAAACAATACAAAGGACATTCGAACCGGTTACTGTGAGTTAGCTCTTTCAGAAACCAATCCCGATATTTTCCATAGAAGTCCTTCTCTTCTTCATTCTCGTCAAACCCCGGATTCAAAGTGAGCAAAACAACTTTTGAATTGAATACATCTCCCATAAACGCAGCCGGAAAAATTTCCGTATGAATCTTAAACAATTCTGAATGTTCGTTCTTTAAAGAATTATTGAACCGGTCAATTATTTTGGACTCGGCAGGATGAATAAAATAATCGCCTTGGTTGTAAGAGTTTAATTCAAACCAGGGATTTGTCATGGGAGATTTATTAAGGTAAATGATTTCGGTCAAATCTATTGCAAAGTTCATCAAGTGCTGTTTCCTTTTTTCAGAGGAATAAGCCAGTTCTTGCAAGTGCATATCCGGCACGTGCTTTTTGCAAAGTCTGAATTGTAACAGACTCATGCCCATTTCAGGAAGCCAATCTATATTCGCATCGCCTATTCGCTCAAAAATAGATTGGAGAAAACTAAACAGATTGATATAGGTGTGAAGTAAAACATTCTCAGCTTTCTCTCTTCGAATCAATGAATTTTCGATTCGTTTATCATTAAAATCAATTCCGAAGAATCTTGATTGTATTTTGTATTTATCTTCACTTTTGCCGTTGTGTCTGTAATCAATATAGCTGGCAACTAAATTTTTAATGCTATAGGTCGGAATGACTTTGCTTTTAAGCAGAGAAATAAGTGTTTGAACCAATTCGTTTTCTGTTTTTCCATCGAACTGTTTAGAGATTTTGTAATTGACGATGTCCTCTGAAATCAGAAATGACAACAAGTGAATCAAAGAACCTTTCAGATTATTTAGTATATGCTTATACCCTTCGGAACAATAATCTTGTTTGTATTCATTTATCAATTGTGGTAAGTCATATCCGTGATAAACAATTTTTGCAAGAGTTCCTATTTTTTCATCCGGTGTGGTTGTCTTAAATTCATGGGAAAGGCTATCCAGAAGGGAACGCCAGTTGTCAACCTTTATAGTTTGCTCAACTACTTCTGTCAATCGCTCGGAGGGAGCTTCTAATTGTAATGTATTCATGACGCGAAAATAACTCCCGATTACGCAATGTATTTGCGTAGAGAAATGTTTTTCCGTATAGAGTAGTGAAATTCAATTGTTCTTGAGCGTTTTCATGAACTCTTCCCTGCTGATAAATTTCGCTCCCATTTTTTGAAGGTGCTGCGTGTATACCTGGCAGTCTATCAGTTCAAATTTACCGGAACGGCACAAGGCAATCAAGGCGAGCTTCGAAGTATTCGGCAGTTTACTGAACATACTTTCACCGCAGAATACCTTGCCCACTACCACACCATAAAGGCCACCGACAAGCGTCTCTCCTTGCCATACTTCGACAGACTGCGCAATTTTTTTATTGTGGAGACGGGTATAAGCGTCTTTCATATCATCATGTATCCATGTTCCGCTTTGGCCTTTGCGTCTGATACCTGAGCACCGGGTGATTACTTCGTCAAAGGCTGTGTTCCATTTAATCTCATATTTCGCGGACTTGATTTGCTGCCGCATACTATGCGATACTTTCACCTCACCCGGCACAATTACAAATCGTTCATGCGGACTAAACCAAAGGATAGGTTCCTCTTCTGAATACCAAGGAAAGATTCCGTTCTGGTATGCTAACAACAACCGTTCCTCAGATAAGTCACCACCAATGGCAAGCAAGCCGTCATCATCGGCAAGGGATGGTTTGGGGAAAATAATTTCATCGGTGAGTCGAAAGAGCATATCGGAACGAAGATGAGAAATTGAGATTAGATAGAAACTATCCCAGCGTCACGCACACTCCGATGTGGTCACTCAGCTTTTTATCCTCATTCCAAACGGATGTCACCGGTTTCAGTGATTTCAAAAAAGAAACGGAGATGGCGATGTGGTCAATGTTCTCTGGGATATTCTGCGTCAGGTTTTCAACCTTTAACTCATTGAAACAGGAGTTTATCTTTTGCCGACCATCCTTTGTATAGTAGTAGTTGTCAGCGAAGGAAATATTGAAGTCACCGGCTACGCAGATGTTTCCTATGCCGCAGATTCGCTCCCAATCGGCAAGCTGTTCATTGAGGTCGATATTGAAACTCTCTCTTCTATTGCCATGAATCCCGATGACAGTTCCGTATACATTCAAATCACCTATTGGTGTTCTGATACCGATGCAGATACTCGTGAAGCCATCGTATGTTTTCATATACCGGTTTGCGGGATACTTAGTCCAGATGGTCGTTCGGTTCTCGCCTTTTTTGTAATAAGGTTCGTCCAAGAGTAGCAGAGAAGCGGTGGCAAACGGATTGTATGCTTCACCTGGATGAATTATTGAACTCGTCTCCGTAAGGATTAAAATATCCGCGTCAACCTCTTTCAACGCGTCAACTATTTTCGTGTTTCTCGTTTTGGAAGAATCATTCGGTCGCTCTACGTTCCATGTCGCAATTTTCATCATTATCTATTTATCACTTTCGATGGAAAGTAAGAGAACTTATTTCGCTACCGGAAGTTTTTTCGCAGGATACATCCTTCCACTCAATCTTATCTCTAATTTCAGGGAACATCTAAGGCGCGGAACATAGGAGGATAACAGCGTTGCTTGTCTCAGGTAGTTATCCGGTGCATTGAGAACCTGCTTTGAATGATTGCAATCTTTTGAGCAGCGTTGCTGCAAAATGCTTTTTAGCGGTTACCGGCCTTAGATGTTTTTTATGAGAACATACGCGACCTACTTCACCTACCCCAAAATCTTATTCGCACTCGTGGCGAAAAGGCTTGCCTTATCTACAAGAAGACACGATGAGATTTTTCTTAACAACATCAGCGTTCGCAGAACTCAAAAATTTGAACCATCGGATTCCGAGAAAATACTTTCGGAAATATTCCCACCCCGAAATATTTGGGTCAGGGCGTCAAAGAAGAAGAGGATGAGCGCCACGGATAACCCTGAAAAAATCAGATTCCAAGAGTTATTTACCACGGTGATGAAAGCGAGAGCAGAGGCACGGCAAACAGGTGTTGTTCCAGACTGGCTTAAAAAACTCAATTGCCTAATATCGGAAATCAGGGAATCTATGATGGCGCCGGCATCGCTCGCAAAAATTAAACCAGCCGAACAAGCCTACCTTCTGAAAAATAAAAAAACGGCAGAACACCGCGTAATAGCCAGGTATTCTCTTACCGACAGCATTATATCAAGCCTGGTGAGCGAATACCTAACGGACCATACAGATGCCGCACTGAACCGACCTTACTTCTCAGATAGCAGCTACGCTTTCAGAAGCGCCAGACAGTCAAAGAAAGGCGGGCGGGTATTTAGTTATCATTCAGCCACCAGTGACATCGAGGAATACAGACGGATGAATATCGACAAGGGAATCTACGTGGCTGAGGTTGACTTGGAGAAATTCTTTGACACTATTAACCACAGCGTCCTTTTGCATAGTCTCGAAAAAATGGTTGAACATTTCAGGTCGTCAGGGAAACCGCTGGACTATCGGGCGATTGAGATTGCCAGAAACTACCTCGGCTCTTTTAGCTTTAATCTGGATGCCTTGCCGAACGAAATTACTGCCGAACGTGAGTTTAAATGGCCGGCTGCTAAACTGCAATCGTTAGGAGTGAATATTTATGAAGAGAAAGTTGGTGTTGCCCAAGGCGGTGCATTGTCATGCTTTTTCGCCAACCTGATAATGCACGAGCTCGACAGCGTATTTCAAACGGGAGATTGCGACTTGAAATACCTCAGATACTGTGACGATTTTATCATCTTCCACACGAATCGCGACATGTGTCAACGGTATATTGACTTGGCGCGCAGGAAAATCCGGGAGCTGAAACTTATAGCTCACTCACCGGAGGACTACAATTTAGATGACTACAAAAAAAGAATACCGAAAAAGGGCGGCAGCAGGGATGTGAACGAATTCTGGAATTCTACGAAATCGAAAAACCCGTATAAATGGGGACACTACGACACGGAGAACAGAATGAATGTGCCCTATGTTTCTTTTGTGGGTTATCAGCGTAGATATGATGGACTGCTCCGTGTCAGAAAGAAATCTTTAAAGAAAGAATACCAGAAGCAAAAGAATTTGGTGGACGTAGTGTTAGTGAGGATTGATTTGACCCTAAGTTCGAAAGTTAAACTCACCCGTAAGCAAATAATTTTTAGAACGGAGCAAAAGCTGATAGCGATGTCGGTTGGTAAGAAAAATGTCTTCAATGCAGGCAAGACGCTCGGATTCTGTTGGTGCAACGGATTCAAAGAGATGAATTCGGGAGTGAAGAAATCCAATGCCCAGTTAAAATATTTAGACAGGTCACGCGAGAGACAACTGGGCCGGTTGAGAAATAAAATGAAGAGGCTGCCGCACAGAAAATCAAAGGGGCAAAAAGAGAAGAGTGTCATGCCTCTTCATAGTCCATTGACCAGCTACTTTACTTATTTCAATAAAACGGAAAAAGGACTCTCAGATTAAGAGAGCCTTTCCCAAATTAGACCTGTCATGAACATCATTTATAGAGCAACGGAAGAGAAGTGTTTCATGTAAAGCTCCTAAGGATTACTTACTCGCCCACACGCCTTTCCAACTGGGCGGACTAATGCAGGTGGGTAAATCGAATTGCCGTCAGCGCGTTGTTACAATTTTTGTAAGTGAGTTCATCTTCGGAATTTTCGTGAACCGTTGTCGGACGGTCAGCGCATGATTATTAAAGGCTTCGCCTGTGAAGTTCTTTACCGTCTCTACAAGAGTTAAATACTTTCATAATTCTCCTTATACAGTGTTTAATCTTCCTTTGGAGCGAATAAGATGTGCAAGGGGGTTTGAAGTGGCTATGAAGTCGCGTTAGTGTCTTTACTGTCCGTTAAGACCTATAAAGTCCGTTAAGCGTATAAAGTGGTTTAAGATGTGTTAGTGTCTTTTCCTGTCTTAAAACCTTTAATGAATACAAACCCGTTTGAATGTCGTAAATATTTTATGCTCTGTCCAGCAGATTGTTTCGCTTTTTGGAAAAAATATTTTCGGTCGCATTAGGACGCTCCTGGTGAGCTCTGGCCGATTTATTAAGAGAATACCAGTATAAATCAAAACGGACGCCCAGGAGCGTCCGTTTTGCGAATGGAAAGCGTTTAAGTCAGCCGGTGCTACTTGATTTTGTAACCGAGCTTCTTAGCTGCCTGTAAAAATGGGCGGATATTGTCAGCCGTCCACTGATTGCAAACTGCAATTGTTTTATCCTTCAGCTTGATAAGATGTTCCGGTTTAAAAAAATATCTGTCACGAGCACCTGAGAGTGAACGGGCAGAATCCTCGTCCATGAACGGAGCGAACCTTTTCAGCAACTCGTCAGGAAATGCTTCCTTGAGTAGCTTGTAGGTTATCTTTCCTTTTGAAGCGGCAACGTGGTCGGAAATTATCTGTCTTACCAGCGGCCCTTTCTTATACTCCGCACCACCATATTGAAAAGTTGAATTATCCCGGCCTTTCGATTTTGGTTCCGTCTGCCCACCTGCCTCTTCTAATTCTTCCGTTACCGGTTGTTCAGCTTCCGGTGCCTCGACAAGTGAGTAGGTTGCTTCCTTCCCTTTACCTTCCTGAGCTAAAAGACCTTCACCGGTCATTTTTTTCAAGGCGTTGACTAAAATAATTCCTTTTACTCCTGTTGCTTCGCCAATGGCTTTTGCATTGGAAGCTGGGTTATTGCGAAGAAACTCCGCAATTTTTTCCTGTGCTGTTTGTTTGTTTTTCATTGCTTATAAATTTTAGATTAAAAAATATAAGCCGAGCATAGGAGCATCGGTGGAAAGGGAAAAGGAAACGATGGAAAAGTTTCCAGACGCTTGCGATTTTTAGCGAATGGACTTGTTATTGATATAATTCAATCAATGCAGATAATCCTCCTTCGAAACCTTGTCCCACCCCTTCTACAACCCAATTGCCATTATTACGGGAAATAGATGCGACAAGCACAGAGTCTATTTTATCAAAAGACTTCGTTAGATGGCATTCATGCAGTATCATGTTATCATCTGTGTTTCGAACTTTAACAGAGGCGTTCTGAGTTAAACCAAAATGATACTGATGGCTTTCCGCTTCATTTATAGTAACCGCGATGTATAGAAATTCGACTCTTTCGTCTACCTGAGATAAGTTTATCCTTAAAGATTCTTGATTGAGGTCGTTGCTGTTTTTCTCACCCGAGTGCTTCGCTGCGCTATCAGGACTTTTAAGGTTATTGAAAAAAACCAGAAATTCAGATGCTGGGAGTTTCCCATCTTCACCCAACATAAAAACGGACAAATCACAGTCAGTTTCTTTGTCTTTGGTTATTGCCTTCTCCCACGTGAGTTCTACTAAAATATTCTGAAGGACTACCTTTTTCTTTGATATTGAAATTGGACTCTTTTTTATTGAGATACTTTCTTTATTGCTTGGCACATGGGCTGACCTATTCATATTCTCCAGCAATTCTTGGTGCTCTTTATGTTCGGCTTTTTTGGTTTTAAACTCATCTATCTCATCATCTGTTCGCACTAATTCCTCCAATTGTTCCAATAATTCTTGTTCTGCCTTAAATGCGGCATTCATCCTTGTAAGGTCATCCTTTTCCTGAACTATTCCCTTCATCTGCTCCGCATATTCTTGCTTGATTTTAAGTATCGCATTCAATCTTTTCTTCTCTTTCTCCACCTGCGTTTGCATAGCTAATTTACTTCTCAATAAATTAGCTTCATCTGTTTCTATATTTTTCTTCAGCGCATCTTCTTTTCGAGCATCTTCCATAATTTCGTTCCACCTTTTATTCTCTTCCTTAAGCTCTTCTGCGATGGTCTTGCGGTGTATTGGCTCCTCTTCTACCTCCTCTTCGGGTTCAGAATAAACACTTTTATAAGGTTTGGACTCTTCTTCACCTCCCTCAATCAGTCTCTTTATTTCCTTTACTTCTGATTTAGTAAACCCATGTGCTTTGACGTATCCAATTCCCGTGGTATAAAATGTAATAGTTGAATAACCAACTAAAGGTGTATCCACTGAAACCTCGGAAATTTTATCAAATCCAATTTCCTTATCCTGATTGCTAAACAGTCCAGGTATTCTCACTGTAATTTTATTACCGCCTACGATAATTTTACAAGGGAACACTCCATTTCCATCAGAAACTCTTGAAGCAGTAAATGTTTTCATTGATTTTTTTGTTTCGCATGAAATTGATTTTGTTTTCTAACTCCATTGTGTTCTTATTGTCCATTCAAACCGTTCATTTCATTCACTTCATTCTTTAAGTTCATTTTACTTCCCGCTCGTTCCTGACAATAGCTTTGCTCAAGCTATGCTGTCCAAAGTCATTAAAGAAATGGTGGAAGAAAAATTTGGTCAGGCTGTCAGATACCCCAAAGATTGTGAGGCACTGGCGGCACGGATTTCTGATGCCTGTAAACAGCAAATCAGTGCCTCAACTATTAAACGGCTTTATGGTTTTGTGAAAGGAATTGAACAACCAAGACTTTACACGCTCGATGTTATCTCCAACTACCTCGGTCACTCATCATGGGAGAATCTATTGATGTCTTTGAACAAGCAGAACCGACCAAGCAGGGCAACGATTGAGCACCTACTGCCGGCTCAACTCAAAAAGGGTTCGGTCTTAGAAATTGGTTACGAACCGAACAGGATGATTACTATCAGATACGAGGGTAAGAATTGCTTTAATATCATTCATTCGACAGAAAAGAAACTATTGCAGAATGATGTGATAACAATTCAGAGTGCTGATTTGCATTATCCACTATTGGTAAGCGAAATAAAAAGAGGCGAAAAGAATATCGGTCAATGCACTCTCGGTAGCATTAGTGGAGTAACTTTCATCAAGAAAATACAAACAGCGAAAACTAAGAAGTAATTTCCTTCGTTGCCTCATCTTCGCAACCTTCACAATGAGCAGTTCCATTAGCTAAAGCCGCTTCATATTCACGAACAGTAGTATCATACCAGAGGTCGAATCTATGCTCTATAAACCGTTCCATGTTATTTGCTTTTCCGAAATCTGTGTTGAACTCATCGGTGCAAAAAGGACTACCGGTGATTAAAGCAGATTTCAAATTGTCTATTACAGATTGAGAAATATTGTTGCGAAGAGATTCAAGAAAACTTTCTGCGCTTTCTTCTTTCCTAAAAGTGAATTCAAACGCATCACTGAAATGCTGTCTTATATGAAAATGCTTGTTCCCGATTTTTACCTCACAGGGATTACCAAGTTTCAAATCCGCTAAACGGTTTGCCAGTTCACTGAACAGAATATTTTGTTTACAAAAACTGAGCGTGTTATCTGTCTGCTCAAAATTTTCATCATGAAAGGCATAATCTTCATCTACAAAAAATACAAGGAGATAAATGTTGACTGCTTCCTCTTTGAAAACTTGTTTCACCGTTTCCCAAGTGATGCCTTCGATGAACAGCTTAATTGTGTTCTCTTCTTTTTTTATCGCTATTTCCATAGATGTATTTATACGAAGTTAGCTTTCAGAATCGAGGGAGAACCGATATGAACGAAATGAATTTGATAAATATGCTTACCGTGAAGTTTTCTTGACCAACTTACTTCTTGCTAAAGCTGTTCCTTGACCATAGACTGGTGAAATCTTTTTTTGTAATACATAAGCAAAGTTTCCATATCCTCTTTAATTTCCGGTTGAGAAAAATAAGATATGAGACATTTAATTACCGTTTCACCATCGAAACCGTAAATTTTGCCATCACCATCGAAACAGTTCATTCGGTCTGCACGAAGCCTGTAATAGACCAGAAAATATGGATAGGGTCTATTCCAAGGCCTGCCATAACTACTTCCATATATTTTCTTCTCATTGTCAGTAAGTTTAACCGGTTCTTCCTCATTAACTACCTCGTCACCCGGTTGAGCATGCTCGTTTTGGGTTGTAATTTTTAGAGCCTTTGCTAACTCTTGCTCCTCATTGATAATCCATACACGTTCCATCAACCCAATCATACTTTCAGTTCTATACATATTTCTGGCCTTTTCAAAATCGCTTCCGCATCCTTCCGTGCAGTAATCCTTTCCTTTTTGCACGGCTTTTTTCATTGCGTCAACTACCTCCTTTGTAACAAAAGGTTCAAAAGCATTCAGAAATTTCAGCATTACATCCTCTTGCCAAAAAGTAAGAGTATACATTGGCGGATACCAACTCCAGCGACTATCCAGCTCAAAAGAAGCGTTACCTATATTTAAGAGTTGCGGTTCCCTAAAATTTTCCGGTAGATTAAGAGATGTAATTTTCTCCATCAAGTGTCCAAAATGAATTTTTTGCGGATTAAACTCATACCAAAGCTCCCCCATTTTGAAATCATCACTTTCGATAGTGTAGAGGTCGTTAGTATCAATACCAAGAGAAGAAACAAAAACTGTCTCATTCTTAAAAATATCAGATAAATCCTTAAGGGACAATCCTTCTGTGAGTAACTTAAAGTTATTATGACGACTGGTTACCACAAGTTCTATAGGATAGTCTTTACTTGGTTCCTGTTTAGGGTTGATGCGAAGATTTTGAAAGGTATCAATTTGACCCACCTTGCCGGCCTCTTCAAAAACTGCTTTAAATCCATCGGTAGCATAGGGCTTTTCTTCCTTTGCAGCCAATATAAAGTCTGTAGAGGTTTGCCCCGACAATATGAGATTTGCATTTTCGATAAAACTGATGAGTTTATCCTTGCTATGAAATGTAAGAAGGTAGGATTCAAGACTCGCATAGCATTCCAGATAAAAAGCATCATTGCCCAATCGCAATTCATACGGCATTTCCCGTTCAACATTAGTCCTGAAAAATCTTTCCCAAATTTCATCTAAAGACAAGCCATGCTCGACAAGTTCTGGAAATCCTGCCTTTAATTTTTCCAGTTTAATAGTTTCGACTTCCTTCAAAGGATTAAGTGAAACTATCATATTGATAATTTCACCGAAAAGAGTGTGGTGATTAGAAATACTAAAATAGCTTATGACATGTTTGTCATCAGGATTGTTAGTGAAATCGTTGTCATAACCTAACTCGTAGTAGTCAACTTTGACTTCCTCCTCTTTAAGGGCATTGATTATTTCAGTCCACTTTATCCCTTGGATAAATAATTTCGTATCCTCTTTTTCTTGGCATAATGCTAATTCCATAAAAATATTTTTTCGAAGATAAAAGATTTGTGATTTTAATTATCGGATGTCAACAAACAACGATATTCATTACGCTTATTTATTCAACTTTTTTAGAAATAATTTGAATACCACCCCAATTGCTTCCGCATCAGAATTGAAGTAGTGTTCCGGCTTCACTATGTTATGCGGGTCGAGGGCTTTCAACTTCTTGATGACCGGTTCAAATTCCGGTCTTACAACTTTCTCTAATTGGCTGATATAATCAGGATACCGGTTGATGAATTCTATTGCGTCCATATTATTTCGGATTGTTGACGCAAATTAGACTTAGGTGTGGCAGGGAAATTATTCTGAGCGATAAACAACTTTTTCGAATCAGCTATTTTTTCAGTTTAACCTGGATTTGAAAATTCCTTCTGTGTGATTGTGTAACTTTTTTATCCGTCCAATTTTTCATCGTTCCTTGCCCCAACTTCAATTTATTCTCTGCAAGTGAGAAAGTGCCATATTCTTTCTTACCCCAACTTCTGACCTGAATTTTAAACTGGCCAATCAAATCATCCATAGTAAATCCAGGTCGAATCTGAAATACACTTAAGTCATTTCCTTCGGCACTGTGCAACTGGGTCTTACTTATAAAGTCTTCTTTTATGGTTTCTACAATCTTCTTTTCAGTTTCATCCAGTATTTTCTTCTTCTCACCGTAAAGCAAAATCCGATAGTTAAAATACATACACGCCAGTTTGTCAAGGTCGCGAAAACCGCCATCAAACTTTTCAGCGTAGTCTTCAAGAAATTTTTCGAGTGTGGCATTTTTCGGAGGAACAGCAAAGTGTTCGAAGCCCTCTGTGTTCTCAAAATTCATCTTTTGCCATGTAGAGTGGAAGTCCTTTACAACGCTTCCGTTCTCCTTTTTATAGGAGGGGAACTCTACCACCAATTGACTTATTCTATCCCAGAACAATCCATGCAATTGATTTTCATCCTCACGGAGAACTTCAATATCCTTTGAAGACGTAAAGACTAAGCGAACATTAAATTTCTTCTCAACTCCGAACTTACCGTCTGTAGTTGATAGCGCTATGAATAACAAGTCTTGTTGCTCCTCGGTCAAACGTTCAACATCTTCAATCACCAAAGTTTGGTTTTGGTGTTTCTTGAGAAGGGTATCAATTTCAGCTACTGATGATGGTATTTTTACCGCTGAGATAAATTCTAATTTCTCCACGCATAATTTCTTTCGATTAGCCGTTTTGATTTCTCTAAAAGCATTTTCGATGGCGAAATGTTTCCCCGTGCCTCGTGCGCCAACTACAATCAAGCAGAACTTGCCGGGGTTTACAAGAAATACTTTTAGCCGCTTATATGCCTGCTCCCTTAGTGGACTGCCCACAGTTACAATCTGATTCATTTAGTTTGTCAAATATTTACCAATAATAGGGAGAAATATTTATCTACCCAAAAAGCGCTTTGTTTATTACTCCATCATTGCCCCGTCAACAAAACAATCATAAAATGAAAAACTTAAACTTCTCAACCAGCCCTCACGGAGCCTGTAAGGTGACCGAGGCAAAACCAGATGAAATTTCTGTTACACGCGTTCTAAAGTCATCAAAGAAAAAACCCAAGGCTTCAAATACCATCATCATCGCGAGGTATGAATGGCTTAAAAGAAACAAGTTGTCTTTGCCAAGCAACATCGAACTCCCAAATCTTTGCGTGACCATCAAAGAGGGTAAACTAATAAGAGCCTTCTACTCAAATGTTCTTTCGCATATCATTAAGAAACAGAAATACTACATCCAAATACTGAACTGATGCACATACTTAAAATCATACACGGCTATCCGCCAAATTATAATGCCGGCTCTGAAGTTTACAGTCAGTCTATCTGTAACGAACTTTCAAAGCACTATAAGGTTTCTGTTTTCACAAGAGAAGAAAATCCCTATACGCCAGACTTTGTTATCAGACATCAAAAAGCAAGTGACAACCTGAATTTTTACTTCGTCAACAATCCGCAAGGCAAAGATGGCTACCGGCATAAACCGATGGATGACAACTTCTCTGAGTTGCTCAAAAAAATCAAACCCGATATAGCTCACATCGGTCACCTTAACCATCTTTCAACCGGTTTGATTGATGAGCTAAACACACAAAAGATACCAATCGTATTTACACTGCATGACTTCTGGCTAATGTGTCCGAGAGGGCAGTTCTTAACCCGAAGCATTGGGAAAGAGAATAACTTTCAATTGTGCTCCGGGCAGCAAGACAACAAATGTGCAACCGACTGTTACAAGGTTTATTTCAGCGGCAGAGAAGAAGATGAAAAACAGGACACGGAAAATTGGAGCAGTTGGACTCATCAACGAATGATTGAAACACAATCAATCATTGACAAGGTTGATTTATTTGTCGCCCCTTCAAATTACCTGCGTAATCGCTTTATTACTGAATTCTCAATTCCCGAAAATAAAATACGCTATCTCGACTATGGTTTCCCAACCGAGTATTTAACTCCAACTGAGAAATCGAAAGAGAAAAACAAATTCACTTTTGGTTACATCGGAACACTCATACCGGCAAAGGGGGTTAACCAACTCATTGAAGCATTCAAACAAATCAAGGAACCTGCTTCGCTCAGAATATACGGAAGACATAACGGACAAAGCGCAGATGCTCTAAAATCACTTGCCGCTGATTCGGAAAATGAAATAGTATTCGCAGGAGAATACATCAACCATAATCTCGCAGATGAAGTTTTCTCAAAAGTAGATTGCATTGTAGTCCCATCCATCTGGGCAGAGAACTCTCCATTAGTGATTCACGAAGCGCAAGCTTGTAAGATACCCGTCATCACTGCTGACTTTGGTGGTATGAAAGAATACGTGCAGCATAAAGTGAATGGTTTATTATTCGAACACCGAAACACAAATTCGCTGGCCGAACAAATGAAGTTCGCAGCCGAACATCCTGATTTACTAAAGCAGTTTGGTGAGAAAGGTTATTTGTTTTCAGAAGATGGAAATGTTCCAAACATTCAGCAGCACTGTGAGCGGTTAGTGAATATTTATCAGCGGTATACAGCTCCCCGAAGTTTGTGGCGGGTAACTATTGACACCAACCCCGAAGATTGCAACCTGAAATGTGTGATGTGTGAAGAACACAGTCCTTACAGTGATTTCATTCCAACTCTCTACAAAGAAACGGGCGTCAAGCGAAGAAGAATGAAGTTGGAGACTGTGGAAGGTATATTTCGTCAGGCCGAGCAACTCGGAGTGAAAGAAATCATTCCATCTACTATGGGAGAACCCTTGATGTATAAAGGCATCGAGAAAATATTTGAACTCTCGCAAAAGCATAACATCAAGATAAACCTTACCACTAATGGAACATTCCCCAAGTTGACGCTGGAAGAATGGGCACATTTGATTGTGCCTAACACTACCGATGTGAAAATCAGCTGGAATGGAGCTACGAAAGAAACAGCCGAAAAGGTAATGCTCGGACTGAACTTCAATCAGGTTGTAGAAAATGTGAAATCATTTGTCGCACTCCGCAATGAACATTATGAGAGAACCGGCTATTACTGTCGTATCACTTTTCAGTTGACGTTCATGCAGAACAACATGCACGAGTTGGCCGACATTGTGAAGTTGGCAGCGCAATTGGGAGTGGATAGAGTTAAAGGTCACCAACTATGGGCTCACTTTGACGAGATAAAAAACCTATCCATGAAAGCAACAAAGGAAAGTGCGACTAAATGGAATGAATATGTAACACAAGCCTTCGAAGCGCAGGAGAAATTCAGAAAACCTAATGGAGAGAAAGTGATTTTAGAAAATATATTCCCTCTAAATGAAAGAGAAGATGTAGAACTTCCAGAGCACTATGAGTGCCCATTTCTCAACAAGGAACTTTGGATTTCCGCTACCGGAAAAATATCTCCTTGCTGTGCACCGGATAACCTGCGACAAGCATTAGGTGATTTCGGAAACATCGAAACAACAAGTATTGAAGACGTATTGCAAAGTCCGGCCTACACAGAACTTGTGATGAACTACAAACAAAAAAATCTTTGCAAAACCTGTAACATGAGAAAACCAAAATGAAAATGATAGAACAATTAAAAAAACACCCAGCCAATTCCAAGCTCGCAATGCTTATCAGACATGCCGACAGAGAGCGTATTCCCGATGGAGAGTTCGGCAACGAAATTCCCATCAATGAGAAAGGCAAATTGAATGCGATAGCTTTTGGTGAGAAGTTGCAAGGACAACAAGTAAAGAGGATTTTCACGAGTCCTATTTACCGGTGCATTCAAACAGCGGAACACATAAGTATTGGTTACAACAAGAAACTCGAAATAATAAGCACCAAGAGTCTCGGAGACCCTGGACTTCATACCGAAGATGAATTGGTTGCAGGGGAATTTTATTTGAAG
Source organism: Bacteroidota bacterium (assembly GCA_947479455.1). Taxonomy (GTDB): domain Bacteria; phylum Bacteroidota; class Bacteroidia; order Chitinophagales; family LD1; genus Bog-950. The sequence continues at coordinate 94,438 of CANJZE010000008.1, forward strand.
TATGGATTCGATGAACTATACAGAAGATTTATTGAAGGGGAAAGCATACCAGGTGTTACCAGTCCCTCTAATTATCACGCGGCAATGACCAAATTTCTAAAAGAGAACACAACCGAACCCGGTCTTACAATTTTTGTAACTCACGATTCATTGATTGCGTTCTATGATTTCTGTCTTAGCGGCACAGTTTATACAAAGGAGAATTGGGTAAAGTATCTTTCAGGTCTCATTTTAAACTACTAATATGAATTGGCAGGACATAAAAGTTTCGGCAGACAGCAAACAATTTCTTTTTGAAGGCAAGCCGGTTTTCGAAAAGAAGTTTATTGAGGTTCTGAAGTTTCATCCACCAGGACTTGCACCGGTGAAAGATGAAACCGGTGCATACCACATTGATGGTTCAGGAAATAGTCTTTATAGCGAAAGGTATTCAAGAACATTCGGCTACTACTGTAATCGTGCTACGGTATTTAAGGACGGCAGTTGGCATCATCTTACTGAACAAGGTCAGAGAGCCTATGCTGATTCGTTTTCCTGGACGGGTAATTATCAAGAGAATCTTTGTCCCGTTCGCGACAGAAACAATAGCTATTTTCATATTGACCTTACCGGCAACCGAATTTATTCCGAGAATTACATTTACTGTGGTGATTTTAAAGATGGATATGCTTGCGTAAGAGCATCAAATGGTTTTTACCGGCACATAGACATAAAGGGTGCCTCTTTGAACGGGAAGGAGTTTATTGACCTGGGAATCTTTCATAAGAACTTTGCTACCGCTAAAGATGGAGGCGGGTGGTTTCATATTGACAAACGTGGTGAAGCAATCTACTCAGACCGATTTTCATCAATCGAACCGTTTTATAACGGATTAGCTTTGGTAGAAACATTTAACGGCAGAAAGCAGATAATTGATGAAGCAGGAAGCTTAGTATTGAAATTAGACGGGAAGGTTTGACGAAAAAATAGTTTGATTTCATTGACACTTCTGTCACATTTATATGCTAAATATCTGACAGCCAGGCTCTATTATTTCGGATATAATACGGATATATCCCAAGTTTCTTTCCCTTTTCCCGCACATTATAATTATACCAAAAAGGGTATAATTATCGCGAAAATCACTTTTTTATACCCTTTTGGGTATAAAATTTGGCATCATACGATGTGTTGGCGGTCCACACCGTTTGAATTGACAATTCCATAATAACACTATATTTGCACGATAACATTGGCGATGTTATCAAGCAGATTAGCCTATAACAACCTTAATATGCAAAATATTATCGAGCAACTGAGTCAAATAACAGGAGTAGAAGTTAAACCGGTAAAAGCCGCTTTATCTTTTGTAAACAAGATACCTATCTACTTGAGTAGAGCGTATAAATTTCGTGCGGTGGAAATTGCGGAAAAGAGAATTGTGCTGGCCGAGTTGGTTTCATTGAAAAATATTACACCCGCCCAATTGAAAAAGCAACAACATCAGTTGGAAGAATTCTGCCAATTGCCAGTTGTGTTTTTGATTGACTATATGGAAGCCTATCTGAGGAAGCGGTTAGTGGAGATGCAAATCTCATTTATTGTGCCTGGCAAGCAACTCTACATTCCAAGCCTGTTAATTCATTTGAATGAAGTAAAAAGAGGAAAGCCGACAGCTCAACGGGAAAAGCTAAGTCCGGCAGCCCAATGCCTGTTGCTGTATCATCTGCAAATAGAGAACCTTGATAAAATGCAATTAAAAATAATTGCAGAAAAAATGAATTATTCAGCCATGACAGTTAGTCGTGTGGCAAAGGAACTAATGCAGTTTTCTTTATGCGAAATCATAGGCAAGAAAGAGAAGGCAATTGATTTTCCCAAGCTCAAAAAAGAAATATGGACAAAGGCATTAAGTGTGGCCACTAATCCTATAATACAGAAAGTGTTTGTAAATCAAATGCCTGTTTCGATTCAACCAGTGTATGCCGGTGAGACAGCAATGGAGCACTATACTCATTTGAATGCAGGTAAAACAAAAACTGTTGCAATCGGCAAAGAAACATTTGCCAAGCTCAAAAAAGAAAAGCTCATAGAGCTAAATCCATACGAAGGAAATTACCAGCTTGAAGTTTGGAACTATAATCCTGAATTATTGGGGAAAGGAAATTATGTAGATGTGCTTTCCCTTTATTTGAGCATGAAGGACGAAAGCGATGAAAGAACTCAAATTGAATTAGAACATTTATTAAACAAAATGAAATGGTAAGAGGATTAGACGTATTTAAAGATTGGTTCAAAGGTTTCCCTGGCAGTTACATTATTATTGGCGGCACTGCTTGCGAAAGGCAATTTGCTGACAGAGGCTTAGCCTTCAGAGCTACTAAAGATATTGACTTGGTGTTGGTGATTGAAGCGTTAGATTCTGTTTTTGTAAAACAGTTTTGGGAATTCATTAAGGCGGGTAATTACAATCAAACTCAGGTGGATGAAAAGGAAAGAAAATATTACCGCTTTGCTAATCCTGCTGATGAAAGTTTTCCGGTGTTGTTGGAATTATTTTCAAAGCGACCAGACGTAATTCGCGAAATTGAAGGTATGCACCTTACACCAATACCGGTAGAAGAAGACCTGTCAAGTTTGTCCGCAATTTTAATGGATGAGGATTACTATAAATTTACTATTGAAAATACACAACAGGTGGAGGAATTGCCTGTTGCTTCTGCCGAAACTTTGATTGCATTGAAAGTGAGCGCATACCTTAATATGCTGGAAAGAGAAAAGGCGGGTGAGAAAATTGACTCAAAGCACATCAAAAAGCATAAGAATGATGTTCTGCGATTGGCGGTAACGCTTACCCCAGATAGTAAGATAAAGACTTATGATAAAATTAAAGCTGACATCAGCGAATACATTCGTTTGATGAAAGAAGAAAAACCCGATGTTAAAGCGATGTTCAAAGAAATGGGTATAGATGGCGTTGAATCCGAAACGTTACTTGCCCAATTACAATCAACCTTCTTATCCGAATAGGCCTTGCGTAAACAAATCATACAATATTGCTCTGACCTTCACTTAGAGTTTAAAGCAAATGGAAATTATTTGCTACAAAATCCGTTAGTGCCTAAAGCCGAAATTTTGATTTTAGCAGGTGATATATTGCCCTTCAAGTTATTGGATAAGCCTTGCGAATTTCTTGATTGGTGTTCTGCAAATTTTAGAATCACTTACTGGATTCCGGGCAACCATGAGTATTATCATTTTGATTTAGCTGATGTAAAAACACCCTTGCACAAGCAGGTAAGAGAGAATGTTATCCTGCTCGACAACCAAACGATTACAAATGAAAATGTCGAACTTATTTTTTGCACCCTTTGGAGCTACATACCACCGCATTATGAATACATCGTGCAACAGAATGTAAACGACTTTCACGTCATTAAAGAAAATGGCAGGCCCATTACTGCAAAAAATTTTAATGCCATGCACCAAACCAGTTTAGATTTTTTACAAACTGCGTTGGCTAAACCAACAGACAAGCAACGCATAGTTGTAACGCATCATGTACCCACACTAATGAATTACCCTGAGCAATACAAAAACAGCAACATCAATCCGGCATTTGCAGTAGAATTATCCAGCACCATTGAAAATAGTAATGCAACTCATTGGATTTACGGACATCACCATCGCAATACTCACGCATTTAAAATAGGCAATACTACTTTGCTCACTAACCAACTGGGTTATGTGCAATACAACGAACACGAGACCTTTAATCATTCAGCCTTAATTGAGATATAAGTAAGTGACATTTGAGAGGAGCCTCACAGTTTTGTTTTCCGCTTAGGTGCTCTTTTGGCGATTGTAATGGCGGCATCTTGTAGTTTTCTACCAAGTATGTCGTTGGTTGCTACTTCTTTTAAATCGTTTTCCATACCAAGAATAAATAACACTTGCAGATATGAACCGATAGACACTGAGGTTGCCCCCTTCTCTATTTGCCATATAGTATACCGGCTTACATTTGCCCGCTCCGCTACTTGCTCTGCACTATATTTTCTTCTCAGGCGAGCTAACTTTATATTCTCCCCGAGTGTTTGAAGTATTCGCTTTAACCTTGGCAATAAAACAATCTCCTTTTTACTCATAATGTTGGTTTAATTAGGTAAGTATAGTACTACTTGTTTAATTAAACCAACATTATGAACCATAAAGGTGAACCATGATTTAAAAGAATTCATCCTTCAATCTGACCGAAACCAATTGCAATTTTCCCTATCGCAGCTAAAACTTATACTCGAGTGATATAGCAGTGATTGCTGCTTTTCATTTTTAATCAAGTTAAACATAGGTTATGGGTAATATCATTGGCATCGAACTCGAGTTACTTGAAGAAGTGCTCCGAAAAGTAGTCCGCGAGGAAATGAAGGCGATGAGAGACGAGATAAAAGAAACGCTAATCTCAAAGCGGGAATCATTGCTACAAGAAGAAAGGCTCAGCACTAATCAGGTTGCAGAAATTCTCGGTGTTACGAGACATACTGTCCTCAGCTATAGGAAGAATGGTGAACTGCCTGAACCCAAAAGAGACCTATCCGGCAGAGTATACTGGACACCCGCTGAACTTGAAAATGTCTTGCTGCGTAGAGGGATAAAAACGAAGTTCCCTGTCTGAGTCCAAAGCTGATTTACAAAGTCAGAGTAATATAAGCAGTATCTGAATCATGAGAGAAATAAAAAAATACGTTCGGTATTACATTCCAATTAGAAAAGCGTGGACTGACCAAAGTCCGGAGAGACCGAGAAACGTGACAATCAATTTTCATTACGAAGGCAAGCGAACGATAAGCAATACCGGAATAAAGATTGCGCCATGCGATTGGGACAAATCAAGACAAAGGGTGAAATTGACAGTAAAGCGCTCAACAGAAATAAACCGGTATTTGGATTTGTTAGAGGAAAAAATTAACGACATATATTTCGGTGGTAAGGCGAAGGATATTTTAGTTGATACTCATTACATATTAAAGGAACTTAGAAAAGATAAAAACAAGGAACGGACTTCCTTCTTCGAAGAGTGGGATAGGTATATCGAAATTCAAAAGAGCCGATTAAGGAATTCATCCATAATCAGCATACGCACTTCATACAAACACTTCAAGAAATTCATCAAAGGCGAGAGAATTGATTTCAATGATATTAAACCAGAACTGATGGCGAATTATGCGAAGTATCTGCTCGGCATCGGTCTTGTAAACAATACCATTCACAACAATATAAAGCGGCTCAAAACATTCATGAACTATGCAAGGAATATGGGGCTGCATGACAATATAAAATACAAGCAGTTCAATATTCCTGAGAAAGTTGGAAGAATCCGATTCCTTGAGTGGGATGAAGTCAAACTCTTAATGGATTACAAACCTGAAACGGAACTCGAACAGAAGGTGCTCGATAATTTTCTCTTTGGTTGTCTGACTGCTATGCGTTTCTCTGACTATCATGCTTTGGAGAAAGACGCCATCGTGAAAATTAAGTTCGATGACTCTGATGAAGTTTATTATGCTGCTCATGTTCGTCATGTCAAAACAGATAACATAACAGTTGTTCCGCTATTGCCCGAAGCAATGGCGATTATTGAACGCAACCAGAACAGCAAGAGTAAATTCGCTCTTCCGCGGCTTTACGGACAAAAAATAAATCGCCTAATGAAGGATATTGGCAAGAAGGTGGGTCTAACAGGTAAGCTGCCTATTGACATATTCAAAGGGGATAAACGCGAAACTATCTACAAGGAAAAGTGGGAGCTTTTGACTACGCACCTCGGTAGGCGCACATTCATCAGTATCGCTGCTACTAAGGGCATTCCAATAAACATCGTGGCTGCCATTGCCGGTCAAAATCCTAAAACCACGATGAAGCATTATGCAGGAGTTGTAGACAGGGAAAGATTTGTTCGTATCGTGAACGACATGAAATTTTCTACTACTCAATAGTCTCCTTACAATTTTTGTAACTAAAGCATTGACTCAATAGTTGAGCAGGAGCCAGTAGAAAAAATTCGGCTTACACAGACTTTTACACAAACATTACTACCAGATGCTACCAGAAGTTACTCTCTAATTATGATAATGGTGCTTCAAAACTTCTTCTATATTTGACTTTCATTCTTGATAGAGAGGTAAGTTCTTTGAATTATAGGTAACCACCTGGCTGGTGAGCGGCTCAGGTGGGACCACAAGATAGTGTAGCGAAACCCTTGTCTGGCAAGGGTTTCGCTCTTCTTTAGAATCTGCTTACACAGATTTTTACACAAACTCGATACTTGTTTTACCAATGAAAGTCCCTGAGTAATAAAAGCTATGTTCTCTTGATGGATAGAACGTTCCTTACTGGTGCGTAGTGCAAGTGGGACGACAAAGGGTTGCTCGAAGGAGCAGCCCTTTTTTATTTAGTAAACTTTATACCCCTCAAAAACGCTTTCCAGTTGATTGAGATTTACATTTTGTGAAGTGCCTGTGCTTTGCAAAACAACTACGTCAACCACATCGCCTGAATAAAGCTTGAAGTTGCTGTTTAAAATCAGTTGAGCTGTTGCGCCTGTTGAAATTGTTTGTCTTGTTTGTTCTGAAATAATTCCGTTTACCCGAAGTGCGAGTATTGCATTGCCGCTTGAGGAAAAATTCTCCCAAAGTATTTTCACATCAAAATGATACATGCCTTCGGAATAAACATTGAATGTTCCTAAGCCTGCATCGTAATAGTTGCCATCATTGAAATTGATATTGTCGAAAAGGATTTGCGTTTCAACTCCACTGGTCACACTCAGCAAACCATTCTGGCTATACGCACTGAAACCTTTCTTCGGATTATCTTCCCCCCACGAAGCCAAACCTGTGGCATCTGAAATTAAAACCTTACCTGCTGCTGGTCCACCGCCCGTAATTTTTACTTGACCGTTCACTTCTAATTTTGCAGCTGGAGCGGGTGTGCCAATGCCTACGTTATCATTGGCGAAATCAATAGTGAGTGCATCGTTACCCGTGTTGAAATTAAAAACACGGTAGTTATTGTTGTTCAAAGTTCCAACTAACCATTGTGCCGAATTATTTAAACTGTACTGAACGGCCGATTGATCATTAGTAGCACTTGATTTATCTAAAATGAAAATGGACCGATTGAAAGTTCCGCCTTGACCTTTCAATTTGAAAATCGCATCGGTATTAAATGCAGCATCAATATTATAAGCAGGCGAAGCAGACACCAATCCAATTCCAATTTTTCCGGTTTCTGTAATCCGCATTCTTTCAATAGAAGACGTTCCAAAACTCAACGACTCGTTTTCGTAATTAGTAATAAACGCAGCACCATTGCTGTTGCTGTGACCAATAACTAAACCATCTGAAGGGCCAGTGCCAGTTGCAGAAGAAGCAATTTGAAAACGCGAAGGCTGAGCCGCTGCATTCTTTACTACCAAATCATTTACAGGCGAAGTAACGTTAATGCCTATTCTTCCATCCTGCGAAATTGTTACTCTTTCACTTCCACTTGTGCCAATAGAAACATTTTCTGTTTCATAATTCATTAATTGAACTTCTCCTGTGTTACTTCTTTGTCCAATTACAAAGCCATCAAATTTTAAAATGCCTGTTACGGAAGAAACCAACTGAATAGCCGCTGTATCAAACCCTGCCGACACCACCAATTCGCGCTGCGGGTTTATCGTTCCTATTCCAACTTTACCGGCTTCATTAATTCGCATTCTTTCCAACGAATTTGTCCCAAACAACAACGGTTTGTTTTCCTGGTTCATCAATTGTGCCGTTCCAAAAACATCGCTTTGCCCAACAAGCAAGCCATCAGTAGCTAACTGACCGGTAAGCACAGAAACAATTTGCTGTAAAGTAGGTAGACCCGATTGACTAATAAGTACCAAGTCGCGTTGCGGAGAGGATGTGCCGATTCCCACCAAACCGTCTTTCGTGAATCGTATGCGTTCATTACCCGAAGTGCTTATGAATAAATCTTTATTCTCCATTTGCATTATTCCCGCTTGGCTACTGTCATTTACGGAAATCAAAAATCCATCGCTCGCGTTCTTACCCGTACTATCTGTTGTTAGTTGTAAACCTGTTGCGTTGGTGTTGTGAATTTGCAAACTGTTTTGCGGAGTAGAAGTATGAATACCCACATTGGTTCCGTTATCGAAAATAGAAGAGTTGCCCAAGGAAACAGAGTCAGGCGTAAATTTAGCTACGTAATTTAATGTGCCCGAGGCATATCCAACTCCAGTCGCTCCTGTAACACCTGTTGAACCGGTGTTTCCCTTTAAACCAGTTGCACCGGTAACACCGTTTAATCCATTTGTTCCCGTAGATCCTGTATTTCCTTTTGCACCTGTTGGTCCGGTTGTTCCGCTTAATCCTGTTGCACCCGTAACTCCGTTGGCACCATTATTTCCATTTGCGCCAGTAGCACCTGTCGCTCCGCCACCACCGTTGCCTGCTGTTTCCGCATACAAAGCATAGGGCACGCTAAGTAGCTGCGATGAGCCAACAATCAAATAATTGTTTCCGCCCTGTGCATCAAATTCTACTTGTAAATATTTTAAGCCGCTACCCCAATTGATGCTTGAAAAATTTCCAATACCCGCTGGTCCTTCGCCCACCATAGCGGTAAACAAACCGAACTGATTGGTTTGTAAATATTGTGTTTCCTGATAAATGATTGGTCCCGTAACCGCAATATCGCGAATAGAAAAGCGGACGCTGATGTTTTGATTAACGTTTATGGCGCCAGAACCATCGCGAGCTACTGCCTGATAATTGAATTTATGCGGCACTTGCGACCAGCCAATATTTGCCATAAGCACAAGAACAAAAAGGGTAACTTTTTTTTTCATAACATTTAATTTTGCTCAACCGACCTGTCAAAATTATTTACGGTTAAAACTACACATAGTTTGTGCCGCACGTTAGAAAAGGCAGTAAATTATTTTATGGAAACATTGTTAGCTGTATAGAATAAAAGAACCTCCAATTTTATTTGCCGAGCATTTGATTGATGGCTTCATCCACCGTTTGATTTACGCCCGGCACCGAAGGAAGTGTTTGTTGCTCCTCAGCTATGTAAACTTTCAAATCAAACTTGTAGGGCATGAAATAAAACATCAGGGCTTTTACGGTAGCCGTTTTAGAAATCTTTCGATTGATTTTGTTTTTCTCCAACACCGGAATAATGAATTCATATAGTTTGCCTCTAACCGCAGAGGTCATGTTCGAAGTGGCTTTTTCGTTCAATATCATTCTGTCAAATTTCAATTCGCAGTATTGAAGTTTAGTATCGGGCAGCCAAACTTCTACCGTTTCTTCATTTCTAAACAATCTGAAATTACGAACGGTTAAATCTACACCATAACGTGCGTAGTATGGAATACTAAAGGAAACAGTTTCTGCTTTTGAATCCGTATTCAGCAAATTAAAAAGGGCTTCATCATCTTGCTTTGTAATCGAAACAGAAATAACGGAATCGAATTCAACCGTGGTACCCTGCACCAAATTTTTTACGGTTGGAAAATTTGCAACTAAGCCATTGCGTACTTTTTCGGCTCCTTTAATAAATCCTATCACCACACCTGCTGTAGTAAGGATAGCAATAAGAAGAAGGACAAGTATTTTTTTCATGCAGTTTGTTTTTGATAACCTTAAAGTTTGACCTATCGAATTTTTTAAATGAGAATAATTTGGATCGTTTTTTTTCGTATAGCACTTTTGTTTTGCACAAAAGGTTTTTAATCCTGTCCTTCTTCCTTCTTCAATAATTCTCCTTTGGTTGAGTAGACCAATTCATAATTCTTGGTTCCCTTAAATGCAATCAATTCGTAGTTGATTATGTTCTCCGGTTTTTCAACTTCAAATACTTCCTGCAATTGATATCCTTCAAATTCTTTTTGAAAAGCGTTCTGCACTTTCATTGGAACCGTGTTGTACTTTATTTCGGTTTCGGTTTCTAGCCATTTACCGCTGTTATCAAATAGAGCACTCTGTCTTTTTTTGCCATTGAAAAATTCCACTTCAAAATCTTTTTCCTCTTTACTCCATCCGGGTTGCGAGCCGTTAGGAAATTTTAGTTTGAACGCGTTCGCTGCTGCTGCCGGCACTTTGTCCATCGTAAGTTTCTGTGCAAAGCATAAAGAGGTTGCCATGCTTGCCATTAAAATGAGTGTTAGTTTTTTCATGATTCAATTTTGTGTTTGTGTTTTTGCTGAAACAAATACCTCCACATTTTTTTCCACCGCTATGTTTAACTCTGTTTTATAAAACCAAACAGCGGCTAATGCAGTAATTGCAAAATAAGCAACTACAACAGCCGAACCCATTGGTAAAAAATCATTTAATCCAAACCAGTCGCCACTCACCACTGTAAAGCAAACAATACCTGCTCCAATCATTACCATGCTTACTACACCGTATTTTTTTTTATCGAGCAGCGCAGTAAATCCGAAAATAGCCAACATCAAAATAATTCCGTTAATAAGTGCTTCTGCTTGGCTGATTTCGCCAAATCGAAAAAACAAAAAGGACAACAGAAGAAAAACAACCGTGATGTGCAATACACTAAAAGCTTGAAACCAATTACTGTAAATGGGATTGTGTTTTTTTAAGTCGCTCATTTTTTCAACCGTGAACAACGGATATTTTTCCATTACATCGGCTGGTCGCCATCCGGTTGGCATAAACCAAATGCGAAATTTATCGCCCATGTTTTTTGTGTGCCATGCATCAACTGCTAACGTGTACCAGTGTTTAAAGTTGATGATATAAGGGTTCCACGTTTGTGCCGGTCTGCGCATGCCATACACACAAGGTTCGCTCGAAAGTTCTTCCTGAAACGTGCCGAACATTCTATCCCAAACAATAAAAATTTGGCTGTAATTTTTATCCATATAAATATCGTTCATGGCATGGTGCACGCGGTGTTGTGAGGGTGTAACAATAATATATTCCAGAAAACCCAACTTACCAATGTAGCGCGTGTGATACCAAAACTGACTGAACAAATGAATAGGGCCAACAAGTGCCAACACTCCCGGGGATATACCAATCAATGCCATAGGCACAAGCATCAATGTATAGACATTCGTCATTACCGCTATTTGCTGACGCAGGGCGCAGGGCAAATTAAATTCTTCGCTACTGTGATGTACCAAATGATGACTCCAGAAAAAATTTACACGGTGTTGTAACCGATGTGCCCAATAACCGCTGAAATCGAAAAACACAAATACGATAATGTATGGCCAAAAACTTTCTTTGCCCCATTCCATTAAATGCAAGTGTTGCTCCAAAAACGTGTAAGACACAATAACGATAGTTAAGCCCAAAGTTGATTTCAGAATATTGGTCATGCCGGAGGTTAAACTTGAAACGGTGTCTATTACCGGTTGATGTTCCTTGTGTTTCCATCTGCCCCAAACCATTTCAATAATAATTAGCACAAGAAAACCCGGCATAGCAATCAATAAAATGTTTCCGTAAGCGTTCATGGTGATAAAGTTTTGTCAGTAATAATCGGAATTTTTTCTGGTTTAGGCGTGTAAAAAAATTCATACAACTTCGTTGATGATTACGCAGAAAGCAGCCATAGATTTTAAAGATTTAATCCAAAAATCAATGTGTTTTCTGCGTAATCATCCGTTAGGTAATGGTTTTGTATTTATGCACTTAATACAAAAAATATCAATTCAAATTTATGAGCAAACGAATCAGTGCATTTACCAACGATGCTTTAGGAAACATGGATGCTGTAGCAGTAGCGGAAGCCATTGCAAAAAAGAAAGTTACCGTGCAGGAAGTAACCGAAGCGGCTATTGCGCGTGCCGAAAAAGTAAACGGTGATTTAAATGCCATCGTTATAAAAACTTACGATGATGCACGTAATTATTCTTCGCTTGCAAAAGATGGTGCCCTGTATGGCGTTCCTTCTTTTATTAAAGACAACGAAAACATTAAAGGTTATCCTACGCAGTTAGGTACTGGTTCTTTCAGTTCAAAAATTGCGAAGAGCAATAGCACATACGTCAACCAGTTTCTTTCTACCGGTGCAAATAATTTAGGTAAAAGCACTTTGCCCGAGTTCGGGTTAATATGCAGCACCGAAAATGAGCGCTGGGGAATTACACGCAATCCTTGGAATACCGATTACACTACGGGCGGTTCTTCTTCGGGTTCAGGGGCTTTGGTAGCAAGTGGAGTGGTTCCTATTGCATCGGCCAATGATGGTGCGGGCTCTATTCGTATTCCCGCTGCGTGTTGCGGATTGGTAGGATTGAAACCTACACGACACCGGTTGGTGCCGGTAGATGGTACGCAAATAATGCCGCTTCAAATTGTATATGAAGGTGTGCTTACACGCAGCGTACGCGATACTGCTACCTTTTTTGCGGCTGCCGAAAAGTTTTATAAAAATCCAAACCTACCGCAATTGGGTCACGTGCAACATGCATCAAAGAAAAAATTGCGCATTGTGTTTTTTGAAAATCCTCTGGTGGGGAAAGGCGCACATCAAGATGATGATACTTATCGTGTGCAGTTAGAAACCGTGGCTTTGTTGCAATCGCTCGGACATACAGTTGTGCAGTTGCCTTTTCCTGTTGATGTAGATACAATGACCGAACACTACTTGCTTTACTATGGCTTTCTTGCTTACATGCTCAGTCATCATGGTCGTTTGGTGTTAGGTGCTAAAGTAAATCATGATGTGCTGGAGCCATTTACGTTGGGGCTAAGCAAAAAATTTAAAGACAACAAACTGAAACTGCCGCGGAGTATTAAAACCCTGCGCAAGGTAGGCGTAGATACCGAAAAGCTTTTTGACTCTTACGATGTAATTATGACTCCCGTATTGGCGCACACCACGCCCAAAATCGGGCACTTTTCTCCCAAGCTTTCTTACGAAGAAGTTACTAAGCGGGCAGTAGAGTTTGCCGCTTACTGCGGTTTACAAAACATTACTGGCGCACCGGCTATTTCTTTGCCTATGGGTACAACAGAAAACGGAATGCCCATTGCCGTTCAATTCTCTGCCCCTTTTGGTTTAGACCAACGCCTGCTCGAGCTGGCTTATGAAATGGAAGAAGCAAAGCCGTGGGATTTTATTTACGGTAAATAGTTTGGTTTCAAAAAAAACTGACAGGGCAGTAAAAAAATACGAATGCTAAAGATTGGAATCAATCATTCTTTTGTTGCGGGAATGGGCACCGACAACTCCTTTCCTGCGTAATAGGAATATTTAATGCCGAAATAATCTTTGTCTTTTATGCCCACCATACCTCGCAATACAAGATTCTGGGTTTCGCACGTGCTCAAAAATTTGTCGTAATGCAGATTGTCGTTTTTTTGCTTGTAACCTAACTTAATCAGATTGTGAACCATTTTTGCATAATCTTCTTCACTCGCTGTAAAATATTCCACCTCTACATATCGCGCACCTTCGCTGTCTTTTTTGATGGAGAGATAGATAATTTCTCGGGTGGAACGGTTTAGCAATTTCAGTTTAATGTTTTCTCCGCTGCTGCTGTCCTGCTTCACTACAAAATCCTTTTTAAGCCAATACTCTTTCGGGCTTTTTACCGAATTCATTCTTTCAAAATCTTTGAGGTAAACCGTTTGCGCAAAACAGTAAGTGGTTGTTTTTATCAAGACTAGAAGCAGAAAAAAATTTTTCATTGCAATCTTGTTTTGAAAATTTCAATTTGTCTGCGATGGCGAATAACGTGCATAACCGCATGCTCAAGCAGTTGGTCAATATCGAAGGTTTGTCCCCACGGAGATTTAATAATGTTGTTCCTAATTTCTTCATCGGTAATGTTCGCCTTTGGAGTTAAACGCACTTCGCTGTGCATCAGTAGCGCTTCCAATTCAGCGCAAGAATTTTCAATGCTACTTACATCCACTTCTTTTTTGCGCTCGTAAGGTAGGTCGCCAAATTGTTTGGCTATCATATACAAGTAACCATAACCCGCGAGCAGAGTGTGATTAGTAACCGACTGCACCGAAACGCAATTTTTATTCAGCGTAACCGCATCAGCAATGGCGGTGAACTGCTGCGGGCTTAAACTATGCAGTACCTCTTTGTATTCTTCAATGGCTTTTTGGTATTCATCGAGCAGGGCATCTATAAAGCCCTTGTTTTGGCGGAATGTTTTTGGCACAGGTTTAAATTAAGCACCTTCAAAAAAATCTTCATCCAACTGTTTGACCTCATAATTAGATTTGATTTGAACTCCAACATTGTATTGATGCATTAGGTCAACAAGCTTTTTACCATCGATCAAAATGATAGTATGATGAGCGTCATGTGCTTTTTGAATTGCTGCTTTGTCAAATTCAGAAGTTGTTACAAATACACCTTTTCGCGTATCGCCACTCATAGCACCTATAAAATTTCTGATATCTTTTTCGCGAACTTTGTTTTCATCATACCTCTTTGCTTGGATATAAATTTTATCTAAGCCAAGTTTATCTTCATTGATAATACCATCTATTCCACCATCGCCCGTTTTTGCAGTTTCGGTAAAATCACCGTATCCCATTCGTTGAAGCAACAACAGAATTACTTTTTCAAAATAAAAAGGGTCAATACTTTTGAGCTTCTCTAGGAGATCACTCTTGACTTCAGATTCTATTTGAGCAAACCCCGAATCAATTAAGTCCTGAGGCGAAGAGGTAATTTGCGGTTGAGTAGTTCCTTTCCCTTTTGTTTTCTCATCAGAATAAAAATCCATGAAGTCGGATCCACCTTCCACCTCGTGAAGTTGCAATTTACCGCTGCTGGTTTTCTTTCCCTTCTCAGTAATTTGCACCATGCCTCTTTCCGGATAAATTATATATCCACCTTTCTTCAAATAGGACTTACCCCATGCGATGCGGTTCAGAATCAAAGTTTCACCGGTCTTTGTTTTTTCTTCCAATAATTCTTTCGGCAGTTTCGAATAATACTTCTCGACAACTCTTTTCAATAACTCTCTATGATGAACAATGTTTCCATCACTTAAAATATCAAGTATTGGATTAAACGTTTCGTGAAACTTGGGTAGTTCTTGTTGCATGCTTTATGTTTTGTGTCGCTTATACATTTACTTAAACAAATGTCGAATAATGAATTGGTAGCTGTTTCGGTGTTTATCCTTCATCATTCTGTATTACATACTTCTCCTATACTGACCACCCATTTCATACAGCGCATGAGATATTTGCCCGAGCGAGCAAACCTTTACGGTTTACTTTTTCTCGCGCACATTCTCTTTAATCTTCTCCCATGTAGTTCGTCCGGTAGTATTCTGGTAAGTGTTTAGCCGCTTATCCAAAACTTCTTGCACTTCGAAAGTGTTGTGTTCTTCATCCCATGTTTCAATTAGCAGCGTAAGCAAATCAACTTCTTCTTTCGCTGCTTTTGATTTTGCTCCGCTTTCCAAAAGTGTTTCCAATTCTTTGCAGTAAACGTTGTATTGGCTTTTGCTTTTTATCACTTTATACTTCTCTATTTTCAAACTATTCATGTTACAAAAGTAATAAAGGGATTTCAGTTGGTTTTAACTTCGTTAATCTAAAATCGTTAATCGTTGTTCTTAAATCAAATTGATTAGCGATTGAAGATTAACGAATGCAGATTGCAGAAGTTTTAATTACATGCTTCGCCTGTATTGACCTCCGACCTCATACAGCGCATGAGATATTTGCCCGAGCGAGCAAACCTTTACGGTTTCCATCAGCTCGGCAAAAAGATTTCCGTTGGTAGTAGCCACTTGCTGTAAACGCTTCAGCGCTTCTTCGCTTTCTTTTTCGTGGCGCTTTTTAAAAGCGTTCAGTGCGCTTATCTGAAATTCTTTTTCATCAGTAGTAGAGCGGATAACTTCTTTAGGCACAATAGTAGGCGAGCCGTTTTTGCTGAGGAAAGTATTCACCCCCACAATCGGAAACTCACCGGTGTGTTTCTGGTGCTCGTAATACATGCTCTCCTCCTGAATTTTGTTGCGCTGATACATGCGCTCCATAGCGCCCAGCACTCCGCCACGCTCGGTAATGCGCTTAAATTCGGTGAGCACCGCTTCTTCTACGAGTGCCGTCATTTCTTCAATTAAGAATGAACCCTGGTTCGGGTTTTCGTTTTTAGCCGTGCCCAGCTCGCGGTTGATGATAAGCTGGATTGCCATTGCTCTGCGAACACTCTCTTCTGTTGGAGTTGTGATTGCTTCATCGTATGCATTTGTATGAAGTGAATTGCAGTTATCGTAAATAGCATAGAGCGCTTGCAAGGTTGTGCGTATATCATTGAAATCAATTTCCTGCGCGTGCAAACTTCTGCCGCTTGTTTGAATATGATATTTCAGTTTCTGGCTCCGGTCGTTGCCTTTGTATTTCTGCTTCATCGCCTTCGCCCAAATTCTGCGCGCCACGCGGCCAATCACCGAATACTCAGGGTCCATGCCATTGCTGAAAAAGAAAGAAAGGTTAGGCGCGAAATCATCAATCTTCATTCCGCGGCTGAGGTAATACTCTACATAAGTAAAACCGTTGGCGAGTGTAAACGCGAGTTGCGTAATCGGGTTAGCACCGGCTTCGGCAATATGGTACCCGCTGATAGAAACAGAATAAAAATTCTGCACTTTGTTCTCGATGAAATACTGCTGCACATCGCCCATCATCTTCAGCGCAAACTCGGTGCTAAAGATACAGGTGTTCTGCGCCTGGTCTTCTTTTAAAATATCGGCCTGCACTGTTCCGCGAACAGAAGAGAGTGCTTTGGCTTTTAGTTTTTCGTAAACATCTTTCGGTAAAACTTTATCACCGGACAAGCCGAGTATTTGCAAACCGAGTCCGTTGTTTCCTTTCGGCAAATCGCCATTGTATTGCGGCAATCCTTTCAGCTTCGCGCTTTCAATTTTGATGTTGTTCTCCTTGATATACTTTTCGCATTCCTGGTCAATCGCTGCGTTCATAAAGAAAGCAAGAATCATCGGAGCCGGTCCGTTGATAGTCATGCTCACCGAAGTTTTGGGGCTGCATAAATCGAAGCCGCTATAAAGTTTTTTGGCGTCATCCACCGTGGCTATGCTCACACCGCTGTTGCCCACCTTGCCGTAAATATCGGGGCGGTGGTCAGGGTCTTCGCCATACAGTGTTACCGAATCAAAAGCCGTAGACAAACGAATAGCGGGCTGGTCGAGCGATACATAATGGAAACGCTTGTTGGTGCGCTCCGGTCCGCCCTCACCGGCAAACATACGCGTAGGGTCTTCGCCTTCGCGCTTGAGCGGAAACACACCGGCCGTGTAAGGAAACTCACCCGGCACGTTTTCCTGCAACTGCCATTTCAGAATATCGCCCCAGTCTTTGTAACGCGGTAAATACACTTTGCGAATAGTTGTTCCGCTGAGTGATTTGGATGTGAACGGCAAATCCAAAACTTTATCGCGCACTTTAAAAGCAAACGTATCACCGGAATATTTTTTCTGCTTTTCGTTCCACTCATCCAATAATTTTTTGCATTCGGGGTGAAGCTTCTTCAAGTAATCATCGCGCAGCATATCCAACTCCAATAAATCACCAATGTATTTCTCTCCCTGAATGCCGTTGATTTGATACAGTTTAGTAGCAACAACACATTGGTCACTTACCCATTCATCGTAACGCTCGTTGTTCTCTGCAATTTCTGCGAGGTAACGTACACGGGCGGGAGGAATTATTTGCGATTTGGTAACGGTGTTCTTTGCGGAAGTGTGTTTTACTTTAAAATCAACTTTCGTTTTCTCAGTCACCTTGTGCATCAGCAATTCGAAGAGGTGATTTACACCGGCATCATTAAACTGCGAAGCTATCGTTCCCACAACCGGAACATCTTCATCCTTCGCCATAAATATCTGGTGGCTGCGCTTGTATTGTTTGCGCACATCAGCCAATGCATCAAGCGCTCCCGCCTTGTCGAACTTGTTGATGGCAATAGCATCGGCATAGTCGAGCATGTTTATTTTTTCGAGCTGTGTTGCCGCTCCGTATTCGGGAGTCATCACCAAGAGCGAAACATTGCAGTAATCGAGAATCGAAGCATCGCTTTGTCCCGTGCCCGCGCTTTCCAGAATAATGAAATCGAAGTGCGCGGCTTTGCAAACATCAATTGCTTCCTGCACGTGAACGCTGAGCGCCTTGTCGCTTTCGCGCGTAGCCAGCGAGCGCATATAAGCGCGTGGATTCGAAATAGAATTCATTCTAATTCTATCGCCCAATAAAGCACCACCGGTTTTCTTTTTGCTCGGGTCAACAGAAATAACCGCGATAGTTTTATCCGTATAGTTCTTTAAAAATCTTCTAACGATTTCATCGGTCACAGAAGATTTTCCTGCACCACCGGTGCCGGTGATACCGAGAACCGGAACAGCCCCCAAACCCCCGAAGGGGGCTTTAAGGTTGTCTTTTATTTTGTCGAACTTGCCATCTTCAGCAATAGAAATTGCCTCTGCAATTATTTTCCAATCACTTGGTTTCAGATTTTTCCACTCCCCATTCAGTTCTGTCTTTAAGCCCCCTTCGGGGGTTTGGGGGCTACATTGCTTCACCACATCTTCAATCATTCCTTCCAGCCCCATAGTTCTGCCGTCATCGGGAGAATAAATTTTTACGATGCCGTATTGGTGTAACTCTTCAATTTCATGCGGATGAATGGTTCCTCCGCCTCCGCCAAAAATTTTTATGTGGCTGCAATTGCGCTCCTTCAGCAAATCATACATGTATTTGAAAAACTCCACGTGCCCACCCTGATAACTCGTAATCGCAATTCCCTGCGCATCTTCCTGTATGGCGCATTCCACAATTTCCTGCGCGCTGCGATTGTGCCCGAGGTGAATCACCTCCGCACCCTTCGCCTGCATAATTCTGCGCATAATATTAATAGCGGCATCGTGGCCATCAAAGAGGGATGCAGCAGTAACAATGCGGACTTTATTTTTCAGTTGTAAACTCATAATGGGTGGCTAAATTAAGATATTGCTATCCACTAAAAAGAGAGTTTGTGTTTCCGCAAAACGCAGCACCATTTCTTTTATTCCGCTTATGAAACTAATTGTAAATTCGTTTAGCGTTTAATCATGGCAGAGAAAAAAATAACCAACGATTTAGATGTCAATTACCGGCTCATCGGTATTGCGGCTTTGCTTAAAGAATATAAGCTTTGCTATCATCTCAATCAATTTTTAAATGCCGATTTCAAAAAACTCAATGACCTTGCTTTTTCATCTCCCGATCGCACGCGCACCATTTTGTTCGCTGTTTTTAAATCGGGCGATGAAGAAGACCGCAATCAGTTTTTTGTTTTTGTGAATAAAAATTTAGGTGAAGCGCTTTTATCTGAAGCAGGAAATTTTGATTATTTAATACAGATAAAAGGTGAGTGTAGCGATGAAGAGTTAATCGGAATTGTAAACGGAATAAAATTGTTTCCCGATGTAATTGCCTGCACCGAAATTTCGCTTAGGAAAATTAAAAACAAAGAGCGGCTAATTTACTTCGAAGAAAAAACTTCGACCAAGCACGTCAAAAAATTCAAATGAAAGTACGCATCAACAAAACAAAAATAATTGCCACTTACGGTCCCGCCTGTAGTGACATTAAAGTGATGGAAGACATGGTGCAAAGCGGTGTGGATGTTTTTCGTTTCAACATGAGCCATGGCGACCACAAGCAACATATTGACGGCTATCAAAAAGTTCGGCAGATAAACAAAGAGCATAATCTCAACATTGCCATACTTGCCGATTTACAGGGACCTAAAATTCGTTTGGGCGAAGTGCGTGATAATATGGAAGTGCTTGAGACCGGTCGGGAAGTTGAAATTACGAACAAAGAGTGTGTGAGTACTTTCAAAAAACTTTACGTGAGTTATAAATCTTTACCTAAGGAAGTTCAAATAGGAGATGCGATTTTAATTGACGATGGAAAAATTGAGTTGAAAGTTCTCTCCACCAATCGCAGAAATAAAATTGTGGCGAAGGTGATTAACGGAGGAAAAATCAGTAGCAACAAAGGCGTGAATTTGCCGGATACAAAAACTACGGTTCCCGCGCTTACCGAAAAAGACAAAAAGGATTTGAAGTTTGCTATTGCCAATGGTGCAAACTGGATTGCGCTTTCGTTTGTGCGTTCACCACAGGATGTAATCGACTTGAAAGAAATCATCGGCAAAAAAAATTCGTACATGAAGGTGATGGCAAAAATTGAAAAGCCCGAAGCACTAACCTGCATTGACGAAATCATAAAAGTGAGTGACGGCATTATGATTGCGCGTGGCGATTTAGCAGTAGAAGTTCCGCAGGAACGCATGCCTATTATTCAAAAAGGAATTATTGCCAAGTGCATTCGCTTTGCCAAACCCGTGGTGGTGGCTACACAAATGATGGAGAGCATGATTGAAAATCCGAATCCTACGCGCGCAGAAATTACCGATGTGGCAAATGCAGTTATTGATGGTGCCGATGCCGTGATGCTTAGCGGAGAAACTTCAACGGGCAAACACCCTATGAAAGTGATTGAAATAATGGAAAAGATTTTGACGACTACAGAAAACGTAAGCACCATTTATAACAAAGAGCAGAAAGCAGATATTGATTCGTCCACTTACATCAGCGATGCTATTTGTTACAACGCTGCGCGCATCAGCAGCGAACTTGGCGCTCGTGCTATTATCGGAATGACCTTCAGCGGTTACACAGGTTTTGTGCTTTCGAGTTACCGCCCTAAAGCGGACATTTACATTTTCACAGAGAATCATTCGCTCTTAAATGCGCTGAGTATTTGTTGGGGGGTGCGTGCTTTTCATTACAATAAATTTGTTGGCACCGATACTTCCATTCGCGATGTAATTCGCATTCTCAAAGAAAATAATTTGCTGAAAGCAGGTGACCTTGCGGTAAACATAGGCAGTATGCCGCTGTCAAATAAAGGTCGCGCGAATATGGTGAAGGTTACGAAGGTGGAATAAAAACTACTGCGCGCCTCTCTCCGCATCATACTGGTAAATCGTATAAAGCAAAGTTTTACCCACGGCATTCAACGTAGTTTTATCAATCACACTCATATCATCGGCATGTGTATGCCAGTAACTTCCAAATGTTCCGGATGGAGAAGCCAGGTCGATATGAATAATATCTACGGTCGGAATTTTTGCGATTTGATTGATGTAAACGTGGTCATCGGTAATTGAACCAATAGTTTGATTGATGAAAAAGCTTCCGAAGCCCAGTGATCTCGCATTTGCCCAAACTTTATCCTGCACCCAACCGGCATTGAAAGAAGAAATTCCTTCGCGCGAAAACACCGCGCCTTTTGCGGCAGCCATGTCTAACAAAACTCCAAAGTCTGCTTTGTATCCCGGCACATGAGGATTGGCACTCCAGTGTTGTGAGCCCAAACACCACGAGCCTTCACTGTCATAATCTCCGGGTTTTACAATTCCATCAAGTGAAGAAGAATAGCCGCGGTCCTCAGCATCATTGAAAAAAATATCAACGCCAATGTTTTTAAGTGGCGAAGATTGGATTGCTCTTGCAATTTCAATAAGTGTTCCTACACCGCTTGCACCATCGCAGGCAGAAAGAATTGGTTTGTCACGGTCTTTGGTATCCTGGTCTGCCCACGGGCGACTATCCCAATGCGAAGTGAGCAAAATTCTGTTTGTTGCTTTTGGATTTATTGAGCCAATGATGTTTGTGCATTTCAAATTCACTCCATCAAATCCGAGTACGTCAAATTTCTGCACGTAAACGGTATCGGTAAATTTTTTGATTTCCTCTATCAAATATTTCGCGCAGGCTTCGTGTCCTTTCGAATTCATTTCACGCGTGCCGTAATCGAGTTGATAATTTGTGTAGTTGTAAGCAGAATCGCTATTGAAGTCAGGGGCGGTAACAACAATTTGTTTTGACGGCTCAACAACCTGTGGCGTTTGCTGGTTGCATTTATCGCAGGAAGCGAGGAAGAGTAAAATTATTGGAAAGAGTTTTTTCATTGCAATTAATTTGAACTCCAGCTAACTCCTTCCTTCCCATCTTTCACCTGTATGCCCACTTTCAAAAGCTCATCGCGAATTTTATCGCTGGCAGCAAAATCTTTTTTAGCACGAACATCTTTACGTAATTCTAAAATCAAATTCATCAATCCTTCAACTTTATCGGAACCGCTTTCGCTTTCTTCTTTCAATCCTAAAACATCCAAAACAATTTCATTGAAAAGTTTTTGAAGTTGCTCCTTGTCGTATAATGTGATTGAATCGTTTCCATCGTTGATAGAATTAATCACTCTTACTGCTTCAAACAAATTTGCAATGGCAATAGAAGTATTGAAGTCATCGTTCATTGCATCGTAAATTGCAGTCTTGATGTTTTCTAAATTGAAAGAAGATTTTTCACCAGCCTTTAAATTCGGAATCAACTTTAAAGCATTCATCAATCGCTGATAACCTTTTTCAGCTGCTTGTAATGCGCCATTCGACAAATCAAGCGTGCTGGTATAATGTGCCTGCAACATAAAAAAGCGAACGGTCATTGGAGAATATCCCTTCTCTAACAGAGGATGCTCTCCACTAAAAAGTTCATTGGGCAAAACAGAATTGCCGAGACTCTTGCTCATCTTCTGTCCGTTCATGTTCAGCATGTTCGTGTGCATCCAAATATTTGCCGGAGATTTTTTGCAGCAGGCAAGATTCTGCGCAATCTCATTGGTGTGGTGCGTTGGAATCAAATCCATTCCACCTCCGTGAATATCAAATTGCTCTCCAAGATATTTTGAACTCATGGCACTGCATTCAATATGCCAACCGGGAAACCCTTCTCCCCAGGGACTTGGCCAACGCATAATATGTTCGGGTTTAGCTTTTTTCCATAGTGCAAAATCCAATCGTCCGCGCTTTTCAGTTTGACCTTCTAAGTTGTCGCGTGTGCCTTCGAGCAACTCGTCTAATTTTCTTCCGCTGAGTTGCGTGTAAGCATTTGTCTTCGCAAATTTTTCTACATCAAACCAGATGGTTCCATCCACTTCATATGCAAGACCGTTGTCCATAATTTTCTTCGTCATCTCAATCTGCTCTAGGATATGTCCACTGGCAGTTGGTTCAATGCTTGGCGGAAGAATATTCAACTTGTCAAGCACCTTATGAAAATCAATAGCGTACAACTGCACAATTTCCATCGGCTCTAATTTTTCGAGGCGCGCGCGCTTTGCAATTTTATCTTCTCCTTCATCGCCATCACTTTCCAAATGCCCTACATCGGTAATGTTGCGCACGTAACGAACTTTATAACCAAGATGCGTGAGATAACGCACCACCACATCAAACGAAGTGTAAGTGCGGCAATTGCCTAGGTGAGCGTAACTATATAAAGTAGGACCGCACACATACAAACCCACATGAGGTGCATTGAGCGGTTTGAAAATTTCTTTTTCGCGCGTGAGCGTGTTGTAAATTTTTAGTTCAGACATGGGCGCAATATAATGCGTTGAAGATTTTTCAGAGAGAAAAAGTAGAGATAACCGGATAATGGTCGGAGAGTTCCTTGCGGATAGTTTTACAGGAGTTGATTTTTATATCGGCATCGAACAGCGTATAATCAATTCTGAAAAACGAAAGTTTATTCGCGTATGTAGTTCCGAAGCCCTTTCCTTTTTCAACGAACGCATCCTGTAAGTTTCCTTTCGCAGTGCTATAGGTATATGAAACCGGCACATCATTAAAGTCTCCGCAAAGAATTTTTTGTCCCTGATAATCATTCATGCTTTTTGCCACGGCATTTGTTTGCATCGACCGTTTAGCATAAGCACGCTTCATTTTTCGCATGATTTTTTTCAATGGATCCCAACGAGTAGTTTGATTTTCTTCCAATGAATCGATAGTTGCATAATCATCATAGCCGAGATGAATAGATTGAAAATGCACATTGTAAACTCTTGCGGTTTTACCGTTGAAATCAATGTCGGTATAAATACAATCGTTAGCTAAAGAATTTTTGAAATCAATTTTACCGGTGTCAACAATTGGGAATTTTGAAAACGTAGCAACACCCCATATTTGATGCAGCTCTCCCTTTTTCCAAAGTGTAGATTGCAATTTGCTTTTGGGAAACTTATGCAAATCAACCGAAGGAAAAAAATAAACGTAAGGGTAACCCAATGAATCGCGTAGGTATTCGAGATTATGAAAGAGTTGATTATTGGTATAAAATTCCTGCAAGCAAAGCACATCGGCCTTTTCTTTTTTGATAAGTGCCATCATCTGCCCTCTCGTTTCGGTGTTCTTACTCCAATTGTATAAATCGAAATTCTTTACGTTCCACGTCATCACCTTAAATCCCGTTTCTTTATTCACTTCATTAAAGTTTACAGCAAAAGTAGAGTGAATGAATTGCCATGTCAACACAATAGCCACCAGCGAAATCAATCCAAATGCATCGCGTTTTAAAATCCAGAGCAAGAGAAAAAAAACATTTACTACCAATACAATCGGGAACGCGAAGCCAATGAAAGTAAGTTGCCAGTATTTTGTGGGCTCAATGTAAGTTGCCATGCAAGAAGCGAGCAACACAACAAGTGCAAGTATGTTTAAGAATTTAAAGAAGCCTCTGAGCATGTATTTTGTATTTGCCTTTATTCCCCTTTCGGGGGTTAGGGGGCGGCTGTTATTTCTTAGAATAATTAAATAGAAAATCCTTTTCCTCTTTCGTCAAGCTATCATAACCCGAACGCGCAATCTTATCCAATATATCATCTACCCGTTGTTGTTCGTTTTTGCTGCGCAAAGTTTTTTCTGCTTTTTGTGAATCGCTTTTGTAAGTAACCTTTATGTTCGATTTTGGTTTAAACAAATTTGCAGCACCATCAAAAAGTTTGTTGAATGGTAAAACAAAATCAAAACCGCCTTGCAATGATTTGATATAAAGATAGCCGCTCAACGCACCGCCAATGTGCGCAATATATCCACCGGCATTTCCGTAAGGAATATTGATGATGTCGAGAAGCAATGAAACAACTGCTATGTATTTTATCTTGACGATGCCGATAAACATCAAACGGATTTCATAATCAGGCGCAATTGTAGCCGCAGCAAACACGATAGCAAAAACACTTGCCGATGCGCCAAGCATCATCGAAACATCAACCAGTGGTTTAAAAACAGGAAGCAGATTATAGGCAAGCAAATAAATTACAGCGCCCGTCAATCCACCAAGAATATAAAGCGGTAGAATTTTTTTATCGCCCAGGTACAGCACAAATATTTCTCCAAACCAATAGAACCAAAGCATGTTGAAGAGCACATGAAAAAAACCGGTATGCAAAAACATGTAAGTAAAAAACGACCAAGGCTGATAAAGCAAAGTGCCAAGCGAAGCGGGCATTTCAACCTTACTAAGAATTAAACTGTAGAACGAATTGTTTTGAAAAAGAAACCCGATGAGATTGAAAATTCCGAAAAACAAAAACACGCCTACGTTCACAAAAATCAATTTCATCACCATGTTGCCATAGCGGAATTGATGTTTGATATCGTTGGTAATGGAACCGGTGAGCATTTTTAATTTATTTTCTCAATGGTATAACTCAAAAAATATCTGTCCTTCAAATCAAATTTACTGAATGGGCAAGGGTCCTCGTTTTTTCCTTCGTGTGGCGAATTTGTGAAATGATCAACACTTCCTAGTTTATCATAAGAATGCAGATTGCTTATTTCGCCAAACTCATCATCTAAACAACCTTTGAGCAACATGTTCTGAATAGAAAAAATACGGTTCTTGAAAAACCGCTTAGTACTTCTATCGCAAGGTGAACCACCATCCAAAATATCTCCCGCAAGCAAATCAATTCCATCTACTTCCCATCCGCTCATATACACTCTAAAGTTTTTCCCCCGCGGAACCACAACCGTAAACTCATTGTTCAGATTCCATTTATGGTAGTATGTTTTGCCCAAACCCTTCGTCAATATTTTCCCTTTCTTTCCATGAAAATCGTTGAGAAAAATCCATTCACTTCCTACGTTGGCAAACAAACGCACTTCGGCTTTTGAAAGTTTATCGTTGATGTATCTGAATTTTAAATGCGTCAACTTCACTTTATAAATATCCACCGGCTGCGCGCTTGCAACACCGCGCCCTTCATCCCAATAAAAATAAATTGTACGCGCATAAATTTCTAAGTCGTTTGCGTTTTTTGTTTTCCATGGAATGAGAATGTTTGCAGTAGCTGAATCACTATTTATATCAAGTACTTCGCTCTGCGAAAAAGTATCGCCCTTTCTTTTTTCAAGTTTATAGCGCAGTTGTGCTGTGGCCGATGGCCTGGGTAGATTAACTTTCACGTTAAACTCATAATCCTTGTTGCTCATGTTTACTCGCCTCACAAAATTTTGCGCGTTAAAACGATTGTTCTGCAAGGCGCTGCCATCGCCACTTGCAAAAACATCAACGCGTGTTGCAAATTTAATAGAGCTGTCACCAATAGATACTTGCTCGGGAAGCGAACGTTTAATTGCTACAATTCTTGGTGGATGAATTTCTGCGTGGCTTGGTGGATGTCCTCTATCCCAAATGTAGCTTCCTTCTACATGCACCCAATCGCCTATACTTGGCCAGTTCCAAATTTTATCACCTTGTTCATGTCCAGCGCTGAAAAACCCACCACTTCTTCCCGCATCATTATCGGCACTTAAAATATTTACGCGATTGCTCATTCCCAAGCCGCACTCCCACTCAACACCAATGGTAGAATGCAACACCGTATCGTTGCCTTCTTTCTTTTTGTAAACCAGATAAGGAAGAAGATTAGTGTAACGATTATCGTTTGTTACATCGGGCACTACTTCAAAATCCAGATCGTGTGAGTAATGATAAAATGGTAAATCTTCATGACTCACATGCGGACCGTTGGTGCCCGTAACCAAATTAGAGGTAACCCTTCCTTCTAAAATGGCTATGTAATTTTTGTCCACCACGGGCAACCATGAAGGAAGAATAACACCGATGTCATAAAACTCATGGCGCTTTAGAAAAGAGATGGTGTCCTTGCATGGATTGAAACCGTCTTCGCTTTGTGTAGAGTAGGGATGCGAAGCCATTGGCGATTGTGCCAATAAAATATTTGTTGCAAAAAATAAAGCGGGTAACAAAAAATTTTTCACAAGAATGCTGAACAGTTTAGTAAAACGAGTTTGTGTTTCTATTCCAATACTTCACCAGCAAAAACCCAAAGAGGGCACCTCCTAAATGCGCGAAGTGCGCTACGTTATCTCCGCTATGCATAGCCACGCCCGAGTAGAGTTCTATCAAAATATAAACGGTTACAAAATATTTCGCTTTAATAGGAACAGGAATAAACATTAAATACAATTCAGTATTGGGAAACAACATGGCAAATGCGGTGAGCACCCCGAACAACGCACCCGATGCGCCAACGGTTGAAGAAAAATAAGTGCCCCAGGCAGAAGGGTTGCTTTCCAGCAAAGCCATAGAAGGGTCAACGCTACCTGTTGCTTTGAAAATTAAAAATGCCTGAACAAACATGTGCAGAATCACCGCACCAAACCCGGTTATGATATAGAAAGTAAGAAAGCGTTGCGCTCCCCAAACTCTTTCCAAAATAATTCCAATAGTAAACAAGCCAAACATGTTGAAGAAAATGTGCCCAATGCTACCATGCATGAACATGTGCGTTATGATTTGGATAGGCATAAACACTCCTGCCGAACCGTAGTAATAGGCCTGTTGTGCAAACTGACTAAGGTTTGGAAACTGGCTGGTATCTACAGAGCCGTTGTAAAGCGATTGTAAAAAATCGTGCTTGTTGAAGAAATAATGCAGGCTCAAAAAATGTTGCAATTCGGGGCGGATGCTGCAAACAATAAACAGCAGCACATTAATAACAATGAGATTGAACGTAACACTGCGGGTATCTATATTGTTGAACATGGTGCAAATCTAATTAAGACATCAAACGAATGAGCGCACAAATTATTTATTCTCGAATCTTTTTTCGAGTTCATCATTTGCAAGCGTGATGAATGTAAATTTTCCGTTGGGTGCATTGAATGCATTTTCACAAGCAAACAATTCATCAATCAGTGTTTTCATTTCTTCGACCGAAAGTTTTTTGCCTGCTTTAATACTTGAACTATACGCCAGCGACTTTGCTAAATTTTCGCGCTTCGAAAGTTTTGTAATCTGCAAATTCATTTTGTATTGCTCAATCAGCTCCTCAATCATTTTCTTTTCATCGCCTTGTAAAAGGTCGGCAGGAAAGCCGTGAATAACAAAACTGTTTTTGCCAAACTCCTGTATATCGAAACCGAGGTTATTTATATCGGGAAGCAGTTGATGAAGTATCTGAGCGTCCATCGCATTCAAATCCAAATTCTGCGGAAATAATTGCCGCTGACTTTCATTTTTATTTCTGTCGAGCAACTTCAGGTAACGTTCAAACATAATGCGCTCATGCGCGGCTTGCTGGTCAATCAAAATAAATCCGCTCTTGATTTGCGAAACGATATAACGCCTTTGAATTTGATGAGGCGGCACCGCTTCTTTGTAAGCTTCCGCGTCCGAAGTCCGAAGTCCGAAGTCCGAAGCAGAGCCAAGTTCTGTATTTGCTTCCGTCTTCTGTCTTCCGTCTTCTGTCTTTCCCACTGTATCAAACGCGTGTTCCCAATTTTTCAAATTGTTTTCCTCGCGTGTGGTGAGCGGTTGAAAATTAGATGGAGGTGCAAATTTTTTTGCGTCCTTGGTAGTGGTGGCGTGTTGCGTAATTTCTAACCAGGTGCGCGGCTGTTGAGTGAAGGTATCGTTGTTGTTCAAATGATGTTCCTGATTAAAATCTAAAGTGGGTGAAACGCTGTACGCGCCCAAGGCGTGTTTCACTCCGAGGTTCACAAATGTGTAAACCAATTTTTCGTCTTCAAATTTGATTTCGTGTTTTGCAGGGTGAACGTTGATGTCAATTTTTGCGGGGTCAATGTCTAAGAACAAAACATAAAACGGAAAACTTCCCTGCGGCAACATTTGTTCAAACGCCATACTCACCGCATGATTCAAGTAAGGCGATTTGATGAAGCGGTTATTGACAAAAATAAACTGCTCGCCTCTTGTCTTCTTCGAAAACTCGGGTTTGCCTGTAAAACCATAAACATGCAGCGCGTAACTTTTTTCTTCTACTGGAACAATCTTACCTGCATAATTCTCACCGAACATGGCAACAATTCTTTGTTTCAAGTTGCCCGCTTTGAGATGATACATTTCGTAATCGTTATTAAAAAGCTGAAACCCGATTTTAGGATGCGCGAGCGCAATGCGCTGAAACTCTTCAATGATGTTTTTCAATTCAACGGTATCGCTCTTCAAAAAATTTCTTCGTGCCGGCACATTAAAAAACAAATTTTTCATAGCAATGGAAGTGCCTTCGGGTGTTTGACACGGTTCCTGTTTCAGAATTTTCATTCCTTCAATTTCAATCGAAGTGCCCAGCTGTTCACCAGTTTGTTTTGTTTTTAATTCCACTTGCGCAATGGCGGCAATTGAAGCGAGTGCTTCTCCGCGAAAACCCATCGTGCGTATGTTGAACAAATCTTCTGCCGCGCGAATTTTTGAAGTAGCATGTTTTTCGAAACTCATGCGCGCATCGGTTTCGCTCATGCCGCAACCGTTATCAATTACCTGCACTAAACTTTTCCCGGCTTGTTTTACAATCAACTTAATATGCGTAGCTCCTGAATCAATCGAATTTTCGAGCAGTTCTTTTACGGCAGAAGCGGGCCGCTGAATAACTTCACCGGCTGCAATTTGATTCGCAATATTATCGGGGAGAAGACGAATAATGTCCATGAATAGAAGCTGAAATTTAAGGCGGCAAACTTAATTATTTGCGGGTGGCATTAACTGATATTTCGCCTAATACCCTTCGACAAGCTCAGGGTGACAAGGCTCTGTCATGCTGAGCCTGTCGAAGCATTATTCTATCACCTTCACCACTTTTAAATCCATATCGGGTTTTACATACATCAAAGCGGTGGCAACAATCGTATCACCTGCTTCAACACCTTTAATGATTTGTATAGATGATTCGTTGCGCAAACCCGTTTCTACTTTTCTGAATTCGGCTTTGCCGTTAGTAACCACAATCAGTTTTTTGTTTCGCGCATCGGGAATAATGCATTGTGTAGGAACCATCAGTGCGCCTTCAATATTTTTTAAACCCAAGTCAATTTTGGCAAAAGCCCCGGGCAATAATTTTGCTCTTGCGTTTTGAACAAGCGCACGCACTTTAATGGTTCGTGTGGCTTCATCAATTTGCGGTTCTATAGCAAAAACTTTTCCGTGAAAAATTTCGGTGCTGCCATCTACTGAAAATTTGAGCACATCATTTTTGTTGAGCGATGAAAAATATTTTTCGGGTACCGTAAAATCAATTTTGAGTTGTTCAATCTGTTGCAGCGAAGCAATGGTTGTAGCCGATGAAACATAAGCGCCATTGCTTACATTTTTTAAACCTACCACTCCATTGAACGGGGCTCGTATTTCCGTTTTCGAAATTTGCGCGTGCGTTAAATCAATATCGGCATCAATGTTATTGAGTTGCGTAACCGCATTATCATATTCCTGTTGCCCGATTCCGTTAATGGCGAGTAATTGTTTCAATCGCTTTTCGGTTTTGTCGGCAGCATCGTGTTGCAGTTGCAGTTTTTTTAGTTGAGCTTGCAGGTCGGCATCAAAAAGTTTTACCAGTAATGTTCCTTTGGAAACGGCAGTGCCTTCATTTAAATTCAGCTGCGTTATTTTTCCTGAAACTTCGGGATGCAATTCTACCGCTTCGTTGGCAAGCAAAGTTCCTGAGGCGGTAATTCCGTTTTCTAAATTTTGCCGCTTCACCACATAGCCCGTTACCGACATTGCTTTTGGCGATCCGCCCTTCATCATAGGCGCAGCTTCTTCTTTCGGATTCAGAATTTTATTGTAAACAATAATGCCTGCTACTAAAACTACGATAGCAAGAATAAACCAGGTAAATTTTGACATGCTCTTTTTTTAGCGCGCCAAAGATTCGAAAATAGTTTGATCCACCGCCATGCGAGCAGCGCAAATGATTTTATTTCTGGATTTTTCAGAAAGTATAGCGAAGCTGCAGCGTGTAGTTACGCAACGGTTCGGGTTTGCCCGGTCGCAATTGATATAAACGATTGGTTACATTTTTTACAATGAAACCAATTTTGAAGTGGTCGTTGATGTTTACTCCGGCTCTTATGTCCATAAAAAAATCTCCTGCAGGGTGGTTTGCCACGTAATTGTCCAAAGCATTCAAATCATGAAAGAAAATTAGTGATGCCGCTTTGAAAAGCTGTGGGATTTTTTCGGGCGTAGTGCCGTAGTTAAAGGTGGCTCCTAAGTAACATTTCCAGTAGCTCAACTCTATATCGGCACGAAACAAATGGCGCATGCGATAGTAAAGCAATTTGCTGGTATCATCTACGCCCACCTTTTTAAAATTGTAAATGAAAATATCTTTAAAAAACTCGCCTGTTGTATAGTGATTACTTCCTGTATCGTTATCTACTTTACCGGGCCAAGTGTAAGTGTACCCTGTTACTAACTGCACACCTACAGGTCCTATTTTTCCACTTCCAGCCAAGCCAATTTCATATCCTGCAATGCGCGCCTGTTCCACGTTTATCGCTCTTAATCCTAACAACTTTCCCGGACCGGCAGTTTCCAATGCTTCAGGAAATATTTTTTGCCCGTTGCTGTATTGATTATCCCAAACACTAAATTGGTACTCAATAAAGTTTTTGTATTGCTGCCAAAAAAATGCCGCATCGAAATAGGCATTCCAGTTTCCAATTTTAAATCCCTGTTTAAATCCCAACTCGGCACTCCACCCTCTTTCCGGTCTCAGGGTATCGTTAGGAACAATTACAACGCCACCAACAAATTCTGAGGCAATATATTTTTCGCCAATACTCGGAATACGGTAGGCTTGCCCAAATGAGCCGCGGAAAAAAGTTGCCCTGCCTGCTTGTACGTTGAATCCTGCGCGAAAAATAGGAATGCCCTTTTCAATAACAGTATCAACGGCCGAAACCTCATAGCGAATACCACCTTGCAGTGTAAGCACTTTGTAATTGAATTCAAGCTGTGTATAGATGGCCGTGTTCCAACTTATTTGCTTTCCGTCATATAAATTACTGGTGCTTATTCCAACACCAAACGGAAAGCCTGCGGTTAGTACCAACATGTTTTTCCAACGAAACTGATATTGATTGTCCATGTTCACCGAATGCGAAACGGCATTAGGATCGGTGCCCCCACCCTTTCTAAAAATATTCATGTAGCGCAGATTGCACGAAATGCGATGCCCTTTTGAGTTTTGATAAGTCATGTGCGGGTCAATCGTGCTGCGCACGTATTGATCTCCGGAGCCCGCTCCCTGAAACAGCATAGTGGAGTCAAGACTTTTAGATATAAAAAATCGATTGCTGCCTTCGTACATAATTAAGCCGTTTAACCCAAAATTTAATCCTTCAATTTTAGGATGCAGGTACCTTGTTTTTATAACTGAACGCACGCGAAATTCATCTGAAAGCTCAAGGTAACCTTCGTTCTTGGTAATGTTTCCTGCTACTACTAATTGCAGGTTTTTTATTCTGCGCTGGTGGTTAAAGTTCACAGAACCAAACATTGGATTCAAATCATCGCCCCACCATTTTTTGGCGATATATGATGGCTTGTCATACATTCCGAAATTTAATTCCACCTCAGTTTTGGGGTCGCTGTCCTTGGGCCATTCAGTAACCACATTCACCACTCCGTTCAAAGCGC
Source organism: Bacteroidota bacterium (assembly GCA_947479455.1). GTDB lineage: Bacteria > Bacteroidota > Bacteroidia > Chitinophagales > LD1 > Bog-950. Next base: position 127,310 of record CANJZE010000008.1, read on the forward strand.
CCGAACCATACACAACCGATGATGCGCCCTTAATTACTTCTACCTGTTTCACATTTTCTACCGATGCCATTTTACTTTGTCCTTCACCCAAATCGGCACTCATCAAACCCAAACCATCGCTGAGCACCGCCACGCGTGAACCCACCCCATACGAATAAGAACTTCCACCACGAATAGAAATTTGCCCGTCCTGCACCAACACTCCCGGAGTTTTATTTACCATTTCTCCAATGTCATTTGCGTTGGTGTTTTTGATTTGATTCTTGGTGATTACTTCGGTTGTTACGGTTTCTTTCGCAGAGTTTTTTCTATACTGACTCACTGTTACTACCTGACTGATTTGAATGGCCGAAGATTTCATGGCTACTTCAATATTTAATTTCTCTCCCTCTTTAAGCGACACTTGTCGCTTATCGGTTTTGTAACCCATGTACGAAATACTCAGGTCGTGTTCTCCTACTGGAATGTTCAAAACAAATTTTCCGGAAGCGTCAGTTATAGCTCCTTTTGTTTTATCGAACTTGATGGAAGCTCCGGTGAGTTGCTCTCGGCTTTCGCTATCGCGAACAGTGCCGGTGATTTGAGCATTTTGAGCAAACAAAATTTTTGTAAAAAGCAGAATAAAGAAGAGGGTAGAGATTTTTTTCATCAGCACGGTTTCTTGAAAAATTGAAAGTAGAAGAATTTCGAAGTTTTTAAAACAACATTATGGTAAATCATCTTCTTCTACCTTGAGCCATGTAGCAGGAAAAATAAGACTCTTGTACCAAACCAGTTTCCATTCGCCATGGTTGTATTCAAGCGCGGTCATGTTTTCTACCCAATCGCCACTGTTCATGTATGTAACGCATCCGCGTTCTGTGTTAATTTCTTTAATAACCGGAAGATGCACGTGTCCATTAATCACGTAATCGTAACCTTCGTCTAGCGCAATTTCAACCGCTGTAGTTTCATGGTTGTGTAGCTTCTTTACACCGCGCTTGGTGGCAAATTTTACTTCCTGCGAAAACGAAGATTTTTCTCTGCCAAAAAGTTCAAGAAAAAAGTTGACGTGTTTGTTGATGAGAATTAAAATTTCATAGCCTGTAGTGCCAAGTTTTGCCAACCACCGCGAACCCTGCATGGTTACATCAAAAATATCTCCATGAAAAAACCAATGTTTTTTTCCGTCTAATTCTAATACGAGTTTGTCTTCCAATTCAAGATTGCCCAAATTCAATCCTGAATATCTGCGCAGCATTTCATCGTGATTGCCGGTGAGGTAATATACTTTTACTCCTTCCGAAATAAACTTGAAAACATACTCTAAAACTTTGCTGTGCGATTTTGGAAAGTAATATGAGCGAAACTGCCAGATGTCAATAAAGTCGCCATTGATAATTAAAATTTCGGGATCAATGCTTTCTAAATATTTATTCAACTCTTTAGCACGGCAGCCTACAAAGCCGAGGTGAATATCGGAGATGACAACAACTTTTACTTTGCGTTTTCGTTCGTTCATGAGCCGCTAATTTCTCTTTCCATATTAGCAGAACATTATTCTTTTATAGTTCCCAAACCCGATTGACCGCTTGCGGAAATGGAATCTATGCGGGCGAGTTCATGGTTAGGAAAGTTAACGTGGTAGTCTGTCCATCCGGTTGTACCTGCGCGATAATCGGCTTTATAATAATCGGTAGAAATAATTTGTGCCCCGCTCGAAAACGCGGCATACATTTTCGTATAGTCACCTGTGCGTGCTTCAGTGGTACCCCCATCGGCCCTGGTGCGAACAATAAAACCTTGCTGAACTCTTTGTTGAATTTGATTATAACTGTCCACAGGTCCGTTCAATATTACAAAGGCGGCTTCAGCGGTACTTGGTGAAGAATAAACAAACATAGCTCTGCCCTGCAATGATGGATGCCCGCTTTTGTAAAGCGATTCTGCTGCCCCTTGCATAATGAAAACAACTTTATTGCGTGCTGCCGCTAAAGTTGGCCAGTTGCCTGCTCGTGCTGCTGAGTCCAATCGCAGATAAGAACCGCGCACATCATCGGGTGTAATTACTTTGTCTAAGTTTTCGCCAAACACGCTTTTAATTTCTTCATCCATTTTATCGCAGGAATTTGCATCATATGGAACAGCCTGGGTAAAATGATAGGGGAGCGAAGCGAGCGTTGGATTGTCGGCCGGCACGTCTTGTTTGGTTTCAACATTAATAAAAATGGGTAGGTGGTTAGGGTGTGCAACACTCCAATTGTAAATGGCGGTAAGCGCACTTTTGAAAGTGAAGTGATTAGTGTTGTAATCAAAATCGGGAATATGAAGAATTTTAAATCCGGGAGCATCGAGCTCAGGTATGTGCGCCTCGGCATCTAAGCCTAACATTTCTAACCCTGCGCGGTGAGTAAACTGTCCGCCATTGGGGTCGTTGTAAATATCCAATTCAATTCCACGTACGCCATAGTCGCTAAACTGTTGTTCGAGCGGAATGTGCGCATAATCAATTCCAATAGGATCGTAACTAGATGGTAATATTCCTAGTGCATTTGCGCGAATCAAAAAGTCAAACACGGTATCGTCTGTATGGAGATGATAGCTGTTGTGGCTCGCAATAATTTGAATTTGATTCAGTTTTAAACTATCGGTAGGTCCGTTGTCGAAAGTTGTTTCTTCAATGAGTAACTTTCTTTGTGTTTCTTTTTTACAAGCACCTACAAAAATAAATGCAAGAGCAAATACAATAGCGTAATGTTTCATTAACCAAAATTTTATATGAAGATAATGAAAGCGGATCTGCCTGCAAGAAAGTTTGGTTAAATATTGAGTGGCTATTTTTTCGGAGCTGAAGTTTTTTTGAAACCGGCAAGAGCACTAACCTCTTCGCCTATTCCAATCATGGAACGGTAGTTTAAGGGGAACTCTAAAAACACATGAAGCATACTGAGGAAGTAAAGCGCTATCAATCCTGTTTTATAATCATAAGCATACAACGCCACCGAAATAATCCAAAGCGCAATAACTGAAATCAACCATTGCTTAGGAACCTGATGCCATTTAATAACCGAAGTTTTTGAAAACCAATTGAGATAATGATAAGTATATGCAAAAGCAATAAACCGCATAATGCCGAAACCAATATCGCTTACAAAAATATTTTCGCGCGCTGTTGCTCCAAGTTTAAAAACATAAATGAACGATTGATTTACCATCGTAAATCCACTTGCCGTTAAAGCTTTTTCTGCATAGTCACTCACCTGATAAAAACTGAATTTGGGAAACAACACAAAGAAACTTATAGCGCATGAAGCAAAAACCAAAATAGAAACAATGCCGGTAACGCTTTTATTCTTGAGCGCACCAAACAGAATGAACAAACCGGTGAAAAGAAAAACGTGAATCAAGGTTGGCAGAAAAACCGCGAACAGAAAAAAGAATGGCTGGGTGTTTAAAATCAATCCGCCAACGAAAGCAGCAATCACCACAAACAGAATTTTCGAAAGCAAGTCTTTGAAAAGAATGAAACCAAGCGCGCTTGCAAAGGCGAGGTAAATCATCAGGTTACTGATGTTGCCGCTTCCGGTAAATACAAAATTGAACAGAAACAAAAATACGCAAAGCATAATCAGCCAGATGTAATCTGATTTGCCATTCGTAAAATAATCACGCTTATGGAGCCAGGTAATTTCAGTGAGGTAATGCAGTGGGCCCAGCACCGCATACGAAAACAAAAACAATTCAAACGGCACCACAAAAGCCGCCACACATGAAATGAGCATGAGAGCAATGTTGGCGAGGTCAATTGTTTTGGTGTTCATGATTAGGTTAATCCCGGAATTTTAGGTATAGCTCCCATCATTTCGCTTTGCATTACGCCATCAGCTTTTTCTAATGCTTCGTTAGTTGCGACAAGAATTTTTTGTTCGAGCAAAGCTTTGTCATCCTGTTTTAAAATTTCTACGCATTTCACTTTTTTGTTTCCCGAAACAGCAACACGTGCGTATTCATTTTCGGCAACTACTTCGATGGTATCAAGACGCTTTTTTGTCTCTTCCATTTTTTCTTGCAGTTCTTTCAGTTGTTTCATTTGGTCGAAGAAGCCCATGCGATTAATAATTTATTATTGCTGATTGATAATTGAAATACAGAACTGCATTGCGCTTTTCGTTTTCGAATTTACGAATTCTGTCTTTTAGCTTTTCATGTTTTCGTATTGCAAAGGAAATCCAAAATCGCCTTTGCTCAAGTGCGCCATCACTTCCTGCAGGTCGTCAATTTTTTTTCCTGCTACACGAACTATCAAATCCATTTGCGTTGCCTGCACTTTTAGTCCCGTATCTTTAATTGCCTTCGCAATTTTTTTCATCGTCTCTTTATCCAATCCGTTTTTCAGCTTCACATCTTTCTTAATCATTGGGCCCGATGCGTAATGCGCTTTGCTTACATCATAACTGCGCGGGTCAATTCCCTGCTTGGAGCCGCGCGCAATAATTACATCAATCACCGTATTCAAACGCATATCGTTTTCGGTGGTAATCAACAGCGTCAAATCTTTTTTATTGAAATCAATCTCTGTATGTGAGCCGTGAAAATCGTAACGATTCACAATTTCTTTTTTCGCTACGTTTATAGCGTTTTCTACTGCTTGCGCATCTACTTTGCTAATTACATCGAATGAAGGCATGTTTAAAGTATTGAGTAGTTAGTATTGAGTATTGAGACAAATACAATTTCTGTTTTCCTTTTTTGCTTACTGCCGCTACCTGCTGCCGCTTTCTACGCTATTGCTTTATCTGTGACTTAAAAAAGCTGGCTCCGTCTTTTGTCATTCGGTTCACGTATTCCTTTCCGTCTTTATTAAAAACAATGTAACCACTCGAATCGCTAAGGTAATAGTTGCCTGAAATAAATTCTCTTCCGTTAATCTGCCACATAATCATTCCCGCTTGTGCCACTGTTTTCTTTGCTGTGGTTTTCGGTTCAAAAAAACCGTTAAACAATTTTACGTTGCGCCCATCAAGCGATAGACTTCCTCCTTTACCAATCATCATGACTACATCCATACTAGTAGTGGAATCGCGTAACGTAATAAAACTTTTAAGCGGAAGGGGTTGCTGGGAAAAACAGACGGTAGACAATAGACAATAGACGATAGACAATACAAATACTCTCATGATGTTTGTTTGCGTTAAGATTTCAAACATAGTTTTAGAAACCGAAATGAAATTATGCGTTAAGCAATTTTCTGAATTCTGAAAGATATACAGGCTTCAATGCTTCTACCGAATATTTTTCAATCACCGTTTGTCGTGCTGCTTTGCCCACTTTATTTCTCAACTCTTCCGATTCAATTAATCGCGAAGTTTTATCTACCCATTCTTCCGTGGTAGTCGCAAGAAATCCATTCTCTCCATCCCGAATAATTTCTGAATTAACTCCCACGGGAGACATAATCGTTGGAACTTCAAGCGCCATGTATTGCAAGCCTTTCAAGCCGCATTTTCCTTTTGCCCATTCATCATCGGGTAATGGCATAATGCCAATATCAAATGAAGAAATCTCTTTTACCTCATCTGCTTTTATCCAAGGCAAGGCAATAACATTCAGTGCTTCATTTTTGTAATTGCCATCGCCAATTACTTTAATCGAAATTCTTTCGCCATACTTTTTCTTGATGATCTCCAATGCAGGAATAGCATACTTAAAATGCTGAATGGTGGTAATGCTTCCGCTCCAGCCAATGCAAACGGTTCCGTCATTTTTATGTGCAACGGGTTTGTATTCTTCGGTGTCAATTGTGGTTGGAATGATGGCAATGTTCTTATTGAACTGTTTTGCGTAATCGCGCAAATAAGGATTGCCGGCAAAAATCAAATCAGCCACCCGAATAATTTCACTCGTCTTTTCTGCGTTTTTCAGAAAGGCTAACTTTTTGTTTGCGTCCGAAACATTTTGCATCCAAATAGAATCATCAAAATCAAAAATCAGTTTTGCTTTCGAACGCGCAAATAGTTTTTCGAAAATCGCTGTGCCTAGCATAAAACACTCGCGTTGCACAAAAATAATATCGTAGTCGTTGGCATTAATCGCCTCTCCTATTCTTCGAAAAATGCTTTTGACTGAAATAACTGCTTTCGCAAAATAATTGCGCGGGCTATAAAAAATTTTGTCATCGTCCGCATCCAACAGGTACGAAAATTTATAGTCGAAACCATTCTGTTTCAAAAATTCCATGTACTGTTCAAAACGAAACCGTTGACTTGGCGAGCGTTCAGCACGATGTAAGGTGAGGTAGAGAACTTTGCTCATGCTTTAATCTTCTAACCAAAACGATGGAAGCTTCTCTGTAATTTCTATGTTTTCGAACTTGGTGCTTTTGCGAATGCCCGCACTCTTCGCCCAACCGGTCATTTTTTTCAAGCCATCCAACAAAGTTGTGCTGGCAGCATCTCCAAATAACGCTTTCGCTTTTGAGTGGTCGCTGTAGGCGTGTAACACTTCATTGCGTGCAGGTAAGTAACGCAACTCTCCTTTTATTTCCATCGCTTCCATTACACTACTCGCCAATTCTTTTACTGAGTAATCTTGGTCGGCTCCCACATTTATAACTTGATTATATGCAGCAGGAATATTCACGCTGTTCGCAATATGCGGAGCAATATCACCGATGTAACTAAACGCGCGCGATTGCATACCATCGCCAAAAACAGAAAGTTGTTTGCCTTGCATTAATTGGTTCATGAAAATTCCAACAACGTTTCTATAGCGGTCACCAAGGTTTTGATATTCGCCATACACATTATGTGGACGGAAAATGATAAAGTTCAACCCGAACATTTCGTGCGATACTTTTAAATCCATTTCCACAGCCAACTTTGCAATTCCATACGGGTCTTCAGGCACCGGAAGCATATCTTCTTTCAACGGTGGTTTGCCCGCACCATAAACTGCGATTGAAGAAGTAAACACAAAACATTTTACTTTGTGTTTGATGGCTTCGTTAATGAGATTTACGCTGCCAATTAAATTGTTGTTGTAATTAAATCGCTTAATGAAATGGCTTAGCCCTTCAGCCGCATAAGCCGCCAGGTGATACACGTAATCGAATTGGTGTTCGTTGAATAATTTATCGAGCAACGCCACATCAAGAATGCTTCCGTTTACAAAAAGCGCTTTCGTGTTTACATTTTCCTGAAATCCTCCGCTCAAATCATCGAGCACAATAACTTCGTGTCCAAGCGCAATTAATTCATTGGTAACATGGGCTCCAATAAATCCCGCTCCTCCGGTAACTAACGATTTAGGCATACACTTTTTATTTGTCGCAATCTTAAAATAAAAATCCCGAACCATATTCGATTCGGGATTTTGATTTAAAATGATGAATCAGATTACTTGCTGTTTCCAACAAATAGTTTCTTTGTAATAATCTCATCGTTGTTTTTCACTCTCACAATTACATAAGCTGCTTCGAGGTTTGAGAATTCTTTAGTATAGATGCTTGAACGTCCGAATTTTTCATTGCTCAATTGCTGCCCAAGCACATTGTAAATTTCAATTGTTGCTTCTACTTTTGGTTGTTTACTCAGGTCTACATAAACGATATTCTCATTGCTCCAAATAGCGATTGATTTTGTTTCTGCCAGATTATTGATTCCTGTTGTTGCCTTCGCTGTTACCGTAATCTGTTGCGCGCTTATTGCATTGCAATCACTGTTGTTTGAGGTCAACGTTGCGTTGTATGTTCCTGGTGTGGTATAGCTATGTGTTGTAGTTACACCAGTTGCTGCTGTGTTATCTCCAAAGTTCCAAGCGTTGTTTGTTGCATTAGTTGCTGTTGATGTGAATACCACATTTGCATCCTGCTCAACAGTTGTTGCGCTCGTTGTGAACGATGTGATTACTTGCTGTGTTCCGCTCACCTGAACTTGTTTTACCACTACATAGTTGTTGTTGTCAACGAGGGTAATCGTGTAAACTCCTACAGGAACGCTTAACGCAATCGGGTTGTTTGTATTTAAACTGCCAGTGCCAACTGCTACTGCATTACTATTGGTAATGGTGTAGTTCCAATTAGCACTTCCCGGTTGTGTTACATTAATTATTCCCTGTGTGCTGCACGTTGCATCGCTCTTAATAATTTGTGCTGCAGGTGTAAAGTGTAAAACAAAACGGTTTACATCTTCTGTGTTAGTCATGGTGAACGTGTAAGAATTATTGTCTCTTACATTTTGCATGGTGCCGGTTACTTTGTCTTCCAACCAAATGTAGGAAGTGGGGTCGAAACTATTTACGCCATTGATGGTAATTGTATAGGTTCCATTTGTTCCCGGTATCAACCCCAAAGCAACGGTGGCTGTTTGCGCAATACTTGTTTGCGTATTGATAGCATAAGGAAAAGAATTGTTTCCGGTAAATATTGTCGGCTGACCAAGATTGCTTCGCTGCTTTCTTAAATCAAATGCAGCATCAAACTGATTGCTTGAAGATGAATTGAACGAAAGAGAAGTGGCATCTCCAAATCCGTTTCCGCTTACTTCTATATCCAACGTTTCAGCGTTGCTGTTTGATTGAAATACGTTATTGCCATTGGTGCTTCTGTTTGCGGTTGTAAAATTGTAAGTAGCTGAGCCTCCCGCAGTTTTAAAAATCATGAAGCCTTGGAATGGTGCAAGCACGGTTCCTGGAGTGAGCGGCTGATAAGTTCCGGTGTACATGCCCGAAGGAACGTAAACAAGACCATTAGCGGCAAATCCAGCTTGAGCTGTGTATGTATATCCGCTTGGAAACGGATTGCTAAGTAAATGCCATCCACTTTCAAAAGTATAATTGCCGCTCGATTGTAAGGTAGCTAATGTGTAATTGCTGTTGGAGAGTGCTGATGATGTATATAAAGGCGCAAGGTTTGGCGCTCCAATTACATTGAGCGTACTGCCACCGGTAGCGTAAACCGAATAACCTCTTCCTGGTACAGCTGCATCACTTCCGCTCATTACTTTCCATCCTTGCAAAATGCACGTGGAAGGATTATTCTCATCCCAACGATAAACTTTGCCTGTGGGTGTGCCTACTCCTTGATTTGTTTCATCGCAATTGCCCGTTGGAATAAAATAGCCGCTGCTTGCTGCTGCACCAATATCACTTAATGTTGTGTTTACCGGAACACCCAACTGATGTTGTCTGCTACCGGCTCCTGCTACATAGCGTTGCGCGGTTACATTACCTGTAATTGTTCCATTATAAGTATTGGGTGAAAAATCATTAATGACCGCACATTGATTAACCGCTGTACTTCGCAAACGAAACGTTCCATTTGTTGTATTCAAATTTCCTGTTTGTAAATCTAATTTCACAAACACATCAAAGAAAGAAGAAGCTGCTAATAGTGCTCCTGCGCTATTGTTCAATCTCAAATTTTGGAAAAAAGTTTTTCCGTTCAATGTTTGTGGAGCGCTTCCGGCAAGAATTACAAAACCTGTTCCGTTGGTCGTAACGGTAGATGCTGTTGAAGTGGTGCTTCCAATCCAACTACCATAAACCGAAAGTGTTTTGGTATTGTTAACGGCTAGCGTAGCTCCGCTTTGTAAAGTAATGTTTCGAATAGAAGCATTCACCAAACCTATCAACGGAAAATTGGGACCGGGAACGGGTGTAGTAGGAATTACACCATCGGTGGTAGCAGTAGGAACTCCCAATGTCCAATTGTTAGGGTCGGTCCACTGTGATGTTATTCCTTTCCAAAGATTTACTCCACACACTAAATCGCTTCCGTTGCAATCTTCATCTATCAGATTGCCGCAAATATCAATCGCCCCCGGGTGAATAGCTGCGTTCCCATCGTTGCAATCTGTATTGTCGGCTACATAACCTAACGGCTGCGTGCACACGCTTTGTGTAACGAATGGGTTGCCATAGCCATCAGTATCAAAGTCTTCGTACCAAACCGGTGTAATTGCCGAAACTAATTGCGAAACCGAAGAAGAGCAGCCAAAAATATCGGTTAGTGTGACAGTATAAGTGTTGGTTGTTGATACCGTAATAGATGTTGTAGTTTCTGCAGTGCTCCATAAATAACTGATGTCGAAAGTTGAATTAGGCAAAGCATTCAACACTTGTGTGGCGGGCGGGCAAATAGTAATAGTTCCCGATGGAGTAATAGAAGCGGTTGTAGAAACCGTTTGCGCCAAACGCACATCATCAATTCTGAATGATGGTCCGGTAGTAGCGGTGTTTGTAAATCGCAATTGAATGTTTGAACCCGCTGGCAAAGCGTTAACTGTTTCCAGTAAAAACCATGTTGCTGTTCCTATACCTGTCGGCAATGTTGCGTTACCTATCGATGTCCAACTGGTTCCACCATCGGTGCTGTAATCAATTACTAGTTCACTTCCATTAGATGCGTTGGTGCTTTTAAATAAACCAAACGATAAATAGTTTGGTAGCACCGAAGTTATTCCCTGAATGATAAGTGTTTTTCCGTTTAGGGTGAGAAAACAGTTTCCTAAAGCCGATGCGCCTAGTTGGTTTGAAGCCGCGGTATTTCTAACATCAGCAGTTCCTGCCAATGTTAATCCTGATGAACCTGTATATCCTGCAATAGGAGTGGTTACAGGTGAAGTGCCAAAATCTTCTACAAAAATATCTTGCAACGTACTGAACGTTTGTGCCGGTGGCAAGGAAACAGTAACCACCGAAGGCGTTGCGCAAAGAGCATTGCTGGTTAATTCGCAACTAATAATATCTCCGGAATTTAAAATTCCGGGGCTGTATGTTGTAGCAGTAACAGGATTTAATCCATTTTTTTTCCAAACATAAACAGGCGATGCGCCACCATTTACACTCGATGCCGTAAATGTAGTTGCTACACCGGCACAAGCCGCTGGTGGACTAATATCCAATCGTGGTACAAGAAGTGGATTGATGGTAATGCTCACCGGTCCAAAATTTTTCAAACAAGTAAATGCATCGGTTACGGTTACAGAATAACTTCCCGTAGCCGCTGCAGCAATAGAAGATGTAGTTGCGGCATTGCTCCATAAATACGATACCGTACCTACCGGGCTTAAGTTTACCAATAGCGGAACTGTTCCTCCACACTGCGTAACTGGTCCTGCGTTCGAAATAGAAGCGGTTGTTGCGGTTCCATACGAAAGGGTAACATCGTCAATTCTATACGCTGAAAGATTGCTGTTTCTCCTAAACCGTAGGTACACCGTTGAGCTTTGTGGAATTGCTCCCGTAATGGTAATTTTTCTCCAGGCGGTCACTGCTGGCACAGTTCCCCAAGGGATTGCTGTGTAAGTGCTTCCATCTGTACTTACTTCAACAAAAAAATCGGTGCCTGTAGCTGCTGCTTCGTTGTATAAACCAAAGCTTAATGCCATAGGTGAAAAACCTGAAGTATTAATAGTTGCAATTTGAAAAGTTGCACCGCTTACAGTGGTAGAAAAGTAAATGTTATACAATCCTGATGCGCCTCCATAAGTAGTCGATGGAGTAGTCGTTCTACAATCGGCTGTACCGCTCATTGTGTAGGAAACATTATCAAACTGATTTGCGCTTTCTCGTGAGGCTATGGTTTGCGTTCCCGTAGGCAAGGTTCCCATGCTTTCCGAAAAAATTGTGGTACTTGTGTTAAACTGAATGGTAATTGGGAATGTATTATCGGTACCCGTAATTGCCGGGTTACTACCTCTTACTCTAATTTTATATCCCGTTCCATTAGGTGTCGAAGTTGGAATCGTAACAGTAATACTTCCGCTATTCACGCTAGTCAGTGTGCCTATATTAGTAGGAGAACCCCATCCTCCGCTGGCGTCTGAAAGTTCTGCTGTAAAAATATTGCCTGCTGTAAATGGTGCGTTCACTGTGTAAGGCACACTCACCGCACCCCCCGGACAAATAAAGTTCGGAATCAAATTGCTGGTTGCAATCGTGTAAACAAATAGCGCAAACGTGGCGTTTATAGTATGTGTTGTGGTTACATTACTAAAGGTATATGTAGTTACTGCACCCACAGAACTTCCATCAACGGTAACTACAGAAACTGCATAACCGGGGTCTGGTGTAATAGTATAAATTTGATTTGCTCCGCACGAAACAGAAGTTACACCTATAGGTGAAATGGTTCCATTTGTTCCTGCGCTTGCGGTTATATTTGAAGAAGCGTTTATGGCAAAGCTCGCAGCAATTGTATGGTTCGTCAACACGTTTAAAAAAGTATACGTAGTAACCGCGCCAACACTGACGCCATCTACCAATACATCAAGTACATGATAACATGCGTTGGGTGAAATAGTAATTGTTTGATTCGCTCCGCTGCTTACGCTCACGTTTCCTGTAGGAGATATACTTCCGTTTGCTCCGCTTGAAGCAGCAATAGTATAATTCACAGAACACACATTTGTTGCGCTTGATGAGTTTCTTGCACTTGCCACTCCTGCTGAAAAATCTGCAGAGTTGTTGTCGGCATCTGTACATCCGTTCAAAGCTCGAGAAACAGAATTGACACTACTTGGAGCGGTAGTGTTTGCGTTTTCACTGCAATTTGCAGTAGTTCCAAATCCCACAAAATCTTGAATAGACGCTCCGGTTGGACAAGCCACTGCAAAGGCAGTAGTTGTATTTGCTACCAGCACCTTGCCTGCCGTAGCCGACATATTTATGCCCGTTGATGTTGCATCAGCTGTTGGCAACGCTGCTCCTATCGCACCACCTGAACCAAGCTTTACTAAATAGTAACTATTTGCCGCAATAGAACCCGTAAGGGATGCAACACTCCAAGTAGTTCCTGTGGCTGCGGCATATTGCACGCTCCAACCGGCTAAGCTTACTGCGGAACCTGAACTATTAAACAGCTCTACAAAATCGTTTTGATAGGTAGCGCCAGAGTTTCCACCACCGCCATATACCTGGCTAATGCGTACCGCGTTGGAGCTATAAGTAATGGATATTGCAAAGAGTAGAAGAGCTAAGCAAAAAAAATGCTTACTGCTTTTAGCAAGTGTAAGGTGTCCCATAATTTAAGGTTTTGGTCGTGTGTGAAATCGTTACAAAAATAGTTACATCAAATGCTAAACACAGCTTTGCTTAGATTATTTTTTCATTAATCTATTGTTGCTGCCTCGGGGTGGTGGGACATTTGATACTAAAAACACCAGCACTATAAAAAAACAGTGCTGGCGTTGTAAATACTTTCTTATCTAAAAATGTTATTTGCTATTAGCAATAAACACCTTCTTCGTAATAATCTCTTCGTTGTTTTTCACTCTTACAATTACATAAGCGGCTTCCAAATTTGTAAACGCCTTTTTGTAAACTGTCGAGTTACCAAATTTCTCATTGCTCAATTGCTGACCTAACACGTTGTAGATTTCAATTTGAGCATCCACTTTTGGTTGTTTACTCATATCCACATAAACCGTGTTCTCGCTACTCCAAATTGCAATTCCTTTGTTGTCTGTAATAGTGTTTATGCCAGTTGCAGTTTTTGCGGTAACGGTAATCTGTTGTGTGCTTATAGCATTGCAATCACTGTTATCTGAAGCAAGTATGGCTGTATAGTTACCTGGTGCAGCATAGCTGTGCGTTACTGTTAAACCGGTAGCCGTAGTGTTGTCCCCAAAATTCCAAGTGTTGTTTAATGCGTTAGTAGCCGTAGACACAAACTGAATGTTATCATCCTGTTCTACCGTAGTGGCACTAGCCGTAAACGATGCTGTTACTTGTTGAACTCCGTTCACCTGAACTTGTTTTACTACTGTATAATTGTTGTTGTCAACTAACGTTATGGAGTAAACCCCAGTAGGAACATGTAGTGTAATAGGGCTGTTTGTATTTAAACTTCCGTTGCTTACTGCTACTGAATTACTGTTCGCTACAGTATAATTCCAATTAGCTGTGCCTGGTTGAACCACGTTAATCGTTCCCGTTGTATTACATGTTGCATCGGTCTTGGTAATTACCGCAGCCGGTGTAAAGTGGATTACAAAACGGTTTAGATTATCCAGCGTATCGCTTGTGAAAGTATAGTTACCATTTCTTACATCATGGAAGACATTCGTCTTTCTATCTTCAACAGTTATATAGCTCGTAGCGTCAAACGTGTTTAAGCCTTCGAAGTTCATCGTGAACGTTCCGTTGGTTCCACAGTCAAATCCCATAGCTACTGTAGAAGTGTTGTTGATTGATGTTAGCGTATTGCGCGCCATTGGCATTCCGTTGTTCTCTGTATACAACGATTGTCTTGCCGGATCGCCCCATAGTTTATTACCATCATAAATAGGATCAAAACTATTGGTGGCATCGCTGTTGAATGCAACTATCGTTCTGTCGGTTAATCCAGTTGCATTATCCACGTTAATTGCTAGTTCCTGGTCGTTGTTCATGCTCTGGAATAACACATTCGAAGGAGTGCGTTTTCTATCGCTTCCGTTAATCGTATATAATGCTGTTCCTCCTATTGCTGTCTTATGAACCAAGAACGCCTGGAACGGTGCAATGTCAATTACATCAAACCCTTTTTGATAGTATTTATACCCACCCGCAAATGGACCTGTTGTTTGCCATACTGCTACTTGGTTATCCATACCTGCTCCTCCGCTGGCCGGGCTCAATTCTAAGTTGGCTAACCATGGATTGCTTAATATGTGCCAGCCAGACGTATCAACGTGGCCTTGCAAAGTTGTATTCGTCCAATTGCTATTGGTCAAGCCAGTTCTAGTATAGCTGCTTGCTAAGTTCGGAGTTCCGCTTATTGTTAACGAGCCCGCACCTGCTCTAGACACTGAATAACCTCTTGCATTTTCTGTGTTGCCTGTTTTGATAATTTTCCAACCCTGTAAATCACAGATTGCTGCGCCTGGCGCATCTTCATCATACTGTGCCATGTTACCGGTTGGTGAGCCTGCACCTGATTTTAATTCATCGCAGGTAGGGTTAATCACATAACCTTCGGTGCCATTTGCACCAAATTGAGTAAGCGCAACTGCGTTAGCTGGTGAACCCATATAGTGCTGCGTCTTAAACGAAGGTGATGTAGGTGCATTGTAATATCGCTGCATTTTCACCGATCCCGCTAAAGTACCATTCATTCCTACACTAAAATTGTCTATAACCGCACATTGCGATGCTGAGGTACTGGTAAAGGTTAAATAACTTGCTGCATTCACAGTAAACGTTCCTGTTTTCAGTTCTAGCGCGTTCGTGATTTGCGATGCACCGCCAATAACTGTTGCTCCTGCTGCGTTATCCAATCTTACATTGGCGAACTTGGTAATTCCGGTAATACTTTGAGCCAAACTGCCATTAAACACTACCGAATTGTTACCTAAAACCAAAGCTCCGGTATTGCCGGTCCACTTACCACACACACCGAGGTCAGCGTTAAGTGTAATTTGCCCACCTGCGTTCATGGTTACGTTTCCAACATTTACTGTGGTGCTCACAACAGGTTTGTTGGTTACATTGGTTATCACTACGTTTTCTATACACAAGTCAGGCACATTAGCAGGGCTCCAGTTTAATGGATTGTGCCAATCTGTGTTTACCGTTCCTGTCCATACAGTACCTGCGTAAACGTTAACAGTGGTTTGTGCTGTAGCGGTGCATCCGTTTGCATCGGTAACTGTTACTTTGTAAATACCTGACATGTTTGCAAGTGCGTTGATTCTGGTAGTTACAGGGCCAACTAAGCTTGTAAAAGCTGTTGGTCCACTCCAAGAATAAGTATACGCCAAAGTACCGCCCGAAGGACTTGAAGTAAGCGTTATCGTTTGCCCGGCTGAATATGGTCCGTTATTGGTAACCAAAACACTTAATCCGGAAACTGGTTGTGTGATAGTTACCGCTTGTGGTAAAGAAACACAACCATTATTATCTCGAACAACTATGCTATATGCAGTAGCAGCAAGCGTGCTGAACGTATATGGACTGGTTTGATTAGAAGCGTAGTTCGTTCCTCCATTTTTAGAAAAATCGAAAGGTGTTGTGCCTAAAGTAGTAGTAACCGTAATTGTTCCATCGTTTCCACCAAAACAACTAACGTTGGTTTGTGTGGTAGTGAAGGTAGGGCGTGGGTTAATGGTCAACCCTTTGCTGCTAGTTGCTTCCGCACAAGGTCCGTTGCCAACTGCATGAAGAACTAAGGTAACTAGACCCGTTTCACCCGATGCCGGTGTATACGTTGGTGTAAGTGTGAGGTCATCTGTCAAAACTCCTAATCCATCATGTGTCCAAACCACGCCTGAATTATTTGAAGCCGAAGCTCCTGAAACAGTAAACGCCACGTTGGTGCAAACACTTGCTGTAGCCGCTCCTGCATTTGCTGTAGGTGGTGTAGTAACTGATACCACAGTGCTTGCTGTTGCTGTACAGCTATTTGTTCCTGTAACAGTCACCGTATAGGTTCCTGCTTTGGCTAAAGTGGCTGCTCCATTATCTGCCGCTTGTGTTGCTGCGGTAAATACTCCCGGGCCACTCCAAGCATAAGAAGTAGCGCTGTTAGGTCCAGAGTTTAAGTTGATCGTAGTTCCAATACAATAGGGACCATCGTTGGTTGCGCTCATTGGTGTTGGAAGACTCTTAGTATTAAGTGGAAAATTAGGGCTTGTAGCTGTGCATCCATTTACATCGGTGGCTGTTACATTGTAAACTGTTGAAGCCAAAACCGCTTGTGCTATTGGGTTTTGAATAGTAGTGCTGGTCAAATAGCCTCCTGTATTGGTCCATGCATAAGTGAAAACCGGTGTTGCTGGTGGAGTAAATCGAACTCCGTTAGGAAATCCAGTCCAACTAGAAGAGTTGTTTCTGCCCGATACCGTTGTGGCTATGCTGCCAGCCAATTCAACGCCTTGTGATTTATTTAAGGTAGTGTTGGTTACATTGGTAGTAAATACATCTATCTGGTTCGAGGTTTCATACAATACCATTTGGAAAGACGCCAACCCTACCGAACCTGCCGTTCCAAAAGTGAAGAAATAGCAATTGCTAAAATCTACGATAAATTTTTGGTTAGGCGAAACCCCAGTAGTAAAATAGGTAATATCTCCTGAACCTATAACCGACATATCCAAATCTCCGAATAAACCTGCAATGAAGTCATCAGGATCGGTGGCAGATGGCAGCGTGTTACCATATCCAACAGTTGCCAAGGTGCTTCCAAACATTAAATTTCCGTTTGTTCCTACAGAAGCACTTGAATATGCTGTTCCATTAAAAGTAAAGGTAAATGGTAGTGCAACTGTCCAATATCCATCATCTAAGTCACCTGAGGCTAGCAGAGCAGTAGTTACATCGTCCACCAAAACCGTTGCTCCTCCTGGTACCGCTATTGGATTGTGTGCAATAACCGCCTGAGTATAGGCTGCATTTACCTGAGTTGCGCCAACATTTAATTGAGCATCATCGCCCGTACAAACCGGATTAGGATTAGCCGTAGGTGTTGCTACAGATATTGCCGGTGATACAGTTACTGTGTAAGAAGCCGAAGCAGTGCATGTATTGGCACCTGTAACCGTTACCGTAAAGCTTGTGTTTGAAGTAATAGTTGGTGTAGTAATAGCTGCCGTAGTAGCGGTGGTTGACCATAAGTAAGTCCCGCCTCCGCCTGCTGTAAGCACTTTTGTTCCGTTGCCGCCACAAATAATGCCTGTACCTGTTGGGGTAATTGTAGGCGCAGGCAGTGGATTTACGGTAACCGAAACAGTTGCTGTAGCGGTTCCTGAGCAAGCATCACTTACAGTAACCGTGTAAACCGTTGGGTTTACAGTTGGGTTAGCGGTGAAAGAAGCCGCGGTTTGACCAGTGCTCCAAGCATAGGTATAAGGTGTTCCACCACCTGTAGCAGTTGCTGAAATAGTAGTAGCCGCTGCTGAACAAACCGTACTTGGTGTTGCAGTAATGGCAGATACCGATAATGGAGCAACAGTAACCGATGTAGTAGCTGTAGCTGTACAACCTAAACTAGAGGTAGCGGTAACGCTGTATGTTTGCGATGAGGTAACCGCTGTAGCTACAGGGTTATCAATATTAGTAGCCGATAAGAAACCTCCCGGGTTGCTCCAAACATAGCTGTAAGTTGCCGCAGCGGTTGGTGGTGTAAAGCGATATCGTCTGGCACTTGCCGGTGTATTCGTGTTTGCATTGTTTGGCGTAGCACTACTTGCGCTGTTACCTGTAAAGGTTACGCTGTTGTATCTGGTAGAGGTTAAGCCGGTAATTCCTGAAGAAATTGTGCCCAAAGAAGGAGTTCCCATGGTTCCATAATGGAATTCAACCACGTTAGTTGTTTCAAACAACCACAATTGGAAGGTAGAATTGGATGTTCCTCCGGTAGAACGAGGCACGGTAACCTGCCATTCAATTACGAAATGACGGTTAGGAGCACTTCCAAACATTTTGTACGAAACGTGACCATCACTTCCGGTAGCCAAATCATCCCAAAAAGGATATAGTTTTGGAACGTTGGTGGCACTGGTAACTGCATTCGTGAACTGACTTGTAGCCGCTCCGCCTCCCAGTTTCAACCAACCATCGGGCGAAACGGAATATTGAGTGTATGAAACACCTTCGAAAACAAAAGCAAAAGAAGATGGGAAAGTTTGTACCGAAGAAGGGGTATCATCGGCTGAATTAGACAATAGGTTGGTAGAGCCTCCCATACTTGCCAAAGTTCCTCCGCTAGCATTGGTGCTAAAGGTATACGCGTTTGCTGTAACAGTTGCCGGCACTTGCACAGCAGCTACTAAAAGCTGCGAATTGTCCCCCGAGCATATAGAAGCAGGCGTAGCGCTGATAGTTGGTATAGTTAAGGCACCGACTACATTTACTGTTTGAGCTGCGGTTACCGAACATAGATTAACGTCTTTTACTGTAACGGTATATACGGTGGTGGTGGTTGGTGTAGCAGTTTCAATAGCCGCAGTTCCTGCTACAGGCAATAAAGCTGTAGTGGGAGACCATGTATATGTTAAAGCACCCGTTCCTCCACTTCCGTTAGCTGTCATTACCACGTTGCCGGAAGCACAAATTGCACTGCCTGCTGGGTTGGTGGAAATGCTTACACTCGGGCTAGCAAGAACCGTTACCGGAAAATCAAACACACTTGTATTTACTGCGCCTGCATCCGATACAGTAACATGATAAGTAGTAGCCACGCTAACTGTAGCCACTGCTGTAGCTGCAGAACCTAATCCATCGCTCCAAGCGTAAGTATAGGGCGGACATCCACCAGTAGCCTGAGGGTTGAGGGTTGACGTTGAACCCGCACAAACCGCAGACGGGGTAGCTACAGGCGTTCCTGTCAAAGCCGCAGAAGAAATAGTAATTGCCGATGTGCCAGTAGCCGAACAACCGTTTGTATAAGTAGCCGTAACTGTATAAGTAGTATTAACAGCCACGTTTGCTGTTTCATTGGCTTGATCGGCAGAACCAGGAGTTAATCCTCCTGCAGGACTCCAAGCGTAAGTAAACCCGGTAGTTTGGGTTACTTTAAATGTAATGCTCCAGCTCGTAATGCTACCGGCATCACTAGAAGCATCGTCTTTAACATACAAGTTCCAGGTACCGTTCATGTTACCTGTAAATCCTGCTAAAGTTGTAGTGGTAGGTGCATATCCTGTACCAGAAACGCCAATGCTTGACCAGTCATCAGTAGCTCCTGTATTAGTTGGAGCATACGTTCCTGTAACCGTTGGCGCTAAAGCGGGTGAACCATCTTTAAATGTAAGGTTTACGTTTGATGCGGCTGTAGAACCAACATCAGAAATTGGTGACAATGTTTGTGATGTTGGAGAAACCAAAAGAGCATCCACATCACTTGTAAATGTATGTGTGAAGCCATTTATAGTGATTGAACTTACCGAAACACCGCTTGTAGGCAATCCGCTCACTGCAATTGCAGATGGGAATGGAGTGGCACTGCCTAACGCTGGAATAGTAATGCCTGTAGCATTGTTTACCACTGTTGTTGTAAACGTAGTTGCCGTTGCTGCAATAGGCACATCGGTACCTGCACAAGTAGTTACTGTAGCCGGGTTAATATTAAGCGTAACTCCAAATGGATTAACGGTCACTAATTGGTTGGCAGTTGCTGAACAGAGGTTAATATCGGTTACCGTAACTACATAAGTTGTATTGGTAGAAGGAGTAGCTGTTTCCACTGCCACATTACCCGCTACAGGCGCTAAACCTGTAGTTGGTGACCAGGCATAAGTTAATGCACCCGTGCCTCCCGAACCGTTACCAGTTAATACCACATTGCCCGCTCCGCAAATAGTTGCATTTGCAGGATTGGAGGTAATGTTTACTGAAGGATTTGGATTTACGTTCACGTTCACTGCAGAACTAGCCGTAGCGCCCGTATTGTCTGTAACGGTTACATTATACGTACCGGCAATTACCGGTGAAATGGAAGTAGTTATTCCCGTGCCGCCCGAAGACCACGCATAAGTATAAGGAGCGCAACCACCGCTTGGTACTGCGGTAAGAGTGGTAGGCTTACCTGAACAAACCGGGTTTGGAGAGGCAGATGCCGTAACACCCAAGGTGGTAGAAGCCACCGTAACGGTAGTTGTAGCAGTTGCGGTGCAACCACTGCCAGCCTCTGTAGCCGTTACTGTATATGCATAAGGTCCAGTAGTTCCCGGTGCAGTAAAGGTAGGGCTTTGAATAGCCGCATTGTTTAAATAGCTGCCCACATTACTCCAGGCGTAAGTAAAGCTTGGTGTCATTGGTGTAAAGGTAAAGCTTGATATGGTTGTAGACGCCCAACTCGCATTATTTCTACCTGTTACCGCAAAACCTGCTGTTCCGCCTGAGTTCTCTATACCCTGAACACTGGTATTTGTAGCTATGTTTGTAGTTATAATATCAATTGTATTTGATGTTTCGCGTAAAACTATTTGACCCACGTAGTTGCCTGCGTCATTAAAATCAATCAGGCATATTCTGTTAGGTGCCGAGCCTGTCGTATAATAGTTGATTTCGCCTGCGCCTACTGTTGTCCAATCTCTCCAAGCCAAAGCTATATAGTTATTAATTCCTGTATTTCCAACGGCAGTGGGAACAGTTGCGCTTGGAATTGTGGCAGGAGTCCATGCATTACTTACCGGAGGTGTTCCAAACTGAATATTACCATTGGTACTTATTTGGAAGGTTGTATAAGTATTGCCGAAAAACGTAAAGCTAAAACCGATGTTAACCGCATTTGAAACCACATCATCACCCGATGGAGCGGTTGTATAGGTGCCAGCGGTTAAGCCACTGGTACTAACCGCTGCCGGTCCTGCACCAAGTGTATAGAATGGTGTTGCAACGCTACCACTTGCTGTCAAGGTTGAGTTATTGCTTGGGCAAACTGTGGTTGGTGATGCAGAAGCTGAAAGTGCCGGGTTTGGATACACATTTACCGCTTTAGTTGCACTTGCTGTACAACCGTTTGCATCCGTTGCCGTTACCCTGTAAAAATTAGATGAGTTAGCTGCTGGTGTGCCCAGGGCAAGTGTTTGAGTTGTAGCTCCTGTTGACCATAAGTAAGAAGTAGCAGCAGAACACGAAAGAGTAGTTGCAGAACCGGTGCCACAATAGTTAGTGTTTGCGGGTGTAATTGTAGCCGATGGAGCTACAGCAGCTGTCGTAAAACTTCTGATCGTACAACCTGCCGCATCGCCCGCGCTGTTGGTAGCTTTTACCTGCCAATAATAGGTGGTGCCATAGGAAAGACCGGTGACGGTTGTAGTTAATACGTTGCCTAAGTTTGTGCCGTTAATGACTGTGGTAGGTGTAACTGTACCTCCACCATCGGTACCTAAATAAAATTTGTATCCTGTTGGAGCGTTGCCACAAGCGCTGGCAGGGGCAGTCCAAGTAAAGGTGTTGTTATCACATTTATTAATAGCGGCATTTGCTAGCAATACCTGCGTAGCGCAGTTTGGAGCTGTAGTGGCTGGCGGAGTCCAAGTAAAAGTTAATCCGCTGGCGGGCATAATTGTATTTGACGAAGTAACCGTAGCAGAGTTCGCTCCACCTGCTGTTGTTCCAGACCATGTGGTGGTTGCAGTGCGGTTGTTATAGTCTGTATTCGCAGCACCCCTTAAACCCACTTGGCATGTTAACGCTGTAGCGCTTGTGGCGGTACAGGTGCCATACATAATTTCTGCCTTGTTCGATGTTTCATATAATCTTATTTGGTAGTTAAGCACATCACCTGCAATTGCTACACTACTATATCTTCTTGCGCCATTCCATTGAATAATAAATACTCGGTTAGGAGTAGTTCCCCCATTGGTGCCATAAGTAATTGTAGTTGCATTGTTGACTAAGTCCCTACCAAATGCAGAAATTGCCCCTGCGTAACCTGTAGCTGAAGATATGGGCGTGTAGCCTGTTGTTGTTGAAGTTGTAGCTCCGAAGGTTACGTAACCATTCGAATTGACACTACAAGACGTATAGCCAATCCCATTAAAGGTAAATGTAAACGGAATGGTAACCGCGGCAACATTATCGTCCCAAGTGGCAGCATGAACCGTTGTGGGACTTGGAATGACGGTATAGGTAGCACCGGTTGCCTGAGCAAACGTATAGCAACTTACTTGTGCATTTACGTTTGTTGCCAACAATACCAAAGCAACAACCGCGAGAGATAAGATGCTTTTTTTGAGAGATTGTGTAAAGTTTACCATAGCCTAACTGTTTAAGTTTTGTTTAAGTTTTAATAACGTAAAAAATAAATAACAACTGGTGGGTTGTCAAATAAGGGATTGTGAAAGTAAAACAACTATTCCACAAGCAAAAGGTTGTGCCAACATTTATTTTATTGGATTTGTTGAAACAATAAGATGAGATGTTCGTATAGCGCTTTTTCGCTGCTTTACCCGAAGGTTATATTTTTACTAAGGTTTGCGTTTTTATAAAAAACAATTGTTGCGTTCTGATACCACGGTTTGCGCTTTTGTCCTTATAAATGAACAGCGGTTGTATATGTAAGCCAACAAAAAAACTCCTTTCGGCAGTTGCCGAAAGGAGGAAACAGTATGAAAAGGAAAGCGCTGATTTTACAGGAATACAATTTTCCAATCGGCCGGCATGGCCGTTTTGTTGAGAATATTCAGGTAGTGGTTGGTCGTATTGTATCCTAGTTCTGCGGCTGTTTTCTCTACCGATTCGCCCGGGTTAATACTTATAGCAGCAGAAAAGGCAGTGCTATCGGGAGTATCGGCATAGCCAAACATTAGTGGCGCAAATACGGAACTGAAATTATAAATTTTGAACCTTGTATCAGCCGTAATGCTATGTCCCCCCGTGTTGGCATTCACCAGTGTGTTGGGTGCCAGCGAGCCGCTTATTCCGTCAATTCCCGGTTCGCGCAGTAGCGATAAATCGAAATAGCGGTCTACTTCCTCCAAATTACTGCGATGAATATAGAGGAGTTGACCCAATACGCCCATTAGCTCGGTAGATAAATGTAGCCGTTGAGGGAGTGTTCAATAAACTGTGTCAGGTTTAAAAATATAATTTTGTTGCGTTGAGTGAAACGGACTTGAGCTCTGCTGGGAAGCAACTCAAGAAGGGATAACTCAACCGACTGGAATAGTCCAAGCGCGCTGCTTTTAGTAGCGCGTT
>CANJZE010000009.1 GCA_947479455.1 Bacteroidota bacterium
AACGATTCAGGGATTCCTGCTTCAGGAATATTATCTCCCTTAACGATAGCTTCGTAAGTTTTTGCACGACCGATGATATCATCAGATTTAACGGTAAGCAATTCCTGAAGAATGTTTGCAGCACCGTATGCTTCGAGTGCCCAAACCTCCATTTCTCCAAAACGCTGACCCCCGAACTGTGCTTTACCTCCGAGTGGTTGCTGTGTAATGAGCGAGTAAGGTCCGATAGAACGCGCGTGCATTTTATCATCAACCATGTGTATCAGTTTTATCATGTAAATGATACCCACTGTGGTTTCCTGGTCAAAACGCTCACCTGTTTCACCATCATATAAGTAAGTAGAACCTAGTTCAGGTAAACCCGCTTTCTTGATGTACGATTGAATTTCATCCAATGATGCACCGTCAAAAATTGGCGTTGCAAAACGAACACCCAACTTTTGTCCTGCCCAAGCCAAAACGGTTTCGTAAATCTGTCCAAGGTTCATACGCGAAGGTACTCCTAGTGGATTCAATACGATATCAACCGGAGTTCCATCCTCGAGGAACGGCATATCTTCTGAACGAACGATACGAGCCACAATACCTTTATTACCGTGACGGCCCGCCATCTTATCTCCTACTTTCAACTTACGCTTCTTAGCAATGTAAACCTTCGCCAGTTTCAATACACCTGCAGGTAATTCATCACCAATGCTGATGTTGAATTTCTCGCGTTTGTATTTACCCAACTCTTCGTTTGCACGCATGTTGTAGTTGTGCAACATAATTTTCACCAGCTTATTCGTGTCTTCGTCCTTAGTCCAGTTATTACCATCGGTAACACTGAAATCTAAATCAGCCAACACACGTGAAGTGAACTTAGTTCCTTTGCTAATCAGTTCTTCTTTGTAGATGGTCTGAATGCCGGTAGTTACTTTTCCGCTGAGGATACTCATCATTTTGTCAATAAGGAGCGACTTCATATCAGCCGTTTTCTTTTCGAAATCCTTATCGAGTTTTTCAATCAAGGTCTTCTCTTTCAATTTCGAAGTCTTATCCTTCTTAGCACGTTGGAAAAGGCGTTTTGAAATAACCATACCTTCAACAGATGGCGGAACCTTCATAGAAGCATCCTTCACATCACCTGCTTTATCACCGAAGATTGCGCGAAGCAATTTCTCTTCCGGTGTTGGGTCAGTTTCTCCCTTCGGAGTAATTTTACCAATCAGGATATCACCTTCCTTAACACGTGCACCTACACGAATAATTCCGTTCTCGTCCAAATCTTTGGTGGCTTCTTCACTCACGTTCGGAATATCCTGGGTTAATTCTTCTTCACCCAATTTGGTATCGCGCACTTCCATTTCAAATTCCTCTACGTGAATTGAAGTGAAAATATCATCACGAACTACTCTTTCAGAAATTACAATTGCATCCTCAAAGTTGTAACCCTTCCATGGCATAAACGCCACTTTTAAGTTAGCACCCAAAGCCAATTCACCGCCTTGTGTTGCAAATCCTTCGCAAAGTGTATCGCCTTTTCTTACGCGCTGTCCTTTACGAACAACCGGTTTAAGGTTCACACAAGTGCTCTGATTCGTTTTCATGAACTTAGGCAAGTTGTAAGTTACCTTATCGTCTTTGAAAGAAACCAATTTCTCTTCTTCGGTTCTTTCATACTTAACTATAATTTGATTGGCATCTACATATTCTACCACACCTTCTCTTTCGGCATTGATAAGATTACGTGAGTCAACAGCCACCTTGCCTTCTAACCCTGTTCCTACAATAGGAGCCTGTGGTTTCAACAATGGCACTGCCTGACGCTGCATGTTCGAACCCATCAATGCACGGTTAGCATCATCATGCTCTAAGAACGGAATCAATGAAGCTGAAACTCCTACGATTTGATTCGGAGCCACATCCATATAATTCACTTCGGTAGGAGCAAGAATAGGGAAGTCGCCCTGATAACGCGATTTGATTTTATCTGTCTTGAAGTTTCCTTTCTCATCCATCGCAATGTTCGATTGCGCAATTCTCACTGTATCTTCTTCTTCAGCGGTTAAAAAATCAACTTTGCCTTTCAGGTTCACTCTTCCGCCATCTACCTTACGGTAAGGCGTTTCAATGAATCCCATTTTGTTCACCTTAGCATGAACACAAAGCGTTGAAATCAAACCGATGTTCGGACCTTCCGGTGTTTCGATAGTGCAAAGACGACCGTAGTGCGAATAATGCACGTCACGAACCTCAAAGCCTGCGCGCTCACGCGAAAGACCACCGGGTCCTAAAGCTGATACACGTCTCTTATTGGTAATTTCGGCAAGAGGATTAGTCTGGTCAAGGAACTGAGAAAGTTGTGAAGTTCCGAAGAATGAATTGATAACCGAAGAAAGAGTTCTTGCGTTAATCAAATCAACCGGAGTAAATACTTCATTATCGCGCACGTTCATACGCTCACGAATGGTTCTTGCCATACGAGCCAAACCAACACCAAACTGAGAATACAACTGCTCACCTACAGTGCGCACACGTCTGTTGCTCAAGTGGTCAATATCATCAATTTCCGCTTTCTGATTAGAAAGGTTCACGAGATATTTAACGATATGAATAATGTCGGTTTTGGTAAGAACGCGCGTATCCATATCAATATCCAACTCGAGTTTTTTATTGATTTTGTAACGACCTACTTCTCCTAAATCGTAACGTTTATCGCTAAAGAATAATTTTTCAATAATTCCACGCGCTGTTTCTTCATCAGGTGGTTCAGAACCACGCAATTGTTTATAGATATGATTCAACGCCTCAATTTCTGAGTTTGAAGTATCTTTATTAAGGGTGTTGAAGATGATAGAGTAATCAGCTGTTTGAGAATCTTTATGAACAAAGATGCTCTTAACGCCAGAGTCCAGAATCAAACTGATGTTTTCTTCGTCAACAATAGTATCGCGCTCGAGCAATACTTCGTTACGCTCAATAGAAACCACTTCACCGGTATCCTCATCCACAAAATCTTCCATCCATGTTTTAAGAACACGTGCGGCTAATTTTCTGCCCTTTGCTTTTTCGGCACTGCGTTTAGTAACTTCAATTTCATCGGCCAAATCAAACAAGGTCAAAATATCTTTATCGGTATCGTAACCTACGGCACGCAACAACATAGTAACCGGGAATTTCTTCTTACGGTCAATGTATGCATACATTACGTTATTGATATCGGTTGCAAACTCCATCCATGCTCCCTTGAAAGGAATAACGCGGGCAGAATAAATCTTCGTTCCGTTAGGGTGAAGCGACTGACCGAAGAACACTCCCGGGCTACGGTGCAATTGCGAAACAATTACGCGCTCAGCGCCATTAATAATGAAGGTTCCTTTCGGAGTCATGTAAGGAATATTGCCCAAGAACACATCTTGCACAACAGTATTAAAGTCAATGTGCTCAGGGTCGTTACACGAAAGTTTCAACTTTGCTTTCAAAGGAACGCAATAAGTTAAACCTCTTTCCACACATTCTTCCATAGAATAGCGTGGGGGGTCAACGAAATAATCAATGAACTCTAACTGGAAAATACTGCGCGTGTCCGAAATTGGAAAATTTTCCATGAATACACGGTGCAAGCCTTCTTTAACGCGGTTTTCAGGAGTGGTTTCTAACTGAACAAATTCTTTATAAGTTTCTAATTGAATGTCGAGCAAATCGGGTTGTTCGTCAGGAAGTTTAATTTTCCCGAAGTTAATTCTCTCAGCATTTTTTTTCAGAATTTCTGCCATGTGTAGCTAGGTTTGATGTAGTTAACTAATCTCCAAAATATACAATGAAAACACGAAGGTTTTTGTTTCTTAAAAAGGAACTAAAACCCTAATAATTTGAGCATTGTAATCGTAAAATTTTGGAACCGGTTTTGCAAAACGGAGTGCAAAGATAGTTTTCGAACTAAGACTTCCAAATGTTTGGTGAGGTTTTTGAGAAAGGGATGAAACCACTCAATTACTTGCGATGGGTTTCTACAAAATAGGTCCACTTAAACCGGATGAATCGATTTTAAGACTTAAACTTTCTTTCAAGTTTACATAGCCACCATTCTCTTTGCCGCATTCTGAGCGGATGTTGAACTGTTTGAGCCCCCAAAATTAACTACCAACTGAACCGTATACGAGCGCGGCTTATCGGGTTTGGCAACACGAATTGCGTAGTTAGAGTTCATTACATTTTTAACGAGGAAGTTAAGCGAAACATTTCTGTTGATGTCGTATCCAGCTCGTAGGTCCCAAATAAAATCTCCTTTGTTGCGATTCTCTCTTCGAATACGATTGATATCTGGAATGAAGATTCCAAATACTTTATCAATCTGACCCATGTAGCTATAATATTGGAATGAAGTGCCAAAGTGAATTTTGTTGATGAAAATAAAATCGAAATCAGCTTTGAACGTGTGCGGGTTTCTGTATCGCAGCATACCGGCAGTTACCGAATCCCAATCGTGATCAGATTTTGCGGTAGGCAACGAGAAGTGAGTGAATGCATCCAGTATAAAATTCCCAACTTTCGCGTTTCTTTTTGCTGCGCCATACATGGTATCGTTCAAATCTACTCCGTAGAAATAAGTATAGCCAAACATGGTGGTGAAATCAACGGGACCAATTTTGCCTTCGCCATAAGCCGAGAGTTCCCAGCCAAATATACGGGCGCGCGCCACGTTTTGCGATTGGAAATAAAGGTGGGTGTTGTAGTTGGAATCCAACTCCACATTGAATTTAAATTCAATCATGTTTCTGAACTCAGTCCAAAAAACCACGGCATCTAAATAGCCTAGCCAGTTGCCAATTTTTAAACTGCGTTTGTAACCAAGTTCAGCAGTAAAACCACTTTCAGGATTGATATGTGCATTCGGTCTAATTTCAATTCCCGCTAACTGATACACCACAAACCGCTCTCCAATGCTCGGCACTCGAAACGACTGGCCAAACGATGCGCGGATGTAATTATATTTTCTGATTTCGAAATTAAACCCGGCACGGAAAACGGGAATGGTGGGGGTGATTGCACTGTCAAGCCGCACAAATTCTTCGCGCACACCCGCGCTAAATGTTAGCCATTTGTAATTTACTTCGCCCTGCAAAAATCCGCCTCCAAAATCGGCTTTATGATGCCCTAGTGTTCCATCCTTTATTATCCAATGTTCGTTGTTAACACCGCAAAGAATACGACCGATTTTTCCGAAGTCATGACGAAATTGATACTCGGCACGATATATCCAGAAATCAGTTTCTCCATCTATACTATTCTGTCGGTAAATTCTTCCGTAAATTTTGTGCTGATTATTCTTCTTGTCTACGTATCGAATTTTGGGGTCAATGTAAGCGTGAAAATACCGTTCGTTTAAAGTAACTCCCGAAGCAGCTAAATATGGATGAGCGGCATCTAACCAATAAAACTGAAATCCGCTTTTGCGGTAAAGAAGATTGGCAGAAATTTCAAGTGTTAAGCGTTTCAGCTTGGCGGGTTGCCAACGAATTTTAGAACTGAAACGCGCAAAGTGGTCATACTCCGACTGCAAATGACTTTGGCTACCCTGCATCATGCCGCTGATAACAAAATCGACCGCACCGAATTTTTGCTTGTGCAAAAAGCTTACGCCCATAGTGTTCGGGTTCTGAAAAACCTTTCCATCGCGTTTCCACCAGCGGAACGAATCAACGGGCGGCTTGTCCATGCCCTCATAAAACACCGTGAACTTGGTAACGGGTGTATCGCGCGCATAAGCCGTGGTTACATTAATAACTCCGTTCAAAGCCGATGAACCGTACTGCACCGATGAAGCACCCTTGTTCACCTCCATCTGCTCAATGTTTTCAACCGGAATAAAAGGCCATTCAATATCGCCACGGTCGGCTGTCATGAGCGGCATTTCATCAATCACGAGCATTACACGGCTACCCGAACCATAGGCGTAACCGCTTCCTCCGCGAATACTCATTTGCCCGTCAAGCACCGTAACACCCGGAATTTTAGTAACCGCCTGTTGCAGGTTCGTAATGTTATTACTCTCGAGCATACGCGGCTTAATAACATCTACAGACTGCGTAGCTTTTTGTAATTTGATTCCCACTTTGTTTTCGCCCACCACAATGGTTTGCAATTCCACCGGGCCGCCACCCATAGTCTTGTTGAGTATTTTGAGTTCGCCATCCTTCACCGTAAAATTTTGTGTATCGGCTTTCATGCCGAGGTAGCTGATAACGAGAATCACATCACCGGGAGTCGCCTTCAATTCATAGTTTCCCTGGGCATCGGTTACGGTGCCATTGCTGGGCAGCTGTACCACGTTAGCGCCTTCGAGCAACTCGCCTGTTTTACCGTCCTTAATAGTGCCACGAACGGTGGCAGTTTGAGCAAATGATATAGAAACGAACGACAGAAATAATATAATAGAAAAAGAAAATTTACGCATGGGGTTACATTTGGTTCTCCAATGTGGACGCAATGTAAAAAAATATTTTGCGTAAAAAACGCAGTGTAAAACATGGTGTGGGCAGTCAAGAACAATAACGAAAACACTTATTACTTTCACTCCACGATGGAACAAACACAAATTTTTCGTCAGCGGTTTCGTGAGGAGTTTATTACGAAGAACTATTCGGGCAAACTGCATTTTGTTTTCATTACGCTTTGGTGCGCGGCAGGTATTAGCGTTTGTGTTTTCAATATTCATGCGCCTACATGGAAACAACTGCTCGTTATTCCGCTTACCTTTCTTTACACCAATCTGTTTGAATATTTCGGGCACCGCTATCCTATGCACCACCGTTACCAACCACTCAAGGCGGTTTTTAAACGCCATACTTTACAGCACCATCATTTCTTTACGAATGAAAACATGAACTGCGACAGCATCAACGATTTTAAAATCATTCTCTTTCCGCCTGTGCTGCTCATTTTCTTTTCGTTGTTTTTCGTAGCGCCTGTTTTTGCGCTGGTCTATCATTTCTTTTCGCTCAATGCCGCTTTAATTTATGTGGCTACCACGCTGGCTTACTATCTCAATTACGAATGGCTTCACCTGGCTTACCATTTGCCCGAAACAAATTTCATTTACAAAATTCCGTTTTTGAAAACGCTTCGAATGCTGCACCATGAGCATCACAACCTCAAAGAAATGGACAAATACAATTTCAATATTTCGTATCCCGTTTTTGATTTTGTGTTTGGCACGTTGCGCAAATAAAAACCGCCACCGAATTACTTCAGCAGCGGCTAACTGAACTCAAAAAAAATGGGTTTGCCATCCTGAGCTTGTCGAAGGATGCGCTTCGACAAGCTCAGCACGACAAATTTTAATTCACCACCACCATTTTCTTTGTAACCCTGCTTTTTCCATTCAAGAGCATGCTACACAAATAAATTCCCGATGAAAGCGCATTTGAATTTGCTGGCAGCGAATAATTTCCGGCTTCAAATTTTTGGTTGCACACAGTTTGCAACAGATGTCCGCTCAAATCATAAAATTCAATTTTTACCACCGCGGTTTTTTCAGTTTCAAACTTCACTGCAATTTCATTTCCCGATTTTATAATCGGAAAATCTTTGAGTGAGAAATTATTTTCCAGTGATGTTGCGGTAACAGCCGAAGGATCTTCGCCCGTAATTTCTCTACGCCAGATTCCTCTGCCATAACTCGAAGCCTCTAAAAACATTTTACCGTTAATGGCACTGCTATCCACTGCTTCAAGCCCCGTAATATCCATACCATTGGGCCAACCATTTACCCAACGTGTCCAGACATTTGTTCCCACAATAGTTCTAAAGACACCAAAGCGATAGGTGCCCACGAAAACTTCATTTGGATTGTAAGGATTATTCGCCAAACAATTAATGCGCATACCACGCGGAAGATTTCCGCTGATGTCAATCCAATCGGTAATACCTATATCGCTGTTCATATACACTTTGCCTGCTGAATCACCGGAAACAGTAAAGGCGTATGAGATGTCGTTGTTGAAATATGCAGTGGCTACACCGTATTGCTCTGTGTTATCAAAAGGCAAGTTGTGAGATATGTTATACCAAAAAGTATTGGTGCGGTCGCGGATATAAATTTTTTCGGTGCTGGCTGCGGGCATGCTCACCAAAATATTTTGCAAGTCGTCAGCCGTGTTTCTATTGCCTAAAGCATAATGCCAAATGTCATTGGTAAATTCATTTCCGGTATTTACAGCCGACCAATTGTATAAACTATCGCGCTTGAAAAGTTGTTTGAAACCTTTTACATAAGCTCCGTTTTTGGCGGGTGAAGAACCCGAAGTGCCTCGTTCATATTTTGGTAAGTACCAACCTGAAGGAGTTATACCGGGAACGCTTGTGCCGGTCCACGAATTTCCCCCATTGAAAGAATGAGCAAGCGATTGGTTGTAGTGTGTCATTACATCCTGCTCATAAGCCGGATTTATTCCGCACGAAAATCCATCGCCTCCAATATTCCATTTCCAAATCCATTTTCCTCCCGAAAACTTATGCGTTACGGTTCCATTATCTTGCAAAGAGCCAATGATTGCCTGTGGGTAATAATCGCATAAGTCGTAACTGTAAAACTGCGATACCGGTAAATAATTTAGTGAGCTGTTCATAGTAGCTCCGTTATCGTACGACACAAACAATCCTCCATCGTTAGCATCGAGCAAACTACCATCGCTTTGCCAGGCAAAACCATGATGGTCATGATGCCCATCGGCACCTTGTCCTTCATAAAAATCAATTCCGTTTACGCTACGCGAAATATCACCGGCTCCAATAATTACCATATTGGCATCAGTTGGGTTTATAGTAATGCAGTTGTTGTAGTAGCCCTGATTCCAGTGAATGGAAAATGTATCTACCACTCCCAGATAATTAGTAATGTGGCAGCGGTTCCAGCTTCCCCCCCAATCAAGTGATTTGTAAATCTGCGTTTCATTTAACCCGGTGATAATACATGTGAAAAGAATATTTGGCGAAGAAGGTGCCACCGTTAAACAAGTATGTCCAAATCCAATTGGTGGAGAGCTGAGATAATTAAAATTGGTACCTGCATCGGTTGAAAGAAAAAAACCTCCGCCTATTCTGCACGCATAAACTGTATCGGGATGCTGCGGATTAAAAGCAAAGTCGGTAACATCGCCACTTAGTCTCGAATTCCACGTGTATCCCCCATCGGTTGAGCGAAATAAGCCACTTGATGATGCGGCAAAAACAGTATCGGGATGTTCGGGGTTGAATAAAACCTTATGATAACATAATGGAACCGGATACGAGGTATTTGTTTGCTCCCAATGAAGTCCGCCATCGTAGGTTATAAATAGCCCAACACCGGCATTTGCCCCGGGCTCCCCGGTGCCGGCAATCATAGTATCCAAATGTCCGGGATAAATATCGAAAGCAGGAACATCGCCAATAGGTAAATCTCCTTGCAGCGATTCAGCAATAATTTGTCCGTTTATATTCTTCATATTCCACAAGCCACCGGTACCTGTACTTACACGAATACCCAGGTCTTCCGGATTTTGAGGGTTGAACGCTTGAACACAACGTGCCCGCCCGCAAAAATTTACATTGCTGGTTACAATCATCGTGTCGGGTCCAATAAACTCCCAACTGTTTACGGAGCGGTCATATTTATCGGTGGGCATTTGTTCCACCTGATGCAAAACAGAATAAAACTGAGGTGCCGAGAATTGAAAGTTTTCGTCAGGAAAACGCGCGTGACTTTCACCTTGTTCACCTCCTCCTTCATTTTCCGTTTCATCTCTCTCTGTCATTAAACCGTTTTTAAGAAAGTTGCTGCCCGCTGCTACTATAAAAAGCAGAAACAGGAATAGATACTTTTTCATGGTTTTGAATTTAGTTGAAGCAAATGTGCTCTTGTTACCAACCGAACACAAGGGAAAAAATTTGATTTTTTAGGTTTCGGAATCTGCCGCAGGGTTTTATCTTGCGAACAATGGATGCACTGCACGAACTTATTAAATCACTTACTCCTTCCGAAAAGGGATACTTCAAAAAGGCGGCTTCACGGTTTGAAGGAACTGACGGAAACAATTATTTGAAGTTGTTCGATGCCATAGAAGTACTACGCGAATACGATGAAGCACAACTGAAGAAAGATTTTAAAGGAAAGAAGTTTTTGAAACAGTTTTCAGTGGCAAAAAATTATTTGTATGAAAGCATTTTAAAATCGCTCACGGCATATCATGCTGAAGAACATATTGAGGCGAAAGTCTTTGCGCTCTTTTCGCAAACACAAATTCTGATTGATAAAGGGCTTTATCCGCAAGCGTTTAAAATTCTCACCAAAGGAATTTCAATTGCCGATGAACATGAACTCTTTGGTTTGCGATTTCAACTTCACTTGCTCGAACGCAAAATTTATTTGCTGCAACCTTTCGACAAGGAAGCACATTATCCCGTTGAAACGCTGATTGAGACAAACAGAAAAACAGCAGACTTGCTGAACAACTATACTAAGTTTCTGGAACTTCATTACCAACAACGCGCACTCATTAGCGAATCATACATTGTAAAAGACAGCGAACGAAAAACCGCTCACCAAAAAATTTATAATGAAACAGAAAAGC
Organism: Bacteroidota bacterium; assembly: GCA_947479455.1. Taxonomy (GTDB): domain Bacteria; phylum Bacteroidota; class Bacteroidia; order Chitinophagales; family LD1; genus Bog-950. Next base: position 10,596 of record CANJZE010000009.1, read on the forward strand.
AAAACAGTGCATCGCTGAGTGCAAAAATTATTCAAAGCGATATACGCATCAATTATTTTTCATCAAAAGCCGATTACGCAAATTCCTATAAGCAGATAGAAGAGTCGTTGCGGCTGGTAAAAAAACATCCTTACTTCAATCAATACGAACAAATTTCTTCGGTTATTCTTTACGACCTGTTATTGACCGATGCTTTGCGCACTGGCAATATGAAAGCGTTTGAAAAACACTTGAAAGATTTTAAAAAGCTCGAAATAAAAACCGAGCCCGTAAAAATTTCAGCCCATTTAAGTTATGCGCGTTTTGCTTTAGTGTATTACGATTATAAAAACGACAAAGCGCAGTTGATGAAACTGGTGGATGAAACCGAGAGTGCCATCAAAACTTACGGAGCAAAAATCAGAAAGGATTTACACCTCGGGGTTATCATTGCTTTCACTTCGGGTTTATTAGAGTATGGTGAATACAGCCGCGTGCTCGACTGGATTGAACTTTACAAACAGTATCCGAAAATTGATCGCCACTACGATTTTCAGGGAGTGCTGTTGTTGTTTCAATTAATGGCACATTACGAGTTGAACAATCTTGAGTTCGTACATAACATTCTTGAGAACGTGGAATATTTTTTAAAGAAGAACAAACAGAAATCAAAGTTTGAAGAAATAGTTTTGCGCGGGTTCAAAAACCTTTGTGTGATTACCGAAAAAGAAAAGCTACATAAAAATCTGAAAAATTATCTCGAAGAAATAAATCAGTATCTGCAATCAGATTCAGCGGTTCGCAATAACGTGGCGCTGCCGATTTTTGAAGCGTTTATTAAAAGTAAACTTGAACACAAAGCGTATCATGCTTTTATGGGAAGATAAGTTTACCAACTCTTCTTAGGCTTCCCTCCCATTTCAAACTCCAGTTTTCCTCCGTTAATAATATCGCCATGATGCAGAAACGGTTCGTTCAGAATTTTTCCATTGAGTGAAACGGATTGGATGTAGATGTTTTTCTTCGAAACATTGTGAGCTGTTATTTCAAATTTGTTTTCACCAAAATGAATTGTTGCTTTAGTAAACAGCGGAGTGCCGATAGCATAAACATCGGTGCCCGGAGTAACGGGATAAAACCCGAGCGAACTGAAAACATACCAGGCACTCATTTGCCCGCAGTCGTCATCGCCATCCATACCATCGGGATTGTTGCGGTATAAAAACCTGCGGTTAAGATTAACCATGTATTGCGTGCGCCACGGCTGACCCACGTAATCATACAGATACGTGTAATGATGCCCCGGCTCGTTCATGTGTATGTAATGCACGCCCCGGAAATTCTGATTCAACTTTTTAATGAAGTTTTCTTTGCCGCCCATCAAATCAATCAAGCCGGGAATATCATTTTGCGCTCCGAATAAATACGTCCACGGGCTGCCTTCGGTAAAACCCCTGCGGGTGTCTTTGTTCCAGGTGCCATCAGCTTTGCGCGGAGCCATCATACCGGTGGCGGGGTTGTAAACGTTTTGGTAATTCTTGCTGCGCATCATCAGCATATCATAATCATCCAACTTGCCGTTTGCCTTGGCTACCTGCGCCACACAAAAATCATCATACGCACCTTCAATAGTATTAGAAACCGATTCGTTGGTTTTGTCTACGGGCACATAGCCAAGTTTTTTACACCAATACAAACCGGCACGCGCCTCAATAAAAGTAAAAGGCGCGCGGTCAGCCCACCGGTTCACACTATCATTACCCGATGGCACCATGGCATCTTTCATACACGCCTCGTACGCTTTCTGTAAATCGAAACCCTTTACGCCTTTCACCACCGCATCGGCAATAACGGCATCGGCATGTGTGCCAATCATAATGCCTGTGTAGGTAGGGTTAGGCCACTTGGGCATATAGCCGCCTTCTTCATACATCTGCACCAAGCTCTGCACCATACCTGGTACATGCTCGGGTGCGGTAAGAATGAGCAGCGGGTGCTCGGTACGGTAAGTATCCCAAAGCGAGTAATCGTTGTAAGAAACACCGCTGTGAATTTTATCATCAAACGCGCTGTAGTAGCGACCATACTCCGAAAATGTGCGTGGAAATAATAGCGTATGATACATGGCGGAATAGAAAATTCCTTTCTGTCTTTTGGTGGCTTCAATTTCCAATCGGCTCAAATAATTATTCCATTGCTGTTTGGTTTCATCAGCAACTACTTCAAAACCTTTGTCAGCAATTTCATTCTGCAAATTTTCGCGCGCCTGTTCAATACTGATGAAAGAAGTGGCAACGGTTGCCTGAACGTGTTTGCTGTTCTTAGCAAAACGAACCCATGCCCCGCAGGCATCGGCAGTTTGTTGGGTGCTGTCTTGCTTCAACTCTTCGTTCTCATAAACACCGAATGATTCAAAGGCTTCGCTAAACTGAATAACAAAATAGCCTTTGAAGTTAGGCAGAGGCGGACCGAGAAGAGAAGATTGACGGTCTTTATTCCAACCAATAATTTCTTTCTCATCAGGATTGATTTTTATCCAACCTGCTGAATCGTTTCGTTCACTGGCTTCAACAAAAACAGATGGCGTCTCGTTTTTTGGGAAATCAAACTTCAGCATACCGCAGCGTGCCGTGGCGGTCATTTCTGTTTTAATCTTCTTTAGTTTTTGCGTAATCAAACTAACTGAGTAAGAATATGGTTTTGATTTTTCAAAACCATGCGAGAAGTAATACGTGCGCCTTAATGATTTTGATTTCCGCTTACCGATAACTGGCTTTAGCGTTACGTGTCCATAATCGCCCATCCACATTGCAGGTTTATGCGAAGCGCGGAAACCGCGAATGCGCGTATCGAAATAATTATACAACGGAACAGCAATGCGGCTCTTGCGCGTTACGGGTGTCCAGTGCGTCATTCCAAATGGCGGAGTTACAAACGGAGTAGTTCTGCCGTAAAGAAAAAGACCTTTAGTGCCAATGAGGGGATTAACTAAATCAGCAAGAGAAGTGGATTGAGAAAAAGAAATAAGGATAAAGAAGAAACAGAAAACAAAAATGATGAAACGAGATAAAACTTTGTTCATCACTCCTCTGCTTTCAATTGAATGTTCACCAATTCAATTCGTTTATCGCTGGCGCGCAGAATTTTTAAATGAAAATGGTCTAAATCAATTTTGGTTCCCGGCTCTGGAATATCTTCAAACACGCTGATGATATAACCCGATAAAGTGGTGTATTCTCCTTCAGGAATTCCGAGATCGTATTCGTTATTCAGATAATCTACTTCCAGTCTTCCTGCAAAAACAAATTCCGTTTCCGAAATTTTCTTCTCGGTCATATCTTCTTCATCATGCTCATCGGCTATTTCACCAAAAATTTCTTCCATCAAATCTTCCAGTGTAATAATGCCCGCAGTGCCACCGTATTCGTCTACTACCCAGGCAATGTTTTTTCGTTCGCGAATAAACTGCAACATCAAATCGCGCGCGGTCATACTTTCAGGCACTACCATGAGCGGACGAATAATCTGTTTGATAGATTCGAAACTTTTGAGCAAATCGAAATGATGAATATAGCCAAGGAGTTTGTCCATGGTTTCATCATACACAATCAAGCGTGATAGTTTTGTTTCAATAAACTTCTTCTTCAAATCTTCTTTGCTATCTAAAAAATCAATCCCCACAATTTCAGGACGCGGCACCATACAGCTTCGCACTTTTACATCTTTGAGGTAAAGTGCTTTCTCGAAAATTTCTGAATTCAAATGGTCAGCTTCGTCCTTGCCGCCTTCATCGGTAACAGCCGTTTCCTTTACTAAGTATTCCAAATCCTCCTTGGTAAATGACTGACGACCTTCCAACAATTCGGTGCGGGTAATTTTTGTAATCAACCAACGAGAAATGTTGTGAAACAATTTCGATAATGGTTGAAGCGGTAGGTAAAACAGATATTTTGCAGGGAAAGCAAACCACAAGAGAGTTTGGTCTGAGTTCACCCGAAACAAAATCTTGGGAATCAGTTCACCAAAAACTAATATGATAAAAGTGGTAAACACCGTTTGCACCACTAGTAAACGAATTTCGTTTTCGGGTAGAAAGTGAAAGTGTTCGTGTGTAAAATAGTTGGCGTTCACGCTACCAAAAAGAACCAATGAAATATTCAAGCCAATCAGCATAGTGCTGATAAACTGCGAAGGATGGTCATTGAAGTCGGCAATAATGCGCGCAGCCGATGAACCTTTTTCTTTCAGCAATTCAATGCGCAGTTTATTGGCAGAAACAAAAGCAATTTCAATTCCCGAAAAAAAGGCAATAAGAAGAAGCGCAATAAACAGAACGAAGATTTCCATTGGTTACGGAAAGTATAAAAAGATTGTCATGTGCTTAAATTCTGTTGATACAAACAAGGGTAGTTTGCATTGTCTCCCGCTAAAAAAGCGGGATGAAACATACGGTCTATTGTCTGCAGTCTGTATTTCATCAATCCGGTTCTCTTCCCAAAATGATTCTGAACTCACCGTATTTTGCAAAAATGTTGTTGCCGGCTTTAGGCGATAGTCCGAATTTGTCGCGGTCTAGTCCTAAACCATAATCGAAACCAAGTAAACCAAACATAGGTAAGAACACGCGCACACCCGCACCAAATGATTTAGCTAAATCGTAAGGCTTGTATTCGCGAATACCTGTCCAGTAATTTCCGGCATCAGCAAAAAGCAAAGCGTAAATAGTTGCCGATTGATTCAACGAAATTGGATAACGTAACTCCATCGAGAACTTGTTATAGATAGGCGCACCCCCTTGCGGGGTAACCACCGGATAACCGCGGAACGAAACAATATCGCGACCTAATTGTGTTCCCGCATTTTGATTGCTTAAACCATCGCCACCAAACTCCACCCGCTCAAATGGTGAGTAACCCACACGCTTGTTATACACGCCAAGGAACGCCATGTTAGCCGATGCCTTAAACACTAAATTTTTCCAGATTGGTGTATACCATTCAAATGCAAGTTTCCATTTGTGGAACTCCACAAATTTGTAACGTTCAGCCGCTGGCAATGCCGGGTCTTCGTAATTCAATTCTTTACGCGAGTTGAACATTAAAGAGTAAGGCAGTGTGAACTTTCCTTGCACCATAAAATAAATTCCGCGGTTGTAAAAAGTAGGTGCAGCTAATTCGCGCGAATCGCGTGAAACCGTCAACTGCAAATTCAAATTGGTAGAACGTCCATTGCTGAAAACAAAGAAGGTGCTGTAGTTATCCAAAATGTAATGCTGAAACTCCAAACCTATTTCTGCGGTGAAAAAATCATCGGGCCATTTCAAGCGGGTGCCTAGACCCACATATAAACTGGTAGAAAAATACTTGCCAATAATTTTTGTGTAGTCGTACGGGTTAAGCGAGTTAGCGCGCAAACGGTTAAACGCAATACTGAGCGATTGCGGTTTCTTACCACCTAACCAAGGTTCAGTAAACGAAACACTATATGATTGAAACGCTCTTCCGTTTGAGTTAGCGCGAATACCCAAACGCTGACCATCGCCCGATGGAAGCGGTGTCCATGCTTTTTTATCAATAATATTTTTGAGAGAGAAGTTGGTAAAGTTTACACCGAGTGTTCCGAATAAACCACCCGAGTTAGTAGAAGTAGCAGCACCACCGTAACCGGCAGAAAGTTCCAACTGGTCACTAGGTTTTTCTACTACGCGGTATTCAATATCCACCGTTCCTTTTTCAGGATTTGGAATGGGCACCACATCTAATTGCGCAGGGTCGAAATAACCGAGGTTAATGATTTCGCGTTGCGAACGAATCAAATCGGTTCGGCTGAATTTGTTTCCCGGCAACGTGCGCAATTCTCTCCGAATAACTTTCTCATTTGTTTTGGTGTTCCCCAAAATTCGCACTTCATTAATGGTGGCCTGTGCGCCTTCGTTAATACGTAATTCTATATCTATTGAATCGCCTACTACCGTTACTTCTAAAGGTGTTACACTGAAAAACAAATAACCATCATCCATATAAAGCGAACTCAAGTCGCCTCCATTCGGATTCATAAAAATTCTTTCATCCAAAGTTTTTTGGTTATAAACTTCACCACGTTTAATGTTCACGATTTTTGCAAGTACAGAATCGGCATACTTGGTATTTCCATTGAAGAAGATGTTTCGGAAATAATATTTCTTGCCCTCGCTCACATAAATATCAATATTCATGTTTTTCGGGTCTGCCATGGTAATGGTATCTCGTAGAATATGCGCATCTCGAAAACCTTGGCTGTTGTAAAAGTCAACAATCTTGCGCTTGTCTTCTTCATAATCGTCTTTCTTAAACTTCGATGTTTTGAAAACATTGAGGTTGATATGACGCTCGGCATAATCCTTCGCGCGCATTACCGAAAGGTTTCCGATAATCTGATACCATTTTACGGTAATAGAATCGCGAGCAAAATTTTTCCTGAATTGAAACAAACCATCTAAATCGAATTTGATTTTCTCGTGTGTCTCTTTCATCTGGCGTTTCAACTTTGCTTCAGGTACCTCATGGCTTCCGTAAATATTGATATGGTCAATCTTTACCTTGCTTCCTTTATCCACCGAAATACGAACCAGCACACTGTTTACTAAAAGCGAATCTTTAAACTCCTTCACATCCACATGCACATCTAAAAATCCTTTGTCGATGTAATAATTCTTTACCGTGTTAATGGTAATAGCGCGCATGTTGTCGGTAAAAATACTTCCCGCGCGTAGGTCGAGTTTCTTTTTCAGCTCATCGCCATCACTGCTCTTCACTCCTCTTATAGAGTAACGCGAAATACGCGGCCGCTCTTCAACATGAATCACCAAATAAATTTTTCCGGTCTCAATTTTTGAAGCATCAATTGAAATATTGGTGAAAAGTTTTTGACGCCAAAGTGCTTTAATGGCTTTTGGAATTTGCTCTCCGGGAATTTTGATTTTGTCGCCTTTTGCCAAACCCGAAAGTGTGGTGAGGATATGGGCATCCAAAAATTTTGCACCTTCTATTTTTACATCAGCAATTTCATATTCGCCTCCATTGCTGTAATCAAAAGATTGTTTTTCGACTTGTGAAAACACAAAGAGCTGCACTAACAATAAGGGGAGAATGAAGGACTTTTTCAGGAGGGTTTAGTTTTAGTTTTTATCTCAACTTTATTTTTTGAGGAAGCATGGAATGATGGAATAATGGATTTTTGAAACATCCAACATTCCATTCTTCCATTTATCCATTCTTTATCTGCTCGCTTGTTTTACCAAATCTGCGTTCGCGGTTTTGAAATTCTATCACTGCTTTATACAATTCTTCTTTATTGAACTCGGGCCAAAACACATCCGTAAAATAAAACTCCGCATAGGCTAATTGCCACAACAAGAAATTACTTACCCGCTTCTCTCCGCTAGTTCTTATCAGCAATTCCGGGTCGGGTCTTCCCGCTGTGTACAAATTCTCGCTGATGAGATTTTCATTGATATCGTGCAGTGTTGTTTCTCCGCTTTGCACTTTCAACGCAATTTGTTTCACTGCACGCACCATTTCATTTTTTGCTCCGTAGCTCAATGCCAAAATCAATTCCATTCGTTTGCAATGCGAAGTCTTTTCAATGGCCTCTCGCAACTCCTTCGCTACCCCTTTTGGCAATGAATCGATATCGCCAATGGCACCGAGGCGAATATCATTTTTCAAAAGCGTTTTCAATTCTCCGTTAATCGTTTTTAACAGCAGGGTCATCAGTGCACTTACTTCCAATTGCGGACGATTCCAGTTCTCGGCACTGAACGCATACATGGTTAAGTATTCAACTCCCAACTCGGCACATGCCTCGGCAGTTTCGCGCACCGCATTTACTCCGTTGGTATGACCGAAAATGCGATTCTTACCCTTCTGCTTTGCCCAACGCCCGTTGCCATCCATAATCACAGCAATGTGCTTGGGCAGTCGGGTTAAATCTATTTGTTCTTTCAAACTCACGCGAACGATTAAACGCTGTTTACGATTATTATTTTATGCTTCGCAATGATTAACGGATAAAGGCAGTTGATTACACCAATAAAACAGAAAAAATTTTGAAGCGGGGGCGAAGATATTAAAAGAGGGCAGGGAAAGAAGCTATTCATTTTGCAGTGAACTGCGAACCGTCAACCGTCAACTATCTATACGTTCCATTCGGACTTGGGCACTGCACTTTCATAATAGTGTATGAAATAGTAATGCCGCCCATAAGGTAGTCATCGAACTTACCCGATTGCCCGCGCTGGTAGCCGGGGGTTCCTGCTTTTTCACCGCCATGTTCGGCAGAGCGATCAGAAAGGGCAGCCGCCAAACCCGTAGAGCCACCGGGCAAGGAAGCATAGCTTGGATAGTTGCCGCTAACATCATCTAAATAATCGGTAAACGTTTTGCGCACACCTGCTTCAATAGCAATGTTCCAGTTTCGTTTAAACGAAAACTTAAACCCACCAACAATAGGAATGGCGAAACTATAAAGACGATATTTTTTTACACCTGAATAACTCGGGTCGTTTTGTCCTTCGGTGCCGAGCGGTTGCAGATAATACCACTTGCCTTTGTATTCCGCCTTCGGATTAAAAAAGAAAAGTGTAACTCCTGTGCCTATATAAGGAGTCCACCAATGTTTTCCTTTTGCGTTGGCTTTGTCGTACTTGAAAAAGTTGAACTCAATAATAGAAGTAAGGTCAAAGATGTCGGTTTTGAAAGAGAGATTTCTTTTTTGATTCCATGCATCGCTGTTTACTTCATCTTTAAACTCGGCAGTACCCCAACTAAACATAGTGCGCCACGCTCCACGGTATTTAATATTGTAACGGTAAAAAACTCCTGCGCCAGGTCGTGCATACTTGAACGATGATTTGGTGTTAAGGTCACCAAAATAATTGGTCATGCCTCCCCATAGGCCTATTTCATGTATCTGCGCATCCGCAGTTTGTAGGAACAAAATTGACAGTAGAACTAAGCAGTATGGAGAAACCTTTTTCATTTTTCGAGGGCGCGAAGAAACTATTAACGGAGGAAAAAGCAAAATGTTGTTTGGGAAGGTTAGCTAAGAGCAAAAATATAGCTTAGTTGCGCTTGTAGTTACATGGAACGAAAGTAACTGATGTATCTTTCAATACATATTCAGGAAGATCGTGACCGAAAACGGCTATTTTCTTGCCGGACATTTTCAACTTATTAAAATCATCTTCTGTCAAATAGGGATACGCTGTGTACCCGCTATAAAACATACAGTCAATCTCTTCGAACTGGTTACAAAATGCAATTACGTAATCACCATTTAATAGGCGAGGTAAATCTTTGTAAATATCATTTGTATTGTCAGCAGTATTTTGCAGAAACTTACCCCAGTACATTTCCGGGTTTCTCCAATGGTCATCTGAAATTTTACTAATGTTCAAATTTCTAAAAAGGAGAATTGCGAGTGACATAAAAACAAGGCAAAGTTGGAGCATATTTTTCTTGGAAAATTTTGACCATACAAACTCAACAGCCACGCCCATTATAAGAAAGAATAGAGGGGCAACAGGCATCACAAATGAAGTCATCTTTGTTTGTGCCAAACTAAAGAAAAGATAAAATAAGATTGCCATAAACACTAGAGGCACTGCCAACGAATACTTAGTTCTCTTTACTAAAACTATAATCGCCCCGAAAAAAATTAGCAGTTGGAGTTGAGAAAAATTATTTCTGATTTCATTCCAATAGAAGAGAAACGGGCCGCCATGATTTTCTATGACTTCGGAAAAATGTTTTGCATTGAAAGCATACTCAAATTTAGCTTCCGTTGGAAAATGCGTTAAAATAAAAAACTGCCAGGGGGCCGCGATCAGAAAAGTGATGCAAAGGGCTAGCAGAGTATTGAAAAGAGTTTCTTTTCTGAAAAAGTTTTTCTGAATAAAAAACCGGTAAAAAGCAAAGCCCGAATACACCAACAAGGCCGTTACCCATTTGATTAATATCCCACAACCAGCAAATAAACCCATAAGCAGCAACCACCATTTGTTGTTTGACCTTTCAAATTCTATCCATGACCAGATCGAAAGAATCACATAAAACATAAACGCCACATCGTTATGTTCTACCTGCTGTTTTCCGCTCACATGTTCCAATATAAAATTGTTTGAAGCCATAAGAACCGCTGCAACAAAACCCACATTCTCATTAAATATCAATTTACCTATTCTGAATAACACCAACACTAGGATTGACACCATAATCGCAGAAGGAACACGAATGGCGATTTCGCTAACACCTAAAATCTTTATAGCTATTGCCATTTGCCATAAGAACAACGGCTGTTTATGAAGCCAAATGTGATTACCTGACCAATTTTTAAAATCATAAGGAAGAATTGGAGTTTTGTATAGCGTTGGTTTAAAAGGGTTGTCTAACATATTTTTGGCTACCAATGCATGAAAACGCTCATCCCAACTATTGAGAAATGGGTCCAAATGGATATAGAAATAGTTTAAAAGCAAACTGGCTAAAAACAAAAAAGCAAGAGCCTCAAAATTTTTCTTTTTCGCAAACAACAAAAAACCGATAAAGAACTAGGCAAACCGAAAAAAGCAAACTATGGTTGCTAAATAGCACGGGATTGAAATGGATAATTTCTTTAAAATAGTTGCAAATCACTTTCAGTAGCTCCATAGTTTGATAATGTTTGACTTAGTATCAATTCCTCTGGTCACTACCCCAGTTCAGTTTTGTTTTAAGAGCGGTAAGGAAACTTTGGTCGGTGAGGCGGATGATGTTAGCGCAGAAGGGAGCTTTTTTAACTGCTAACTGAAAAGAAGAATCAATGGCTTTGTAACGCGCATCGAGGGTGCAGAGGAAACTGTCGCCTCTTCCGGTAATTTCAAATGAAAGCACGGCTTCATCGCTCACCACCATTGGGCGCACATTTAAATTATGTGGTGCCACAGGAGTAATTACAAAATTGCCGCTGGTAGGATACAAGATTGGGCCGCCACAACTGAGTGAATAGCCGGTTGAGCCCGTAGGTGTCGAAACAATTACACCATCGGCCCAATAAGTATTCAGCAGTTCGCCATTCAAATAAGCGTTTACGGTAATCATACTGCTTTGGTCTCTACGTTGAATGGTCATATCGTTGAGCGCAATGTTGTCGTCAAACAACGGCTTGTTGCATTGCAGTTGCAGCAAGGTTCGTTTGTCAATCATATAACTGCCGCTGGCAATAGCGTTTACCGCTGCATGAATTTGCTCTCTTCCTAAACTTGCTAAAAATCCCAAGCGGCCAAAGTTGATTCCTAGAATAGGAATTTCTGATTCTTTTATCATGACCACAGCATCCAGAATAGTTCCATCGCCACCCATGCTGAATACTACTTCGGTGTTCGATTTTATTTCATCAAAACTTTCGAAACTATCCGCACTTACGTTTAGTTTCAATTCCGCTTGCAACAGTTGAAGAAATTTTTTCTCCACCGTAAATTTCATTTTTTTCTTTTCGAGCAAATCGAAAAGCTCTTGCGCGTGTGGTGCGTTGCTTTTGTTGAAGGTTTTTCCGTAGATAGCAATCATGCGGCTAAGTTAATAGTGAATAGTTAATAGTGAATGGTAATTGCAAATTTGGTTTTTCCCTTCGTCACATTGTCACACCGTCACTGTTGTCGCTTTGCTAAAATCCCGGTTGAAACGCCAGTTTGATTCCCCAGTTCTGTCCACCGCTGTTTCGATAAGTAGCGCGCCATAAAAAATCTACCCGAAACAAATACGCAATGTTTTCAATGCCGAAACCTAATTCAATATAAGGAACAGGACCAGGCGCATGGAGTTCAGCGGGCACCACTAGCACATCCGCATTTCGTTTACTGAAACTTCCAATCAAGCTTTTGAAAATGATAACCTCACGCAATTTTAACTTATTGAAGCCCGGAATTTTGTTGAAGAGAAAGCCGTTGAAGTGATGTTCTACCCAAAGCTGCGCGTATTGGTCGCTTATAAATTCAAACTCGCGCAAGAGGTTGTAGTTGTATTTATCGAGAAGAATTCCAAGGTTTCCTTGTGTGAGATAGCACGCGGTATAAGGTGCTTTGCCAAATATTTTTCCGGCTTTGAACGAAAAGTTGGTGTGCCCAATAGGCGAAACAATTCGTTGCTTCAGAATAAAGTGAAGTGTTTGGTAATTGAAATAATCGCGTTCCATATTTACCATACCAAAGGAATAACGAAGACTTAGCACCGGATATTTAGTGGTTTGAAAATAACGATAGAAAGCACCCACGAAATATAAATCCTTGTACGAGTAACGCGTGTCGAGCATAAACTCGGTAACATTAAAATTGTGAACATGATGCATCTCTTCGTTTTGCTTGCGTATGAAATCGCTAACACCCGGAATTTCATAGTAGATTTTATCGTTAATCGTGAAAGTGGTAGATAAATCGCGCACCCATTCTTTTTCGTAAGAAATTTGCGCTTCACGCACCTTCATAATTTTATTCAGCGTGCGTCCGCTAATGAGCGTAATGATATTATCGAAGGTTAGTAATGTTTGATTTTCATCTTGACCCGGTACACGCATGTCATACCTATACATGGCTTCGAGCGATTGCCATCTTTCATTTTTACGCGGCAAAGCAAATCGCGTTAGCGCCAGATATTTGAAGTCGCGGTCCTTTAAACCATAAGCCATATAACCGGTGAAATAAAATTTGCGCAAAAAATTGTTTGCCGGAGTACCTCGGTGCTGATAACGAACATTGGTTTCAAAACCAAAACGAACGCGCCAGCCTTCTACATTATTCCGGCTGCCAAAATTTAACACACGACCAAAGCTAATAGGTCCGGCATCGGCATACGCAGCGGTAAAAAACCGCCCAAACCATTCATACGTTTTCCAGGCTTTCACCTTTTTCATGGTATCCGAAATTTCGAAAACTCGTACCTGAGATTGATTTAATTTTTCAAAGCGCGCTGTATCCCAAAACTCTTTGCTCATGTTGCGAGCACTATCGGCCATTATTGTTTCTTCTAATCCTTTAAACAGAGAATCGGGGAATAGGACGTTGGCTTCAAAATTTCTTTTCTCTACCAGTTTTTCCACAAGCAAACCGATTCTGTTTTTCTTTTTAAAAATAGAACCCACACTTTGCATTTGTTCGCGGTTCTTCATCCAAAATTTTTCATCCACCAAGGTATAATCTAAATGCGCGTTGTATTCGTTAATGAAATTGAGATTTGCTTTTTCGTTAGGTTTAAAAAATATACTGCGAATGGCCCATGTGGCAGAGTCTATCCATGCGAAGCCTTTTAGTGCTAAATCTTCTTTTGTTTTACCAACGAAATGAATTTTATAGGAAACACGATCTTCGATTTTTTGTGTATCGGTAACATAAAAGTAGTACGTATTTAAAGCACCAGGGGCAAAAGGGGCATTGAAATAAGTTTTAGCGAAGTAGTAGAGATTGTCATACGCATCCGTTTCGCGAAACTCGTAGTTTGCCAAACTTACTGCAGCTGGATTATCAATGCCTGTCATGTGTTCGGCTTTTACAAAGGTGCGCATCTGCTTTTTCGGATGCAAACGATAATAGACATCACTAATGGTTTCTTTGATTATACCAGGAATAAATTTAGAACCTTCACTAGTGGTATCGGTATTTTCAAAGACAAAGCGAAATGGTTTAAACAGAAAAAAATTGATGAGTTTTGGTCCGGGATTTAATAAAGAGATTTCAAGTTTGTCGTAGTTTTCGTAATGATAACTATACGAGGCGCCCACCCTATTTTGATTTTTGTGTTTAAGCACTTGATAAAAAACATAATTAGCTGTAGTATCAATTTCGCGCTTGCGCTTTTTGCCGGCTTTCACAGTTATTTCCACCAATTTCAATTCCTCGGAACCCATTACAACATTTAATTCTTGAGTGCCTCCACGTTTTACACGAATGTTTCTTGAACCATAACCCAAGTAAGAAAACACGATAGAATCAACTTTTTCTATGCTTCGAATATTGAACTCCCCTTTAGGGTTAGTCATTGTGGCTTTAGGCACACCACCATACAATCGCACGTTCACATAGCCCAACGGTTCTTTTGTTTTGGCATCGCTTACTTTGCCAAAAATTTCTGTGTTGATATTAGTTTGTGCAACAGAAGTTTGAGTAATAAAAAAAAACAAGAAGAAGAAAAATAGTTGAGCCCTCATTCGTTTTTGCGAGCGGCTAAAATAGAAGAATTGATGAGGGCACTTCGACTGGACTCAGTGTGACATTTCTTTTAAACATTCAGATAACGCATCAGCAAATCGTAGCGGTCTTTCATGTCTTCGGCATATTCGGCATCGTTGTAAACCGATGTTACTACGTATTCATAGCGTTCAAAGGCGGCAAGGATTCCTGAAACTTCGGTGGTGTTTAGCTTGATGGTGATTTCAGCTTTTTGTTCACGCTGGTTGATGTTGGTATATAAGCAAAGAATTTCGGCATCATTTTCTTCTACAATTCGCGCCACTTCTGAAAGTGAATAATCTTTCACCGCTACTTCTAATTCTAAAATTCCACCGGCATCTTTTACTGAATTTAAAACTGCAAAAGCACGCAGGCAACTTTCTGCCGAAATCATTCCAAGATATTTGTGGTCGTCATTAATTACAGGAACCACGCGCACATTATATTCCAATGCCGATTTCATAACATCAAAAATATGTGCCGAATCTTTAACCGAAGGTTTGCGAAATATTTGTGTGAAATTTTTTAACGGTTGATTGAGATGCTTCATATTGATGACATCTTCCATTGTTACCAAGCCGACATAACTGTTACCATCCACCACCGGAAGTTGGCTCACGTTGTATTCATGCATGGCAAGCAATACCTGTTCGCCTGTATCATCTAAATGCAACGGAGGAATGGAGTGTGATATGAGGTCTGGTGCTATCATTTTCGTGTTCTTAAATAGTTAGACGAATAAAACATTTAAAAGGTTGAGGTAGTGTTCTGCTATTCCTTGTTTTTTACAATTCTATGACAATTCACTAAACGCAAAAATCTTCACCCATTCTTTTTCAAAAACCCGTCCAATATTTTATTGAACTGTTCGGGCTGCTCCATCATGGCAGCATGTCCGCATTGATGAATTATGTGTAACTCGGCATTGGGCAATAATTTCCGAAATTCTTCACCTACAAACGCTGGTGTAATAACATCTTCCTTGCCCCATATTAAGCATACAGGCAAATTCATTTTCAGGATTTCATCGCGCAAGTTATGGCGAAGAGCTGACTTTGCCATAACTACTAAACGAATCGCTTTTGCGCGGTCGTTTACAATTTCAAAAACTTCATCGGTCAATTCTTTAGTTGCCAAACCAGGATTAAAGAACGTACCTTCAGTTTTCTTCTTCACGTATTCATAATCGCCTTTGCGCGGATAGGTATCACCCAATGAATTTTCGAACAAACCCGAACTGCCGGTGAGTGTCATGGTTTTTACTTTCTCGGGTTTTCGCAAACAATACATTTGCGCAATGTGACCGCCTAACGAATTTCCAATTAAATGAACCTTCGAGTATTTTTTGTGCTCAATAAACTCATCAATGTAATCCACCATTCCGGTTACGGTGGTTTGGTCTAACTCCAAATCGTATAGAGGTAAAAGAGGAATAGCAACTTTGTATTGCGGAGAAAAATAAGTGATGAGTTCGTTGAAGTTACTGAGTGCCCCGAACAAACCATGCAACAAAACAATTGCTTCGCCTTCACCTTCTTCGCAATAATGGAAACGTTGTTCGTGCTTTATTTCAAAACTCATTCATAAAATTTCGTTCGTGACGAAAGTAATTTTTTGAAGAGAAAATAAAATTGCGTTTACGTTGAGGAATATGAACAGCGGGTTTTGTTTGTCTGAATAACTAACCAATGTATTCAAACCAATTCTTCATTAACTGCAAACCGTGTGGTGTGAGAATAGATTCAGGATGAAACTGTACGCCTGCAATTTTCAAAGTAGGATGTTCAATAGCCATTACTTCATTTTCTTTTGTAGTAGCGGTTATCTGCAATTCTGTTTTTTCGAGTTCGGTAAGTATTAACGAATGATAACGCATAACAGCAAATTCGTCAGGCAGGTTTTTGAAGAGATAGCTGTTGTTGTGAGTGATGACTGAAGTTTTTCCGTGCACCGGCTTTATTGCTTTCACCAACTTCGCTCCGAAAAATTCTCCGATTGCCTGATGACCGAGGCAGATGCCGAGGATTGGTTTTGTTTGATGAAAGCGTTCGATGAACTTCATCGTTACTCCAGCTTCATGCGGAGTTTTTGGACCGGGAGAAATTATTGCAGAAGAGAAATTGAGTTGTTCAATTTCATCTAAACTCATTTCATCGTTGCGGATAACGCGGCATTCTTTTCCGCATTGCAAAATATAATCGCGCAGGTTGTAAGTGAAGGAGTCGTAGTTGTCGAGTAATAAAACCATAAATACATTTTAACCACAGAGGAGCACAGAGTTGCACAGAGAATAAAGAGCAAATAATTCTGCGTTACTTAATTCCAAACAGTTCATCAAATTTTCCAAACGTGTCTTTAAACATAGGAACCACCGAGCCCGAAACTTCCATCACTTTTGGAGCGAGGTTGGAAATGTATGGATACACATGCGAGGTTTCTTTCTGCTTTGCAGGTACCACATCTAAGCGGTTCAAAAACCAAATGAACACGCACAGCACATACAAGCCCACGAGCGAATGAAGTATGCCCCCAAAAATCTGATTGAACAGATTCATGGAAAATGATTTGAGAATTTGTTCCAATCCCCAGCCTATCAGTTTCATTAAACCAACTACCAAGGCTAGCACTAAAACAAAAGCAATGATGGCGAGTGTTTTGGGTTCAAGGTGAGCAAAACCATGCAACAGATTCACCATCATGTAGCTGAACTTGAGTGCAGCTACAATACCGAGGAACCAGCCGAGAATGGAGAAGAGCGAATAGATAATTCCGTTTTTATAGCCCTGGTAAAAACCAAGGGCAACGAAAATTAAAAAGAGGATGTCGAAAACCATGGATTAAAGTTCAAAGTTCAAAAATCAAAGTTCAAAGAATTAAACCAACAAACTCTTAACGGTATCTGCCACTAATTTATTATCTGCTTTGCCGGCTAATTGTTTGCTTACGATGCCCATTACCTTGCCCATTTCTTTTTGAGTGGTAGCGCCCGAAGTGGCAATAGCCGCTTTTACAATTTCCACCACTTCGGCTTCGCTCATCATAGCGGGTAAATATTTTTCAATTACTGCAGCTTCTTCTTTTTCCTTATCTATTAAATCCTGACGATTGGCTTTTTCAAACTCAGTAATAGAATCTCTGCGCTGCTTCACCATCTTCTGCAACATCTGCACTTCTTTTTCAGGGCTAATAATTCCGTTTGCGCCTTTTTCGGTTTTGGCTTTAATTATTTCGCTTTTAATGGCGCGCACTGCCCGCAGGCGCGCTTCGTCTTTAGCCATCATGGCGGCTTTAATATCGTTGTTAATTGTTTCTTCGAGTGCCATAGTTTTAAAATTTATGAGGCGAAAGTAGAAAAAAACAGAACTGATAAATTTAGGTTTCGCGCTTCCAGAGTTTCGTCTCGAAACCTTAGCGAGTGAATTGCTGAATCCACACGCCCTGCTGAAACACAAACAGAGCGTTGGCATTGTTTAAATTTTCCCTTCTTCGCCCCATGTCTCTTTTCATCGCATCTTTAAATTCAGGTAGTAACGGTAATTGCTATTATATAGGCAATGAGCGTGAAGCCGTGTTGGTAGATGCGGGCATCAGTTGCCGCGAAACCGAAAAGCGCATGGCTAAACTAGGGCTCGCGATGGGCAACGTAAAAGCCATTTTTGTTTCGCATGAGCATGGCGACCATATAGGTGGCTTGCCTATGCTCGCAAAAAAATACAAGCTGCCTGTTTATATAAGCGCGGCTACGCTTCGCAGCAGCGGAATGATTTTGCTGAAGGATTTGGTGCGCGATATTACCACCGCACCGGTAAGCATAGGTGCGCTGCGCGTAACGGCTTTTGAAAAACTGCACGATGCAGCCGACCCTTACAGTTTTATTATTGAAGGCAACGCAGTAAAAATTGGTGTGCTCACCGATATGGGTAAAGTGTGTAAACAAACGATTCATTATTTCCGCCAGTGCCATGCGGTTTTTTTGGAAAGCAATTACGATGAAGAAATGTTGGAGAAGGGCGGCTATCCGCAACGGCTGCAACAACGCATTCGTGGCGGCAAGGGGCATTTATCAAACTTTGAAGCACTCGATTTGTTTGTGGGGCACCGCGCACCGTATTTGAGTCATTTACTTTTGTCGCATCTTTCGGAACATAACAACAGCCCCGAAGTGGCGCTCGATGTATTCAGTGTGTTTGCCGATGAATTAACTATTGCTGTGGCTTCGCGCTATCAGGAAAGTCCCGTTTATCATATTCAGCAGAATGAAAATTTATCTGCGAATAAAAATCTCGTGCCGTTTCATACGGTGCAGTATGAGTTGTTTTAATAAGTACCTTTTGCGCGGCAACGCATTGCCAAAGGATTGAAAGATGCCGATGAAGGCCGGCTAAAATCGTGGAAAGAAGTGAAATCGAAATTGACAAAACGAATTCAATCAAAAGCAAAATAAATTACTCTTCGATTTGAGTTTTCAGCAAACCGTTTACTGATAAATCTTCGTCCACATCGGGCCAATGAATACCATAGCCACCGGGAGAAACAACAAAATTTTCGCGTGCTGCTTGTGATGCATTAGCAAGCGTTTTAGAAATACTATTTATTTCAAAACGGTATTCTTTGCCTTCAAATTGAATAAGCAGAAAATTTCCTTTTACCGTTACCGCGTTTTTACTGCTTACTGTTTTCGGTTTTCGAATTGTTTCCATTGGTCTATGATATATTCAAAGTGTTCAAAAATAATTTTACGTACATCCTTTTTGTCTTTCGAATCCATATTGTGTGAATAAGCTTCGCTTATTTCAAAGATACTTTCATCGAGCCAAAACTTTGCTTCCATTTCTGCTTTTTGCACATGAATATGCACCGGCTCATTGTTTCGTTAGCGAAAAAATAAAATCTCCATCCCGCAATGAGTAATATCGTTGGCATTGTGTTGCTAAGGTAGCAAACAATTAATTTCTCTATAGGATTTCCTCTCTTCTGCATTTCCTAAATTTCTTCACCTTAGCGCCATGCAAAAAAACATAACCATAGTAGGTGCAGGTTTGGTTGGGTCAATGCTCGCATGTTATCTTTCTAAGCGTGGGCACAATGTAAATGTGTATGAGCGCAGAGGTGATATGCGCAAAGTAGGCTACTTGGGCGGTCGCTCTATCAATTTGGCGTTGAGCCACAGAGGATGGAAAGCGTTGAAGAAAATTGGTTTGGCAGAAGGGGTAGAAAAAATTGCTATTCCCATGCGCGGAAGAATGATTCACGATTTGCAAGGCAATACGCAACTGATTCCTTACGGCAAAGACGGACAGAGTATTTACTCTGTTAGTCGTGGCGATTTGAATCGCATAATGGTAGAAGAAGCCGATAAATTCGATGGTGTAAATTTTTTCTTCGACCATCGTTGTTCAAAAATTGATTTCGAAAAAAACAAACTGGTTTTTGAAAAACCGAATGGAGAAGAAGTGCCACAGAACGATACAGAAATAATTTTCGGAGCCGATGGTGCGTATAGCGAGGTGCGTTACAAAATGCAAATCACCCCCAACTTCAATTTGCATCAGCAACATGAACCTTATGGCTACAAAGAGTTGCATATTCCTGCAAGCAAAACGGGCGAGCATCAGTTAGAAAAAAACGCATTACACATTTGGCCCCGAGGCAATTTTATGATGATTGCCCTTCCGAATATGGATGGAAGCTTTACGGTTACCCTTTTCAATTCGTTTGAAGGAGAAAACTCTTTTGGTGAATTGACAAGCAATGAATTGGTGAAAAATTTTTTTACTGATTTTTTTCCTGATGCCGTTCCGCTAATGCCCGAACCTGAAAAAACATTTTTCGAAAACCCTACTTGCTCTTTGGTTACTATTCGCTCTTATCCGTGGAAATACAAACACGCCTGTTTAATTGGCGATGCGGCTCATGCTATTGTTCCCTTTTACGGACAGGGAATGAACTGCGGTTTTGAAGATGTGATTGAATTGGATGAAATTCTCACTGGCACAGATAACTGGGATGAAGCGCTCAATAAATTTCAACAACAACGCAAACCAAATACAGATGCCATTGCGGCTCTTGCGTTGCATAACTACATTGAGATGCGCGACCTTAGCGGCAGAAAAGATTTTCAATTGCGCACGCAAATTGAAAAGAAGATTGCTGAAAAGTTCGGCAACAAATTCATGACGCATTATGCGATGGTTACTTTCAGCGACCTATCGTATTCCGAAGCGCAACAACGCGGTGCAAAACAAAACGAACTGCTCGACAAAATAATGGCCCTGCAAAACATTGAAGAGAAATGGGACAGCGAAGAGGTTCGGCAAATGGCAGAAGATTGGATAGCAACCAATCTTTCTTAACTTATGTATCTGTATCTTTGTCTTATCATTAAATGAATTTGTCAAAACGATTTATGCGCAAATCTGTTTCGTTATTTTTTACGCTCTGCTTTTTGTTCACCGCAACAAAATCGATTGCTCAATTTATTGAAGTCGACAATCGAGTGCTGAATGAATTCATTGTGATGCTACAACCAGCGCATTCAATAGATGCCTTGCTGCAAAACACCACATCACTTAAAGTAAAAGAAGTGCTTTCACCACGTATGAATATTTATTTGCTCGAAAGAAATTCAACAGAAACGCCTGAACAATTTTTGCTTTCGCTTAAACTAAACGAACACGTAAAACTTGCGCAGTTCAATCACATCGGTATAAAAGAACGTTCGCTAATTCCTAACGACTCCTATTTCAATCAGCAATGGAATATGTTCAACACAGGTCAAAGTGGTGGATTGCCCGGTGCCGATATTCAGGCAACAGATGCATGGGCAATCAATCACGATGCAGTAACCTGTGCGGGTGATTCGGTGGTGATTGCTATAGTTGACGGCACTATTGATTTGAATCATGAAGACGTAAATTTTTTCACGAACCACAATGAAATTCCCGGTAATAGTATTGACGATGACGGCAACGGATACATTGATGATGTAAACGGCTGGAATTCTTCTCAAAACAATGGGAACGTGCAGGGCAATAACGACCACAGTATGCATTTGGCAGGAATTGCAGCAGCAAAAGGTAATGATAGTTTAGGTGTGGCAGGTGTATGCTGGGGGGCAAAAATAATTCCCGTGGTATATGGAGCCACTACCGAAAGCAACGTGGTGAAAGCTTATGATTATGTGCGCGAAATGCGTTTGCTATATAATACCACTTTCGGAACAAAAGGCGCGTATATCGTTGCCACCAACTCTTCGTTTGGAGTTGATTTTGGTGAACCTTCCTCCTATCCTATTTGGTGCGCCATGTATGATTCAATGGGCTATGTTGGAATTTTGAGTGCTACGGCCACTGCTAACCTAAACATTGATGTAGAAACTCAAGGCGATATGCCCACTACTTGTCCGAGTAATTATTTGATAGCGGTTACAAATACCACACGAAGCGACACGCGCAATTCAGGTGCTGCATATGGCAAAACCAGTATTGATTTAGGCGCACCCGGAACGCAAGTTTTTTCAACCTATCACGCCAATCAATACAACGTGATGTCGGGCACATCAATGGCCACCCCGCATATTGCCGGTACTGTTGCTGCTATGTATTCGGCTGCGTGTTGCGGACTGATTGATTATTCCTATGAGCATCCAGAAGAAGCTGCTTTACTAATTCGCGATTATATTTTGCAAGGTGCAGAATGGATTTCATCCATGAATAATGTAACCACTACCAACGGACGATTGAATTTATACCGCGCCATTGTGAATCTCAATAAATACAATTGCGACTCGTGCGATTTCAGTATTGGCATCAACAAAACGGCTATTACTTGCAAAAACAGAAATGATGGTATGTTGAGCGTAGCAATTGATTCGGGGAGTTCTTCGGTTTATTCTATTCTTTGGTCAGACTCTTCTTCGAATACAATTCTTACAAATCAGAGCCAAGGTTTTTACAATGTTACGGTGACCGATGGTAACGGTTGTTCGCGTTTTGCTTCTGCCGAATTGCATCATCCCGATTCTGTAATTATTAGCAATGTAACTTTCGTTCCAGCCGACTCTACAAACGCAGGAGCTATTCACATAGGCGCTTTTGCTTTCAACGAACAATTGATGTATTCAATTGATGGAGTTAATTATCAGCAAAATGCCACGTTCAGTATTCCTACAAATGGAAATTATACGGTGTATGTGCGAAATACTTCGGGATGTGTGGTGCAGCAAAATGTTTTGGTTAGTTCTGTGGAAGAGTTGCAAGTTGCGGGTTACGAGTTGAAGGTTTATCCGAATCCTGTTAGTGATGAGTTAACCGTTTACAGTTTACAGTTTACAGCAGAGAAAACAACCCTTCAAATATTTGATGCAACGGGAAGAAAAATTGTTGAAGCAATTCCGGTAACTTCAAACTTTAAACAGCAAACAGCAAACTTTGCCAGCGGAATTTATTTTCTCTCCACCGAATCATGGCACCAAAAACTCACCCGCAGATTTGTGGTGAATAAATAAATTCGCCAACTTAATTGCCTGCATGATGCTTAGAAAAACAGTTATTGGTTTCGTTTTTATGCTACTGGGGTTTGCTGCTTTTCCGCAGGTAAAAAATCATTTTACTAAAAAGGAGATGAAAAAAAATCCTGTTTGGGTGGGGATGATAAAGGATGAACACGTCAATTATTTCGAAGCGCTTAAAGCATTTGAATTGTATTTCACCGCGCATAAATTTCCGGTTATGGAAGAAGAGGAGATGGGGCGCAATGAAAAATTGAAAGAGCGTATTTTAAAAAGCGAAGCGAAATACAAAAAGAAAAAACGCAAAGAAGTGATTGAACCAAATGCTTTGGAAAAAGAAAAACATGAACAAACAAAACTTGCCTTCGAAGTAAAACGCTTTAACCATTGGGAAATGCAAACCCGCCCGTTTGTAAAAGAAGATGGAAGTATAATGAGTGCCGAAGAGCAAATGAAAGTTTGGAAAGAATCGAAAGGTGAGTGAAAAGTAAATAGCGAATAGCCAATAGTGAAATATAAATCCCGTTTCCGCTTTCCAATAATTTTCTTACTGTTTTTGAGTAGCAGTTATTTTTCGTGCGCTCAAATCCTCGGCAATTGGTCATTGACAGGCCCTTCAAAATTTCCTACAAATATCACCGGACAAGTGAATGGCATGGGACGAGTTTCTCAACTAAAATTTCATCCTACTAATCCGAATAAAGTTTACGCAGTAAGCGCTACAGGAGGTTTGTGGACGAGCAATAACAGTGGCACTTCGTGGAATTTTACCGGCACCGATAATTTACCGCAGCTTTCATTCGCAAGTGTGTGTATTGATTACACTAACGATTCAATTTTATATCTCGGTGGTGGCGATGCAAATTATTATAGCCGTAGTTTGTTTGCTGTTGGAAAAAGTACCGATGCGGGAGCCACTTGGGTTGCAGCTAACACAGGCATTGGAAATCGTTTAGTGATTGAAATGCTGATGTCGCCTATTGACCATAACGTAATTATTGCGGCTACCGATGATGGAATTTTTAAAAGCTATGATGGCGGTGTTAACTGGGTAGAGAAATATGCAACTGAAAGTTTCACAGACATGGTTTACAAAGCCGTGGCAAACTCTTCTATCATTTACGCGGTAAGTTTCAAACAAATTTTTCGTTCCACAGATTTAGGCGAAACATGGACCACGCTCACTAATGGCGTAACCATTCCTAACGGTGATGGTGAAGGAATGCGATTAGCAGTAACACCTGCTGATACCAACAGAGTTTATGTAGCTATGATTGCGAACCGCGGAAATATTTTGCGCTCAGATGATGGTGGCGATTCGTGGCTCACCGTAAAAAATGATTTCGATACAAGTTTGGTGGGCTATGCCATTGACGAAGATGGGCAAGGCAATTATAATTTTACGTTGATCGCGCATCCTCAACATCCCGATTGGTTATTTCTTTCAGCACATTGTCATTGGCGTTCGCTCGATGGCGGTTACAGCTGGAAAAAACTCACGAACTGGTGGACGAATTGCCATACTGATATGCACGACTATGAATTTAATCCTGCAAATCCCGATGAGTTATTGAGTGCCAATGATGGTGGAGTTTGGACAAGCAGCGACACAGCACAAACGTGGAATGCGAAATGTGATTTTTTGAGCAACACTGAATTTTATCATGCTGGCCAAAGTAATTTGCATAGAGGATTGATGGACGGGGGAACGCAAGACAATGGCGAGCTTTACATGAGTAATTACAATTGGTTCACCAATCGTGGTGGCGACTGGACAACCAAAATTGCTTTCGATTTTCTTTCTTCCGATTACTGTTATGAAATTGCAGAAGGCACACGAAGAGGATTGACGGGTGGAGAAACCAATTTAAATTTCCCTTTCACACCTGATAACACAGTGGAATTAGAATTTACTCCTGATGCTCCGCAAACTTGCTTTGCATCGTTTGATGACTTGTGGCGAACTGACACGCTAGCTTCAAACAATATTGTTTGGCAAAAAATTTCGAACATCGGCATTCAATTGTTTGATATTGCTTCTATTCCCGGCAATGCGAACATTCTATATGCCGTAACCAATAACAAACGACTATACAGAACCGATAATGCGCTCGATGCAAATCCAACATGGGCTGGTCCGTTTACTCTTCTAACTGGAACAAATGTTTACGCAAGCATTGCAACAATTGGCAGCGATACAAATGTGGTTTACGTTTCGTGCAACAATAAAATTTATCGCTCTTCAACTAAAGGAAGTACCTGGGTAAACGTTACACTCAACCTTCCAACCACCAACATCAAAAAAATTGTGCATGATGTTTATAGCACCGATGAATCTATTTATGCGCTTGTAGGAAACGCTGTTTGGTTTAAGAACAATACCATGAGCAGTTGGGTGAATTATACTTTCGGTTTACCAACGATAGCACAGTCGCGCGATTTACTGCTTTTTAATAACGGAACTTCTAACGCAGTGCTTCGCGTTTCATTTTTCGGAAGAGGAATTTGGGAAACGCCTCTATATTCAACACCCATTTGCGCTCCATCCGATTCAAGTTTTGCAACAAATATCACCATGAATTCCGCTTTGCTGAATTGGACTGCTTCGGGTAACGGAAACTATGTTCTTGTTTACAAAGCACTCAATGCCATAAAATGGGATACCGTAAATGTTTCGTCAAATTCTTTTTCGCTTAGCGCGCTTTCTCCGGATTCAAAATATGTTTTCCGTGTGCAAACCCGTTGCAACGGAAATTATTACAGCGGCTTTTCATTGCCTTGTGTTTTCACTACAGCGTGCGAACCTATTCCAACGCAATGGAGTCATGAAGATATTGGAACCGTTGGTGTGCCCGGTGATGTGTGTTATGATTCGCCAACACAAACCTATCGCATGATTGGTTCGGGAAAAGATATTTGGGATTACGAAGACCATTTTCATTACATGTATATGCGTGTGCATGGCGATGTAACCATGACCGCCTATTGCGAAAGTATAGAAGATATTTACGAATGGTCGAAAGCCGGGCCAATGATTCGCGAAGTGCTGGATAGTAATTCACTACATGCTATGATGGCAATAACTCCAGGTAATGGTGCGGCATTTCATCGCAGAAACAATAACACCAGTTACACCGCTAATTATAACGACACCAGTTTTCACGCTCCGCTTTGGTTGCGCATGGCACGCGTTGGCAATTCGTTTACGGGTTCTGTTTCGCCCGACAATATAACTTGGACAGATATTCATACCTCTACCATTACAATGCCCGACACTACTTTTATTGGCCTGGCACACACCAGCCATATTGATGCATTGCTCAGTAATAGCGTGTTTAAATTCATTGATATTTCTCCCGCTTCTGCTGTAATTACCAGAATAGAAAATTTACAACAAACAGATTTTGATTTTGAAATTTTTCCGAATCCTGCTAATGAAGAGTTGATGGTTCGCGGTTCCCAATTTGCGGAAAGAAAAACCTTGCTCGAAGTTTTTGATGTGGCCGGAAGAAAAATTTATTCGGCAATGCCAACAACTGCTTTTTTTAAACTAAGAACTTCAAATTTTTCAAATGGAATTTATTTTCTGGAAGTAAAAACGGGAAATACTTCTGCTGTGAAAAAATTTGTGGTGGCGCATTAAACTTTCTCCCGCTTCAAAACTTCTCTCCTTTATATTCGCCCCATGCAAAAGCGCTGGGCAATCAAAAAAACCGATGAACAAAAAGTAACTACACTTCAACAAGAGTTGAAAGTGCATCGAGTGCTTTGCAAGCTATTGATGCAGCGTGGAGTTGAAACCTATGAGCAGGCAAAGAAATTTTTTCGTCCCGAGTTGAGCGATTTACATGACCCATTTCTGATGAAGGATATGGACAAAGCCATCAACCGAATAAACGAAGCCATTGCGAGCAACGAAAAAATTTTGATTTACGGTGATTACGATGTGGATGGAACAACTGCAGTAGCAACTGTGTTTTCCTTCTTCAAAGAATTTCATCCCAACATAGATTACTACATACCGAATCGTTATACCGAAGGTTATGGTATTTCAATAAAAGGAATTGATTTTGCTGCGGAGAATAATTTTACCCTCATCATCGCTCTCGATTGCGGAATAAAAGCGAATGACAAAATTGATTATGCGAATGGGAAAAAGATAGACTTTGTCATTTGCGATCATCACAATCCCGGAGAGGAGATTCCGAATGCCGTTGCAGTACTTGACCCAAAAAGAAATGACTGCCTATATCCTTTCAAAGAATTAAGCGGCTGCGGAATTGGTTTCAAATTGATTCAGGCTTTTAGTTTGCAAAACGGAATTCCATTGGAGAAATGTTATCAATCTCTCGATTTAGTTTGTGTGAGTATAGGCAGCGATATAGTTTCTATGAGCGGAGAAAACAGAACACTCGCCTGGTTCGGTTTACAAAAATTAAATTCAGAAAATGCAAGTAGTGGTTTAAAACGAC
The DNA here is from genome assembly GCA_947479455.1 of Bacteroidota bacterium. Taxonomy (GTDB): domain Bacteria; phylum Bacteroidota; class Bacteroidia; order Chitinophagales; family LD1; genus Bog-950. The sequence goes on from CANJZE010000009.1 coordinate 37,792, forward strand.
TAAAAGAAATTGCAGGAGTTCAAAAACAAATGAGCATTGATGATGTGGTTTTTATTCTCGGTCCGCGCATAAACGCTGCAGGAAGAATGGACGAAGCCATGCACGCAGTAAAACTTTTAGTTAGTGACGAAATAGATTTAGAAGGAGAAGAAAAAGCATTTCAACTCAACCGCTTCAACAACGACCGCAAAGATTTAGATAGAAATATTACTGCTCATGCTTTAGAAATAATTGCGAGCAATGAAAATTTAGTAAAACGAAAAACCACTGTACTTCAACATCCCGATTGGAACAAAGGAGTAATCGGTATTGTTGCTTCGCGTTTGACCGATACTTATTACCGCCCAACAATTATTCTTACTGAAAGTGATGGTAAACTCGCAGGTAGTGCGCGTTCAGTAAAAGGTTTCGATTTATATGAAGCCATTTACGATTGCCGCGAACACCTCATTCAGTTTGGCGGTCATAAATTTGCTGCAGGCATGACCATGTACAAAGAAAATTTTGAAGCTTTCTCCAATCAATTTGAAAAAGTAGTGAGCGAAAGAATTACACCCGAGCAATTGATTCCTGAATTAGAAATTGATGCAGAGTTAGAATTAGAAGATATCACTCCAAAGTTTTACAGCATTCTCGAACAGATGGCGCCCTTTGGCCCTGATAATATGAAACCGGTGTTTGTAACGCGCGGTGTACGCGACAGTGGCTGGAGCAAAATTGTAAAAGAAGAACACATCAAATTCTCTTTAAAGAAAAAAGACAATACCAATATTGATGGAATCGGTTTTGGAGTGGCTCAAAAATACTCTTTAGTAAAAAGCGGAGCATTCGACATCGCTTATCAAATCACCGAAAATGTTTGGAACGATAAAGTTAGTTTGCAAATGATGGTGAAGGATGTGAGCTAGAGTATTTTGATTTATTAAATTGATTCCGCTTTTTATAGAAAAAATAAATTGAACATGGGAAACGAAAATATTATCACTAGAATGAAAAATCTGTTCAAGCAAACTAAACCTGAAGTTGTCTCTGCACATAGCACTAATGTTGGCGCTTTTTACGATTCCACCACTTCAAAATTTATGGAAGTATATGGCGAAGTGATTCAGGCATTCCGCACTACCGATGTAAAAGTTTATCTCGATTACACCATAGAAAATGCAGAGCTGAAAGACGGACAAAAAATTCTGGATGCAGGTTGTGGTGTAGGTGGACCGGCTTCGTATTTCGCTGAAAAATTGAATGTTCAAGTGGAAGGAATTACTGTTTCAGAAGTACAGGTTCAAAAATCGAAAGAGATTATTGCCAGCAAAAAATTAAAAGGAATCGTTAATATTCAGCAAGGCGATTACCATAGAATAGATGAAATTTTTGGTTCCAATATATTTGACCGAGTAATTTTTCTTGAATCGTTCGGGCACTCTGATAACAAATCACTTCTTATAGAAAAAGCATTCAAAGTTTTAAAACCCGGTGGCATTCTTTACATCAAAGATTTATTTAAGCGCGAACACCCCAACGAAGAAGATGGAAAAAAAATTGACCGCATTATCAATGAAATAAATAAAGCATACTGCTATCACGTAGCTGACTTGCACGAAGTATTGGCGGCTATGCGCAGATTAAATTTCATTCTTCTTTTCGTAAAAACTCCTGAAGTTAAAGTTGGCGAATTCGAACACCTTACTATCTCTAACGATTTTCAAAACCTCTTCGACATTGCAAAAATTATTTCGTGGGAGGACTATGTTTTTCCGATAGATTTTTATGAAATAAAAGTGATGAAGCCGCCTTTCGACATGAATAAAGAGAAGCACTTGTATTTCTTAAATCGTCCCGAAGCGGTTACTCAGCTTTAGGCCAATTGATATATTTAGATTGGCAAATGTAGCCCCCGCAAAATGGAAAACAACAAAGGATTTTTTCGAATCAATGATTGGTGGAAGAGCAAAGCCGCTCTGCTCATGGGGATTGTTTATCTGTTTACTGCCTGGTATACTATTTCGTTTCAACATTTTATATCCCTCGCTTTGCTTTCCATTACGACCATTTCGGGTTTCGCTTCAATGGGCTATTTGATCAATGATTTTTTTGACAGAAAAAAAGATTTTGCCGCTGGTAAGCAAAATTTTTTGCTGAACAAATCTGCTTTAATTATTTCCTTTCTGTTTCTTCTGTCTTCTATATTTTTATTTCTGCCTTGGTTCAAACTTCCATTCAACCAGTTTTCTATAACATTGATTTTTGTAGAAATCTTTTTTTTGCTTGTTTATTCTTTACCTCCCATTCGTTTAAAAGAAAAGGGACTGAGTGGTGTTTTCGCGGATGCTTTGTATGCACATAGCATTCCTGTGATACTTGCAGGATATACCTTTTCATTAGCTGCAAACCATACCTTCGAGGCAGTTCCGGTAATGTTTCTCTTTTTATGGCAAATAGCAATGGGAATAAGAAATATTTTACTTCACCAACATAACGACACTTCACTTGATTCAAAAGTTGGGAACAAGACTTGGGTAATTCAATCGACCGAAGCCACTTTTCATAGACAAATAAAAACAGTCTTGATTGCTGAAATTTCTCTAAGCCTTATTTTTTTTCTGCTTCTATCCTATCAAGTTTCGATATTTTTGAGTGTGGTTTTAGCAATTGTTTTCTTTACCCTCATGGCAACTATTCGTTTTAAAGAAAACGGAATTAAACAAATGCTTCTTAGCCAATCCAGGTATTTTCCAAATGCGTTGTATGAAAAATGGATGCCTGCGATAATCTTATTTTCACTTGGTTTCAGCAATCCATATTTCTGGCTCATTCTTTTTTTACACACCGCCCTCTTTAATTTTGAAGCCTATCTTGAAATTTTTGCTTTGCTAAATATTTATGGTATTCGCTTGTACTGGCAAGGCAAACGCATACCACTTCGCGCTGTGCTTTCACTTTTCATCAATCATTTCATCTACTACATTTTCCGCTTATTCGGAGTAAACCTGAAAAAGGAAAATCTATCTGCTCTGGAGTACATCAACCGTAAACAGAAGGATAAATAGACAGCCATGTGTGGAATTGTTGGTCAGATAAATTTTCAAAAAACAATTGAACGAACTGCGTTCATTACGATGCGCGATACGCTTGCACATCGCGGACCAGATGATGCCGGTGCTGTTTTTTTTGAAAATGATTCCATTGCGCTAGCCCACCGTAGACTTTCTTTTCTCGATTTAAGCGAAGCGGGCAGACAGCCAATGTGCAATGCAGATGGAACTGTTTGGATTACTCTCAATGGCGAAATCTACAATTACATTGAACTTCGTAATGAATTATTGAAACTGAATTACCGTTTCAAAACCGCAACGGACACCGAAGTTATTATACATGGATATGAAGCATGGGGAACGGAAATTATTTCGAGGCTGAAAGGAATGTTTGCTTTTGGATTGCTTGATTTAAAAACCAATCAACTTCTCCTTGCACGCGATACCTTTGGCATTAAACCCCTTTACTACTATGAAAACAATGGGCAATTCATTTTTGCCTCTGAGCTAAAAGCAATTTTAAAATGCAGCGCTGTAAAACGCGAAATTGATTTCACCTCGTTTGCCGATTATTTTATTTACCGCTACGTGCCTTCTCCAAAAAGCATTTGGAAAAATATTTCCAAACTTCCTCCAGCACATTTTTTGATTTTTGATTACAAAAAAAACACTACTGAACTTACTGAATATCGTCATCTAAAATTCGATTCAAAGAAAATAAACGAACAGGATTTAGTTTCAGAAGTTGGGAAAATGCTTGAACAATCAGTGAGCATTCACGCGCGAAGCGATGTGCCTATCGGTTCATTTTTAAGTGGCGGTTATGACAGCTCAGCTATAGTTTACTACTTAACCAAACTTGGTTACAAGCCCGAAACTTTTTCAATTGGCTTTAAAGATTGGCAAAACAGCGAACATCATTTTGCAGAACTAGTTGCAAACCATTTAAAAGTCCCTCACAATGTTACACTCGCTACAAATGAAACACTCGACCTACTCGACATAATGCCTGATGTTTATGACGAACCAATCGCTGACATTTCAATTTTGCCAACATGGTTGGTTAGCCATTCTGCTGTACAAAAAGTAAAAGCAGTAATGAGTGGCGAAGGAGCCGATGAGTTATTTGGTGGCTATACCTGGCAAAAAGAATTTTACAACTTGAACAAAGCAGTGCCTGCTTTGAAAAAAATTACAAATAAAGTTTTGGGCAAAAGCAGTGTCGATTCCGTTGCATTTTATTCCAACGCTATGGCTATGGGAAAATTCGATGGTAATGAATTGAAGCAAATGCTTCACCCCGATTTTCATTCCTCAATTCCAAAAGATAGTGATTGGTTCTATCGAAAAAACTTCAATTCAAACCTTTCTCTTGTCAAATCGCTTCAGCAATTAGATATAAAATGTTTTATGGGAGAACTCGTGCTTACAAAAATTGACCGCGCTACTATGGCGAACTCTTTGGAAGCGCGGGTTCCTTTTCTTGATTATGATTTATTTGAGAAGTTGTTACAAGTGAAAGAGAATATTTATTTCAAACCCGAAACCACTAAATTTATTTTGCATGAAAATATTGCCGGGCATTTGCCCGCATCTATATTAGAAAGAAAGAAACAGGGCTTCGTAGGACCCGATGAGTTTTACATGAGTATAGAGCGTTACAAAAATATTTTAGATCATGCAGCTCTAATTCGTGATGGAATAGTTAGAGAGGAATATTATGTGCGCTTACTTAACGATAAAGACCATTGGCGACTTTGGAAATTAGCAGTGATGGAAAATTGGTATAAACGATGGACAACTTAAGCGGAAGCGAAATGACAAACACGAGCCAAAAAATATTTGTTTTCGTAGTGTGTGGTACGCAAGCTCATATTGAAACATTACACCTCTCGTTGCAAGCAATTCGTAAATTTTCAAAAAACGAAATTTGGATACTTACCGATACAAGCCGGAACGAAATTTCAATTCATCATGCCAAAATTATTGATGTAAAAACTCCTAGCGAATTCAATCATCATCAAGCGAGCATTTATTTGAAAACCGGCATTCATAAATTTTTACCCACTAGTAATTCCTACTGCTATCTCGACACCGATGTAATTGCACTTAACCCAGGAGTAGATGAAATTTTTGAGCATTACAAATCACCTATTACTTTTTGCACCGATGTTACAAAGCTGAATAAGTTTAGTCCCTTTGCGGTAAATTGTACTTGCCTCGCTAATTTTGAGCTTGATAAAACGCTTCCTGCATTTTATGACAGAGAATTTACAGAAACTGTTTTACCTCAAATTGAATTTATTGACCGCAGCATTCATGAAATTGAACGAAGAGTTGCAGCTACTAAAGAATCAAAATGGGTTTATCACTTACATAAACTCAAGTATTGGTTGGGTGGAAAGTTTTATGTTCTGGATAAAGACTATATGTTGGAAAAGGATACAGGTTTATGGTTCACAACAGCAGGCAAACGTTTAAAATATGAAGCCACCGAAAAAGATGTGGTCGCATACATTCAAAACAAAACCGATTTCCGTTTCAATCCATCAACCAATCAATGGTACCGCAGAGACGGCTCTTCAGTTTCGCAGTTGTACTGCAATCACTTGCAAGAAAAAATTCAAAACAAATTTAGCATTGCTATTTCACCCGATGATTGGCAACACTGGAACGGAGGTGTTTTTTTATTTGACGACAATTCGCATGATTTTTTAAACTGCTGGCATGAAATGACCTTGCAGATTTTTAAAGATAAAAACTGGCGCACACGCGACCAAGGCACGCTGGCCGCCACTGTTTGGAAATTTAATTTGCAGAACCATTTCACCTTGCGGCTGTCATTTAACTTTATTGCCGACTACGAATTGCCATTAGCGCATTACTACGGTAATTTGAAATTTAGAACAGCAGGGAGTGAAAAAATAATAGCACCTCATTTTGTACATGTGTATAAAAACTGGGGAGATATGAATTGGCAAGTTTGGAAAGATATTTTCAATCATATTTCGCAAAATGGCAAGTGAAGAAAATAAAGTAAACGCCCTTTGGATAGGTAAGCAATTAAGCAAACTTGAATTGCTTACACTTCATTCGTTTATTGCACATGGTCATTCGTTTAAATTGTGGTTATATGACGAATTGGAAAATGATTTGCCAGAAAGCATAGAAATAGGTGATGCTTCGGTTATCATTCCACGTGAAAAAGTTTTTTCCTATCGCAACCAAAATTCTTTTGGGCACGGCAAAGGAAGTTATGCGGGGTTCTCTGATATTTTCAGATATAAACTTTTGCATGAACATGGTGGCTGGTGGGTAGATATGGATATCACCTGTTTGAAAAATTTTGATTTCGATGCTCCATATATTTTTCGAAATCATCATGAGTTAAACGTAGTTGGTAATGTAATGAAGTGTCCGAAAAATTCGGAGTTAATGAAAGCGTGCTATGAAGAAGCTATAGACCAAGTGAACGAACACAATACCGACTGGCACAAACCCATTGATATACTAAACCATAACATTAAACGGCTTGGTCTTGAAAATTATGTAATGCATAACATTAGCAATCCTGACCACTGGGATGAAACGCGGAAATATTTTTCAGAAAAAAATGATTTACCTGCCGATTGGTTTTTTGTTCACTGGCAAAACGAAGAGTTGCGCTCGCGCGATATTTCTAAAAACGATTTTTTTTACCGCTCAGCCGCGGCTCGTTTAGCAGCGCATTATAATCTGTTTCAAATGCCCGATAGTTTTTGGCAGAAAACAATTAATACCATTCAACATTCAGAGTTTATACGGATACTTGTGCCATGATATTAAGTGCCGACTTATTAAAAGCTTACAACCAAACACGTTCAGGCAACAGCAAATCGCTGGCTTGCCATGCTCCTTTTGTCAATTTAAACTTTGAGCAAAACGGCAATGTGCGCGCCTGCTGTTATAACACTACGCATATCTTGGGTAAGTGGCCCGAAAATTCTATTGCCGAAATTTGGCAGGGCAAAAAGGCGAATGAATTGCGCCAGTATATTCAGCAAAATAATTTTGGTGGCGGTTGCACAGAGTGCGGCAAAATGATAGAGGTTGGCAATTACCAAGGTGTGCGCGCTAAGTATTACGATGAGTTTTCGAGCAGTTTTTTTTCTTCTCCAATTGAAAAAATAAAAACAGCACTCACCGGCAAATTGGGTTGGCCGAAGGTGATGGAGTTTGAGTTGAGCAACGAATGCAATTTGGAATGTGTAATGTGCAATGGTTATTTTTCTTCGAGCATTCGCAAGAACCGCGAAAAGTTACCGCCTATTCCTTCGCCTTATAACGACAAATTTGTGGATGAACTCGAACCGTTTATTCCGCATTTAACCGATGCCAAATTTTTAGGAGGTGAGCCGTTTATGATTGAAATTTATTTGCGCATTTGGGAGCGCATTCGCAAAATCAATCCGAACATTCGCATTCACATAACCACCAACGGAACGTTTTTAAATAATAGAGTAAAGGAATTATTGGAAGGTTTGCGGGCAGGCATTATCCTTTCGATAGATTCGGTGAATCGCGAAACCTATGCTAAAATAAGAGTGAACGGCAACTTTGATAAGGTGATGGAGAACCTCGAATATTTTCGCGATTACACGCAGCGCAAAAAGACTTTTCTTTCCATTGCCGCTTGTCCTATCACCCTCAATTGGCAGGAACTTCCGCAACTGCTTACTTTTTGTTTGGAAAAAAATGTGGCGTTGTATTTCAATGCCGTGTTTTCGCCACAGGCTTTGTCGCTACGCGAGCAAACACCCGAGTATTTGCAAAACGTAATATCCTTTTTAGAAAAAAACCCTGCGCCTGCTTCTTCTAAACATGCTCAATCTCCCGAGCAGTTGAGCATAAATGCTTACAAAGATTTTATTCACCTGCTCAAAGGCTGGCATCAGGAAAAACAAAGCTGGAACGAAATGGAACAGCGCACCGCCAGTGCGGTGAAAGAAAATGCTTCCTCTACTTATTCGTTCAATTTTACGGGTGAACCGCTAACCGATATTCGTTACCTGATTGGCGAAATAAAAAACTCGCAAAACACTGAAGACCGCGAAAAGCTGATACAACTGCAACAGCATTTGCAAAATAAATTTACAGCCCTGCCTACCGAAAAATTGTGGGAAGGCCTGCTCTGCTATTTTACCGAAAAGGAGGCCACCGAAGCCCTGCAAGAGAAAATAAAAAAAGTAGCCGACATGATAAACACCCACGTGCAAAAAAACAAAGTGCTGGTGCAATTGGTCATCTTTCCTCCCCAAAGCCTTTCGCTGTTTTTAAAAGAAATGCCTTTTGAAAGCCTTGCCGAAAATCTGATGCGGCATTTTAGCTGAGCTTACTCAACATTCTGTTTTCAAATTCTTCTACCAGGCTGTTGGTGCTTCGCCCAATCATTTGCTGGTAAAAAATACTGGCGGGTACTTCGGCTATGGCTTTGTAAAACTCTACCGATGGGTTACGTTCGGTAATCGTTGCGCCCAGCAGGTTGGCTTTATCAAATAGGTTTTGCAGTTTGTATTGTTTTTGGTCTTCGCCTTCGTTAAAGGTGGCGTACACATATTCGTGCATCTTTTTTTCAAACAGCTTTTTAGCATCGGCTTCGGTGAGCGTTTCGTTCACTTGAATTTCGCTTTCGGTGCGCTCGCGCGCTTCGGTTACCCAGTTTTTAATTTGCACGCCTACTAAGTTTTTGTAGATGCCAATATTGTAAGCCGAAAGCGAACCGCCTTTATCTTCTTTCGAAAACTGCACGGCATTTAGTTGCTCATATAGTTTCGAAAGTTCTTCGTAAGGCAAAGCCCAAATGCTCCACTCCACCGGGCGGTGAATGGTATTGAACCAGATATTGATGTTGTGTTTGTTTACAAAGCGAATGAACTCGGGCATCTCGTGCCAGTTGTTGCGCATGGGGTTCACCATCAGGCACATGGTGCGGTTGTTCTCTTTGGTATATGCCCGATAGAAAAGAAAATTTTCCATCACTCTGTCAAAGTGCGCATTCACACGAATGGTTTCATAAATATCGGGCGTAAGCGAATCGAGCGAAAAATTGATGTGAATGTTGAGCTTGTTCAACCACTCTTTCACTTTGTAGTTCATCACCGTGCCATTGGTGGCAATGGTAATTTTTAATTTCGGATTTAGTTTTTCAACCTTCGCAAAAATTTTAAAAACTTCATTGATTAAAAACGGCTCACCTCCATTAAAGCGCAACTCTTTTAAGTGTGGAATAAATTCGCCTAACTGTTCTACAAAATTATCGTCATACGCATTTTTCATGGCGGGCAACCGCTCTCTGTTTTTGCGAATGCTCGAAGAGAGTTCGCCAATACACATCACACATTCCAGGTTGCAGGTGTTGCTCAATTCCAACTCCATCATGCTCGGGTATTCTGCCGGCTCGTTTACATCATATGCCTTTGCCAACACCGAAGTGTAATTGCCGCCCTGCAAATTTTTCAAACACACATTGCACTTGTTAGTTAAATCATACTGCAACAAATGCTTGCGGAGCGATTGGTATTTTTCGCCAAACCAAATTTCGCGAATAGACTTTTGCGGATACGAATCGGGGTCAATAAACGTGAGCCAGCAAGGAGCACAATCGCCATGCACATTAAAATACATGTTGGTGAAAGGAGCGTGGCAAATATGATTAGTAACCGGTTTGCCACGGCTTACATTATACTCAGCAATAACGGCAGAACTTAAACCCGGGCCTTCAGGTTTTGCCTGCATCACATGGTATTTACTAAGCAGTTGGTAAACAAAATTTTTCATTGGGTTAATCATTAAACACTTTTCGGAATCATGCTAATCATTAAACGAACTTCGTCTACCGATTTATCTTTAATTGTTTCAATCACCTGTTGAAAGCCCGCACGCGTAATAAGGAAGTACACCTTTTTTTTCGAGTCTTCGGTATGCGAATCTAAAATGGCGTTGAGTTTTTCTACCAAATTGTTTTTAGGGAAAGTAGTTTCAAACTCGGGGTTAGCGGCATACATTTCATTCAGCCATTGATGAAAATCATGTTCAGAAACCGATTGCTCATGGGCTTCGTTGGTTTCTACCTTCACCGGAATATTTTCTGATTTGTTACCTACAAATTCATACTCGTGATATTTTTTGGTTTCAGAATGCAGAATATACTCATCTAAAAAACTCTTGTAGTCTTCAAAACATTTGGCGTTGTGGCGTTCCTTCTGCGATAACTTTGGAAACGAAAACTGGTCCATATAGGCGCGCACTTTTTGCAATTCTTCTTTGGTGCAATCGGTCAAGGCAAAGCGAATGGGTCGCTCCAGGTAGCTCACATATATGTAAGCATTCATTTCGTTGCAAAGATTAAGCACCAATGGAAACTGCTCCCAATTATCTTTCTGCACCGTAAAACTCAACGAGAGATGTTTGCCTTTGCGCGTGCATATTTCGCTAAAGCGTTTAATGTTCTCCATCAACTTTTCGTGGATGGTGTTTTTGCGAATGCGCTCTAATTTTTCTTTGTCCACTGCATCAATAGACACCGCCATATCAAAATTCAGGTCTTCGAGCAGGCGTTCTATTTTATTGTTCCAATGGCTACCGTTGGTAATTACAAATAGGTCGAGTTTCGGATTCAACTCTTTTACCTTTTCCCAAATTTTGTAATACACCGGAATAAGAAAAGGCTCACCGCCATAAAATTTGGCCTCCTTCAAATGCGGAATATATTTTTCCAATTGGGTTACAAAAGCATCGTCATAAGGCGTGGGAATAGGCGGCAGTTTATCTCTGTTTTTGCGAATGCTGCTACTTACTTCACCGGCACACATCTGGCATTCTAAATTACACTCGTTGCTTATTTCAAACTCAAACACCTGCGGATAAATGGCATCGGTATTCGCATAGTATTTATCGAACACCAAAGGGCGAAGATTGGTGAACTTGCCTTTGTCAAAAAAATATTTGCAGTGGCGGCAACCATAATCGAGGTCGTTGTTAAACATGTGGGCGCGAAGTTTTTTGGCTTCGGCACCGTTCCATATTTCATCAATAGAATTTTGCGGATAGTTACCCAACTGCACATCGCGATTGTAGCCGCACACAAACACCTGCCCGCGAAACGAAAAAGTTAAACTGGTAAAAGGCAGGTAACAGAAAACAGGCTTTGCCCCGTTAGGTCTAAACTTATTATATTGATTATACTGCTTTCGGTCGAGCGGATTATAGCCATCTTCAATAGCCGTGCTGAATTTTTTATCTAACTGAAAAGAAGTTTTTATGGACTCCAAAAAATTAATCATTCGTGCATCATTTTAGCGGTGTCCAAAGTAGTGAATATTTCGGGATAGAATTTTTGCAAACCGGCATAAACTCCTTTAGCCATAACCGCGTAACCGGTAGCGTTGTGATGACCATCTTTGGGCCAGTAATAACTTTCGGTTGTGTTTTTATTCATGCCAATTGAATCGCGATAGTATGGCAGTAAATCAAATCGTTTGAAAACAGAAATGGTATCTACCATGTTTTCGAAGAAAGAAAAATTGCACAGATAAGTATTGTCCACTACCTCACTGCGTTCGGGTTTTTTCAAGAGCAGAATTTTTAGGTGGTGCTGCTTTGCCAATAACGCTATGCGTTGAAAAACCTCGTTCCATTTTGGTTGCAAAAAATGGAGTCGTGCTTCTTTCTCTTTTTCAGTTAAAAAAAAGTTGGTGTGCGTTACCCCAAAAACAGAATTAGCCACCAAGCGAAAAATATAACTGGCGGCATAAAGCCACTCCCAGGATGGACCGTGCAGAGCTTGCCAATAGCCATCTTTAAAACGCTCCAGTCCTCCTCGAGTTAGAAAATCTGCTGTGAAGTCAAAAGAGGTGTAGGTAATCACGGCTGCATTTGGTTTTAGTTCGAAACCAATGTCTTCCATTTGCTTAACCGTAAAGCCAGGGTCGCTACCACACACACCAAAGTTTTGAATCAACATATTTTGTGCAGTAGCATTGTTCTTTAAAATTTGGCGAAGCAACGAAGGATAACTGGAATCTTGCGGAGCACCATCACCTTCGGTAAACGAATCGCCATAGGTTTGAATCAAAATTTTAGCCGTGTCTTTCTTCACTTCAAAATCGGCATCGCGAAAACCAAAATTATTGCGCAGGCGCGCAAACTTATACTCGGGCGTTTGCAAAAATGGAATGAAGTAAGGTTGAATGATAAAGTCCACATCATAGTTTTTGTGCGGATAAACTGAAATGTATTTACTGCTTCTTCCCTCCATGTAGGAGCCGCCCACACCTTTCACGCGCAAAAATATTTCGGCTGATACAAGACATAAATAGAAACTGCCAAACAGCAAAGCGGTATTTATACAGGTTTCTTTTTGCCACGCAAAAACTGCCCCCAGCAAGGCAATACTACCGGCTAAAAATAAACCCAGCGAAAAAAAAAACACCGAACAATGCAAGGCACCAAAGGCGGCTAAAGGCATTTGAAAACGTAGATAAAGCAACGATAAACCCAATGCTCCAGCCAAGAGCGTGAACAGAGAACTTTTTTTTGGATGAGAACGGAGCAAAGAAATTAAGGAGTGCATAGAAAGATGATTTCAAAAAAAACAGCCACGGCAAAATAGGAATTATCAAATGTAAAAAACACCACGCGTTGCTTAGTCTTTGTTGCTTCTTGCAGAATGGGAAGAATAAATCTTTTGCACAGTAGTTCTAAATACAGTCTTAGCGCAAAACTCTATTATTTTCGGGCGGTGCGCAAAAATTTCATTCTCTTCGTAGGTGCTCTGTGTTTTTTTCTTCTGCTTGCAGAAATGGGCTTTCGATATAACGGCAAATATTTCAGCTACACTGAAAGGACGAACACCAGCCACTACGTTTCACCTTACAATGCCCAATATGAAACTTGGTATCACGTATTTCCCGCACATTCAGTAATCAATAAACCTGGAAAAGAATTTACGGTTTCCTGGACTGCCAACAACGAAGGACTTAACGACCATGATTTTTTAGTGGCTAAAAAAGGCATTAGAATAATTGTGCTGGGCGATAGTTTTATTGAGGTATAGGGGCAACAGCTGACAGCACTTTGACCAAACAACTTTATACTTTATTGAAAAGCCGCTTGGATACAACCATTGAAGTATGGAACGCAGGCATTTCAGGGGCTGACCCTTTTTATGAATATCGTTTGTTTAAAGATAAGCTCTTAAAATATCAGCCTGACTTGGCAGTACTAGTGCTGAACTCTACCGATATACACGAAGTAACAGTACGGGGTGGTTTTGAAAGATTCATGCCCGATACAACAGTTCGCTATAATCCCGAGCCGTGGTTTGTGCCGCTCTATGCCCATAGCATATTGGTGAGGCGATTGGTGCATGATTGTTTTCATTATAACATATCGCTATCCAAAAGTGCAGATGCTGAGAAGGAAGCAAAAGTTGCAAACGGAAAATTGTTTGAAGTGATAGATAGTTTCAGAACTGTTTGTAATGAAAAAAATATTCAGTTACTTTTTGTTTCCCATGCCTTTGGGGGAGAACTGGCAGGTAATTTACCTTACGAAATGTTGCCGATGATGGGTTATTGCCGTACAAATAAAATTCCGTTTGTTGATACCCGGCAAAAATTTATTGACTATGGAATTGATTCGTCAAACTGGCAAAATATACAGTGGCCAATAGACGGACACTACAATAATCGAGGGTACAACTATCTGGCTAAAAGTATTTCTACCGAAGTGTTACAAAAAATTAGTCCGCTCATTGATTCTTTAGTAGCAAAAAATAAATCACTTTTACGGTAAAAATACCCTTACGTATATTACAGAAACTCCAAGCAGACAACGGCTAAATGACAGAAAAAAAAACAAGAATTCTTCCATCTCTTAACCTCAATAAGGGGTTGGATATTGAAATTCTAATACCCTATCCTTGGTTGCTCATATTGGCAAGTATTCCATATTTACTTTGGGAAATTTATTGGGCAAAAAAGGTAGGGTATCCTTGTATTAAATGGCACACTCATGTGGCGGTTTACTATTACGGCTGGTTGTTTTTCTATTTGGGCTTATACTTTTTCAACCATTGGTTCCCTCTAAAAAACTATAGGCGGTATCTAACAATATTCACTTCGGTTTTCATTACCTTGGGTATTGTAGAAGCCCTGTTAGTTGGCGTAGGTAAGGGAGATACTTATTCAGAGCATATTTCGGCAGGTTATTATTCTATGTATAATTCTACCCATGAGCAGTACTACCGATTGCATGACCCCAATCAGGTTTATTACATTGTAAGAAATGAGTTTAAGCATTATCGAAAATCGAATTCGCTTGGTTATGCTGATTCAGAATGGACAAAGCCAAAAAAGAAAAATGAAAAACGTATTGCCTGCTTTGGCGATTCGTTTACCGAGGGAGTGGGTGCTCCTTTTGATTCTACTTATCCAGCAGTGTTGCGAAATCTATTACAGCTAAACGACACTAACCTCACAGTGCTTAATTGTGGTATTTCTGGCGATGACCCCTGTGTAAATTACATGAACTACCGCGACCGTGTGGCAATTTTTAAACCTGATATTATAGTGCAAACACTTTCGTGTAACGATATGAATACCGACATAGCCACTAAAGGCGGCTTAGAAAGATTTTTGCCCAATGGCAAAATGCAATTAAAGCAAGCTCCATGGTGGGAACCCATTTTTGCTTTATGTTATGTAAGTCGTTTGTTTTTCGATGTGTTGGGCTATAATGATTTGTTGCTTCGCGTTCCGTTTTCGTCAGCGCAAAAAGAAGAACTAAACAACAAAGCCATTGAAACATTTACGGCTTATGCCGCAGAAGCCAAAAAACAAGGAGCTATTTTGTTGGTGGTGCTACAACCTAATATGTTCGATTACTACCAAAAGAAATATGAATACGATTTAAGCCCTGTTGTGAAACATCTCAACCGTTTAGAAAATGTAAAAGTCTTTGACTTACTCCCGTATTATGAAAATGAATTTTTGCATCATGAAGATGAAATCAAACAATTTTACTGGAAACAAGATGGGCACCACAACCCTAGTGGTTATGCGCTTATGGCACGAGGAATAAAACATGGATTAGACTCACTTTGCTTGAAATAAAAAAATGAAACTACCACTACTTTATTTTTCAATTGCCATTACCCTTACCTGTTTTTTACTAGCACCGGGTGTGTGGTGGGGCGATTCGCTAAATGCCTATATTCAAAGTGTAAGCGGTATTTACGGTGCGGCTCAACCGGTTTTTATGGCACTGTTTTTAAAATGTACGCGCTTTTTTCTGCCCGGTTCTTTACTTCCGTTTTTGATTTTTGTTACCCTCTATTTTGCAGGCTTTGCCCTACTTATTTTTTATTTAATTAAAAACAAATACCTCGCTCCTGTACTGTTTTTTAGCTTTAGTTTTTGTCCGCTCTTGTTCGCTAACATAGGCGTTATTCAAACGGAATCATTTCAACTGGCTTTACTTTCAGCATTTATAGCCCTCACCGTTTTGTTCTATAGATATGAAGGGGTGCATCGCAAAAAATATTTTGCAGGCTTGGTTGTATTGCTTGGTCTATTTTCTTTAGTGCGGTACGACACCTTACACATATCGCTGTTACTTTCCTACTGGTTGGGCTACACTTGGGTTAAAAAGCACAACCGCAAAGTGATTTTTATTACGGCTGGTCTTTTTTTTATTTTTAAAATAAGTGCAACATTTTTAGATAGCTTAGTAAACATACCGCAGGAGCTTAAACCCGAAATGAGAAACTCGTTATTAGTAGCCGACATAGCCGCCATATCTGCCCAAAGCAAAACCAATTACATACCTGATTACTGTTGGCAACCAGTAATTCCTAACAAGGAACGAACTGTAGAGAAAATAATTTACGGGCAAAATAATTGGAGCAATTCTTTCTATTCTTATATCTACAATATTGACCCTTCGATAGGGCTTTTTACTTACAGCACCTCTTCGCATACCGAGGAACTTTTTATGACTTGGTTTAAAGTAGTGGCTAAACATCCCTTCTTATTTTTTAAGTACCACCTTACCGTATTTTCATACCTTGTTTTCAATGATAATTTCAACATGGGTATTTGGAGCGGGTTGAAAGATTCTCATGTAAATCACAGCCGCTTGTTAATAGAAAAAAATGAAGCTGTAGATTCTTTTTTAGTAAAACACAGCAATAGGTTTGCTTACCGTAATGGGAATTTGTTTTTTGACAAGGATGATACACCCATAACACCAAAGGAAGAAAACGCGCTATTACAACTGGCAGGCAACCGAAGAGCCGCAGATGTGGTATGGATGAAATGGTATTCTTACATACCTGCCAAAACATACAACACCGCTAACTCTATAGCCGAAAAGTATGTCAATCCCTCTTTTGAACTTTTCAAATGGTACTTTAGGGGGCTGTGTATGCTGGCTCCTTATTTTCTTGCGCTGGTAATCTTTTTGTTTTACGCACCTTGGCTAAAGCGGGGGTACTATCGCTTTACCTATATCCTGTTATGCTGTTGCGGCATTGTCCATTTGCTGTTGCGCTTATTAATACTTACGGACCCTGTGTATCGCTTTGGAATGCTTACGATTCTGTTTGCGTTTTTTGCTTTTGTTATTTTGGTAGCAGATAAACTGAACAAGCAAACGGCATGAAAAAAATATTACGTCAGTTAGCGGGGCAACTCTTTCTTATCGCCAGCATACTGGTGATAAGTTTATTCCTGTTTGTAGGGCTAATGAATTGGCATATTGACGGTTTAGTTGTAGCGGAGAAAACCATCTTTCTTGACTTGCTCAACAGCACGAAATATATATTCAACCATGCTTATTGGTTCCACACAATTTTGTTCTATCTGCTCATGGTTTATGGAATATGGTCGCTGTTCAAGAACTATTTATTGCCCTCTGTTCTTAGCATAGGAAAGAAACACAAAGACAATACGCTCAAGGTGTTTGTTTTCTTATTTCTGATAATCTTGCTTACCTCCGCATTGGTCATAAAAGAAATGCAAATGCAACGCTTGGGGTTTTATGCCGGCAGTCGTTTTGGTGGAAATAATTTTTCATTGGAGCATCCCGCCATATCATGGGAATTAACTGCCGATGAAAGAGGAATGGTTTATTACGATGCCGATTCTGCAGTAAGAATTGCTAAGCGTTTAGGTTTGGTAGTCAACAGGCAAGGGTTTGCTAATCCATTTAATTTTGACCGAAACACTATTGATTCGCTTTGCCAAACTACTGCAAATCGAAAGAAGAAAAAACTTTTTTTTGGCGATTCATTTCTGCAAGGTATAGGAGCTTCGAAGCAAGAAAATACTTTTATTGAGCTATACCGCCAACACAATCCAAACGAAATAGTGTGTTCTTTTGGCATTGGTGGTAACGACCCTGTTCAATATAGATTAGCCGCAGAAAAATTTATTCCTGAGTTAATGCCTGATGAAGTAAATGTTATGTTCTGCGGCTGGAATGATATTATTTTTTTGGATCGAAAACCTCTGCCACATTTGCCCTCGCTTACCTACATAGATGGTGTTGGCTTCATTCATAACTATATTTTTTCGGGATTATCACCCTTCGATACTTTAGCCCTTCAGCCGGATACAGCTTATCGTTTATACCGCCAAAAATATTCTTTGCAAACCAGATCCGATATGCTGTCGGTAGTGTGTAGGCAAACTATTATCACCTCTCAACTCTACTTTCAGTTTCATCCCCAGCACTTATATCCTCGGCAATTTGCTGACGATTCATTGGCTACCTACCGAAATCTAAAGCGGATTAAAACCTTAGCAGATTCTGTAGGCGCAAATTTTACGATTGCCTTTATTCCCACACCGCCAATGAAAAACCATACCATTATGGATTATGAGCAACATTTTAAATGGGCGTTTGGTGACTTATGGCAGAATGTATCTTTCTGTTCTCAGAGTACAATAATCGAGAGCGATTGCTCATCAACTGTGGATTGGCATTTCAATGATAAAGGGCAAATTAAGTTTGCCGATTTCCTGCAAAAAACATTAAAGCATTAGCGCAATAGCAAACCAATAAGTGGAACTTATTGCGTTTATTTTTTTCGAAACCAATCTTTAATTCCCAACAAAACACTGGCGGCATTATCATTCATTCCGAAAAGTCTTTTCAGATAGGTGTAACCAAAAAGCAGTTTGTTGTCGACCCAGTTGGGCAGTGCCTTTAATCCATCTCCGGGGCGCGTTCTGTATTTTGTAGAAAGCACAGGGTTGCTTTTTTCAGTTTGGGTATAGTAGTAAAGTGCTATTGATTTTCTTGTTTCGTTTTCGGGGCAAAGTAACGGTTCGGGAAAACCGTGAAACGAAATTTCGGTGGTATTAAAAACAATTAAACGATTAAAAAGTGGGGCTATTTTTTTTTCACAGCGTTTCATATCGGCACTCCAAAATTCTAAATCACCTCGATACTCATCCTTCCAGTTTTTATTCAGATAGAGTAAAATATTTAGCCGTCTTTGTAAATGATTAAACCGAGGATGAGTAGAAAAATCTGCATGCATATTCAAGTATCCACCGCGTTCCGACAAATGAATGCCGGCACCTTCCAAACTTATATCAGGCAATAGATTTTCGATACCGGTAAGTTTTTCCAAGAACTCAATAACCGGTTGAGTATGCATAAATTGAATGAAGCCTAAAATGGAAGTTGGTATTTGCTCTGTGGCGTTTAACCCGTGTTTATTCTCGTTGAAGTGACGGTAGTGTATCCAACCTTTTTTCAGCGCAGTGGTCGGAAACTCTTGAAGCAATTGGTTGACCTCCTGCTCTGGTAAAAAATTGTCTATTGCAATGTGTGGAAACGGCTGGGCAGAAATATATTGATGGTGAAGGTCGGCTATCTTAGAGTTCCACTTTTCAATATCCATTTTTTTAGTGCGGAAAATATTTTTAAGCCGCCTTTCAAATGTATTTTTTAAGTTTGATAATTATACAACAATACCTTTCATGAACATTAGAAGTAGGCTACAGCACTTTTTTACTCCTCGACTTTTCAATGGCAAAAAGCTATTAACAGACTCTACCGTTTTTTGTATGGCTCCTTGGATACAACTGCATGCGCAAACCAATGGCAAAGCGGCTCCGTGTTGTATGTCGGCTGTTTATGACGGCAACGAAATTGGCGATTTAATGACGAACCCCAATTTAGAAGCCGTTTGGAATTCGTCCAACATGAAACAGTTGCGTGTGAACATGCTGAGTGGTAAGCAAAGCACCATCTGCAATAATTGCTACGCGCACGAGCGCATAGGCAAAACAAGCGAACGTGGTACATACAACAGAGATTTTGTGCGCTACTACGAGCGTGTAAAACAAACCTTGCCCGATGGCACATTAACCGAACGAAATGTACCGGTTATTGACTTACGGTTTTCTAACAAGTGCAATTACAAATGCAGAATATGTAGCAGTGAATACAGCACGCTATGGTATGAAGAAGAAGTAAAATTAGGATTGAACCCTCCTCAAAAAGAAATGAAATTGGTAGCTGATGAAAAGGCTTTTTGGGAATCGTTTAAAAATATGTTGCCAGGGGTTGAGCGGTTACACTTTGCCGGTGGAGAGCCTTTGTTTATGGATGAACACTATGAAGTGCTGGAGCATTTAATTGCTATTGGCAAAACCGATATTAATCTTACCTACAACACAAATTTTTCTACCCTTCGTTATAAAAAGCACAACATAACCGAACTATGGAACAAGTTCCGCCAAGTAGATGTATGGGCTAGTTTAGATGGCATGGGCGCGCAGGGCGACTATCATCGCAAAGGTCAACGTTGGTCGAAAATAGAAGAAAACATTCGCGAGATTCAGAAAGAATGCAAGACCGTGTTTTTTGGAGTGAATGCAACGGTGAGCATCTTCAATGTGTTGCACATACCAGCATTTTATAAGCATTTAGTAGAAAATAATTTTGTATCTGCCGAAAGAGTAAATCTGTATCCCCTTTATTCTCCTCCTGTTTTTTGTATAACCAACCTTGCCCCAAAACTGAAACAACAGGTTATAACGGATTACGAAACTTTTGAAAACACATATCTGAAACTATTTCCTGCAAACATCCCTATCAAGAATCATGCAAAAGCAATGGTTACCTTGCTGCTGTCGAAGGATGATAATCTGAAAACAGAATTTCAACAAAAAATAAATGCTGTAGATGAAATTAGAGGCGAAAAATTTTTAGCAGTTTTTCCCGAGTTACAAGAAATGATGGTGGGTTAATTAATAATACAGGAACTAATAAAGATTGCTAGCATTTGAATTTCAAAAAGCTCCTTCCTTTATACTGCCTTTTTGTTTTACGTTGTTGAGTTTCATTTGGTGAGTAATGCGAGATGAAAGTTCTTCCGAAGGAACAGAGTCCAAATCAGAAAGCATAGAAGTTATATCTGCTTTCAACGAAAGACCATAAATAATTTTTTCTGGGTAAAAAATGGAAGAAGCTTTTACTACTTCCAAAATTTTAGTTTTGTATAACTCTAATTTTTCTGCTTGCTCGTTAAGGCTTCTGCCATTCGCATGTTCTAAATGATTTTTTATTTTTTCGAAAAGTTTTTTGCGCAGTTCATCTGCGGTTCCTGTAACTTCTAGCTCCAATGTATTGTTATTGTGTACTACACTTTTATACTTTGAGTAGCGATTGTTTCTCTTTTCTACACCTAAAATATGCAACACCTTTTTAAAGCCGGTTAAAGGTACGGTTGTTCCCTCTAATTCAGCCCAACAATCGAGCAGAAACTCTTTGTCCTGTTTGGTCCAAGTGGCAAAATATTTTACATACAGTGGGTCGCCAAAGTGATAAGAAAAATTTCCTTTCCGCGCTTTCCGCGTGGTTTCCAAAACATCAATAAGGAGTAGAAAACGTTCCTTTCTTTTTTGAAGTGTGCTCACCTCACTTGCCCAATTCCATTGCTTATTATCAAAATATGTTATTACGCCTGGGCGATCGTGTAGGTATTTTGCGTTGGGTCCAAAAGTATTAGCGGTAACGTGGCTTAGTACATTTGGATTTTTGATAAACCAATTCAACGTCTCTTCAAAATTTTTATCGGTTTCGGTTGGGTAACCGTAAATAATCCAGCTCTCGGTTTTTATACCCGCATCGCCAAAAAGGCGACAGGTTTTGTCGGCATCGTCATAGCGGGATGATTTTCCCATAGCGTGTTGCACATCGGTAGAAAAACTTTCTACCCCAAGTGACACGCGCGACATGCCGCTTCTGCGCAATTTATTTACATAGGGTTGTGTCAGCATTTTTTCTACGCGCGTTCCATAAACGCTCCAAGGCATTACCAAACCTTCTGCAATGGTAAGGTCGCAGTATTCTTCTAATTGCTTAAATGTAACGTGCGAAATGAGCGAGTCGTCATTAAACATGTATTCGGTAATGCCATACTGTTTTACATTTCGTTTCAATTCTTCAAAAACTAAACGACCTTGTCGAGTGCGTTGCGTTAAATGGTTCCACTTGTTTTCGCAGTAATTGCAATTTAAAACACAACCTCTTGAAAACAGAATGGGCAGGCGTCCGTTGCAAGGGTAAGCGCGAACATCAAAATCTGTAAAATCGGGTAGTGGAATGGTGTTAATGTTTTGTTGCAAACCTGGTCCGGTATAGTAAACCGAGCCATCGGTTTTTTGCAACCATACTTGTTTTACTTTGTGTATGTCGCCTTTTTCTTCAATGCACTTTACAAAATCAACCAATAAATTTTCGCCTTCGCCTTCAATAATATAATCGCTGAATTTATAAACCTGTTCAATGTTATCCTGGTTCTCGCGCGTTAAACTTGGACCGCCCGAAACTATAACCACATTGGGCAAAAGGTTCTTTACTTCCCTGGCAACAAGTGCAGTATTCTTTGTATTGGATACGAGCAAACTGAAACCCACTATATCGGGTTTTTGGTCAGCAATCTGTTTCGCCCAGTTTTTATAAAGTTCAGGGTGCGTAGCAATATATTCTTCAGCAGGCACATCGCCCAGAGCCGAAACCATCATCGGTCGAAATTGAATAGAGAAATCTATACAAGTACAATCGTACCCCGCCTGCGCTAAGCTGGATTTAAGAAATGCCAAAGCTAAGGGTGGAGTTTGCGAATCCCAAACTGGGGCTAAAGCAAGAACTACTTTCATTGGTTGCAAAATATTATCAGTAAAGATGAAAAAAAATATTGCATAATGTAGTAGTGAATGAAAGTCACTACAGTCACAATTAGCGGATAGGAAAATTAATTTCGAATTTGATTTGCACGAACTCACTAAGAGCACTGACGCGCTGCCAAATTACTCAACCATTGACTTGTTGTCTTACTATCGCGATTCGCTGCACATCAACAGCAAAAATTGTAGCGAATATTTTTGGAAGCAAGATGGCCACCACAATGCAAAGGGATATGAAGCAATGGCAAAGGCGATTTTTGCCAGTGTAAGAATGGAAGTGGCGAAGAAGATAAAAGAGAAATCAAGAAAATGATTTTATCTCAATTCTTCTACTCCGGTTATTTACCTCTATAGTTTTGAAAGATTAATATTTTGTGCTGTTTGTTTAAAGGGCCTTAAAGGGGAAAGTGCTAACGCTTTGTAGGAAAAATTTGAAGTATTCTTATCGCAAGCCATTGGCTCGCGACCCAAAACAAGGCTCAGTAAAAGTTCCCGTCTAGCACAGCAAAGGTCAAGATGGCAAAATATTTCACTCCTGCTTTACATTCTGCACACCGGGCAGCCGCACACTTGGGTAAATGCGGGTAACGCCATCTTTAGTAATGGTTTTTACACGGTAGTAAATATCATTGGCAAAGGGCATGGGATAAGTATCTTTTTTTGAAAGCACCACGGTATCATTGGCCGAATCATTAAACTTTATGTATTTGCACTGACTAAAATTGAGTTGTTGATTATCGCTGCGCTCAATTAATACACTTTCATATTGCGAAGCTTTAATAAAATACAAAGCAATGGTTACACTTTGTTCCCCTCGGGAAACCTCTATGGCCAGTTCATCATCGGCTGATTTCAAAAAAAAATCGGGCGCTTGCGAAAACACTGTATTGAAACCTACCGCACAACAACAAAAAACAAGAAGCCAAGCCTTTTTCATGGGTGGTGAAATTGAAAACATTAAAATGATAATTATAACCGAATGGAAAGGTAAAAATCAGAACGGAGAGGAAAATATACTATGGGTCTCCGGTAGTAGAAACCTAAGTTGAGGCCAAAGAATATTGTCTCCCTGAGCTTGTCGAAGGGTGTTCAAGGAAAGATGCTTCGACAAGCTGCCAATGACATTTTACTTCGGGGTTAAAACCCTATAGCAAAACCTAAATTACTAAACACTTTTGAATCCCAGCCCGAGCGGTGAACGGTGTAAGTGCCGTAAGCATCCTGCTCTTGGAAAAATCCTTCGTAGCGATTGGTTCTCCACGTAGCATTCAAATTCAAATTGAAATTAACGCGCCCTTTGGTATTGAACTTAACCCCAAAACCCACAGCCGCTAAAGGACCGCCCTTGCTTCCATTACCTCGCCCTGAAAACATAGACGAGCTGTTAGGGTGAGCCGCATAACCGGCTTCGAGATAATAGAACGGAGTAATTTTTTTGCGAAGAATATCGCCCGAGTAGCGCACATAAAGCGGTAGATAAACGCCATCGCTGCCGTGGCATCCACTGGCGCTAAACATATTTGGATGACCGAAATTAACTCCACGCTCAAACGAAACACGGTCGGCTCCTATTCCTATACCTATAAAACCAAAGCGACCAAATTTTGCTCCGTTCACCAAACGAATACTCGCGTTGTTAATGCCCGCGCGAAACTCAATCATCATAAAGTGTCCGCGTTTTTTTAAGTAGCCCGGCACGGTGTCGCGCATCATGCGCCCGTGCATAAAAGGCGAGTGCATATCCATAGGATGTGCCACGCGCGGTGCATTAGGCGACTGCCATTTTTCTTCCTTGGTTATTTTTTCAATCTCGGCAACGATTACAGTGAAAATGCTGCCGCCCGCAATTTGAATTTTGTAAGTTACGTTAGGCACTTGTTCAATAATAGTTCCGCGATAAGTGTTTCCGTTTTTAAGATAGAGCACGTCTTCCATATTGTTTTGAGCAAAGCCGGTAGCAAAACAGAAGAGCAGAATTAGCACAAAGAATTTTTTCATGGTTGACATAATTTTCAATTTTATTTTACAAAGATGAGGAATGAATCCAAGAAACGCTGAAATGAGGAATTATTGTGACTATTTAGTTAAGATAGATTTACTTTGAGCCATAAAATTGAGACTATGTCAATAGTAATTAAGAAAACAGGAGTAGCGGGAGCGGGTGCCATGGGCGCGGGAATTGCACAGGTATTTGCACAGGCAAATTTAGCAGTGGTATTGTTTGATGTAAATGCCGCGCAGTTAGAAAAAGCAAAAACAGAAATCGAAAAGAATCTAGCCTTCGCGGTTTCGAAAAGTAAAATTTCGGAAGCCGATAAAACTGCTGCCTTATCGCGGATTGTTTTTTCTGCCGATATCAATTCATTGAAATCTGATTTAATTGTTGAAGCGATTGTAGAAAAATTAGATGCCAAACGCGAGTTGTTTCAAAAGCTTGCGGAAATTAATTCTGCTGAAACAATTTTAGCAACAAACACTTCTTCTATTCCTGTTACGCGAATAGCAAAAGATGTTTCGAATCCACAGCGCGTGGTGGGTATGCACTTTTTTAATCCTGCTCATTTAATGAAACTGGTGGAAGTAATTTCGGGAGTTGAAACTTCTGCTGAAGTTGCCGAAACCATTAAACAGCTTTCCCTAACTATTGGCAAAACGCCTATTATGTGTAAGGACTCACCGGGTTTTATTGTGAACCGGGTGGCTCGACATTATTATGTAGAGAGTTTAAAAATGCTCGAAGAAAAAGTGGCGAGCAATGAAACCATTGATGCCTTAATGGAAAGCGTAGGTTTTAAAATGGGTCCTTTTAAATTGATGGACCATGTAGGCAACGATATCAACTTTGCAGTTACTTCTTCGCTCTATGAATCATTTCATCAGGATGCAAAGTTTCGTCCTTCGCGCATTCAGCAGCAAAAAGTTGATGCTGGGCATCTCGGTAAAAAAACAGGAAAAGGATTTTACGACTACCTGTAAACCTGTTTTCAACTTTTCAAATTCATTCGAACTTCTATTTTCGCACCCTCTGAAAAAGTGAAAGAGTGTCGGCTTTTGCCGACAAGGTCTGCGAAAAAAGCCCGGGTGGCGAAACTGGTAGACGCGCTCGTTTCAGGTGCGAGAGCCGCAAGGTGTGTGGGTTCGAATCCCTTCCCGGGCACAAAAACGGTTGGATAAATTCCAACCGTTTTTTATTAAACCGAAAATATGTTTACAGTTTACGTGTTGAAGAGTTTAAATTCAGGAAAGCATTACGTTGGCTTTACCGAAAACATGCAGCGTAGACTACGAGAACATAATGCAGGAAAATCAAAATTTACATCAGGGCACTTACCGTGGAAAATAATTTATACCGAAGAAGTTACAGACAGAATACTTGCCAGAGAACGCGAGAAATATTTGAAAACTGCCGCAGGCAAAAAATTTCTTAGCCACAAAATTAACAGTGGGGGTTCCCTGCCCGACTGACTGCGTTAGCGGTCAGGCAAGGAATCCCTTCCCGGGCACTTTTCAATTAGCTAATTAGCCAATGTGCTGATTAGCTAATTTTGTTTTGAGCGAAAAGACATCGTTGTCACCCTGAGCTTGTCGAAGGGTTGTTATTCGAAAGATGCTTCGACAAGCTCAGCATGACATTTTATTTTCAACGGCTAAAAACAAAAGAGGAAAACATTTCTGTTGTCCTCTTTTGTAATTGCTACGACCTGCCGCTATTTATTGCTGCTATTTTTTTACGACTACTTACTACGCCACTCTTCGGTGTCCAATCCAAACAAAACGTTTATTTACATACTCAGGATTAGTGAACGAAGCGTTACCCGCTGGGTTACCACCCGTAACGTGAAAATCACTAAAGCCCGCGTGTTGGTTTACCCAAATCATTCCTATAAGATTTAGTGACACAGGAGCAAAAACACTTTCCAGTTCTTCAGTAATAGTAGTTGCAATTGCTTCATCTGTTGTGTAAGCACTAAAGGTTATTGCACCATGTTTTTCAACAAGGTCTTTTGCCAGTTCAATACTTTGCGCGGTATCTTTTGTTTTTACAATAATCACAATAGGTCCGAAAAGTTCTTCTTCATAAATGCCGCTGTCTTTAGCATCTACTTCTAAAACAATAGGAGAAATAACTCTTGCTTCAGGAAATTCTGCATTAACCACAGGTTTCGAATCGTGAAGAATAGTTGCTTCCAATTCTCTGACAGAGTTGACACGTTTTACTGTCAAAGGATTTTGAACCGCACCATAAGTTCCCGGTCCCATTTGCGGATGATTGGCAATTCCTGCAATGGCATCTACCAATGCTTTCTTCACTTCTTCATAAGGAATTACCGTATCGCCTTGCTTAATTCCACCTGCCGGAATAAAAAAGTTTTGAGGCGCAGTACACATTTGTCCGCTGTAAAGCGAAACGGCAAATGATAAATTCTGAACCACCGGTTTTAAATCAACTACAGAATCAAGAATCACTGAATTCACTCCAGCCTTTTCTGTAAAAGTTGTTTTGCCAGGAATTGATTCAATATAATTTCCGAAGGTGCTTCCACCTGTGTAATCAATCAATTTAATAAGTTGATGTTCGGCTAATTGTTTTGTAATCAGTTTTGCTGAAGAGTCAACCGCTAACTGACAAACATTAATGTCAATTCCTTTTGCCTGCAATGCATTTTGAATTTCAGAAACCACGATAGCAATGGGATAAACCGATTTTGGATGCGGTTTTACAATCACCGTGTTACCTGTGATAAGCGATGCAAAAATTCCTGGTACTGAATTCCAAATAGGAAAAGTTGAGCAACCGATGCAAAGCGAAATTCCTTTGGGCACGGGTTTAAATTGTTTTTGCAAAACCACACTCGCTTTACCCATAGGTTTTTCCCAGGTTACGTTTGCAGGAAAACGACTCAACTCTTCGTAACCCACAGCAAGTGCTTCCAATGCGCGGTCGCTTGCATGAGGACCACTCGCCTGAAAACTCATCATAAAACTTTGCCCTGTTGAATGCTGTGTAGCATGTGCAATTTCAAAAAAGCGATTCTTTACACGCTCCAACGCATCCACCAAAATTTCTGCGCGCGTATCAACGCTTACGTTTTTCCAAGCCGAAAAAGCGCGACCTGCACGCACAATAGTTGTCTCTACTTCAAAAACCGGATACGTAACGCCCAATGATTTTCCGGTATAATAAGGAGAAGCCTCTTCACCCGCCCACGATTCCGGATTTTGTTGTAACAAACCCTGAAAAGATTTACCTAATTGATTGTTGAATGCCTCCAATCCTTTTATGGGAGCTTCTTCGCCATATGCTTTCGGATGCTCGGGATATTGCGCGTAAAACGTGCGCGCATGAATAGCTTTAATAGCGTTTTCAATTATCTCTTTGTAATTAGTAGCTGCTGTTGCCGACATAGAAAATTATTTTGTGTGTTGAAAATTGAGGGTGTGAAAATAGAAAAAGCGGCAACATAACAGGAGGAACAAAAACCGTTTGGCGGGCGCCTGATTTACGTGTTGCATCTCTACGTTATTCTTCTATTTTTGCCGCGCAATTTTTTAAAAGATAACAGCGAGAATCTCCTTATGGCAAATCTGAAAGAAGTAAGAATACGCATAGCCAGTGTAAACACTACACAGCAAATTACCAAAGCCATGAAATTGGTTTCGGCTTCAAAATTGAAACGTGCACAAGACCGTATTTTGCAAATGCGTCCGTATTCTGAGAAGTTGAATGAAATGCTCAGCAACATTATGAGCGGAATGGAAGGTGGCTCTTCTTTAAGTTTCAACAAGCAACGTGAAGTGAAGAAAGTATTGATTGTGCTCATTACTTCCGACAAAGGATTGTGTGGTGGCTTTAATTCGAACCTGATTAAAACAGCGCGCAAAGCAGTTACTGAAGATTACGCTACGCAGAAAAAAAACAAAGGTGTAACTTTCCTTTGCGTTGGAAGAAAAGGATACGATTACTTTAAGAAAGATAAAGACCTCAATTTCATTACCGACCATGTGGGCTTAACTGCAAGACTTTCATTTGAAAACTCTCAACAGGTTTCTGAATTTTTGATGCAAAGTTTCATCGAAGAGAAATATGATGTTATTGAACTGGTGTATTCAAAGTTTGTGAATGCAGCTGTTCAGAAATATCAGTTCGAACGTTTTTTACCAGTGGCAGCATCGGCACAAAACCCGGCAGTGAAAACAAAAGCCGATTATATTTTCGAACCGGAGAAAGAAAAATTATTGGAAGAACTCGTTCCGAAGATTTTGAATACACAGCTTTTCAAAGCGCTTTGCGATAACTTAGCTTCAGAACATGGTGCGCGAATGGTAGCTATGGATTCGGCAACTAACAATGCCAATGAACTTATTCGCAGTTTGAAAATTGTTTACAACCGCGAACGTCAGTCAACTATTACCAAGGAACTTTTGGAAATTGTGGCAGGAGCAGCAGCATTGGAAGAGAAAGGATAAAAGACGATGAGTTGATGAGTAAATTAGCAGATGAGCAAATGGAATACATTGTCTGTTCTTTGAATCTTAACAGCAGCTCATTTGCTAATCGGCTAATCATCTAATTAAACATGGAAAATTTACACCAACATATCGAAGCCCTTGTTTTCAGTAGCGAAACTGCTGTTACCAAAGCTGATATTGTGCAGGTGATGAACAAAGCTTTTCCGGGAACTGTGCTCGATGAACAAATAGTGGAATCTGTACTTAGCGATTTACAGGAAAAATTCAGAAGCGATATTTTTGCGTTTGAGCTGCGCGTAATTGGTGGCGGCTATCAGTTTTTTACCAAAGCAGAATACTACGATGCCGTTTCTGTTTTCATAGGACAAAAAGAAAAGAAACGTCTTTCTACTGCTGCGCTTGAAACACTTTCCATTATTGCTTACAAAGGACCCATTACCAAAGTAGAATGCGAAAAAATTCGCGGAGTGGATTGCAATTACTCAGTAGAAAAATTGCTGGAAAAAGAATTGATTGAAATTTGCGGGCGCCTGGAAACACAGCCCGGCAAACCGATAGTATATAAAGTAACACAAACCTTCCTCGACTATTTCGGCATTAACTCTACTACTGAACTTCCTAAATTAAAAGATGTGCTTCCGCAGCCCGATGATAACACCGTGGGCGAAGTACCGGAAGTAATCTCTGACCAAATTCCACCTGCAGAAACGGGAGAATAATTTCAGCCGGCTCGTTTTTAGTAATGTTTTTACATTCGTAAGCAACTAAAAACCTCATTATGGAAATCATCAACAACAACAAAGAAAAAGACAAAATTGGCGGATTGCTTTTTGTAGGCTGCATGTTTATAGGCATGGGCATAGGCAAATACATGGGCGCATTAAGCACCGGAACGCTGATAGGTTTAGGCGCAGGTTTTTTAGCAATGGCAATTTACCGCGTAGCCAAGAAAGATTAAGCTTAGTAAGTTCTCTCTAACACAAACCAGCTGAAAGCACGCAGGTTCAACTTCACCATTGAATCACGCAGCATCGGGTCTATTTTTTTCCAGGCGCGTTCTAAAATTGTTTTGGCTTCGCGCTCGCAAAGTTCAATCGCCTTTACTTTATCGAGTAATGAAACTGCTTCTGTAATTAGCGGAATGCTTTCTGTTTTCATACTCACAATCTTCCACAAACGCGCGCGGTCTTTTTTATCAAGCAGGGCAAGTGCTTTTGCGATGGGGTAAGTAATTTTCCCCGCAGTAATGTCTTCGCCTTTTGTTTTCAAATGGTCTTTGAATCCTTTCAAGTTGAGTGTATCGTCAATTATCTGAAACGAAATACCGAGTGCTTCAAAATAATTCCCCATCGCTTCTGCCTGTTCATCGGTTCCTTCGCCAAGCAAAACACCAATGCGCGCTAAGTAAGCAGCCGGTGCGGCAGACTTTAAACGATGCGTTGCAATTACTCTCTTCTGCAAAAGCTTTGCTACTTCATCATCTTTCAATGCAGCGGGCATCATGTAATCGAGCCCGTAAATATCCATTGCCTGCCCGCTATGCGAAGCACGCATAGCTTCGAAGTAAGCATTGTAAATTTTCACTTTACCTTCGGCATATTTATCAATGTGGTAAATACAATACTGCCCGATGAAATACGCAGCCGTTCCGCTGTTGATTGCCGTAGCTTCACCATGCACTATGTGCGCGGCAGGTCCGCCTCTGCGCACCGTAGATTTATCCTGCACATCATCTACCATCAATGAACCAACGTGCATCAATTCAGGAAGAGCAAGCCAATCAATTGCTATTTGAGAGTTTCCTCCAACTGCATCGCAACAAGCAATGGTGGCATAACTACGCCAACTCTTTCCGCTTCGGTCGGTTATTTCGCGAATTGGTTTAATGAACTTTTCGATGTACGCATTCTTATCGAGCCCTTCGGTTAAATGTTTGTTTCCTTTTTTAGAAACAAGTTCTTCAAACTTTTCCTGTGTAGGGTCAAGCGGTAAAATTTTGCGCACCGAAGCAAGTGTAGCTTTTGAAACAGCTTTCAAAAACTCTTTCATGTTGCTGCTGTTTACAAAACCGTGACGCTCTATGTAAGCAGGGCCGCTCACTTTTTTGCCTTTCATTTTTCCGGTTACGTTCATTCTTCCTTCCCAAAAAGCGGGTTTCGAAATTACGGTGGCAAACTCCTGATTCGGAAAAGCGGCATCGGCAATTACCGATAAACCAAAATCAGGAACATCTAATTTCCATGTAGAAGGATACTCGTTGAAGGTGCGTGTACTCGTCCACAATTCGCCAACGGGCTTCAACGAAAATTTTGTAGAGTAATAACGTTTGCCTGCTTTATCAATCATGATTATAAACGAGCCGCAGTCTTCACCGGTTTTTAAATCAATCAAATCATAAGCAGTGAGTTCGCAGCCGTTGTCAAGTTGCATCGCAATCCAATTCCACGAAACATCTTTTTTAGCTTCATCAATTTGCCCTTCTTTTCTTTCGGCATGGCAACCGAATTCATGGTCGTACCAACCGCTTGCCGATTTAATTTTTAGTTTTTCTTTTTTCAGCTTCAAAGTTCCCTTCACTTCGCAGCGTGGAATGAAATAGTAGAACATATCTTCTGCCGAAACTCCGCGCACCACTCCATTGTCTCCGTGACGCACGGGTGCTTTCTTCGGGTTAAAATTTACATCAACGCCTAACTTCAATTCTTTGTGAGCGAGATGAAGCTGATACGACCCGTCTTTTAATTTCTCAAACGTGTTGCCATCGTAATTCAAATTCAATTTGGTGTAAGAAATGGTTGGTGTTTTCTTCAGCAACTCATCGGGATAAGGCATTACACCTTTGCTCAACATTTCAATTCCTGCTCTGCGGATATAAGGGTCTTTTACCAGTTCGCCTTTTTTCAAACGCTCCAAACCGAGTTTTGGTGCGCGCTTATCTACCAATGAAACGGTGTGATATTTTTTTTCCTTCAAATCGCTGATGCCCCAGATAACGGAGTGCCCGTAATCTGATTTGCCAGTAGCTTTATCGTAACTAATGGCGTGCTGAAAAAACGAAGCGAAGAGCGAAAATTCTCTTCCGTCTTCTACTTTTATATGGCTGTGCATATACCACCATTCGGTAGAGGAAGAAAGATGCGGCAGGTCGTGAATTTTTAAATCAATGGGACCGTCCTTAGGCCAGTCGGCTGCGAAGAATTTAGAAGTAGAAGGAGACTTTTTTTTCATTAAGCAGCGTTACATTTTTTTCGAGGATGCGATAATAGAGAATTAATAAAGTTGTGGTCATTCTATTTTTCATCTGGTTAAGTGAGTCAACTAAGTTTTGAGAAAAACGCTGGTTGATTCTCTTTCTGCCTCTCATTAATGAGGAAAAGGAAAATTTGTAAAACCAAAATCAATACTGTTACTTTGAAAAAAATTTCCGAAGCCTGTTATATCTATGTTTTACGGACTGATTGTTACCATGTATTTTTTAGATACTAAACAGCACAAGCATCCGCACATACACGTAAAATACGGAGAGTATGAAGTTGTTTTGAAAATTCCTGATGGCGAAGTTTTAGAAGGAGACTTGCCAAAAGGCAAAATGAAATTAGCAAAGGCATGGATTGAAATTCATCAGGACGAGTTGATGGCAAATTGGGAACTCGCAGTAAAAGGAAATGAAATTTTTAAAATTGACCCGCTTAAATAAAGTATATGAATCCGAGAGTGGAAAAAGTAAAACCGCAAGCTGATTATACTTTGCACCTTGTTTTTAAAAATGGCGAGGTGAAAACTTTTGATGTAAAACCTTATCTGGAAACGGGTGTTTTTAAAGCGTTGAAAAACACTGTGCTTTTTGCTACTGCACGTGCCGAATATGGCACGGTGGTTTGGCAAAACAATATTGACTTTGACCCTGACACTTTGTATTTAGAAGGCACCGCTTAAATTTCAAATCACTTCTCCTACTTCAACGCCCTTATCATTTCTCCATAATGCAAACCTCGCAACATGGCGCTGAGGGTTTGGGAAATTCGCTTGGCTTTGGTGGCATCGGTTTTGGCGCTGTCAATCCACTTGCTGAAATACCGTTGCTCGGAGCCCGAAAGCTTTTTGAAGTTTTCAATTGCCTTGGGTTCATCTTCGAGGCAAGCCATTAAATCTGCATTAAACGCAAAAGCCGATTCATCTAAAACCAATTGCACTTGCAGTTGCGCGCCTTTGCGTTTGCCAATGGCTTTACGCATGGCGGCATTCAGCGGCATTATGAAATCGCCTTCGCCCATGGGTATAAGGGCTACTTGCTTAATGGTATGGTTATCTAATTTGCCTTTTACACGAAACGATTTTTTGAGCGCAGAAAGTTGTTGCGCCTGTTCAGCAGGTATAACAATATGAGTCCAGCCGGTTTTTTCGCCCTGCTCATCAAATTTTAAAATGGTGGTGGTGAATTTTATCATGAAGAACTATTACTGCTTTACCAATTTGCAATTAGCTATAGAAACTTTATTGCCGCTCAAGCCATTGCCATACAACTGAACGGTATAAACGCCTGCGGCTAATTGTTTCACACTAAAATTTTGCTTGGTAGAATACTTAGGAATCTGTTGCTCCATTACTACTCTGCCGCTCAAATCTTCAATCTTCAATTTTAAATCTTCAATGCTCTCCCATTCAACCCAGTTATAATCAAACTGCACTTCATCGGTAGCGGGGTTAGGGAAAACTTTTAGCCAGGGGGGTTGTGTGTAAAGAGGTTTTATATCGCTGTATATGGTATCGCAGGCACTGCCGAGGAGGCGGCCGAGGCGGTAGTTGGGTGAAAACTGTAGTGAAAAAGCATCTAATTTAGTAAGCACTACGCTACGTACACCTACATGACAGGAAACTCCTCCACTATCAGGGAAGTCTATTGTACTCATGAATCTGCAACCACCTTTTGGCCCAATGTATATTTTACCATCAGGACCATATTGTGTGAAATTGAAATAATATTTACCACCACTTGCATAAACAGTATCAGTAAAATAATCTACCGTACCTACCGTATCTAAACTGGCTTCCACATCGGGCGCTTCTAAATCGTACTGAAAAACAAAGCGGGACATACACAGATATAAATAACGGTTATTAGCACTTAAATCGCTCCCTTCAATATAATCTATAGTAGCGCCCGAAAAACTGTCTATTTCAAATACAGGATTCAAATGATGCAATAGTTGTAAATCACAACTACATCTATCAAACGAATAAATATCTGTGCCGTGCGCTGTACCCGTTTTCACAAAAACACTGCCGTCTAATGAAAAATATGATTTTATCCCGTCCGTCCAATCATAGGTTGTACCAAGACATTGAGATGATATAAAGACTAATGTATCTGGTGTAAGTAAAAATTTATTGACGCAATTTGTTTCGACTTGCATGTATAAAATCCACCAGTCTCTACCATTGGCATGACGACAAGCATTAACACCACCGCAGGTTGGTCTAACCGTAGAAAGAAGCTGATTTTTTTTACTTGCCTCTAATTTCCCATCAGTCCTTTTTTTGATTACACTATAACACATTGAGCCCTTCCAAACTGGAGGGATAGTGTCAGCACGTTCATGAAATAGATAAAAAATGGAATCGTGTTGTGGTTGTGGTAGAGCAAAATGTGAATATGCAACGGAATAGCTGTAATAACCTTGTAGTTCTTGAGTTCTACAATATTCCCAAAATGAGCCATAGTTTAAGCTATCTCCGTTAATAGTATTATGAGACGCACTGTCTTTTATTCTCATCCCATTGGTATAAAAAAGGAGATTGCCATCTACATCGCAAAAAGTGTGATTGGTGTAATCGAAAATCATTTCTCTAGGTACATCAGAAACAATAAAATTGTTTCCGATAAATTGCCCTTGGGAATTTCCCCTCCTCAAAATGGTTGAGTCCTGCAATTCAGGTTTAAATCCCCATAGCCAAGTATTATCATACTTCTGTGCATTCAACAAAAGCCCAAAACTCAAAAGATAAAACAGAGAGATTGCCTTTTTCATGTTGAGGTTTTATGCCGCCCAGTCTTCTCTATCCAAACTTCTAAACTGAATGGCTTCGGCAAGGTGTTCGGTTTTAATGGAGAAGTGCATAGATGCTAATGGGTTAATCAATACCTAACTGAAATGAAAGTGCTGAAATAATTTCCTGTTGCACTGTTTCATCTTCTACCTCGCCATACTTCTTTACAAGGCGTTTCTTATCGAGCGTTCTTATTTGATAGCAAAGCACTATTGATTCTTTTTTTAAGCCCGATAGTTTTGACGGAAGCTGGGCTTCGTTAGGATAAATGCTGCGGTTCTTTTTTCTGGAAGTTATGGGAAGCACATTCACCACAGCAAGCACTTCATTGATTTGATTTTCGCTGATAACCATTACCGGCCGGGTTTTTCCTTGCTCTGAACCTACAACAGGGTCTAAGTTCGCCAGCCATATCGTCCACCGCTCAAACTTCATAGCCCTTCGTTGTTTATACTTTCAAAATCACTGTTCACTTCCTTCATATCCTGCATGTAAAGAGGGTCAGCAGCCGCGTGTTTCATCAGCTTCATTTTGTCTTTTTTCGACAGTGGCATTTCTTCTACCGTAACCATCACTTTCTTTTTTGAAGGAAAGTTTTGCGGAAGGTTGATAGTGAGTTGATGGTTTTTAGGCACATCATATATTTCTTTGAACGACATACAATAAATTTTAAACGAAGTTACACAAATTGATTTTATGCCGCCCAGTCTTCTCTATCCAAACTTCTAAACTGAATGGCTTCGGCAAGGTGTTCGGTTTTAATTTCTTCACTACCTGCTAAATCGGCAATGGTGCGGCTCACTTTTATAATGCGGTCGTAAGCGCGGGCAGAGAGATTTAATTTTTGCATGGCCCGGCTCAATAAGGTTTTTCCGGCATCTGTAATCAGGCAAATTTCCTGCACTAATTGCGGTTCCATTTGCGCATTGCAATACAAATTGTTTTTGTCTTCGAATCGTTTCAGTTGAATTTCGCGCGCCTTCACCACGCGTTCACGAATGTTTTCGCTACGCTCAAATTTTTTTCGGCTCGAAAGTTCATCGAATGAAACAGGCGTAACCTCTACATGCAAATCAATACGGTCCATGAGCGGACCGGAAATTTTGTTGAGGTATTTTTGTACCACTCCTGGTGCACAAACACATTCTTTTTCTGGATGATTAAAATAACCACAGGGGCAAGGATTCATACTAGCCACCAACATGAACGATGCAGGATAAGTAACCGAAAACTTAGAGCGCGAAATAGTAACCATACGTTCTTCCATGGGTTGGCGCATTACTTCTAACACCGTCCGTTTGAACTCGGGCAATTCATCTAAAAACAAGACACCATTATGCGCCAAAGAAATTTCACCCGGGTGAGGATTGCTGCCTCCGCCAACTAAGGCTACATCGCTAATGGTATGATGAGGCGAACGAAAAGGCCTTTGATAAACGAGTGATGAATTTTTTGAAAGCTTTCCAGCCACCGAATAAATTTTAGTGGTTTCCAATGCTTCGTTTAAACCCAAAGGTGGAAGAATGGTAGAGAATCTTTTTGCCAGCATGGTTTTGCCCGCTCCCGGTGGACCAATCAAAATTACATTGTGTCCGCCTGCAGCTGCAATTTCCAACGCGCGTTTAATATTCTCCTGTCCTTTTACATCGGCAAAATCGTATTCGGTTTGCAACACATTGTTTTCAAATTCGGCACGCGTATCCACTACCGTTGGTTTCAGCTCGCCTTTGCCTTCTAAAAAATCAATTACTTCTTTCAGGTTCTCTGCACCTAGCACATCAAGGTTATTGACGATGGCGGCTTCGCGAGCATTTTGTTTGGGCAATATAATTCCTTTGAATTTTTCTTTGCGTGCTTGTATAGCAATAGGCAGCGCGCCTTTAATAGGAAGAATGCCGCCATCGAGCGAAAGCTCGCCCATGATGATATAGTCCTTGAGCGCATCGGCTTTCATTTGATTAGACGAAGCCAGAATGCCAATAGCCATAGGTAAATCGTAAGCAGTTCCCTCTTTGCGAATGTCGGCAGGAGATAGATTCAACACAATTCGTGCGCGAGGCATGCGCAGTTTAGCGTGTTTAATGGCAAGTTCAATTCGCGATATTCCCTCGCGCACTGCACTATCGGGAAGCCCTACCACCACATAATTCAGTTTGCCTTCACCCGCTACATTTACTTCGATTGTGATGGTAGCCGCATCCACACCGTAAACCGCGCTTCCAAATGTTTTTACCAGCATAAAAAAGAATGATGCGAACTAAAGTAAAAACATTGAATGATTTATGAAGCATTGAAAAAGAAATGTCACCCTTACAGCCCGCAAAAAAACATTCACCCATCTTTTGCGTTATTATATTTATAAAGCATTTTCACTCAACACATTTTTAGTATGAGCAGACGCGAACAAACTCTTAGCGAAGAAAAAGCAAACTACATTACACATGCATTCGGCATTTTGTTTTCGCTCATTGCAATTCCGGTGTTATTGATTTATGCAGCAGAAAAGAGCAGTGCTTCCAACGTATGGGGTGTAGCCGTTTTTAGTTTTGGAATGCTGATGGTCTATATGGCTTCGACTATTTATCATGCAGTAAAACAAAACACCAAAGCCAAGCGCGTGCTGCGCATTTTTGACCACATCGGCATTTTTGTAATGATAGGCGGTAGCTATACACCACTTGTTATAAAGTACACCGATACCGAAACAGCCACTTTATTTCTGGGAACGATGTGGGGGATAATTCTGTTCGGAAGTTTTTTGAAAATTTTTTTTACCGGAAAATATTTGCTGCTCGAAGTAGGAATTTACCTCGCGCTTGGCTGGATGATTGTTTTCATCATTAAACCGTTGATTGCAAATATGCCTTCGCAAATTTTTCTTTTCATTTTAGTGAGTGGAATTTTTTATTCGATTGGCGTGGTATTCTATTTATGGAAGAAATTGAATTACCATCATGCCGTGTGGCATGTGTTTGTTTTAGCGGGAACAGTCACTCATTTTTTCGCTGTCTACAATAGTATTCCTCTCCACATAAAACTTTAGTTATCAGCGCTTGCAGGTTTTTAGCTGAAACATATCTTCGCGCTTTCAGTAAAAAGAATGACTAAAGTTTTTGAACCGAAAATCTTTACCACAGTGAAAAACACGAAGCATATTTTTGCAGGGCTCTCGCTTTTGCTATTGCTGTGTATTCCATTCAATCCCACTTCAGGGGCGGGTAATTCAACTACTCCCGGTGTTAGTGAAACCGAAAATTGTTACGATGAAGTAGTGCCGCTTAGTTTAGAAGAAATTTTTTCAAAACGTGTTTCAGACCAGCTCGATTCTTTTTACAAAAGACGCCATAAAGTAGATGGCTTTAACGGTTGTGTAATGATAGCTAAAGACGGCAAGCCGATTTACTCCTGTGCGTTTGGTTACGGCAATATCGGGTTGAGAGATACGCTCACTACTGAATCTTCTATCCAATTGGCTTCGGTTACAAAAACATTTACTTCCACTGCTATTTTGCTTTTGGCAGAGCAGGGATTTTTTTCTTTAGATGATTCCGTACAGAAATTTTTTCCTGATTTTCCTTACCACGGAATTACCATTCGTCTTTTGCTCAGTCACCGCACAGGCTTGCCTGATTATACTTACTGGGATAAATATTTTATTGGAAAAGATGTGCAGTATCTCACCAACCAATCGTTGATGGAATTGCTGGCCGCAAAAAAACCGCAGGTGCGCTGCAGACCCGACCATATGTTTATTTACTGCAACACCAACTACGCCATTCTCGCTTCAATTATGGAGAATGTAACGGCTATGTCGTATCACAAATTCATGCACGATTTTATTTTTTCTCCGCTCGGCATGACCCACACGTTTGCTTATGATGCAGGGAATTCGGCAGGACAGTACTGCACTATCAGTTACGATTCGAAAGGAAGAATATGGAAAGATTGTCCAAGCGATGGAGTAGTGGGCGACAAAGGAATTTATTCATCGGTAGATGATATGCTGAAGTGGGATAACGCTTTGCGTTCGGGTTTAATATTGAGCAAAGAAAGTTTGGAAGAAGCATATAAGCCGCGCAGTTTAGACCGTTACTCTTTTGCTAAAGAGAAAGGCAAAAACTATGGCTACGGATGGAGAATGCTTAAACAGCCCGATAAGTCCTATTTAGTTTATCACAACGGTTTCTGGCATGGCAGCAATAATGTTTTTGCGCGCGATTTGAATAATGGATTCACCGTAATTGTTCTTGGAAATAAATCGAACCACGCCAACTATTGGACACAACCCATTTGGAACACCTTAGGGCAAATGAAGAATTTAGAGAACATGGCTGAGGGCGAGGTGCAATAATTTCTGCCTCCTTAATTTATCTTACCCCTTTTATCGCCCTTCCCATCTCAGAAAATAAACAAAAAACAGTACCCTATCAAATTGAATAGAAAGGTAAAATTCATTTTGCGTAACACACAAAATTTTGATTAGCCATCTGTCCTCGATACCAAGGTGAAAGCATAACAATATCACTTAAAATAAGCCGAGCATTTACGACTGTGAAACATTGAATATTACGTTTCATGTACTAAAAAGTAAGTAACTCCTTTCCGTTTTTGATATATGCTGGTTTTCCTTTTCAATCGCGAACCAGCCTTCTCAAAATACTAATTTACAAATGCAGCCTCGCACTTCCTACCTCCAAATTACAATGCCAATTTTCAGCGTAACCATAATGCATAAAGCGAGCTAAAAGAAGCAGGTCACTAAATTCCTTTGAAGATATTTCCTCTAGTTAAGGGAATGGGATGGGTAAGAGACAAAATAGGTTAGGTATTAAAACAGAAACGCCCTGCAAAATTGCAAGGCGTTTCTGTTTTAATATTTCAGGAGTATTAGAATCTCGGACAGTATACAGTTGAAGGACCTCTCTTCTTCCATTTTCCGATGTAAGCTAGACCAACTTCAAACCCACCTCTTGATTTAGAACCACTTATTAATTGCGAAACATTGATGTCATAAGCTACACCCAATTCCACACCGTGCCAAACTACACCCGCGTTTAACACCACAGATTCAGCTACCATTCGCTTATCTCTCCAAGGAGCATTCGGATCGCCACCTACCATACGGAACATAGCACCAATTCTAAAATTGTCCCCCTCCGGATATCTTTCTTCAAACAAAATTCTGAAATCAGTCGCCAAAATCATTTCGATTGATTTGCCTTGGCTCATTACAATAAATTTCGGTTGTAAATCAAATCGACCTTTTAATGGAAAACGAATTCCTCCGTGTCCAACTATCTTCATGTTCAGTCTCACATTTTTATCACCCAAGAAAGAAATTGCCGGACGGTTGATGTGATAAACCGCTCCACCCAAATAAACACTTGTTCTTTTAGACACTTTCATATACCAAAGTAAACCTGCGTTCACATCCCAGTATAAAAGTTTATTGTCAACCAAAAATTCATTGGTTGGTAACAACGAGTTGTAAGCATTGCCATCCCATTGACTACCGAATTGCAAATGAGAAAAATCTATCGTCTGCTGAAAAATTTGTGAAGAGAACCCTAATGTTAAGTAGTTGGTATTTTTTTGATTCAACGATTTGTGATACGCTACAGCTATACCACCAATGTTATAACCAAACTTCGATTCTCCGGCTTGGTCGCCAACGAAAGAAGCACCAAAACCAAAAGCATCGCCTTTCATAAAACCTTTGTTGGTTCTGAAATCGGCTGAGAACGTGTAAGTGCGATACATCGGCACTTGCTCATTCTGTAAAATTGCGCCCCACTGCCCCCGGAACAATCCTGTAATACGGTAATTGCCATCAAACGCACCTGCCATGGCAGGATTGAGGTAAAGAGGCGACATATAAAATTGAGAAAGGTGTGGATCTTGCGCAGATGCCTTCAACATCATGACTACAAGAACAGTGAGTTGTAAAATTTTCTTCATTATCTCGGTTTTAAAAAGTAATCTAAAATATAAATAATTCGGTTCTGCAAAATCTTTTCAAAAGAAATTTGACGGAATTCTGCACTCCTTTTATCGTTTTTGTCAAACAAAGGTTTCAAAACTTGCCTTGTGTTTTACGGTTTTACTTTGTGTGTCTCCTTTTTATCGAATTAACGATACTGTTCCCTTCTTCTCTTTCACCTTGCCATTCAAATAAACTCCTTCTAAATAGTAAGTGTAAACTCCCGGATTTTGAACAACTCCTTTATACGTTCCGTCCCAACCTAACCATTGATTTTGGGAATCAAAAACCTTTTCGCCCCAACGATTAAAGATTTTCAAATTTGCTTTTGCCAATCCCGAACCATAAACGGTGAAGATATCATTGTTGCCGTCTCCATTGGGAGAAAAGGCATTCGGCACAAAAATATCATCGCCATTCCCTACATAGACGGTAACTGTTTGCGAAACGCTGCAATCATGCAAATAATTTACGACTAAATTATAAAGTGTATGTGTGTAAGGCGAAGCCACCACCGAAGAACACTCGCCACAATTCAATCCTGTGAGAGGCGACCACGAATAAAAATTGATATCGTTAGCTGTGTAATCACTGAGGTTCGAAACAAGCGTAATTGATTTCCCTAAATCAATGATACTGTCCTGCGGCAAAATGGCAAGCGTTGGTTTCACCGGCTCATAAACAAACACGATGGTATCTTTCATACAACCTTGTCCGTCCTTTATATACAGATGATAAGTTCCTGCACTTAAATTTTCAAACAACTCGCCCGATTGAAAATTAATCCCATCGGTTGAATAGGTATAAGCTACAGGAATACCCGGTGTGCCGCCTGTTCCTTCAATGTGAATAGAAGCATCGGAATATTGCGGGCAAGAAGCAGAGTCAATCGTGAGCAACGCAATGTCAATCAATGGTGGCGCGGTGAAACTCGCGCTGAGAATTGTATCGCAACCATTATTATCAGCAACTGTTACTGTATAAGTTCCAGGAGCCAAATTGCTGATGATTGACGTGGTTGTGCTATTGCTCCAAACAAATCCTATTGGTGGAGTTCCTCCATTTACACTCGCTTCTACAGAACCATCCTGTGCATTCGCGCAACTTATTTCATGTTTATTAATGAGCAGCGCATTGAGCGAAGGAGGATTAGTAAGTGTAACACTTCCTTGTGTTGCGCAAAGATTTACATCCTGTACTACTACATCATACAATCCAGCAACAAGATTTGTTATCGTGCTGTTGTCGTTCGCTCCCGGTATAACCGACCAGTCATAAACATATCCCGCTGTTCCACCGTTTGCAGTAACGGTTGCAGTTCCTGTAGCATCACCTGTGCAAAGCGGATCGGTGTGAGTGAAGGAAATAGTTACTGCTGTTGGTTCAGAAATAGTTGCGGTAGTTGTAGCTGTGCAATTTTTTGAATCGGTTATAGTCACTAAATAATTTCCTGCAACAACACCATTCAAATCTTCAGTAGCAGCTAAATTGCTCCATACATAAGTATATGTTACAGTTCCGCCTGCGGCAGTAATATCAATAGCTCCGTTAGTTCCTCCATTGCAAATTTCATTGATTACAGAAGTTACGCTTACCGTCAATTGACTCGGTTCAGTAATAACAAACGAAGCAGTTGCTGTGCAAGCATTTAAATCAGTAACAGTTACCGATTGATTATTTGCAGCAAATCCTGAAGCAGGATTTGTAGTAGCTACAATATTGCTCCATGCATAAGTATATGTTGGCGTTCCTCCGTTTACCGTTGCTGTTGCGCTTCCATCATTTCCTCCAAAACACGAAACGTTTGTAGATGCAGAAATGGAAACTGTCTGTAATGGCGGTTCAATCGCAGTCCATGATGATTGTGCGGTGCAACTGTTCGCATCTGTTGCAGTAACTATATAGGTGCCAGGCCCGAGATTCGTGTTTGGATTTACAGTGCCACCAATATTCCAATTATAAGTAAACGCTCCTGTGCCGCCACTCGCTGTTGCAAGAACACTTCCGTTGTTGGCTCCAAAGCAAGTGATATTAATTGTGTCAAGCACAATAAAAATTTGTGTTGGCTCAGTTATGTTGATGTTTCCAGAAACAGTTACACCCGCACTATCAGTTGCTGTTACTATATATACTCCTGCACAAAGATTACTCACTACATTTCCGTTCGTGCCTTGGCTCCATGCAAAAGTGTAAGGAGAAATTCCACCTGTTGCAGAAACGGTTGAAGTGCCGTTGCAATAACCAAAGCAAAGATTACTCACTGTAACAAAGGTTAATTGAATCGGTGGCGGGTCGGTGACAACGGCAGTATCAAAAAGACAACATCCGTTTGCATCGCACACGGTTACATAATAAGTTCCTGCAAAAAGATTTTGAATGGTATCGTTTGTTGAACCTGTGTTCCAGCTGTAAGTGTAATTCGGAGTTCCTCCGTTAGCAATTACAAAAGCCCAACCTTCATTTCCACCGTTAGTAATTGCATTGAATGAAAGTGTATTGATAACCAAACTAATTGGCTGTGTGACACTTGCCGAACTTGTTGCTGTGCATCCTCGTGAATCAGTAACAGTCACTAAATAATTTCCGACACCAAGTCCGCTAATGGTTGCAGCGTTTGGCTCTGAAGGATTCCATAAGTAAGAATAATTTGGAGCGC
Source organism: Bacteroidota bacterium (assembly GCA_947479455.1). Taxonomy (GTDB): domain Bacteria; phylum Bacteroidota; class Bacteroidia; order Chitinophagales; family LD1; genus Bog-950. Next base: position 81,226 of record CANJZE010000009.1, read on the forward strand.
CACCATTTGCAGTAACGGTTATCGTTCCGTTGCTAGAACCGTTGCAAGTAATGTTTTGTGCAACAGATGTTGCTGTTAACTGAGATGGAACACTCAAGGTTGCAGCAGCAGTTCCCGAGCATCCTTGTGAATCACTAATGCTCACGGTGTAAGTTCCTGCTCCAAGATTTTGTATTGAATCAATTACAGGTCCTGTACTCCACGAATAATTTATTGGCGGAGTTCCGCCACCTGCAACTGCCACAATTTTTCCATCGGTTTGCCCGAAACAGGAAATAGAATCTACAATCAAATTGATAGGAAGATTATTTCCGATAACCACATGCACGGTATCGTGAATCACACATGAACCTCCTGTTAGCGTAGCGAGATAATCGGTAGAAACGTTTGGCGTAACAGAAAGTATGGCACCATTTCCTACAACTGAATTATTCGAAAGATTGCGCCATTCATACACGAAACTATTTCCCGGAAGTGGACTACCGGTAGTAGTAGTGGTAAGCAGCAAATTAGGTGGCGTGCAGAAAAAAGTATCGTCAGGGAAAGCATGAAACTGCACCGATGTATCAACATCAACATAAACATAATCTTGCGTGTGACATCCGTTTAGTGCAGTCACATCTACATGATAAATGACAGGCGTTTCCGGATGTGAAACGGGATTATGAATGTTATCAGGCACCACAGCATTAGCTCCTGAATTCGGAGTCCAGGAAATTGGCAGGTTGTCAATGTCAGTAACACATACAGTAAAAATTGTGTTTGGTCGTTTGGTAGAAGCTAGCGGAGTTCCAGTTACACCGCATTGAGAAGTTGGTCCTGCTGAATAATAAACAGAATTAAAGGCGGTTGGCGTGATGCGCATTCGATTATTCAGGATTGCAGCACCTGCAGGATTTGTAAAACAGATATCAATAACTAAGTTGGAAGTACCATCCCAATCGTACGGGAAATCAAGTTTATGAGTAATCCATCCATCAACAACTCCCAGCATTAATTTTTTAGGAGTAAAAACCGTTACCAAATTTGGCTGCCACAAAACCGGTGGAGTAGCGTTTGGTTCTACAGGAAGCGCAGTTGCCTGGGTGCACGACATTTTAATTTCAAAATTCATTAAAGAATCAATGTTGTTGTTCGTATGCACCATGTAAAATGAAATACTATCAATGGCTCCTCCAGAACCGATTTGTGCAATCAACTCGCTTTGCAAATACAAAAACTGATGTCGCGCACTGTTTTGGTAATGACCATAAATGGTTGGATATTGGGTGGGTGAATTGCTACTGAGCGTGGTGCCCGTTCCAATTTGTCCTTGTACCACGTGACCTACGCAAGGAGTATTACTAATGCCGCAACTTTGTGGATTTGCCACCACATTCAGATTTACCAAATCACCAGGGCAAACAACTAATGGTTGTGCCTTCGCTACAATGTTTGGTCCTGCTCCAGAAATATTTACAGTGAGCGAATCAACATTGGTACAACCATTATCACCGCTGATATAACATTTGTATTCTGTGCTTCCGAGTGGACTTGCCACGGGGTTTGGAATAGTATCATTCGGCAAACCTGAAACAGGATCAAATAAACCTGCTGATGGCACCCACTGAAAAGTATAAGGCGCATAAAGATTATCGGTAGTCGCATTTAAGTTCACTTGTCCGTTCAAACAAACTGTTCCGCCTGGTCCTGCATCATAAATAAAAGGTGGTGCAGCATTTACAAACAACGAATCTGTTCCGCAATCGGAAGTGAAATAATACATGGTAGGTGTAACCGGAGAAACAGAAGGTGTGTAACTCAAAGGATTTGAAACTGCATTGGGACCAACAGAAGGTGTCCATGTAAAATTGGTTCCGCCTGTAGCTGTTAATTGCACTGGCGTTCCGCAAAATGTAAGACTTGCCGAAAGCACCTGAACTTTAGTAAACACACAAATTGAATAAGCTCTTGTGTATCTTCCATTAATTGGGCAGTCGTTATTTTCTGCTGTTAAAATAAAATCGTGGCAACCGGTATCGCCTGGTAGAGGAGTCCATGTAATGTGTGCGGTTACGCTGTCGCCTGTGCCTATTTGTGTCATCAGTGCACCAGGTATAGCCGATGGAACGCTATTGATATTGCTGGTTAAAGTGATGCTGTGATTAGCAGGGTCATTACATTTTATGTCAAAAGTAAGCGGGGTGCCCGGGCAAACTATCACGTTCACTTGGCTCGCCTGAAAACCATTGGTTACATTTGAAATACTATCGGTATAAGGAATAGCAATGGTGCACGGCAAAACAGCCACTTGCATATCGCGAATAGTAGTGCCTACTAAAACTCCATTTCTATATTCATTAACCTGAATGGCCAAAACATCTACTTCCTGATTTGGGCAGGTGTAACTAATTTGTCCTGTTGAAGAATCGAACTGAAAACTATTTGGCGGATTAGTGCTCATGGGTTGATTTGCTGACCAACTTCCTGCAAACGGAAGTGGGTTGTACCCTGCATTCAAAGGATTAATAAGTGTGTACGAAATTGAATCACCATCAACATCTACTGCACCGTTGTTGTAAGTAATCAGAGAATTTAAGCAAACAAATGGTACAGGCAGAGTAGAGAACGACACAGAACTATTGCAATACGGCAAACCCGTTATAGGGTCAATAGTGTTATTAATTAAGGATTGTATACCAAAGCCAAGACCTCCTCCACCGGCATTTGCAAGATTGGTGATGGCTGCATTCCTGCAACAAGTATTTGTTCGCAAGTACCAACTATTGCAAGCATAGGGTAGAGAAATGGTTCCTTCATATGTGTACATTTGTACCCCCGGATAAGTAGGTGGAGATGCTGTGGGATTTCCCGGGCAATTAGCTGGGTTTGCACAACAGCTTTGACCCAACTGTGCAGGGCACAACTCCGAAACTTCGGTAGGTCCGGCTATTAAATCAACATTAAAATTTGTAACTGCGAAACCGGCACACCCATCATAGAGTTCTACACTAAAGGAATTACCCGGGTCAATACCATAACAATCGCGGTAAATTTTTAGGGTTACTGTGTAATTATTATTTCCGGTGCACACATACGAAAGGTCTGAACCCATGATGTGCGAAGCGCGGCTCGCTGTGGGGTTAAACAACCACATTAAAAATGTAAGAGAAATAGTTTTGTAGAAATGCTTCAAAACCTTGTGCTTTTTGTCATTCGTGTAAAAAAGATGCGAAAGATAGAAATATGGTTGTAATTGCAGAAAAGAAAATTTGTATCTGACCCTAAGCAGCCTCTCGAAGCATTTATCTATTTTGCCGTTTTATTAAATTTTTATTTATGAAAACCGAAAAACTACAACAACAAACGGATGCTATTATTGATTATTGGATTACTGAATTCAAACGCTACGATTGGGAAAAGGTAATTGAAAAACCTTCGGAGAACGATTGGAGTTTGGGGCAAGTGGGCATTCATTTATGGATGGCGAGTAAAGGTTTCTTTTTTAAAAATGCCGAGAAATGTTTGAACCAAGAAGGAACGGAAAAAGGGAAGCAGAAGAAATTTGCTGCGCATCTCATTTTTAGTTTCGGTATGCTGCCACCGGTAAAATACGATATGCCAAAGCAAGTAGCAGTAGTTCCCAAACAACCTGAATCACTGGAACAATTGATTGGCAAGTTGGAAGAAGTAAAAAAAATGGCAACCGATTATATCAAACGGATTCCTGAAAGCGACTCTTCTCTTAAAATACGTCACCCTTTTTTAGGATGGCTCAATACCGCAGAGTGGATTCAACTTTGCAATATTCATTTTCGCCATCATCTGCGACAGAAGAAAAGAATTGAGAAACAATTAGGCTTAAAGTAAAATTTCTGTTTCGTCAAATCGTTTACTTTAGCGCACTCAAATTTTTTGTCTAGTGAATATGTTGCGCTTACCGGTTTTATCTGCTCTGCTTTTTTCTTCTTCAATTTTATTTTCTCAAACTGCTGAAAAATGGACTTTGGAAAAGTGCATTGATTATGCTATGCAGAACAATATTCAAGTGAAGCAAACAGCAGTAACTTCTCAAATTTATGCTAACGATAATCTTCAAAGCAAACTGAATTTTCTTCCCGCCATAGAGGGCAATTTGAACTACAATAGCAATTACGGAAACAGTATTAACCCTCAGACCTATACTTTTACTTCAGGAAATGCACAATCTGCTTCTACCTCTTTGCAGGGTTCATTGCCTGTGTTTACAGGCTTACAACAAATTTTTAATGTAGAGCGAACCAAGTATGAATTGCTTGCTTCAAAATTTGATTATGAAAATGCAAAGCGCAATATTGCTTTGTCGGTGGCTTCCTCTTATTTGCAATTGTTGCTGAATAAAGAAATTTTGAAAGTTGCGGAGAAGCAAAAACAATTAACCGAAACACAACACAGCACCATTCAATCGAAAATTAATTCAGGCTTGCTTCCCGAAACTTCTTTATTTGAAGTGGATGCTCAATTAGCACGCGATGAAGTCAATGTGGTAAACGCAAAAAGTTCAATTGACCTTGGTTTCTTGCAACTTCGCCAGTTGCTTCAAATTGCCGATGAAAAATTTGATGTAGAAACTCCTGAAGTAAAATTTGAAAGTGTGGAAGATGTTGCGGCTCTTTCTTCACTTGCTATTTATCAATATGCTTTGGGCAATCAGCCGAGTATAATGAGTGCAGAAGCACGAGTGAAAAGCGCGAATGCCTCACGCAAAATTTCGATGGGTGCATTGAGCCCTACCATTGCTGTGTTTGGAAATGTTAGTTCAGGTTATTCTAGCCAGGACAGGAAAATTACAGGCACCGAAACAAAAATTGACAGTTCACTTGGTGTACCTATTCCCTATCAATCACCGCTGTACGCAAACAAACCTTTTAGTGAACAATTGAAAGATAATTTTAGAAAAGTGATAGGTGTCCAAATGAATGTTCCGCTCTTTAGCAAGTGGCAGCGTGTTACTAATATTCAAAATGCGAAACTGCAAATGCAAATTCGCGAGTTGCAATTAGAAGGAACAAAGAACCAATTGCGCAGCGATATTGAGCAGGCATATACCAATGCAAAAGCGGCCGTACATAGTTATTTAGCAAATAAAAAAAGTGTGGAGGCGGCTGAGAAATCTTTTACCGCCATGGAGAAAAGATTTATGGCGGGCATGTTGGGTTCTTACGAATTTCAACAGGCAAAAAATGGTATGGCGGTAGCTGAATCAGAAATGATAAAATCGAAATACACTTATGTTTTTCGCCAGAAGGTACTTGATTTTTATCAGGGAAAACCGTTGAAACTGGAGTAAACCCCAAACCCCTTCATGGGGGCTTTAATGCAAATACAATATACAGTTATGAAGAACAATAGACTTTTAGTTGGCCTGGGAATAACACTAGTGTTACTCATCATTATTGCGGTAGCCGGAAAAAGATTTGGATGGTTTGGTCAAGGCGATGTACTTGAAGTAGCTACGGATAAAGCCACGAAACGCTCGTTAGTCGAAACCGTTACAGCCAGTGGAAAAATAAATCCACAAACAGAGGTAAAACTAAGTTCAGAAGTTTCGGGTGAAGTAATTGAGTTAAATGTGCATGAAGGAGATTCCGTAAAAAAGGGGAAACTGATGGCTATTGTAAACCCAGCTATTTACGAAGCTATAGTTACACAAGCAACTGCTGGACTAAATCAGTTTAAAGCAAATTTAGCCAGCTCCCGAGCTACGGCTATACAAGCCAAGGCCGCCTTTGAACAAGCAAAGCGAAATTTTGATAGAAATGAAAAACTGTTCAAGGATAAAGTAATCTCCCAGGCTGAGTTCGAAGCATCGCAACTGCAATACGACCAGGCTAATTCAAATTACGAAACGGCAAAAGAACAAGTGAATGCAGCAACGTTTAGTGTAGGTAGTGCCGAAGCGCAATTAAAACAAGCCAACGACAACTTAAAAAAGACAAATATTGTTGCTCCTATGAGCGGCATAGTTTCATTGGTAAATGTGAAGTTAGGTGAGCGTGTGGTTGGAACCGCACAAATGGCAGGAACCGAAATTTTTCGCATTGCCGACCTCAACAATATGCAGGCTGAAGTTGACGTAAATGAAAATGATGTGCTGCGCATTTCTATTGGCGATACTGCCGATATTGAAGTGGATGCTTACATCAAGAAAAAATTTAGAGGAGTGGTTACGCAAGTTTCTTATTCGGCTACCAATACCATTAATCAAGTTATCAGCACTTCGCAGGCAACAAATTTTACAGTGAAAATGAAATTGCTGAAAGAATCTTATGCCGATTTAATTAAACCGGAGTTAGGAAAAAATTTTCCGTTTCGGCCGGGCATGAGTGCTACGGTAGATATTAAAACTGAATCGCGCGAGAACGTGCTTACTGTTCCTATCCAATCGGTAACTACTCGAGAAGAAACTGATTTAAAAGAACAAGATGAAGAGTTTGCCAAAACAAAAAGGGCAGAGAAAGCCGCAGCTAATGACAAAAAAGAATTAGCCGAAATTGTATTTGTAGTAGAAAAGGGGAAAGCGAAAGCAAAGCAAGTGAAAACAGGAATTCAGGATGCCAACTACATGGAAATTATTTCGGGCATTAACGAAGGTGAAGCAATTGTAAAAGCACCTTTCAAATTAATTTCAAAAACGTTGAAAGACGGAAGCGCTGTAAAGGAGGTTGCCGAAAAAGATTTGTTTAAAGAACAAAACGCAGGAACTGCTGAATAAAATACTACAGTGCAGCGAATCGGCAAAAACTAAAAATACGTTCTTGAACTATTCGTGCAACTGCGGCTTAGCTATTTATATTTTCATTTCGAAAAATTAAAAAAAACCCGTACAGATTGCTCTGTGACGGGTCTACCTAAGATTCCTTCAATCCTCGGCAAAGAGTTATTCAACAATCAATGTTTTTAATCCTGATCCCACCTTCTATCTACTACATTCTTTATCTTGGGAATTGTTTGCAAATATGCCCAAATCGCTTTCACTTCTAAATCGGTCATGCCATTATAAGGCAGCATAGGTTCGCGCAGCGTTTTTCCTTCTTTGTTTTTAGCCTCACGCATAGCTTTTGAAAAATCTTCAAGCGTCCATCTACCTAAACCGGTTTCTTCATCACCTGTAATATTTGCAGTAAATCTTTCTTTGCCTTCAAGCGTAAGCATTTTGTTTCCGCCACCGCAATAGCCGGGTGTTTTTTCAGGAAACTCCATGTTCAGTGTTTTAAAATCGGCTGAGTGACAAGGCTAACAATCGTAGCGACCGGTTACTAAATAGTGCCCAAATTCAACTAAGTCATTTGTATCGGGATGTGCGATAGGCGCAGCCGGGTAAGGAATTTTCTTAAACGCCACAAAACATAAAAACTTAGTAAGTAATGAGGGCTCGCTTGGCACTTTAGGAATTTCAGATGCCTGCACATAAGAATCACCGCTTCTTAAATAAGCAATGATGCTCTTTATATCGTATTCGCTGGCATGCGGAAACTTAGGCATATAAACCGGCAGGTATTGTCCATCGGGCTTTACCCCGGTGCGAAGTAGGTATGCAATCTCAGCATCGGTCCATTTGCCAATGCCGTGCTCTTTGCTTTGTGTGATGTTGGCGGAATGAATTTCTCCAAAATCCGGTGGGAGTTCCTGCAACAATCTTCCCGATAATTTGCCATCGCTACCACGGTGGCAAACAATACATTGCACCGCTGCAATTTTCATTCCGTTAGCCACCAAATCAGAATCAGATTGTACTTGCGGGTAATCAATTTTATCCACTTCATACTTCGGAATACCGCGTAATTGAATAAAACTTACAAAGCCAACAGCGGCTACTATTACAAAAATGAGGAGATAGAAAAAGATGCGTAAAATAGTTTTCATAAAAAATGGGTTTGGTTAGGTTTCGGAAAAATACAAAGCCTTTTTAAAAAGAAGAAACATTTTATTGCCAATTTTCTCAAACCAATAAAGCTATTTTGATTTCTATCGAATTCATTTAGGTTTGCCATCCCTAAAAATTAACAGCATGGCTACTACAGCAGAGATTAAAAACGGACTTTGTATAGAGTTCAACAACGACATTTTCCAATTCGTAGAATTTCAACACGTAAAGCCCGGTAAAGGAAACGCTTTTGTACGTTGTCGTATGAAAGGTCTTAAATCAGGAAGAATGCTGGAGCATACTTTTCCCGCAGGTCACGAAATCATTACTGCTCGAGTAGTGCGCAAACCACATCAATTTCTTTACAAGGATGATATGGGCTATAACTTTATGGACCAGGAAACCTTTGAACAAATTTCAATTGACGGTAAGACGATTGAGAATAACGACTTTTTGAAAGAAGGCGATGTGTGCGAGGTAGTTATACACGAAGAAACCAATCAAATACTAGGTTGCGAGTTACCGCAACATGTAGTACTTCAAATTACTTATAGCGAAGATGCTGTCGCAGGTAATACTGCTACTAACGCACAAAAGCCGGCAACCCTCGAAACAGGTGCTACTGTTATGGTTCCCCTTTTTGTAAACCAAGGCGAAAAAATTAAAATAGATACACGCACTCGTTCATATGTAGAACGAGTGAAACAAGCGAAGAGCTAAGCAAGTTTATTTGACAAACACCACCATAAATTTTTTAAACTATGGATATCAAGAAAATTCAGGAGCTGATTAAACTGGTTAAGAAAACCGATATAGGTGAATTGAAAGTACGCGAAGGAGATTTTTCTATTACTATAAAAGCGAAGGGAAGCCAACCTGTTTATACTTCTTCTGCCCCTGTTGCGCAAGCCATTGTTTCGGCTGCAACAACCGAAACATCCACAACAAAAACCGAGACCTCTGTTATAAACGAAAACCTAATCACATTCCGTTCCCCAATGGTGGGAACTTTCTATCGCAAACCAGGCACCGATAAAGATGTGTTTGTGAAAGTAGGCGACACAATTAAAAGTGGCGATACGCTTTGCATTATCGAAGCTATGAAGCTGTTTAATGAAATTGAGTTTGATGGCACCGGTGGCAAAATTGTAAAAATACTTGCCGAAGATGCTTCACCTGTTGAATACGACCAACCTTTATTTCTGATTGAGAAAAACTAATTGGAGAATTCAATGTTCAAAAAAATTCTCATAGCCAACCGTGGCGAAATTGCTCTTCGCATTATTCGTACTTGTAAAGAAATGGGTATTCAAACCGTTGCCGTTTACTCTACTGCCGACCGCGATAGCTTACACGTGCGTTTTGCCGATGAAGCCGTTTGTATTGGCCCACCAAAGAGCAAAGATTCGTATTTGAACATGCAAAATATTATGGCAGTAGCAGAATTGGTAAATGCGGATGCTATTCACCCGGGCTATGGATTTCTTGCCGAAAACGCAGAGTTCGCAGAGTTGTGCAATACCTACAAAATAAAATTTATTGGACCCACACCTGCGCAAATGCGCTCGATGGGCGATAAGATAACAGCAAAAGAAACCATGTTGAAAGCCGGAGTGCCGTGCATACCGGGGAGCGAGGGATTGATTAATACAGTGGCAGAAGCAAAGACTATTGCACAGCAAATCGGATATCCGGTTATACTTAAAGCAACTGCCGGTGGTGGCGGAAAAGGCATGCGTATTGTACGCGATGATTCGGGATTAGAACATGCGTACAATATGGCGCGCACAGAAGCCGGTGCAAGTTTTGGTAACGATGCCGTGTATCTCGAAAAATTTATTGAAGAACCGCATCATATAGAAATTCAAGTAGCCGGTGACCGTTATGGTGCAGCAACACACTTAAGCGAGAGAGATTGTTCGGTTCAACGTAGACATCAGAAATTAGTAGAAGAAGCGCCTTCGCCATTTGTAGATGAAGAGTTACGTAAGAAAATGGGCGATGCCGCTGTGAAAGCTGTGAAGGCAATTGCTTATGAAAGCGTAGGTACAGTGGAATTTTTAGTTGACAAGCACGAGAATTTCTATTTCATGGAAATGAATACACGAATTCAGGTGGAACATCCTGTTACCGAAGAGGTAATGGATTTTGATTTAGTGAAAGAACAAATTTTGATTGCTGCCGGAACTCCTATTTCCGGTGTTCTTTATTTTCCTGATAAAATGCACGCCATCGAATGCCGTGTAAATGCCGAAGACCCACTCCATAATTTTGCGCCAAGCCCGGGAAAAATTACTGCGCTGCATACTCCTAAAGGTTATGGCGTAAGAGTAGATACGCATGTTTACGCAGGTTATACCGTTCCGCCTTATTATGATTCGCTATTGGCAAAAGTAATTTGCCGCGCTAAAAGCCGCGAGGAATGCATTGTAAAAATGAAACGTGCGCTAGAAGAGTTTATCATTGAAGGAGTAAAAACCACCATCCCCTTTCACATTGCTTTAATGGATAACGAAGAATTTCGCACTGGCAAATTCGATACCGGTTTGCTCGACCGTTTTGATTATGTGAGTGCCATTAAAGAATTGGGCTAAGTCACTTTCGTTTTTATTCGAAAACAAAAGATCGCGATGATGGAGGCAGCAAAAATTGAATTCAAATTCAAAACGAGAAGTGAACAGTGATCAAATTCAACAACCGGTTTTGACTACCTGATTAAAGTTACTGTGCCAATTTTCTCATCCTTCTTATCATTTAAGAAAGTGACTTTGGCTATGTAAGTAAATACTTGCGGTGTTTGCAACTGCCCTTTGTAAGTACCATCCCAACCTTCCAATTGGTTATTTGTTTTATAAACCAATTCTCCCCAGCGGTTAAAAATTTTTACGTCCACTAATTTTATATCCTCCCCGTAAACCAAGAACATATCATTGTTGCCATCGCCATTTGGACTAAACGAATTTGGAACAAAAACAGGCTTATGCGGTTCAACCTCCACATGCAACATAGCAGTTGTATAACAAGTTGATGTGCCGTGTTCAATGCTAACAGTAACTAAATAATCTCCGGTGCGATATGCACTTGCTACAGGATTAGCGCAATCGATACAACTCAACCCTTCAGCAGGGGTCCAACTAAAACTTGGATTAGTGGCGTTTTGATAAGAGACTTGCACCTGGTGTGCTTCGCCTAAAGGAAGAACAACCGTATCCGGATTCACCGTTGCAAGAATCGGAAGAGGTTCAAGCACTAGCACAGGTATATCGCTTTCGCAACCATTAAAACTAACAGCATGAATGGTATGGGCACCTGCTGTAAGAAAATAAAAATCACCGGAGTATTGCAAATTTCCACCGTCAACAGAATATTGATAAGGTCCATTTTGAATAGAAGTAGTGAGTATATGCGCTGCGCCATCCATGTATTGTTCTCCGTAGCAACTGGTAGAATCGGCCGAAGCAATAAACGAATCAACGGTTGCATTAGGCACACTGACCGTATCGGTTTTGGTGCAGCCATTGTTATCTGAAACAATAATTATGTAATCGCCAATTGTTAGACCGGGAATAAGTCCGGCATTGGCAAAAATGAAATTTGACCCATCCAATGTGGCAGCATAAGTATATGGAGAAGTTCCACCTTGCGCATCAACAGTTATGGTTCCGTTAGCATCGCCAATGCACTTTACCGGAGTAACCGAAGTATTAAAAGTCATATCTGCCGGTTCGTTTACCACACCGGCTGCAGTGGTTATACAACCGCTTTGGTCAGTTACTGTGCAAGAATAAAGGCCCATAGTAAGTCCAAAAATAGAAGAAGTGGTTCCAAGATTTATCCATAAATAAGTATAGGGTAAGGTTCCACCAGTAGCGGTAACTGTAGCACTTCCGGTTGGCGAACCATAGCATACCGCATTGGTGGTAACAACTGAAGCAGAAAATATGGAAGGTTCTGTAATGGTAAATGTTTGCGAAGCAGTGCAGTTGTTTCCATCGGTTGCAGTAACTGTTACAGAACCGGCTGGCAAACCAATTGCAGTCACACCTGTCTGCCCGGCATAATCCCACAAGTAGGTATATGGAGGTGCAATTCCTGGCGTGCCACCGGTGGCAACTACTGTTTCAGTTCCATTACTGCCACCATTACAGCTCACAGCAGTTTGCGAAACTTCGGTAATTGAAATTGCTGAAGGTTCAGTTATCGTAAAATTAATATTGAGTGTACAGTTAGCGTCAGCTATAATTACAAAAGGGGTTCCAGCACTAACACCTGTTAATGTTGTGTTAGTAGTTGCAGGATTTCCATTCCAGCTATAAGAATAAGGTGGTGTGCCACTGGTTACGTTTACCGTAGCCGTGCCATCACTTCCTCCATTGCAAGAAGTGTTTGTAGAACTTTGCGTAGCGGTTAGCGGTGTAATAGCTGTAATTGCATACGTAGCCGTAACCGTGCACGCGTTTGCATCGGTCACTGTTAAATTATAATTATCAACGGCTAGAGAAGTTATAGCTGAATCAATAAAGGTTTGACCATTTGATTGCTCCACCCAACTATAGGTATAAGCTACCGTTCCTCCTGCTACGTGAGCAGTAATAGAACCGTTGTTTCCGCCTGCACATCCAATCGTAACTACATCAGCCGAAGTGATAACTAAAGGAGTTGGCTCATTGATAGTATAGGATGCTGTTGCCGTGCATGTGTTTTGATCAGTGGCAATTACAGAATAAGTTCCTGCAATCAAATTGACAGCGGCATTTCCGGTTTGCGCATTAGACCAACCCGGTGAAATAGCTCCTGTTCCACCGCTGGTTGTAATATTTATTGCTCCATTGTTTCCTCCGTTGCATAGTACGTCAATAGTGTTAACCAAAGCAATACTCACCGCTGTTGGTTCAGAAAGTGTGAACGTTGCTGTAGCGGAACAATTAGCATCAGTAATGGTCACGTTGACAGTGGCGGCAGTAACACCGGTTAATGTTCCGTTAAGTGTGGCTCCTGTACCATTCCAATCATAATTATAGGGAGCGGTACCGGTGGTTACACTTATTGTGGTTGTGCCATTGCTGCCACCATTACATGTCGGGTCAACTTGCGACTGTGTAAATGTAAGCGGAGTTACAGCGGTAATCTGGTAACTGCCCGTAACGGAACAAGCATTGGCATCGGTAAGAGTTAAGTTGTAAGTATCAGGTAAAAGACCACTAATAGAAGAACCCGAATAAACCTGACTGTTCGATAAACGAACCCAATTATAATTTAGGTTTGGAGTTCCTCCAGATGCAAACACATCAATATTTCCAGTTACGGCTCCGCTGCAACCTATATTTACCACGTTGGTTGAATCTATAACAAGTTGAGTTGGCTGTGTAATGTTGTAGGTTGCGCTGGCAGTACAACCTGTTCCATCATCTACTAATAAAGAATATGCTCCTGCTATAAGCGCGCTGGCGGTAGCCGTATTTTGTAAATTGCTCCAGGCATAAGTATAAGAACCACTTCCTCCACTCACACTTATGGCCACACTTCCGGTATTATTGCCAAAGCAATTTACATTGGTAACAACAGGATTATTAATAGCCACATTATTTCCTCCTATATTAATCGTTAGCGTAGCATTGTCACTAGCTGTGCAACCACGTTGGTCGGTAACAGTTACCGTGTAGTTTGCAGGAGCAACTCCGTTAAGTACTGAATCTGTTTGCGCACCCCCTGTCCAGGCATACGAATAAACATAAGTGCCGCCAGTTACAGTTGCAGTTAATGTGCCGGTACCCGCACCAGAGCAATTCGTTTGACTTACATCAGGCACATTCACCACCAGTTGTGTTGGCTCTGTAATAACTACAGTATCTGTACGTGTACATGCAAGGGCATCGGTAGCTGTAAAAACATAAGTGCCCGCTGATAATCCGTTTCGTGTAAGTGTAGTTGGTCCGTCTGTCCAACCATAATTCAATGGAGGGTTTGCAGTTGTTGCTGAAACTGTAACCGAGCCGTTTGTACCACCAAAGCAGGAAACATTTTGAACAGCCGTTGTAGAAACCTGAAGTGTGCCGGCAAGATTAACGTTTACATCATCTGTAACTACTACAGGCGTACCACCTGCACAAGGCAGATAAGTTGCCTTAGCAGTATAAGTTGTGTTACTACCTGGGCAAACATTTACAGTTGCACCTGTTCCTATTGGTGTTGCTCCATTAAACCAATCAATTGTAACAATCGAAGGGCCATTAGGTGTAAATCGCCATCCTTCGTTTGTGGCATTCCAAACATTGTTATTTCTTCCTGCTGCCACATAGGCGGTGGTTCCGTTTGCATCCTGAATTCCCAAAGTAGCTAAACCATCGTTCCAACCAGTACAGGCTTCTTTGTCTTTTATGTAAACCTCTATTGCATTTGTTGTTTCATACAAAACAATTTGGTGTGTAGCTTCGGTAGTTCCCCAGCAGGAACCGATTAAAAAAATGTCATCGAACATAGGAACTTGATAATACGACACCACAAAAATTCTGCATGGAGCAGTGCCAATAATCTGGTACTTAATTGTCCCTCCCAAAGAAGGATCAATATCATGGTACGGGCCCATGATCGAATTTGTATAGAGTGTGGGAGTAGGAAGTGTAGGGTTCGGTGCTCCGGTTGTTGCCCACGCACAAGTGCCTCCTGCTTCCGAAATATCAAACGTTATTAACCCATTTGCTCCAACCACCACCTGCGTGTAAGCCGAATCAAAAAAGCAAAAAGTAAATGGCAGATTAATTACACTAGACCAAATATCATCAATGTTTACCAATATAGGAGTTCCGGCAGTATATGAAAATGGAGTGTAAGGAATTGAAGAAACACCGTAAGTTGAAGTATTGCCCGAGTTGAAATAAGTGGCGGTCAAATTGGTACAATTGGTTCCGCAGGGCAAGGTTACATCGCCTCCCGCATTTACCTGTGGACATCCCGGTTGAGCGTTGGCAACAGTAAAAAATGAAAGAATAATAGAAGCTAAAAGGAATCGGATGTAAAATCGCTTCATGAGTGGTGGAATTGTTTCGTTTTATAGATGATATTTTGCTCTGTTTCGTTGTGCGGTCTAAACTTTTCTTCCTAACTAAAAAAGCACCTTACTTAAGATGCTTTCTGATTATGCTGGTTTGTACTTATTCTGCTGTAATTAAAAGGTTGGACAATATTTTTCGTATTGAATAGGTCCCGGCTTTTCTTTCTTGAAAATATAAATTGCCGAAAGCTCAATTCCCCCTTGTGCTTTTGAAGCTGTTCTTAAACTTGAATGGTTTACATCGTAGCTGATTCCTACGCGGCAGTTGTAAAATTCGGCTCCTAAATTTAAGATCACCGCATCTTTAATTCTATACCATCCTCCACCAAAAATGGCAATGTCATCATTCAGCCAATAGTTCAAACCTAAACCAACATTATACTGTTGTGCATTGGATTGAAGCATGAATAAAAAAGTTGGAGTCATACTGAAAGTATAATCGTGGTTTAGGAAAATTTCCATTCCAGCATTTACTTTATACAAATAGTTGATCTTGTTTCTTTCATCGCCCAAAAAAGATTCGCGCGGTTTTGAAAGGTGATTCATAGCAAATCCCAAGTAGTAACGGAAATTGTCTTTAGGAGCATGGGTCCACATAGCCCCTACATTTACATCGGGATAAAGAATTGATTTACCGCTGTAGCTTTCACCATTTGAAAGTTGCGTGTTCCATCCATAACCATCTAACTGCGTTTCGAAAACTAAATTTTGCATTTTAATTTGCTTCGATACAATACCGGCTTGCAAGCCCAATGAAATTCTACCCCGACCATAACGGTCAACTGCTTTGTGATATGCCAACGAAACCATTCCGCTAAAAGTAGTCAAGGCTCCATCGCCTGCACGATCACAATAAAACATACCTCCAACTCCAAATCCATCGTTACCTAAACGATCGCGCAGCAAAGCTGCATCGCCCGAGAACTGATAGGTTTGATAAGGAGCTACTAAACCAAGCGTAGGAATAGTAAACCATTGATTGCGATAGTTGGCTGCTAAACGAAACATACCATTGATGTTTCCGGTCAACGCAGGATTAAGCGTTAATGGCGAAGCGTAGTATTGCGAAAAGTGAATGTCTTGCGCTAAAGCGGTAGCCGAAATTGCGAGGGCTAAAAATGCGGAGTAAATTTTTCTCATGCCAAACAGTTTGAATTATGGACTGATAAAAGTAGATAAATATACCTCTCTTCCAAACCCGATATTAAAAATAAAGATGCCGTTTTTAAGAAAATCGTTGTGTAATGTTTTTAAGCAGATTCGTTTGCAGATTATAGAAAGTTTCGGGGCTTGCTCCAAAGCCCTCATAAAATCGCGCAACACCCGCAATGCTTGAGCCCTCGAAATCGAGAACAAGATTTTTAGAAGCATATTCTTTTATGATTTGCGAAAAAAGAAAATGAGAAGCACCACTCTTTTTTCCTTCAGTTGAAGAAGTGTTGATGATATTGATGATTCTGTTTTTATGCTTGATCAACAAACAGGCAGCCATCGGCTTACCCGCTTGATCTGAAACTGCAAGGAACATTCCAGCGCTTTTTTTCGAAACTACTTCTGTGAGTTGTTTGAAAATTTTTTCGTGTTGGGGCTTGAAATTTTCTTTTGCACGATTGATATTTTGCAAATAGAATTCTTGAAAATCTTTTACCGAAGCAATTTCCTCAAACAACATTCCAGCCTTAGTAGCTTTTGAAATATTTCGTTTATGGTTTTCGGAATATTTTTTTTCGATGGAAGAAAAGGATGCACTTAAATCGAGCAGTAAATTTTTCTTTGGCAAAAGATGAAACTGTTCGCTTACATTTTTTGCCGAATGATTGAGGTTGATATGCGCGTAGAGGTATTTGCTCGTTACATAACTCAAAAACTCTGTTTGGATTTTTGGATCAACACTTTTTCCAAAAACGCCCAGCTGTTGACAATAATACGGCTGATACAAACAAGGCACTCCAAACTTTCGCAGCCAAACCAATGGCATTACAAACTCATAATCGTTGAACACAAGCGCGTCCCAGTTTTCGGCAACAGAATCTAAATACCAGGTTAGCGCGTAAGGCAAACTATTCACCGCATTCTCAATGCAAGAATTCCATTTGGCTTCATCAATTTCTTTGCGCTTTATAAAATGAAGTTGGCTCACTGTTGCTTCATTAGTTCTGCGGCTTCATAAGCCACGGTTTCAAAAACACTTCTCCAACCTTTCCATTCTTTCTCTTCGGTAAAGGAACTGTTGTGCCAAATGCCAATCATGGTGCCACCCACTTCATGCACACTTTTCATCAACTGCCGAATTTTTTCAAGTGAGTTTTCGGTGTTCGTTCTATAATAATGGGTGAAGGTGGCGTCCATAAATGTAAAAGGAAAAATGCGAAGAGAAGTTTGGTCATTGGTGCGCACATTGAAAAAATAAAATGGTGTACACATGCCCGCACGAAAGCCTGAATGTGCTGCGTACCCGAGAGAATAATCTTCAGCCATGCCATGCTTTACTAAACGCGGATACGAAGATTGCACGTGAAAACGCAAATAATGATACCGATTTATCGTAGGTCTTTTACCAATGATTTGTTCCAGACGGTTAATTTCTAATTGGCTTTTAGAAGAAGAAATGTGGCTCTTAAAAGAGAGATGAATGCCTGTTTCTGTTTTTTTTGAAATATCTTGAATGAGTTCAATAAATTTAGGATTATCGGGAGCAATGTTTTTATCGAAACGCGATTCATCGGCAACCAGAAAAAAAAATTTAGTGGGTATACCATTTTCGTTACACACTTTAAAAATATAATCGTACGTATCGAAAGGATCTTTAACCCTGCCACTAAGAACCAATGCTCGTTTTCGTAAATCTTTCATGTCAGATAGAAAGAATGATTTCATAAACCCCCCTAAGTTTCGTCTAAGCCCTTTCTCTAAATACGAGTACGCCATATCAATATCAAAAGTAGCCTGGTACTCAAACTTTGTTTTTTTGTAAACGAGCGATGGAAATTTTTCGGAAAACATTTTCTGCAATTCCTTGGCATATAGATTTACCATGGGCTTATGCAAAAAACCTGCTTTCTGATTCATGCTTTGACTACCTCGGTAACGGTCGTATTTATCGAGTTTGCTCGGCAAGTATTCTTCATAACGCGTAACCATAAAAAATGCCGATGCAAAAAGGTCGAAAGGAAGAGATGAGGTGGTTTTATAAACCGGAAAAAATCCATGAAGGCGACCATGTTCACAAAAATTGATGGGTTGTGGTTTTATTTCAGTTTCGAACAACAAGGAAACAGCCTCAAAAAATATTTCGCTGCCAATTGGTTCAGCTCCGTATGAAAATTTAGGTAAGGTTGAATTTGAAAACGATTCTTTGTCTGCTGTTATTTCATATTCCAATCCCATCAAATCGGTCAGCACCAAATCAAAAATGTATTTGAGGCGTTTCGATTTTTGTTCAGTAAATATTAGCAGTTTGTTCATGCTATGATTTTAACCACTCCTCATCTGCCGAGGCAATAGTTTCCTTTTTCTTCTTGTAAAAAGTTTCGTTACGCAGGTATTTTGTTTTCAGCAGCGGACAAATTTTATAGCGCTCATCTTTTGTGTCTTCATACAAAACCGCCAACGTTTCAAATACATTGGTGATTCCAATTTTATCGCACCATTCAAACGGACCAAAAGGATAGTTGGTTCCCAATTTCATAGCCGTGTCAATGTCTTCAATGCTTGCTGTTCCCTCTTGCAAAGTGTAACACGCTTCATTAATAATCATGAAAATAATTCGAGGTTTCACCAATCCTACACGGTCTTCAACCGTTCTAAATTCAATGCCGAACGCTTTCATTAATTTTTCGAGTTCTGGTGTTTCAAATTTTCTGTAAAGCGAAACTTCCCACAGCGACTGACCGATAAAACCCGGAAGTGCATTGATGCCAAACAAGCGACATTTTATTTTTGAACCCGAAGCATAAACTGCTTCATTCAAACTGAGTTTAACTGCGTTTACAAAAACAGGAACATCTTTAAGCGATGCGTAATGCTCAATGGCGGACGGGTCATCATCAAAATTTAAATCGAAAATACAATCGTAGTCTTTGTAATCTTCGTCTTCATCGCCATCGCTGAAATCAATTTCCAATGTCTTGTTCATCGAAAGTTTTTCTCTCAGCAATTGCGCGCGACTTTCTTCTCCTGTCAACAGTATCTTCATAGAGTTTTTACATTCGAAGTGAAAATAATTTTTTTATGAACAAGCAAATCATTCAAACCGAAAACGCTCCTGCTGCTATTGGTCCTTATTCGCAAGCAGTAAAAGCTGGTGGGTTTATTTTTCTCTCAGGTCAAATAGCCATTGACCCAGCAACCGGAAATTTGGAACAAGCAGATATTGAAACTGAAACACATCGCGTAATGAAAAATATAGAAGCAATTTTAGAACAAGCGAATTTGAAATTGGAAAACATAGTGAAGGCAACTATTTTTTTAAAAAGCATGGACGACTTTGCAAAAGTAAATTCAGTTTACTCCGCTTATTTTAAATCTGAGTTTCCAGCGCGCGAAACTGTTGAAGTTTCGCGCCTTCCTAAAAATGTAAACATTGAAATTAGTGTGATTGCGTTTGCTTCGTAGTGAAGTAAACTCCAGTCAAGATCATTGCCATTCCGCCTAACTGAAAAACAGAAAGTACCTCGCCATCGAGCAATCCAAGCGTTACGGCAAGCACAGGAATAATGTATGTAACGCTTGCTCCGAAAAGTGCATCGGTGCGTTGCACCAAATAATAAAAGAGCAGCCAGGCAATCAACGTTCCGAAAATGGCTAGAAATAAAACACTGATGAGTGAAAGACTAAATCCTGTGGCTAAAATTTTTGTTGGAGCTTCCGTCATAAACAAACCGCAAAGTGCAGGAATACCAACCATCATCATGGCCATTGAAGTAGTGTAAATAGGGTTTTGGCTTTGCAGTTTTTGCTTCATCAAATTGGTGCTCATGCCATAGCAAAATGTAGCGAGTATGGGAAGTGAAGTGTAAAGAATGTCTACATTATAATCGCCATTGCCTTTTCCGAGAACTAACACCAAGGCACCTAAAAAGCCAATGAAAACCCCCAGCGTTTTTTGTTTCGTAATTTCTACTTTGAAAAGGAAATAACCTACAATCAATGTCCAAAGTGGTGAAAGAGAATTGATGATGCCGTTAATGGCGCTTCCGCTTTTTGTCATGGAAAGCGCAAACAAAAATGCAGGCGCACCGCTACCAAAAATTCCTGAGAGAAAAACCACAAAATATTTTTCGCGCGGAATAGTTCTAAATGCCCAAAACAAAAACGGTGTAGATGCGAGAAACGAAATACTCACGCGCAAGCACGCCAACTCAACTGGTGAAAAAAGAATCAATCCCTTTTTGATTAGAATATAACTGCTGCCCCAAATGACGGTCAACAAGCCCAGTAAAATGAAATTGAGAAAGTTGTGATGTGAGTTTGCCAATGCGAAAAAAGAATTTTAGATGAAGTGCTTCAACAAGCGCACTTCTTCTTCGCTCAAAAATTTCCATCGACCACGCGGCACATCTTTTTTGGTAAGACCCGCAAAAAAAACACGGTCGAGTTTCAACACTTCATAATCGAGTGCTTCGAAAAGTCTTCTTATAAATCTGTTTTTGCCGGTATGAATTTCAATACCTACTTCAGCTTTATTCTTTGGATTAGGTAGCGCTATTTCGTCTATTTCTGCAATACCATCTTCGAGCACCACACCGCCTTCAGCTATTTTATTGAAATCTTCCATACGCAATTTCTTGTCAAGCGTTACATGATAAACTTTGCGCACTTCGGTGCTCGGGTGTGTCAATTTCTGCGCTAACTCTCCATCGTTGGTTATCAGCAAAACGCCTGTAGTGTTTCTGTCCAATCTGCCTACAGGATAAAGACGCGGTTTTTGAAGCGAAGTAATTTGCTCATAAGCACCACGCAAAAGTTGCATCACCGTT
The DNA here is from genome assembly GCA_947479455.1 of Bacteroidota bacterium. Classification (GTDB taxonomy): domain Bacteria; phylum Bacteroidota; class Bacteroidia; order Chitinophagales; family LD1; genus Bog-950. The sequence goes on from CANJZE010000009.1 coordinate 102,140, forward strand.
TTGCGGTCTTTCTCATCTTTCAATGTGGTGATATAATCTTTCGGCTTGTTCAGTAGCAGGTAATATTTTTTCTCGAGCGAAAGCGACTTTTTATCAAACTGCACTTTGTCTTTCAACTTCACTTTGTAACCCATTTCGGTTACTACAACTCCGTTCACTGTTACACGACCTTCTTTAATTAATTCATCGGCTGCTCTGCGCGATGCCACACCCGCGTGCGACAAATATTTGTTCAGGCGAATTTCATCCGAAACTTTTTGTTCTTCTGAAAAAATGCCGTCTGCATCAATGTGTTCACCCTTTGGAGAAGAATATTTTTTGTTTCCGAGCCCAACTGTTTCAGCTATTTTTTTCTTTTCAATTCTTTTTTTGTCGGAAGCCGCAGCGGTTTCAAAATATTTTTTAGCCACCGCTTCCATAGCAGGATTTCCTTTCCGTTTTACTTTCTTGAAAGGAATAGAAGATGTTTTGCTTTCGCGCTTCGGAGACTTGTCTGTTGGTTTTTTCTGCACGAGGGTAAATATAGAAACAGTTATGAGTTGCAGATGAAGTCGGAATTATTTTTGTCCGAATTATTTCAGCTCCACCGAAATAATTTCAACTCTGCGTTCAACCGCAGCAGAAGGATTGTAAACCGAATTTGGTTTGTCTTCGCGATTATCACTGATAGTTTTCGAAGCGGTTTCTTCTCCCAGCGATTCTGTTTTCAAATTCAAATTTCCATTGGTAATAAATGGAAGAAGAATGCCATCGCGGTAATGGAAAAAATAATTTCGAAGCGAGGCAACTCTACGATAACCGAGTTTAATATTGTATTCGTTGAAGTTAAGCGGAGAGCAATATCCTTTGATGGTTACATCTAATTTATTTCCACTTTGCAGCAGTTGCAAAAGCTGTGATGTGAAAGCCACTAAATCATAATAACCGTTGTCGACTTTCTCATTAAATAAATTTTCGACTTCTTTTTCTGCAGTTTGTTTCTCCTCTTTCTTCACACTCTTCGGATATTCCCTTTCATATTCAAAATGCAAAGCCGAATATGCTTCGTACGTTTTTCTATAATCAAGCGAAGTCGTATCGCTTAAAGTTTTTGCATCGGGTTCATCGTTATGAAAATAAAGTTGAACCGGCAAAAGCTGTTTTACTTTTTTCAATTTGTCATCTACAAAAATTCTTGGTTCAATAGGAATTGGCACTTGTGCAATAGGCGTTGAGTCAGGAATTACTGCAACAACGGTGTCGTGTTTTACAACAGGCGTATCTAACTTCGCCACCACCGTATCAATTTTGTGCTCCATCTTTTTGCCGGTGTTGTAAGCATAAATATCGTTGCAGCAGGTTTCGGCTTCTATGAAATACGAACCTTTACGATTCGATGTAATGAACGCTCTTGAGTTGTCAATTGCCTTGGTGTAATACAAATCATTCTGTGGAGTATTGATCGGCTGTAACAAATTTTTGGGTAAAGTCCAATTGGTTGATTCGCCTTGTGTTTCAAAAATATCGTAGTCCCCAAAACCATAATGCCAATCGCTGCTGAAAAAAAGTTTGCGATTGTTTACATCGTAAAACGGAGTTACTTCATTTCCCGATGAATTGATTTTGTCACCCACATTTACCGCCTGCGAATAAGTTCCATCAGTATTCAGTTTGCTCATCCAAATATCCATCATGCCGTTTCCTCCTTCGCGGTCAGAAGAGAAAAACAAAATTTCGTTTCCCGATAAATCATACCCAATAGAAGGATGCGTATTCGTTGCTTTCGCTTCGTTCACATGGTCGCTTAATTTTTCTGCCGGTGTCCATTTATAGTTGTCGTACTTCGTTACATAAATATCGCAACGCGTGGTTGATTTATCTTTCTGTTCGCATTGGGTGAAAAAGAATTTTCTTGAATCGGGTGAGTAAGCGCCATTACCAATATTCAATTCCTGATTTGCTCCGTTGGGATTGTAAATAATTTCGCGATTTGGTGGTTGATTGTAAAGTCGCACCAAATATTTTCCGTTCTTCTTATCAGCAGAAATATTTCTGAGCGAAGAGAATTGAATCCTGTCAGGAAAAACATGAATAGCATTAAACTCCGATTGTGGTGTGTTTACCTCCTTTCCTAAATGTTCAATTTTAACTGAGTCATCTTTCTTAGTATGGTCGCGCACCCAGGCACAAGCTTCAATTTCCTGCTGTGCTTTTGCATAATAGTAATCGCGCTTTCTGTATTTAGTTTGAAAACGGTGAAATTGTTTTTGCGCGTCTTCGCATTTACATTCGCAGGTGCTGCGCAAGTTTTCCCCGAGCCAGAAATAGCTCATCGGAAACTGATTCTGTTTATCCAATTTTATCACCGCTCTGTAGCCGCTATTTGCTCCTTCTAAATCATTGAACATTCTGCACGCTTCTGCATATTTGAAATTCAACTCCATGTTCTCTTCGTCTTTCTTGAGCGCATCTTTGTAATAAAGCGAAGCAGCATAGTAATCGCCTTCAGTAATTTTTTTGTCGCCCGCTTTGGTGAGTTGTGAAACGGTTTGGGAGAAAGACGATAGACAATAGACGAAAGGCAATAGAATGAGAAAAAAACGATAAGTAGTGCGAAGGTGGTGTCGGATGCTTCCATCCGACACTTCGTTCACGCATACGATCAGCGATGTATTGGTTCGAGATTTTTTGTTTACAGACAATCTGTTATTCATAACCGAAAATTTCTGCATAGTGCGTGATAGGAATTTTAGGTTCACCGTTACATAAATAGTAAGAGGCACTGGAATGCAAATAATCTTCAGGGGATGCCACTAAATTTTTGCGTACAGGATTTTCATGTATGTAATCTAACTTGACCAACATTACTTTTTGGGTGGTCAAAACCACATCGTCAAACCTATCCATCCAAATTTTGAATTCCTGTTTTGCAGTTTTAAATCTCAATTTTTCAAGTAACTGTATTTCCCGGTCAAAGTCTATCATTCGTCTCAATTCACCGGAAGTAAATTTTTTAAAGTCACGCATGTAGGGTGACAACTTGTTTAACTGTGAGAAGAAAATAATAAAATGAATATGGTTAGGCATAATTACGTACGACAGAAGTTGTGCATCATATTTTTTGTTATAGAAATCGAAACTTGAATAAAGAATTTCAAAACGCATTTCCTCATTAAAAACATTCAACCACTCATGACAAGTAGTGGTTACAAAAAACACATTGTCTTCTATACTTCTTCCTCTTAATCCCATGGTATTTGCTTTAACGCTGTGTCGGATGGAAGCATCCGACACCACAACTCATAAAAATGCCGGACACACCGCACCCGGTTTATTTATTTTTTTCACTTTGGCTAAAATGTAAATCACACTCACTTCAAATCCTCCGTTGTATCGACTGGCAACATGCAGTTTCGAAAAATTCATATCGTAACTCAAATTCACTTGCAGGTTGTCGTAATCCATTCCAGCTAATAGCCAACCTGCTTCGGCACTTCTACCGTATGCACCCAAGTTAAGTGCAACCGTGTGCGGAATATTCATGGGCAGATAATATTTTATGTGCGCGCCATAATCAATTTCATATTTCGAATCCTGTATTTGAAACATTAGCTCAGGAACAAGATCTAATCGCTTTGTTACTTTTACTTGCGCGCGCGTGTGAACCGTGAACCGCGGATTTAATTTCACCGAATTGTCATTGTAGAAACTTTGTTTGGGTTGCGACAAATGCGTTGCACCAAAACCCAACGTAAAATTGGTGCGCTCGTTTTTTGAATAGCGGTAAGCCAAACCAACTCCCAAATCGAAATAATTGAAACGCGTGCGTGAAAAACTTTCATCAATAGAAATGTTCGGGTCATACACATCGCCATTCCATTGATTATCGAAATTCAATTTGCTGTAATTGATGTTACGGTTCACCAATCCAAATTGAATTCCACCGCTGATGGCATTGTGAAATTTTTTGTCTAAGGATTTGATGTAAGAAATTGAAAGAGCGGTATTCAACGAAGTAAAACGCGAATCACCTGCTCGGTCAAAGAAGAAAACCAATCCTGCACCAATGCGGTCATTGTTTTTCAGTCTTAGAAAATTTGCTTCTGCTGAAAACGAAAATGTATTGTAACGAACCGGAACACTCGGCCATTGATTTCGGTAATTGCCAACGAAACGATAATCGCCATCAAACAAATTTGTGTTAGCCGGGTTTTGATTGAGTGGTGAGAAGTTGAACTGAGAGAAGTGAATGTCCTGAGAATTACTAATTAAAAACAGCCAATTACTAATTACTAATAGCAATACACATTTGCTCAGTTTACTTGTATTAAATTGTAATTTGTAATTCATAAAATCGTAATTAACGCAAGAGCGTTACATTTCCTTTCTTAAAAAACTTCTCCCCGCTTTCGCAAAGACCTTCGCAATACCAGCCAAAAACAGCCGGGTCAATTTTCTTTCCTTTAAAATTTCCATCCCAACCTTTGGTTATGTCGTGTGTTTCAAAAACTTTCTGTCCCCAACGATCATACACAGCAAAATAAAGTTTGGTGATGCTATTGCCGCGCACATACAATACATCATTCTTTCCATCGTTGTTCGGTGAAAAAGCATTGGGTATGTAGAGATTTGATTCGGCACATGGCGTATGAAGGATGTAAACCCAAACACTATCGGTTTTTCTGCAACCATTTTCGTCCTGAACTTGCACCACGTAAACGTGATTGTCATAAGGAGTAGCAACCGGATTTGTAATGTCAATTGCACTTAATGTTGAATCGGCTTGCCACATCAACCAAATTGCATTCGAAGAATCTGCATTGAGTTGCGAAGAGCCACCCCAGGTTATTGTATCAGGATTTGCAGTGGCAATAACATTTGCCTGCGAAGAGAACACGTTCACCACAGTTGAATCAATGTAGCGACAATGCAAAGCATTTTCTGCGGTTACAATAAATGTTGTTGTGTTCGAAGCAAAAACTGTAGGGCTGTTTGTTGAATCACCGCTCAAAATATTTGCGTTCGGTTTCCAATCGTAAACTAAAGGCAATGAATTATAATGGCTAACGAGCAATCGAATATTTCCTCCCGAACAAATCACAGTATCGCCAATAGCATGAATCGAATCTTTGTAAACGTTCACTGTTTGAAAAATTGAATCGCTGCAAATTCCATTGGAAATAATCAGCAAGTAAGTAGTCGTATCTTTTGGAAAAGCACTAGGATTTGAAATAGAAGAATTAGTAAGTGTAGTTGCAGGCTGCCAATGATAAGTGAGCACCGTATCGTTAGTCACAAAACCAATTTGTGCCGAATCATTTAAGCAAATTGTTTTTGCAGGCAATGAATAAGTAGTATCAGATAGAAGAATAAGTTGCTTAGTTACCGAATCAATTTTATTGCAGGCGTTGTTGTCGCGCACAATCAAGGTGACGTTATACAGGTTCGAAGAAGTATACGTGTGCGAAGGATTTTGCAAAGTGGAAGTTGTGCCATCACCAAAATGCCATTCGTAAGTTGCGGTTCCGCTTGCATTGCTGGTGTTATTGAACTGCGCGCTATACGGTGTGCAACCGGATGGTGGTGGAATAAAATCAGCATTTGCAATTGGTGGTGAAGATGGGAATGTAACAGTTACAGAATCGGTAAAAAAGCAATGTTGTGCAGTTTCAACAGTTACATAAAAAGTAGTGTTGGTCAACGGAACAGCTAATGGATTTGCAGTATTTGCTCCCGCAATAATTAGAGAAGACGGAGTCCATGTGTAATTGATAAATGAATTTCCGGTGCTGCTTACGACCGAAAGCACAATCGTATCTCCGTGGCAAAGAAGACTTGTTGATGTTGCGTTAATCGTATCAATTACGTTCAACACTTTTTGAATAAATGTATCGGTGCAAAGTCCGTTTGATATCAATAACTGATAGGTGGTGTTCTGTGTAGTATTGCTGAACGGATTGGAAACATTAGGTGGCGAAAGTGTACTGCTCGGATTCCAGAAATAATGAAACGAGGTATCGGGATTTGCGGGCAAACCAATTTGAACCGATTGAGAAACACACTTTGTGATGGCGGGAATTGTATCGCGTGCATGATTCGCCACGATTAAAATTTGTTTGGTAATTGTATCGCTGCTATTGCAACTTGCAGGGTCTATTACTACTAACTGAATGGTATAGAGCCCAGCCTGCGTATATGTATGTGATGGGTTGAATTGCGTGGAAGTTCCTCCATCGCCAAAAGTCCATTGATAAGTTGGCGACAAAACAACTTTACTTGTATTAGTAAACGAAGCAGTGAAAGGCGCACAAGCAGTCGGTGGCGCGGCAAAATCAGCTGCCACTAAAGGCAAATCTAAACTGAATTTAAAAACGGCATTGTTGCAATTATAACTATTGTTGGTTTGAGAAACCGCACCGGCAGTTGTAGGAAACGTACTTACACCGCCACAGCCTGCACAAACAGATTGGTACATAATTCCCTTCCTATCAAAACGCGAAGTTCCCCCATCCACATGCTCTTCGGCATTCGGGCTTCCGAAGTAGGTTGCATACGAAAGTGCCGAAGCATCATCTTCCAAAACCATTACATAAAAATCTTTTCCGTCAGTGGTGTTTTGATATGCATCGGGAGTAATATCTAGTCCGGCTGTGGTTAAACGAGGCTCAGCGGCAGCACCCACAAGCGGATACGAACCCCAACCACTTACATACATTTTGTTGCATACATCTACCAAGAAAGCAGTAGGCGAAATATCGGGCGTGCTATCGCCTCTTCCAAATGCTGTTGACCAAATTATGGAATCGAGAAGCGGTGTAATTTTACTGATGAACTGTCCGCTGCTTGGTCGGTTGTAAATAGCATTCTTGATAAAAGTATTTCCCGTAGCCGCAGTTTGCCCAAGCACATAAACGTTTCCCGTTTTGCTGGTTTCTACAAAATAAATTTGGTCGTAAGCAGGCGACCCATAATAAGTAGCCTGAAAAAGTTGATTGCCGTTTTTGCTCAAGTGCGCAATAAAACCATCGGCTCTTCCACCTAAGTTTGTTCCTTGAATAACCCCTGCCGTTGCCGGAAAATTTTGTGATTGTGTTCCTCCGGAAACATACAAATCATCATTGCCATCAAAGGTTACTGAATAAATAGCATCATCATCACTTCCTCCAATGTAAGTGGACCAAATTAGGTTAGTGAGGTTATTATCTAGTTTTATAATTACGCCTTCCATCAATCCAGCACTGGTAGTTTGATAAGCCCCGGGTGTAGTTGGAAAATTTGTGGAGCGCGTGCAAGTAGCTATATAAACGTTATTATTTTTATCAATGTCAATTTCACCTCGCACCTCATCGGCATAATTAAAATGCAAGCCAGCATATTCGGGATAAGTTAGTCCGTCATTTCCTGTACCTCCTAAATAGGTGGAAGCAAGCAGTGCGGTTCCATTTGGATTGAAACGCGTAATGATAATATCGGAACCCGTTAAATAATGAACGGCAAGCCCTGTAAAAACGCCAGGGTTGATTCCACCATTGAAAGAAGTATCGTAAGCATTTGGCGTAACAGGAAAATTACTGGATGCTGTTGTGCCGAACACAAACAATTCATCGTTGGTGTTCACCACCAAACTATGTGGCAAATCATCATGATTGCCTCCAAGGTAAGTGGAATAAATGCGTTGCGTTCCTGCTGAATCATACTTGGTGATTCCAATATCAGTTCCTGTTCCACTTCTGTTCGAAGCGTTGTTGTAACCCAATCCACCTGCCCATGTAGTTTGAAACGCGCCAACCGTTGTAGGAAAAAAATCTCCTGCAAAATTGAAAACGCTTCCTGCGGCATACACTTCCCCGCGGCTATCATAAGTAGCAGAGTAACCAAAGTTATCAGCCGTTGAACCACTAAAGGTCGAAAAAATCAAAGTAGGGTCAATCACTAAATCAAAATTTTTGTCGTAACCATCAGGAAAAGAAAATGAAACTTTTTCGCCTTTCAATTCATATGCACATTTCACTTCTTTCTTTTCACCGTTGATAATTTGATATGCGTATGGATTCATCTCTACCACATCACCTACCGAAGTTTTAATTCTCAATTGCGCGTTCTCTTTTAAAACTTCACTAGCACCTTCGTAACGAATTGTAATGTTTTGGGCATCTGCATTTTTCTTCACCACAAAATCATACTTCATATTTCCATCGGCAGAATATACTTTAAGGTCAATACCGTTGTAAATATTTTCGTAACCAATTTGATGAAAAGCATTTACGCCTGCCGCCCAATGTTTCGGGTCGTTGCCCAAGTAATAATTGAAATACTCTTTCAGTTTTTCACCACCAACTATTTTGCAATTCGTATTTGCATTTTCAAAAACAGCACGAAATGCATGAGTATGAATGGTAGGGTCTAAGTCGGGTTTGTATTCTATATGTCTGTGCAAATCGTGGCGAAGGCGTTTCATGTCTTCTTCGCTTGCTAACAAGTAGGTGAAATTATTTTGACAGAAAAAGACATGCGCGTTCGGCATTTCGAGTTTGTAGTGAACCTCATTATGCCATTGCCCTTTATTCTCAGTAAAATACAAACTACGGCATGAAGCGCAAAACTCCGCAGCATTGATTTTGCTGTGTAAGAGAAGCAGAATTAAAAACGGGTAAAATTTTTTCATGTGCTTAATGACCGATTGAAAATATTAAAGTTGTTCAGCTTTTTCTAATCAGTGAATTACAAGATTGTATTTGTAAGTCAATAGTTGCTTTCTATTTTCATTGGGAAAGTCTCGTTTTTCTAACTCGTTCATCTCCTCTCCTCTGCCTTTACCTCGAAACGTAGCAGAGCCGTTTGCGTAAAGAGTAGCAAACAAGAAAAAATGATAGACAGTTTTACAAAATATGTGCATATCCTGTAAGTAGTAAAAAGGAATCTGCCTCGTAAATGTTTATTTTTAAAGTGAATTTATTTTCTGTAAAAAATTTTCAACATGAATAATCTATACACTCGCAAAATTGCCCATATCCTTACCTTCGCTTTTTTAGCGCTAAGTTTAGTTTCAAACGCCCAGCTTGGCAAAATTGACACTGCTTATTACCGTGGTAAAGGAATTGATTACAAGTGCACAGGTGGGCTTGTACTATCCGACAACTCGCTGATAGTAACCGGCCGTTTTGCTTATGCCAACGAAAGCCAAAATCAGTGCATTGTAAAATTGATGCCCGATGGCAGCACCGATAACTCATTTTCTATTGGCAGCGGAGCTGATGAGCATGTGAATGTAGTGGTTCGTCAACCCGATGGGAAATTGATTATTGGAGGAGACTTTATTCAATTCAACGGGCAAACTAAAAACCGTTTAGCGCGTTTGAATGCTGATGGAAGCACCGATGCCACCTTTAACACAGGAACAGGTTTCAATGGTTCGGTGTATGCCATTTGCCTGCAACCCGATGGAAAAATTTTAATGGGCGGAACCTTCTTTACGTATAACGGAGATACGCTGGCTTATATCGTTCGTTTAAATTCAAACGGAACCCGAGATACTACTTTCAATATTGGAACAGGATTTACCTATACCGTTTACAGTATAGAAAGACAAACAGATGGAAAATATATTGTAGGTGGTGACTTTACTTCCTACAATGGAAATACAGTTGCACGAATAGCTCGTCTTGATGCTACAGGCGCGCTCGATAACACATTTAATTCAGGAGGTGCAGGTGCTGATGGTATCGTGACCGTGGCCACAATTTTGCCAAGCGGAAAAATTATTGCCGCAGGGTATTTTGCAAATTATAATGGCGTATCGAGCCCTAGAATGGTTAGATTAAATTCTGATGGCTCTGCGGATGGCACATTTAACATAGGCACAGGTTTTAATCAAAATGTGAATGAAGTATGTGTACAAACCGATGGCAAAATTATGGCCACCGGAAATTTTACCACTTACAAAGGGGCTTCTATTACGCGCATCATTCGAATTGATACAGCCGGAAACCGAGATATGAGTTTCAATCCCGGTACGGGACCAAACTCTAGTTGTAATACCGTTTTTATGAACCCCGATGGAAAAGTTTATGTAGGTGGTTTCTTTACTCAAATTGATTCGTTCGCACGCTTACATTTTGCCCGTCTGTTAGCTACCGGCTTTGTTGACCAAAGTTTCTTTTACGATTCAAAAGTTAACAATCCAATTCTGGCTATTGCCTTTCAAAAAAATGGCAAGGCAATTATTGGTGGACAGTTCACTAAATACAATTCCATTTCAGCCAATAGAATTGCCCGATTAACTAATGACGGAAGTTTAGATCCTACCTTTACTATAGGTACAGGGGCAAACAATACCATTCGAACTATTGCTGTATTGCCGAACGATAAAATTTTAATTGGTGGCGATTTTACAACCTACAACGGGGTTGCCCGAAATAGAATTGCGCAGTTAAATGCCGATGGCACATTGGATAATAGTTTTACAGTAGGTACAGGCGCCCAAAGCACGGTCTACTCCATTGTTGCATTAAGCAGCGGTAAAATTATTGTTGGTGGAAAATTCATTAGCTATAACGGCACAGCATGCAATCGCATAGTCCAATTAAACAGCAATGGAACCTACGACAACAGTTTGGTGATAGGAACTGGATTCAACAACATTGTTTACAAATTATTGATACAGCCCGATGGGAAAATTTTAGCAGGAGGTTCGTTTACAACATACAACGGCACCGCCCAAAACCGAATTGTCAGACTTACTACCGCAGGAGCACTAGATGCCGGTTTTACGATAGGCTCAGGTGCATCGGGAACTGTTTTAGCTATGACCCTTCAACCCGATGGGAAAATTGTTATTGGTGGTGCGTTTACAAAATACAATGCCATTACTCACAATCGCATAGCCCGATTAAATACAGACGGAACTATTGACGGAACTTATAACGCCTCTATTGGTTCGCAGGTAAATGATCTTGTGTTTATGAACAACACGGCATTTTTTACAGGTGGCGTGTTAGTTGGTGGTGTGTTTACTTTGGTAAATACGGTAGCTTGCAGCAGAGTCATTTTTCTAGACAACAACGGTGCCATTGATAATGTAAACTATTACACCGGAAGTGGACTGGATAACACACTATTCGCTATGGCCATTAACCCCGTGCTCCGTAAAATATTTATTGGTGGAGATTTTAAGGGTGCACAGTCGCGTATTGCGAATCGTTTGGCAGGCTTCAGAAATACTTACATTGACTTTGAAAGTGTATCACCCATTCTTTGCCCCGGAGCTGTTTCTCAAGTTTATTTCAGCAAAGCCGAAACATTTTATGGTAACAATAATTTTATAGTTCAACTCTCCGATTCTACAGGCGATTTTACAAATGCAAGTGACATAGGCACACAATCATCGGTTGATATTGGTCACGATTCGATTACCATTAATATTCCGATCAACACACCTGCGGGTAGCAATTATCTAGTGCGCATTATTTCTACAAATCCTAACGACACCAGCAGTATTTCATCGGCTATACTTATTACTGCCCCTACCGCACAAACAGTTAGCGCCAGCGGGCCCACCACTTTTTGCAGTGGCGGTAGTGTAATTTTAAGTGTGCCTGCCGGTGGAAACTATACCTGGAGTAATGGCGAGGTTAGTTCGGCTATAACAGTAACTCAATCGGGAAGTTATGCTGTAACGGCAGACTATTCGGGTTGTGCAGCAGCATCAAACCCTACAGCGGTAACTGTAGAAGCATCACCGGACTCTTCTGTTGCTATCTCGAATATTGGTTTGTGTGGGGGCGGCAATGCTATTCTTACAGCAGCAGCGGGGTTAACCTATAACTGGAGTAATTCTGAAACAACACAGGTTATTAATATAACCCAATCTGGTTCTTATACGGTTTCTGTAGCTGCCGGAAACGGTTGTGGTGCTGATTCCACTTTCTATTTTGACTTTACTGCTTACTTCGATAGTAATTTAATTACAGTTGCCGGGCCTACTACTTTTTGTGCGGGAGGAAGTGTTATACTTTCTTCGTTGCCTGGGTTTAGTTATTCATGGAGCAATGGCGCTTCAACGCAAAGCACAACTATCTCTGCCAGCGGAGATTATGTAGTAACTGTTTCTGATGGAGGATGTGCAGATACGTCTTCGGCCATACAAGTAACCGCCTATCCGTTGCCTACTATTTCTTTCAGTTTGCCGAGCGATACAATTTGCAGCAATGGAGGTACCATTAATTTAACTGCAACACCAAGTGGTGGAGCCTTCACCGGCAATGGAGTAACAGGAACAAGTTTTGACCCGTTGACTTTTAGCGGAACCAACGTGGTTATTCTGTATGATTATACCGATGGAAATTCGTGTTCAAATTCGAAGAGCGATACCGTTTTTGTGGATGTGTGCACAGGCGTAAACGAAATTGCCGATAACACAATTAGCATTTTTCCTAATCCGGCAACAAATGCGTTGTTCATTAGCAGCTCTTCAAATGACTTAAAGAATTTAGAAATTCTGAATCTTGTTGGGCAAACTGTGTTGAGATTAAATAATGAAAACAGACAAAGCCATATTTCTTTAGATATTTCATTCCTAGCCACAGGAACTTATTTTGTAAAAACCGGGAATAAAAAATTCAGATTTGTGAAGGCGGAGTAAAATATATACCGAAAATAAAAGCCTGCCTTAGAAATGTAGCAGGCTTTTTTATTTTTTACTACCGAAGAAGCAAGGCTCACTGCATTTTTATTTTGTGGTATTGTTCAAACCACAACCTTGATTGTACGTTTAGCTTAACTGGTTTAAAGAAGAAGTTAAAAAGCAGATGCCTTTACTACAACAAAGTCCCTTTATCATCAAACGCGATTAGGGAAACAACAGAAGGATTGAGAAAATATTTCTCTCGCGTAATTTCCCAATTCAACATTTCGTTTTCTTGACTTCGATCTTTTTGAACGTGCGTCAATGCGTTATTACACAAACCAAATCCGGTTCGTGCTGCCACCCTTATACTGGCTAAATTGTTTTTGTGGCAACAAATGACCATTCGCTCAAGGCCTTCAATTTCAAACCCAACTTTGGTTAAGGCAAAAACAATTTCGGTGGCTATTCCTTCCTTGATGTAATTCACGTTTACCCAATAACCAATCTCCCGCGCAGTTGGTTCCACCCGTGTATGCAATCCTGTTGAAGCTATCAATTGAGTTTCATTTTTATTGAAAACACCCAACACATAATCTTCTCCCTGCTCAAATTGTGTTTGAAATTTTTGTATGCGAACAATTTTTTCGTCCAGTGTTTGAGGTTCATCTTTTGCCCAAGGCATCCAGGGCTTTAAATGGTCTAAACTTTCGTCAATAGATTTTTTGAGTAGCAATGCATCTGCTTCTTTATAACAACGAATAACCAAGCGGTCTGTTTCTATTCGGTAAGTTTTCATTCGGGCATTAGTGGCATTCCAACTATTACTTTCGTAAATGCAAACCCTTGGGTTGCGTAAACGCTCGCAAGCCCGCATGCGATAATGTTGCTCCAAAACCCGAATGCTTTCTTCCACTCCAGGGTAAGGCTGCACTCACGCGGTCGCAACAGTTCCAATAGCCCGTTCCGCTGTTCATAGCGGAAAGAATTTTTTCTGCACGCGGTTGTGATGATGAATAGACGGAAGAAGTTAAACCATACTCTGTATCGTTCATTAATTGAATTGCCTCTTCATCGCTATTCACTTTTTGAATACCTATGATGGGTCCGAAACTTTCATCGCGCATTACGCTCATATTGTGATTCACATCAACGAGCACAGTCGGTTCGAAGAAGTAACCTTTCCCTTCTACTCTTTTTCCTCCGCTTAAAACTTTCGCGCCTTTCGAAACTGCATCCTTCACTTGTCCCTCAACAAATTCTAATTGTGGTTTGCGTGTAATTGCGCCTATGTAAACATCCTCATTCGGATTACCGAGTTTCCAGCTCTTCACTTCTTTCAAAAACTCATCTACATAAGCATCGTAAACTTTTTCGTGTACGTAAATGCGTTCAACGCTACAACAACTTTGTCCGTTGTTGTAAAAAGCCCCATCCGCAGTTCCTGCGGCTATTGATTTAATATCGGCAACATCATCGGCAACATATAACGGGTCTTTGCCGCCAAGTTCCAATTGACAAGGAACCATTTTGTGCGCCACTTTTTCATAAATGTATTGACCCGTTTTGTAAGAGCCGGTGAAATAGTATCCATCGAAACTCATTTCAAGCAATGTTTTCCCAACTTCTCCTGCGCCAATGGCAATTTGAAAAACATCGTCAGGCACGCCCGCTTGTTTCAAAAACTTTTCAATTTCTAAACCTGTGAGCGAAGAAAATTCAGAAGGCTTATATATAACCGCATTGCCAGCCAACAAAGCCGGAACAAAAACATTTGTTCCAACCAAGTAAGGATAATTCCATGCGCTGATATTGCAGATAACCCCAAGTGCTTCGTAGCGAATTACTTCTTTCATATTCGCATCTTCGTTCATCACTTCATCGCTCAGAAATTTTTCTGCGTTATCCGTCAGCCATTTTATTCTGGTGCATGCTCCGTTTACTTCATTGCGACTTTGTTGCAATGGCTTACCAACTTCACTGGTAAGTACGCGAGCTAATTCTTCAATATTTTCTTTCAACAACACCGAAAATTTTTGGAGCACTGCAATTCTATCTTTCAATGAAACAGCATTCCATTTTTTCTGACCTTGTGTAAGCGTTTCGAATTTTTGTTGAAGAGAATTGGTGTTGTCTTCTTTTAGGTCTGCAATAATTTCTTCGGTAGCAGGATTTGCAATTTTCATAGATAAAAATTAACCACTGAGGACATTAAGGTCACTAAGTGTTGTTTTCAAATTTATTCTTTAGGTAAGTCAGCAAACTTTTCGGTTACAAAATGCTTAGTAGTGTCAATAATTTTTGTCGAATTAAAATTAATGAGAACGCCTTTGTAGTTGTCGGTTAATTTTAGATAAGTAATTATTTGTGCTTCGTGAATTGGCAACAAAGACTCCACAGCTTTCAATTCAACAACAACTTCATCTTCGACTAAAATGTCAATTACCAAATGTCCGCCCAAATCAATTCCTTTGTATAAAACAGGTATTCGAACTTGCGATGCCGCTTGCAATCCTACTTTTTTCAATTCATAAAGCAAACACAATTCATAAACAGATTCGAGCAATCCTGGACCTTGATGTTTATTTACCTCAATAGCACAACCAACAACCTTGTAAGCAATATTATTAAGGTATTTCTGAGTAATCATGATTTTAAAAGTATTGCCACTAAGGGTACAAAGTTCATTTAGAAATTCAAAACCTTAATGACCTAAGTGTTCTTAGTGGTTAGCTACTGCCTTTAAAAAACTTTCTCTAATATTTTTCGAACAAACTTCATCTGCTTTCATTCTTTCAGGATGCCATTGCACTGCCAACATCCACGCCTCGCCTTCTTTTTCTTTCCATTCTACTGCTTCAATTACTCCATCTTCTGAAACTGCTGTAGCCACTAATTCATCACTCAATTTTCCAATTGCCTGATGATGTGCACCATTTATATTTGCAGAATTGCTTCCTGCAATTTCTTTCATCAACGAATTTTCGGAAATAGAAATAGTGTGTTCATCATCAACATCATTCATTCTGCGGTGGTTTTTCTTTCCTGCTTCTTCCAAATCCTGAATTAAATCTCCACCCAGCGCAACATTCACTAATTGCAAACCGCGACAAATTGCGAGAACCGGAAGATTGAAATTCAATGCAGTTTCAAAAACGTGCATTTCAAATTCATCGCGGTCTTCATTGAACTTTCCATCGCCATTCGGAAATTCAGTTCTTTCATTTTCATAAAAACGCGGATGAATATCTACGCCACCGGTCAATACAATTCCATCGCAATCCTCAACTAAATCCCACACCTCATCTAAATTGTGTTTCTCCCAATGCAGTTCTACAATTTCAATATTGTCGTCATTGCCTTTTACCCACTTTGGATAATTTTCGTAACGTGTTTCGGAGAAGGTGAGTCCAATTTTCATAACAAGTATTGAGTAGTTAGTATTGAGTATTAAGACAAATGCAAAATACAAATTCGCTTCGCGATGATTACACAGATAACAGCCATTGATTGCATCGATAATACAAATTGCAAAAGTGAGTTTGTATTAAAGTCCCCTTTAGGGGATTTAGGGGTTTTATAACGCTTCTCCATACAGTTGTCTGAAATCATTTCTGCTCACCTGCTTCGGATTATTCGGATGTGCAAAATCGGCAAATGCTAAATCGGCCAGTGTTTCCAAATGTTCTTCCTTCACACCAATGTCGCGCAGCTTATGCGGAATGTTTATTCGTGTATTCAAATCGAAAAGATAATTCACTACACCGTTTCCTGTTTCATCTTTCAAGTCAAGCGTGCGGGCAATTCGTTTGAATTTATCTTCGAAACCTGCTATGTTGAATTTCATTCCGTAAGGAATGTTTACCGCATTCGCAAGACCGTGATGCGTATCTAATAAACTCGAAAGCGGATGCGCCAATGAGTGAACAACGCCTAAACCTTTTTGAAATGCGATTGCACCCATCATAGAAGCGAGCAACATATTTGAGCGTGATTCCACATCAGGATTCTTCACCGCTTTTTCAAGTGAGAGAGAAATCAAGCGCATTCCTTCCAGGGCAATACCATCGCAAATAGGATGATAATTTTTTGCAAGGAAGGCTTCCATGTTATGCGTTAGCGCATCCATGCCGGTAGCTGCTGTAATGAAACCCGGAAGTTCCATCGTGAGCATAGGGTCTGCGAAAACAATTTTTGCAAGCAACTTTGGTGAGAAGAGAATTTTCTTTTGATGCGTTTCATCATCGGCAATAATGGCACTGCGACCAACTTCGCTACCGGTGCCTGCAGTGGTAGGAATGGTTACAAAATGCGGAACATCGTTGGTTACATAAACATCACCACCAATCAAATCATCATACTTAAATAAATCTTCGCGGTGATTGATGCGAAGTAAAATCGCTCGTGCTACATCCAATCCTGCACCTCCGCCAATTCCAACAATGCAATCTGCTTGGTGATTATCGTAAGCATCGCTGCCCGCATACACATCACTCTTCACGGGGTTCTTGTGAATATTGCTGAAGGTTTCAACCGCAAATCCTTTCGTTTTTAAATCATCAACAATACTTTTGAAAAAACCAAGTTGCGCAACGTTCGGGTCGGTAACCAATAGCGGACGGCTGATATTGTTCTTCTTTAAATAATCGGGAAGTTCCTTTACTACACCAGCTCCGAAACGAATAGTAGTTGGAAAATTGAATTGGCTAATAGACATTAGACGTTAGATTTAATATGTTAGACAAATGCAAAAACTGAAGCGCGAACTTAGCAGAGTGAAAGAGAAAAATAAAACTTTGGAGAAAAACTTTCATCACGGTCTGCACCAAAGGTCTGACCTGATAAAAACTTAGTTGCGAAGGAAAATAATCTTGGGACCATCAACAGGCGAATTGTCAATGATGAGATAGTTGCCGCAGATTCTTACACCGCCAATAGCGCCATGCACTTCGGGATGAGAGGAAGTAAAAGTATCAGTAATCGAAATTCCTGATTCATAGCTTTGGTAAAAAGTATAATTAGCATTGGAAGTAAAATTGCCGTTCTCGTAAACCTTCAAATTTCCATTTTCGTGAAACTCATAAGCATAATTGAAAGTATCGGTACAGGGGTTTGTTTTTGCTTGTGTCCAACTGCTAATGGTTTGTGTCCAGTTCCATTTACCTAACAACAATGGCTTCACGTAGTTTGAATCGGTAATGCAATCACCTATTCCTAATTCGGGTTCGGCACAAAGATTTTGAATAGTCTTGGTTTCCTTTTTACAACAAGAAGAGATGAAGAGGATAGTAAGCAGAAGGGCAACAATGTTTTTCATGTTTCAATAACGCTTGAAAATACATAATGGTTGCTTGAATAGTCAATTTAAAAAAACCAGTTTTACAATTCACATATTCATTTAGTTTCACAAAAAATAAAAATTCATGGCAGGTATTCTCGAGCGGTTCAAGAGTTTTCCAAAAGCGGCACCTTATATTGTGGTAACCGAAACTGCCGAGCGTTTCAGTTTTTATGGCATGAAGGCCATTCTCTCTACATTTTTGATTTCGCAATTTTTTAATCCCACCAATAACCCTGAATTACAAGCAACAGCCGAAGCACACAGCAATGAAGTAACGCACTTGTTTGTAGCCTTGGTTTATTTGCTCTCGATTGCGGGCGGAATTCTGGCAGATTACTTTCTAGGCCGTTACCGCACTATTTTATTTCTCTCCGTTGTTTATTGCATCGGCCATGCGTTTCTTGCCATGTTCGATACCAACTATCAGTTATTCTATGCCGGTTTGCTTTTGATTGCAATTGGTGCCGGTGGTGTAAAACCAAACGTTTCGGTGATGGTGGGCGACCAGTTTGAAAATGAAAGCGATGCTAACATTGCTAAACTCTACGACATTTTTTATTTCGGAATAAACGTGGGCGCATTCTTTTCTATGCTCATTACTCCCGTTTTGAAAAACAGCCGATACGGTGCGCCACTCGCTTTTGGCGTGCCGGGAATCTTAATGTTTTTTGCTCTGGTAACTTTCTATTTGGGCAAAAGCAAGTACAAAATAAAATTACCGAAGCACACGCGCAACACCGAAAAAATTTCGTTCAAGGAACAATTTATGTCGGTTTGGAAAGTGCTTGTTGTGTTTTCGTTTATCCCAATTTTTTGGGCTTTGTATGACCAAAATGGAAGTGAGTGGGTTATACAGGCGGGCAAAATGGATTTGCATTTTATGGGTATAGATTGGTTACAAGAACAAATTCAAGTAGTAAATGCGTTGCTCATTTTAATTCTGATTCCTGTTTTCAGTTTTGGAATTTATCCCTGGCTTGAACGAATTGGCATTCGCGTAACCGCTTTGCGAAAAATAGGTTGGGGTTTTGTAATGGTCACTATCACTTTTGCCTTAATTGCTTGGATTCAATCGCAAATTGATCAAGGCATAAAATTGAATATTGGTTGGCAATTGTTTGCTTATGTACTGTTAACCATTGCCGAAATTTTTGTTTCCATTACAGGCTTAGAGTACGCGTTTTCTCAAGCTCCCAAGAATATTAAAGGTACCATTATGGGGCTTTTTTGGTTCACGGTTTTTCTTGGAAATATTTTAGTGAGTTACATCAACAACAATACACAGGCAGGAGGATTTTTCAGTCATTATAAAGGAGCAGATTACTTCTGGCTATTCACCGGAATTATGGCGGTAAACGCGTTGCTTTATTATGTGGCTATCTGGGCTTTCAATATTCGCGATACGGTTACTATAGATAGTGTGCGCGATGAATTGCATCAATAAATTCGAGAGACTTTAGTTCACCAATGCTTTTACGCGCCTGTCAATTACGTTCAGCATTTCGTTGACTGCATTGTGCGCTTCCATTTCGGTAAGTGAATAGTTTTTTGCAAGCCAGGCATAATCAAACTGCGAAAATTTAATCTGCATTTTTTCACGCCAACCATCCATGCCACGGGCAAATATTTCTACACCTGCTCCTTCGGCACTTGCTTCTCCGCTTAAATATGGAAGAGAAAGCAAAACGAGTACACACAAACAGGCGTGCTGATAATCGTTCATCATTTCTTCCTTTGTATAATCACTCACTCCGTTTGCGACTAAATAGTTATAGTAAGTTTCTAAAGACTTTGCTTCTGTCTGTTTTCTATTGTCGGGCGTCAAACTGAGCACATTAAAATAGGCGAGGTCGTAAACTGCTTTTCCTTTACGCACCGCCTGCCAATCCAATAAAACAAAACGTCCATGGTTTTCATCTTTCGGAAACATCATGTTTCCAATTCGCGAATCGCCATGCAGCACTGTTTGAAACTCATTCATGTTATGCCAGCTTTGAAATAAAATTTTTCTTGCGGCTTCACTCCAAGTAGAAGCTACGATAGAATCGAACAAGAGTAAAGTGCTGTCTTCAATGGGCAATATTTTTTCCATGCGCGCAGATTTCTCTTTCCAATAACGCGCGTGCAGTGTTGCTAAACCTTTAAGCACCATATTTAAATGCTCATCGGTAAAGTTGGTATAAGCACCTTCTTTGAACTCAATGCAATCGTCCATTAGTTCGGTAATAAGACAAAGATTCCCTGTGATGAATCCGAGCTTGGCAACGAATACTTTCGGAATAAAATCACTTGCATCATCACCAAAATTTTGGTTGAAAGCAATTTCCTTAATGTGGTTGAGTTGCAGATTAAAAATGGTTTTGTTCCAAACCGTTCCGGTAACAGGAGCGAATTTGGCAAAACAACGAAGTGTTTTTTGTTCGCTCTTTTCAGTGTAACTTATTTCAATTGTCCCTGCGTTAGAACGAAAGATGATGTCCTGATTGAGAGGAGTAACCTTATAGGAGTTTACGATGGCATCATTTACCAAAACTCCATTCGCTTTTAATTCAGCAATACACCAACTTTCCTTTTTTGCCAGTTCATTTAAGTCGCGCGGAAAGGACAAGCGGAATTTTACTTTTCTATCTAACCAAACAATGAAGTAAGTAGCAAACACCACCGGCATATAGACCATCCAGATGAAAGCAATCTTCAGTTTCCTTGACATGGGTTGTTTTATTGAACTTGCTTATTTGCCACTGGCAACAAATTGCTGTGCCAGAGGTTTAGCATGTTCCAAATCTTTTTTGATTTCGTCTTTCAACGGATGTTCATCTAAAGCATCGTAATCGTTCCAGAATTTATCATCGTATTTGTAAGTGTCTGAATAAAGGTTTGTAAACGCACTGAATCTTCCTTTGCGCAAAACATCGCCAGCGTTTTCGGCATTGAAATCATCAAAATATAATTCGAAACTTTCTTCTACAATAAAGTCAACATTACCGGTATGCAGGTTGAGCACGTGATGATTGTAACTGCGGGTGATGGATTTAACCACGTATTTTTCGTTCACCTTCTCCGTTTCAATCACATCTTTTTCATTTACAAGTTTCCAACGGCTGTCATTAGCATAGCGCGTTTTTACATAGTAAGGATTCGGGAACTTTTCAATTTCCATGCGTGTCATAGCGAAGGTTTCTTTATGTACCCAAACTTTTGCGCGCTCCAGTTTCAAGCTGCTGCTTTCTTTGTATTGCAAGCTGATAACATATTCAATGCTGTCCTCCCCTGTAATTTTAGGCGAGTAAAAATCCAGCTTCTTCGGGTCGAGAAAATTATTCTTGTTATAGCTGTAAGGATTTTCTTTGAGTAAATCAACGATATGGTCGCCATGTATATCGCCATTGGTTTCGTAGTTCTCGGCTCTGCGCTGTTTATTTATCTGAACCAGTTCATGAAATGAATATTTATAAGGGCTCTTACAATTGAAGGCTACACTTGCATCGGCTTCAATCAAACGTACATACTTTCCGTTTTCTTTATGATACTGACGATACAAGCCGGTTGCAATCAGGGAATCGTAAAGCAGATTCTGTTTCATATTGGCAATAGCTTTCAGCAAAATTCCTTTTGCGTTCATAGCCACAATCACTACTTCCTGCTTTGTTTCAGCAGATGAAGAAAGATAGATACGCAAAGTGTCGCCTTCTTTATAAGCCGTAATAGACATGGCTTGCGCCTGATAACCCACATACGAAACTTTGAGCGAGTCTTTCAGATTCATTTTAGGAACGGGCACTTCGAAATAGCCGTTGTCATCGGTTAATCCACCGAGTTGTGAGTTTTTAATTTGCACGGCAGCGGTGCCAAGCGGAGCGTTGTTAGCGTCTTTGTCGTAAACAAATCCGCGCAAATAAATATTCTCTTGAGCAAATGATGCAAGTGTTGCGAATACGCAAACGATGATGATTCCCTTTTTCATGTTGACGAATTTATAAACTTAACGCAGGTACCGTAAAAACTGATGTACGGCAATGCCACTGATTTGTTGTTGAAAAAATGATTGCGCTGAAAAAAATCTTAGCTGCATACTTGCGTTTAAATGTTGCTCTCACTTTTTGAATCGCTTACCGGTACCAAACCCGCTCCCTCTAAATTAGAAGAAGAAGTTTCTTTACAACGCGAGTTTGAAATTGAAGTGAATGGTGGAAATGTTCCCGTTCGGATTCTTTTTGAATCTAGGTTTAATAACCGAGTTACCGTAAACAAGAACGGAATTCTGATTCGCATTTCTGACCGACAACCAAAAGAAGAACAGCGTAAAAACGTAGACACACTTTTAAAATGGGCAAAAGAAAAACTGGGCGATAAACCACAGTTGCTCGAATCGCTTCCACAGCGACAGTACAGAAACGGAGAGATTTTGAAAGTAGGCGATTACGAATTTGTGATTTCTATTTTTTACCACGACCTGGCTAAATCAACCGCCAAGATTTTCAAAAACAATATTGTGCTTTCGGTTTCAAAAGGGTTGAATAAAGAAGTGGAAGCGAATGCAGCTTCGTATCTCGTAGCGAAATGTCTTTGCAAATTTTTTCTGCCCATAATTACTGAACGCATTCACGAACTCAACACCCGCTACTTTAGAAAAGAAGTGAAGAGTGTGAAGATGAAACATGCCACCAGTTTTTGGGGTCATTGCTCGCGCAATGGAAATCTGGTTATTTCTGTTCGCTTGCTTTTTGCTCCCGCTAAAGTGGTAGACTATGTACTCATTCACGAACTGGCGCATTTAATTCATCACGATCATTCGCCACGTTTTTGGAAAGCCGTGGAGCAAGTAATGCCCGATTATCAGAATGCCGAAAAGCATTTAAAGGAGTTTGGCAGTAAGTATTATTTGTAGAGAAAAAATTAGGCTTCGAAAATTTTCGAATTTACATTTTCATAAATCTCTTTCGCACACTAGCCTCTTTGGAAATAATTTCAGCAATGTAAATTCCGGTTGGGAGATTGATGATTGATAATTGATTGTTGATTATTGAAGCAGCCGACATTGCCAAACTACCCGTGGTGTTATAAATATTTATTTGCTCTACTTCTAACCCATTTGTTTGAATAAACAATCTATCGTTTGCCGGATTTGGATAAAGCGATACGCGATGCTCATAAGGAGTTTGGTCTTCAACAATTCCTGAAGGAACGGAGTAGCAAATTTTCATAGCCGGATGTTTTGCTATAGTTGGGTGGTCGCTCGAAGCAAAATTCAATCTGCGATAATGTTGTTCTGTATTTAACTTCAACAAAAACCCATAGTTGTCGCTATTGATAATATCCTGTACCAATGGCTTTACATTTATATCTAGGTAATCTTCCGTTGCAAAATTAGAAGCATGAACACTCACTTGATTTGAATTGCTGGCAGTTGGCTGTGTGTTCCATGTAACGGTTTGTTCGTTCCAAGGGCTAGTGACGCGTTGTAGCCAAGCTTCATTTGAACCGCTTTGTTGCGAATGATCTCCGCTACTCGAACCCGTATTTTCATATAAAGAGAGAAGTGCGGAATCAATAATGGCGTTAGCGGGAATATTACCGAAATCGAATTTTATCAAACTCCTCACAATACCGGGTGTTGGAGTAAATGTCCAGGCATTTGCTTGTAAGTCACTTCCGTTGCCGTAATTATTATTTGGAAAAAGGTCAAACACCATTGCATCATAACCCGATTCAGTATCAGTGTTTAGTGTAACGCAAGTAAGTTCTGGAAGTGTGTAATTGATTTGCATAATAGGATGCAAAGTAGAATCGACATGGTCGCTCGATGCAAAGGTAAGTCTGCGATAGTATTGCTCAGTAGCTAACTTCAACAGAAAACCGTTATTGTTTCCGCTGGAAATAATATCCTGCACTAAAGCTGTCACATCTATATTCGGATAATTTTCATTGGCTGAATTGGATGCGTGAACACTTGCCTGATTTACGTTTGTTGAACTTGGTTGGTTGTTCCAGTTAATAGTATTCTCATTCCAACTTGCGGTAACGCGTTGCAGCACAGCAGCATTGGAGCCGCTCTGCTGCGAATGGTTTCCGCTGCTCGAAGTATGGTTTTGAAATAATGAAAGATAAGCCGAAGTAATTACTGCCTGAGGAGGAAGCGAAGAATAATCAAACTTCAAAAGGCTTCGTACAATACCAGGAGTTGGTGTAAACGTCCAAGCATTTGCTTCTAAATCTTCACCTGATCCAAAATTAGTAGTGGGTTGAAAATCGAAAACCATTGCATCTTCTCCGGAAGCACCATCGGGTCTGAGAGTTAAACTGTATTGTGCATTCAATGCATAACCTGTCAGCAAAATTATAAAAGAGAGGAAAAATTTTTTCATGCTTATTTTGATTTATGTATTATAAACAGAAGTCAATGATAATGTAACCGACTAAATTCAAAAAATACTCCCAAAGCTTTTTTAAAAAACTTCGGGAGCAAATATTAAAAACAACCATGGGTTGAATTACATTTTCAAAAATCTTTTTCTAACACTTGCCTCTTTTGATATTATTTCGGCAATGTAAATTCCTGTTGAAAGGTTGACGATTGATAGTTGATTATTGATTATTGAAGCAGCCGACATTGCCAAAGTGCCATTGGTGTTATAAATATTTATCTGCTCTACTTCCATATCATTGGTCTTAATAAATAATCTATCGTTTGCGGGATTCGGAAACAATAAAACATTCATAGCGTCAGTTGATTTTTCTGCTATGCCAACAGCTTCGGTATAACACAGTTCTAACTTCGGGTGTTTAACCGCATTTGGATGGTCGCTCGAACAAAAAATCATTGCGTTGTATTGTGTAGTCGTTATCATATCCAACAACATTCCAAAATTTTGCGAAGGATTATCAATCCATGTTTGTGCAAACGCTGCCACATCTATGTCAGTATAATCTTGTTTGGTGTTAATAGATTGAGCTAATAATATTTGACCTGTGGTATCGCTCGTTGGTTGTGTGTTCCAGGTAACTCCCATTTCGGTCCATGCCGAACTAACTCGTTTCAAATAGCTCGCATTATTGTTTCCTGAAGTAGGTTGACCGGCAGTTCCCCAAATAGAAGTGCTGTCGGCAAAGAGTGAAAGCTTGGCGGTAGTAACCGTTGCACCTGATGGAATTGATGAAAGGTCAAATTTTATCAAGCTTCTTCCTTCAATAGGATTTCCGCCCGATGTCCATGCTTCGGAAAGAATATTTACTTCATTGCCATTATTAGTACCCGGTGATACCGTAACAAAATAAGCATCAATTCCATCAGCTCCGTCAGGCTGAAGAGTAACACAAGGATTTTCTAAATTGATGTAGCAAATTTCCAACTTCGGATGTTTGGCAGCATTGGGATGATCGCTCGAACAAAAAATCATAGCGTTGTATTGCGTAGTAGTAATCATGTCGATCAACACACCAAAATTTTGCGAAGCATCGGTGACCCATGTTTGTGCAAAAGCGGCTACGTCAATATCGGTATAATCTTGTTTAGTGTTGATTGATTGAGCGAGCAAAATTTGTCCGGCTGTATCAGCAGTTGGTTGTGTGTTCCAGGTAACTCCAAGTTCTGTCCAAGCCGATGTTACTTTTTTCAAATAGCTGGCGTTGTTGTTACCGCTGGTTGGTTGCCCGGCTGTTCCCCAAATAGAAGCCGTATCTACATAAAGCGAAAGTTTAGCCGAAACAATAGTAGCGCTTGCGGGAATTGAAGAAAGGTCAAATTTTAAAAGACTTCTTCCTTCAATAGGATTTCCGCCCGATGTCCATGCTTCGGAAAGAATATTTACTTCATTACCATTATTGGTACTGGGTGATACCGTAACAAAATAAGCATCAATTCCATTAGTACTATCGGGTTGAAGCACAAGATTTGTGCATTGAGAAAAACTAATGTGACTCACCAGAATTGCGGTGAGTACGAGTAGATTTTGTTTCATAATCATTTTGCTTTATGTGGTTAAAAATAAACTTCTCCATTTAAAAACTGAAGCCTTTATCCAACTGCTAATTCCCCAATTCCCCAATGACCCAATGTCCTAATTTCCCTTTTTTATCTTCACACCCGTGATAAAAATTGCGCACATAGAATTACCCGACATGCCCTTGCTACTGGCACCTATGGAAGATGTGAGCGACCCTCCGTTTCGCCATTTGTGTAAGAAGTATGGAGCCGATTTACTTTATACTGAATTCATCAGTTCCGAAGGATTAATTCGCGATGCAAAAAAGAGCATGAAGAAGCTCGATATTTATGATGACGAGCGACCTGTGGGCATTCAGATTTTTGGTGGCGAAGAAGATGCTATGATGCGCAGTGCCGAAATTGTAGAAGCTGCAAAACCCGAACTGCTCGATATTAATTATGGCTGCCCGGTGAAGAATGTAGTTTGCCGAAATGCAGGTGCGGGCATTTTGCGCGACATTGATAAAATGGTGAAACTCACCGCTGCCATTGTAAAGGCAACTAAACTTCCGGTTACGGTAAAAACACGTTTAGGTTGGGATGATAATTCTATTCGCATTGTTGAAGTTGCCGAGCGTTTGCAGGATGTGGGCATTCACGCCATCTCTATTCATTGCCGAACCAAACACCAACTTTATACTGGTAAAGCCAATTGGGAATGGCTCACAAAAGTGAAAGAAAATCCGCGACTAAGAATTCCCGTTTTTGGAAATGGCGATATCACCACGCCTGAAAAAGCAATTGAAGTGGTAAACAAATATGGTGCTGATGGGGCTATGATTGGTCGTGCATCAATCGGACATCCGTTTATTTTTCGTGAGATAAAGCACTTTGTAAAAACGGGGGAACATCTCGCTCCACCAACGCTTGCAGAGAGATTAGATGCCTGCAAGTTACACCTAACAAAAAGTGTGGAATGGAAAGGTGAGAAACTCGGCATACTCGAAATGCGCAGACATTACGCGCCATATTTTGCGGGCTATCCAAACGCAAGAGTTTTCCGCACGCGATTAGTGATGGCAGATACACCCGCAGATATTTTTGAAATTCTGAATGAACTGGAAACGTATTACAACCGCGAAGAAAATTTGCAGTTTGCCACTGCCGAAAAAATTGTATACGAAGGGCTCGATGCTTAACCTGATTTTTATCAGCGAATAAAGCCGTGTAGGGAATTACATTTGATGAATACAAATTGTCATCCTGATGCTTCGACAAGCTCTGCATGACAAAACAGTCTGTCACCTTGAGCTTGTCGAAAGGTCAGCAAGCTCAGCGTGACATACCTTTTGAATAACTTAAACAGCTTCTTAACTTCACCTCACAAATTGCAACTATGAGAAGAGTGCTAAACGATGACGAACTCGAAAAGAAATTTCAGCGCGATGGCTATGTTGAAATTCCTTTTATTTCAACCGAAGAAGTAGAGGGATTGAAGAAAAAATTCTTTGACCTCCTGCCAAAAAGCGGAGGCAACATTACTGTTTCTGATATTGGAACAGAAAGCAACGCTATTACTTACGACTTCACTTTCATTGATAAAAACATAGAATATAAGCAGGCGGTTTACGATGTCATCACCGAATATTTTAAACCGCATGTAGCAAAGTGGCTTGCCGATTTTCGTCCCATAATTGCCAACTACATTCGCAAGCAACACGAAAGTGGCGAAGTGCCGTTGCATCAAAACTGGGCTTTTGCCAATGAACGCAAATGCACTACGGTTTCTATTTGGTGTCCACTCGTTGACAGTTTTGAAGAGAACGGAACGCTACAAGTGGTACCACGCAGTCACAAGCGTTTTGGCGAAGTCCGTGGCCCAATGATTCCTTGGGAGTTGGAAAACATTAAGCACGAAATCATCAAAGATTATTTGGTGCCTATGAATTTAAAAGCCGGAAATGCGATTGTGTTGGACGATAGCATTGTTCATTATTCCGCCATTAACAAAACGGATGGTTTGCGTTTGGCTATTCAACTCATTCTTATTCCGCAAGAGTTTCCTTCAATTCATTATCACATGAATCCAGAAAAAAGTAAGGACGAGGTGGAAGTGCTGGAAGTAGACACTGAATTTTACATGCAGTTCAATCCGTGGAAACAACCCGAAGGTGCAAAGCGCGTGGGCAAATTCAAATTCAATTTTCAGCCGATGGATATTAAAACCTTTGAAAAGAAATTGCATCTACCGCGCTTTGATGAACCCGCTGGTTTTGTTTCAAAACTTAAAGCCATGCTCACCTAAAATTCTTTTGCGATGAGTGTTTCTGTTTTTAATGATAAAGATTTGCAAGAGCAGTTTGATAAAGACGGCTATATCGTTGTCCCATTTCTTTCCAATGCAGAAGTAGCTCGTTTGAAAAATTTGTATGACGAAGTAAGTCCGCAAATTCCAGCTTCGTTTCATTCCACTTCATTTAGCAACGATGATTTGCTCAAGCAAAGAATAAATAATGAAGTAGAAAAAATTTATTCTCCAAAAACGGAATTGCTCTTTCACGACATTAAAAAATTAGGAAGCAGTTTTTTGACTAAACCTACTGGCATTACAGGCACCATGCCCGTTCATCAGGATTGGACTGTTGTTGATGAAGAGAAATTTTACTCTGCAACCGCTTGGGTTCCGTTGCAGGACGTGAACGAAAATAATGGAGCCATAAAAGTTTTGCCGGGCAGTCATCGCTTTTCAAAAACTTTGCGCTCACCAAATATCTCCAACGAGTTTGATGGATTGAGCGAAGTTATTTCGAAGCAAATGAAAACGCTGAACATGAAAGCTGGTGAAGCGTTTATTTTCAATCATGCTTTGCTTCATGCTTCGTGGTTAAATCAATCTTCTTCTCCGCGCGTAGCAGTTACTTACGGTCTTATCCCGAGCGAAGCGAAACTTTATCTTTACCTGAAGAATGAAAAAGCCAAACTCGAAAAATATTCCATGCCCGATGATATGTTCAGCAAATACACGAACATTGGTGCGGCACCGGCCTGCGGAGAAAAGATGGATGAGTTCGATTATGAAATAAAACCGGTGAACGAATTTCAACTCAAACAAATGATGAATAGCGTGAAAGAATTTAAAATGAAATCAATTTTCAAAGACGAAGAGAAACAGAAATTTTTCGAACGCGAAGGTTATATCGTTTATCCGTTGCTGAATGAAGCGGAGGTAAATGATTTGAAATCATTTTATGAATCGTTGCAGATAAAAGATGAAATGGGTTTTGGTTTTCATGTAAGCATGGATCAAAAAGATAAAGACATTAGCAAACGCGTTCGCGAAAAAGTGTGGGGAGTGGTGTTGCCGAAGTTGAGTGAGCACTTGAAAGACTTCAAACCATTCGTGGCAAGTTATGTGGTGAAAGACCCTAACCCGAAAGGAGTTGTGCCTGCGCACCAAGACTGGAGTTTCGTTGACAAAGAAAAAGATGGTTTTTGTTCTATCACTTGTTGGACAGCTTTGGTAGAAACCAATATTGATAACGGTGCAATGGGAGTTATTCGCGGCAGTCATAAAATGATGGGCAACCATCGTCCTTCGCCATCGCCACAAACACCGGTGCCGTTGAGCGAACACATGTTCAGTATTTTTCCTTACCTCAAAACGCTTGACATGAAAGCAGGTGAAGTGCTGATGTTCGACAACCGCACTTTTCATGCTTCGCCACCAAATACTTCGAATGAAATTCGTTTAGCTGCGGGAGTTGGAGTAACACAAAGTGATGCACAACTCGTTCACTATTCTTTAAAACCGGATGGCAAAAAATCAACGGCTATAAAGTATAAAGTGGATGAAGATTTTTATTTGAAATACAACAATTCTCTTCTAGCAAAAATGTTTGATGAAGGAAAAGTGATTGAAGATTATGAAGTGCTTGAAGAAATTGCTTACACGTTTCCACAACATTCTTCTGATGAATTGATAGAGATGATTAAAGCTGCGGGTAATGAATTTAATGTGCCCATGTGCGAGCGACTCGCCAAACTTTTCAATTACAATATGGATGGCTCGGCAAAGGAAGAACCGAAACCCGAAGTGGTGGAAGAGAAGTGGGTAGAGCCGGTGCAGGAAGAATGGAAGTGGAATGATGAGAGAAACTTTTTTCAAAAATACACACCGCTCAATATTGCACGCGAAATAAAAAAGCGCGTGGTGGGTGCTTAACTAAATACGAATCATGTTTCAGTTTCCCGAAAAAATGTTGCGCGTGTTTCGCGATGAAAAACATCAAAACGATTTTGAAAAAAATGGTTTTGTGATTCTGCCTTTTTACACACCGCAAGAAATTGAAACGCTTGATGCGCTTTATCATCAACTGCATCCGGTAGATGAAAAAGGTTTTTTCCCCAGCACATTTTCAAAAAATAAAAACTACAGGCACGAAGCCGATGTTGAAATTCGCAGAATAGGAGATCGAAGTATCGAAAAATATTGCACCGATATAAAAGTGGTGTGCGGTTCATTCATTGTAAAAAGCCCCGGACCCGAAAGCGGCATGTGTGTGCATCAAGACATGAGTTTGGTAGATGAGAGTCGTTTTACAGGAATTAATATTTGGGTGCCATTGGTTGATTTGACAGTAGAAAACGGTGCTCTGTTTGTGTTGCCCGGAAGCCATCGCATTTTTCCTACTTACCGCGGCAGCAGCATTCCCGAATTTTTTTCACCCGTGATGAATGATATGGTTGATTACCTGCAACCAGTTTTAATCAAAGCTGGTGAAGCGGTTTTCTTCGACCAAAGCATTATTCATTTTTCTCCGCCTAACTACAGCGATAAAATTCGCATTGTCACCAACACCTATTTTACGCATAAGGAAACGGAGTATCGAACATACTATTGGAACAAAGAGGAGTATGGAAATAAAGTAGAAGCGTTTGCGCAAGACGATGATTTCATGACCAACTTCGAACAGTTTGGCGAGAACATTCGCGACAGACCAACGGTAGGCAAACCAATCGGATTGATTGATTACAACTTTCCAACTATTGACAAAGCTTTTTTAGACAGCCGGTTTCAAAAAACAAATGCGCGAGAGTTGATTGGAAATGCTGTTCCCAAAAAAATAATCGAAGAAGTAATTCAACCCGAGCAAAAAAGTTTTTTTCAGCGCCTTAAAGAATTGGTAGCATAAATGAGCAAGCGAATTTTTAAAGACGATGCTATGCAAGCCCGCTTCGAGAAGCAAGGTTTTTTAGTGGTGCCGTTTATTGATGAAGCAGAAATTTTATACCTCAATAATTTTTTTGATTCGCTTCATCCCGATTTGCCGAAAGAAGGATTTGTATCGGGAAGTTATTCGCAGGATTTTGCTTACAAGAAAAAAGCAAGCGATGAAATCGTGAAAGTTTTTTCTAAACATTACGAACGACTGTTTGTAGATTATCAGCCATTCGGTGCAGCGTTTCTATTTAAAATGCCTTCGCAAAACAGTGAACTTGCCATCCATCAGGATTGGACAATTGTTGATGAAGAAAAATTTGTAGCGCTCAATTGTTGGGTGCCACTGACGGATGTAAACGAAACGAATGGCGCTTTGCAAATTGTTCCGGGTTCTCA
Organism: Bacteroidota bacterium; assembly: GCA_947479455.1. Lineage (GTDB taxonomy): Bacteria > Bacteroidota > Bacteroidia > Chitinophagales > LD1 > Bog-950. The sequence goes on from CANJZE010000009.1 coordinate 133,623, forward strand.
TTATAACGCACTGAAAACGTTACGAGCTCCTACGCTCCCATTTTTCTTTACCGGGAATGATGACTTGGTAATTGAAGCTTCTATACCCATGTGTGTGAAAGCGGGCGAAGCGGTTATTCTGAATCAAAGTGTAATTCATTATTCGAAGGCGAATAGTTCTAGCCAAATTCGAAAAGCGATTACCGCAGGGGTAAAATCGAAGGGAACGCCCATGCAATTCAATTACAAAGACAATTCAAAAAATACAGATGAAGTAGAAGTGTTTGAAATGCCCGAAGATTTTCTCATCAGCTTTAAAAACTTTGCTACCGATATTTTTCAGCGACCAACCATGGGCGAGAGCAAAGGATTCAAACCCTACCAACCCGCAACATTCTCCAGAGAAGAATTGCAAAAGGAAATAGCGCGCATGAAAACAAATGCAGGTTTTGCTTCTCCAAAACCTGTTGCATACAAAAATATTTTCAAACGTATTGCGGAAGTTTTTCAATGACAAATCAACCACAACAAATTTTAGTTGATGAGCAACTCGATAAAAAGTTGTTGGAGGAGGGCTATGTAGTTATTCCATTTCTTTCTGCTGATGAAGTTTGTTCCTTGGTGAATTTCTATTACGCGCATCATGCGAAAGAGCAAGATGGCATTTATGCCACTGCGCACGTTCCTGACATTTCGTTCAGAATGAAAATGAACGAGGAAATAAAAAAGGTTTTTGCACGCGCCATTCAAAAAACCTTCTCCAATTGTAATTCGCTTGGTGGTTCATTTATTGCGAAGGGCAAAGGCAGCAAAGGAACTTTGCAGCCGCATCAAGATTGGAATATTGTAGATGAAGAAAAATTTCGTTCGTTCAATATTTGGGTGCCGTTGGTTGATTTGACCGACAACAACGGAGTTATAAAAGTTTTACCTAAAAGCCATGCATGGCTTAAATCTTATCGTAGCGCAAACATTTCTTCGGCTTATGAAAAAGCAAACGATTTGCTTTGGCAAAAAATGATTTCGCTTTATATGAAAAAAGGCGAAGCGCTTATTTACGACCATCGCTTGTTACACGCATCGGGAGAAAATGCATCGAATGAAATCCGATTGGCAGCGGTTTATGGAATTATTCCGCAGGATGCAGAGATGCTTTACTATCACAAAGCCGATGAAAGCACGGTAGAAGTTTTTGAATCAAATCCTGAATTTTTTCTCTACGGAAATATTTTTGAAGGACCCAAAGGTTTAAAGAGCCGCGAAAAAGTCAATTATGATTTTCCGCAAGTAGATGCATCGCAACTAAATAATTTTATTTCCCCTTCTTTCCTCCATAGAGTAAAATCATTTCTGGGCGTTTAGTAAAGGCGTTTCAATTATCATTGTAAAAATTATTGCGAGCCATGCATGTTCCGTTTGTATCCTTAGTTGAAACTAATAGAGAAATTAAAAAGCAATTTCTCGAATCTGTGTCGCAATTGCTCGATTCAGGTTCATTCATTTTAGGCCCGGCTGTTCAACAATTTGAAAAACAATTTGCCGAATACATTGGAGTAAATCATTGCATTGGTGTAAGCAATGGATTAGATGCGCTTACGATTTCGCTGCGCTGTTTAAATTTGAAACCGGGCGATGAAGTAATTGTGCCCGCTCACACCTACATTGCTACCGCTTTAGCCGTGATTCATGCAGGGGCGAAACCCGTGTTTGCCGATGTAGATGAATCTACATTCAACATCACTTCCTCGGAAATGGAAAAACATATTTCATCGAAAACAAAAGCAGTTATTCCTGTTCATCTTTATGGGCAACCCTGCGACATTGAAAGTATTTGTTCGCTTGCCAATGAAAAAAAATTATTTGTAGTAGAAGATAATGCGCAAGCACAGGGAGCAAAATTTAAAAACAAAAAAACAGGAAGTTACGGTCACATCAACGCGACCAGTTTTTATCCTGCAAAAAATCTCGGAGCGGCAGGTGATGCGGGCGCAATCACCACTGACAATTCTGATTTAGCAGAAGCTGCCATGCAGTTGCGCAATGTTGGCTCACGTAAAAAATATGTTCACGATTCTGTTGGTTACAATGCGCGCATGGATGAAATTCAGGCGTTGTTCTTAAAAGAAAAATTGAATCATCTCGACAAGTGGAATACAGAAAGAAGAAGGATTGCTGCTTTGTATCAGAAGAATTTAAAGCACATCGAACAAATTGTTTTGCCAGAGGAAATTGAGAATGCAGAAAGTGTTTTTCATCTCTACGTTATCAAAACAGAAAAGCGCAATGAGCTTCAAAAATTCTTGTCCGAGAAAAATATTCAAACGCTTATTCACTATCCCATTCCCAATCATTTACAGCAATCGCTTTCGTTTTTGGCTTACACTAAAAATGATTTTCCCGTTACAGAAAAATTGTGTTCTACTATTTTGAGTTTGCCTATGTATGTAGGCATTGCCGATGAGCAGGTGAGTTATGTGTGTGAGATGATTCAAGAATTCTTCAAAGGCAAATAATACCTACGGCTTTTCCATCACCGTTCCACATTTTTTGCAAGTACACAAATCTTGATTCGAGTAGAAACGTTCCATTACACCGGGCAAATCTTTCACAATATCATCTACGCGCATTTTTTCTTCATACAATTTATTGTTGCAGTTTTCGCAGTACCATTGAAAACCATCAAGCACATCTTTTGGCCGGGTAACTTCCATTACTAAGCCAACACTGCCTTCGGTTCTTCGAGGAGAATGTGGAGTGCCTGCAGGAAGAAGAAAAATATCTCCCTCGTTAATATGCATGTCAACAATCTTTCCGTCTTCAACAATCTTCACCACAATGTTTCCTTCGAGCTGATAAAAAAATTCTTCCGTTTCATTGTAGTGAAAATCTTTTCGCTTGTTAGGTCCCCCAACCACCATTACAATAAAATCATCGTTGCCTTTGTAAACCACTTGATTCATCACGGGCGGCTTCAGCAAGTGGCGGTGTTCATCAATCCATTTTTTGAAATTGAAAGGACGGGTAATAGCCATAATTTCAGATTTTTAATTTTAGAGTTTAGATTGCAGAAATAAATGTAAGAAATGAATCTCGACCTCACCGGAAAAAATGCCTTTGTTGGCGGAAGTAGTAAAGGAATTGGAAAAGCAGTTGCAATGGAGTTGGCAAAACTCGGGGCAAACATCACGCTCGTTGGCAGAGACGAAACTGCTTTGGTTCAGGGCCTGATTGATTTAAGTTTTATCAGCAAAGGTGAGCAGCGACATGATTCGCTGGCGGTTGATTTTTCGAACCATGAAAAAGTAAGAAGTGCCGTTCAAAAACATTTGAAGAAAAGCGGAAAAACGTTTCACATACTCGTGAATAATACCGGAGGACCAGCAGGCGGAAAAATTATGGAAGCACAGGAAGATGAATTTGTAAAAACATTCGAAGCTCATCTGCTCAACAATCATTTACTCGTAAAACTTTTTGCCGAAGGAATGAAACACGATGGTTACGGAAGAATAATCAATATTATTTCTACATCGGTAAAGCAACCGCTCGCAAATCTTGGTGTAAGTAATACCATTCGCGCAGCTGTTGCTAATTGGAGTAAAACGATGGCAAACGAATTAGGTGCTTTCGGAATTACCGTGAACAATGTTTTACCCGGAGCTACTGAAACAGAAAGATTGAAAAGTATAATAGCCAATCGCGTTGACAAAACCGGTTGGGATTCAGAAATGGTGAAAGAAGAAATGCTGCGCGAAATTCCGATGAAGCGTTTTGGTAAGCCCGAAGAAATTGCTGCGGCTGTTGCGTTTCTTGCATCTCCTGCCGCAGCTTACATCAATGGAATTAATGTGCCGGTAGATGGAGGAAGAACAGGTACACTATAATTTTATGAATTAAATTTGCATAAAAACAAGAATCATGAAAGGTATCAGTTACATAACAGACAACAAAGGCAAACAAAAGGCTCTAGTAGTTGACATGAAATTTTATGCTGAAGAAGTGCAGGATTTTTTGGATGGATTGATTGCTGAATCAAGAAAGAAGGAATCGAAAACCGATTACAAAAAATTCATTGGTACCATTCTGAAAAAGCGCAAACTGAGTGCGGATGTATAGAATCAGTATCAGCAAAACAGCGCAGAAAGAAATGGCGGCACTTCCCGATTCGCAGTTGTTGAGAATAAATGAATCCATTTTGCAACTCGCTGAAAATCCTCGTCCTTCCGGCTGTAAAAAACTAAAAGGCTTTAAAGATTTATATCGCATCCGAATAGGTTCTTTTCGGGTAGTCTATTCCTTGAAAGACAAAACCTTGACCATTGAAATTTTAAGAGTGGCGGACAGAAAAGATATTTACAAATAGTTTTTCGATGCAACAATTACACAACTACATCAACGGAGAATTAGTCGAACCTGTTTCGAAAAAATATCTCGATAACTACGAACCGGCTACAGGTGAAGTGTATTCTCTTTTACCTGATAGTGATGACCGAGATGTGCAATTAGCTTTCGATGCTGCGAAAAATGCTTTTGAAACTTGGAGCAAAACTTCGTTGGAAAATCGGATGCTGATTTTGATGAAAGTTGCTGATGGAATTGAAAAGCGAATGGATGAATTTGTTGCAGCAGAAAGTAAAGACAATGGTAAGCCACAGAAACTCGCTCGCGCTGTGGATATACCTCGCGCTGTTTCAAACTTCCGATTTTACGCTTCCGCTATTCAACACTTCGCATCTGAATCGCATCATATGCCGGGCGTTGGAATCAATTACACTTTGCGGCAACCCATTGGTGTAGTTGGTTGTATTTCTCCGTGGAATTTGCCTTTGTATTTATTTAGTTGGAAAATTGCTCCCGCATTAGCCACTGGAAATTGTGTGGTTTCAAAGCCAAGTGAGATTACTCCCTACACCGCATATCTACTTTCACAAGTTTGTATTGAAGTAGGTTTGCCGAAAGGAGTTTTGAATATTGTTCATGGCTTGGGCAATAAAGTTGGTCAGGCGATTGTTGAGCATGAAAACATAAAAGCAATTTCATTTACAGGCGGAACAGAAACCGGGAAACGAATTGCTTCTATTGCAGCACCCATGTTCAAAAAGCTATCGTTGGAGTTGGGTGGAAAAAACCCAACCCTCATTTTTGCTGATTGTGATTTTGAAGAAACAGTGAAGCAGGTAGTGACTGCTTCGTTTAGCAATCAGGGAGAGATTTGCTTATGTGGCTCAAGAATTTTTATTGAGAAATCGCTTTACGAAAAATTCAAACAAGCATTTGTTGCAAGAGTAAAGACTTTAAAAGTTGGCGACCCGAATGACGAGGGTTCAACGATGGGAGCGATTGTTTCAATTCAACATAAAGAGAAAATTCTTTCCTACATCAAATTAGCTCAGGAAGAAGGAGGAAAAATTTTATGCGGAGGAAATGAACTTGGGTCTGACCAAAGGTCAGATCGAATAAAAAACGGCTACTTCATTTGTCCAACAGTTATTGAAGGACTAGATTACAACTGCCGAACACAACAAGAAGAAATTTTTGGACCGGTAACTACACTTACACCTTTCGAAAATGAAGAAGAAGTTTTGATGATGGCGAATAGTGTGAAGTATGGTTTGTCAGCTACCATCTGGACGAACGATTTAAAACGCGCACATCGCGTAGCCGAAAAAGTGGAAGCCGGAATTGTATGGATAAACAGTTGGCTCGTGCGCGATTTACGCACTCCGTTTGGCGGAGTAAAAGCAAGCGGAGTGGGAAGAGAAGGCGGCTGGGAAGCGATGAGATTTTTTACTGAACCTAAAAACATTTTTATTAAAAGTTAATCAGGGAAACTGGAAAATAGGAAATCGGTTTAGGCAAGTATTGTCTTTAACTGATTAACAGATTTCCCGATTACCATAAAACTCCTCCCATGGCAGGATTTGAAGAATTGAAAGTTTGGCAAGAGTGTAGAAAATTCCGGAAAGAGATTTCTAAACTTGTCAAAACATTTCCTAAGCACGAGCAATTTGATTTGACCAGTCAAATCAGACGTTCATCACGGTCAGTTACCGCGAATATTGCTGAAGGTTATGGTCGTTATCATTATCAGGAAAACATTCAATTTTGTAGGCATTAGCGGGGTTCTTTAGAAGAAACAAAAGATCATTTGTATACTGCATTTGATGAGGATTACATTAATCAAGAAACATTGGATGAACTTTTTGCGATGCATAAAACCTGCATCAGCATTTTGAATGGTTACATAGACTGGCTTGGTAAACAAAAAGAGAAAATAAAGAATAACTGACTAAACCCGATTAACTGAATTCCTGATTTCCCGTTTAACTTCAAACTATGAGCGAAAAACTACCACAACCAATGGGACTTTATCCTGCCACTCGTAAAGTGGGCAATCTTCTTTTTGTATCAGGAATGGGTTCTCGAGAAGCGGCTGGTGATACCGTACCTGGTTTAAAAATGGACAAGCACGGAAATTATTTAGAGTTTGATTTCGAAGCGCAAGTGCATTCTGTTTTTAAGAATGTAAAAATTGCATTGGAAAGTGCCGGTAGCAGTTGGGATAAAATTGTGGATGTAACTGTTTTCTTGGTTGACATCAAGCGCGATTTTCAAACTTACAATCGCATTTACGCTGAATATTTTAAAGACAATCAACCTTGTCGCACTACAGTAGAAGTAAACGCGTTGCCCTCTTGTATTGCTATTGAATTAAAAGTAATTGCCACTGTATAAACTTGTATGAAATACATAAACGCCTTTCCTAAAATTTTCTTGGTCTTGTTTTTTATCACCGCAGTTGCTGTGCATGTAATTGGTTTGATAAAACCTTTTTCACCTGAAACTCCGATCTCGCATATCGTTCATGTGGTGAGCTACGGTTTATGTTTGCTTACCATTCTCAAGCGAATCAATTTCGGAATTATGCTTTATACTATTGGTAGTATTTATCCTTATTTCATTCACGCGCAATGCACGTATATTCAATACACAGAGTTGAATAAATTGAATGCAATTTGCATTTACACAGTAATCATGCTCACCGCAGGATTTGTTTTTTTGTGGAACGAGAAGCGAGTGGCTTAGAAATTTAAGAAAGGTGACGGACACCGAAGCATCCGCCACCATAACAAACACCCACCGAGTTTTGCTTAGTTAGCGCTGTAGTATATCAAAGCGATACCTGCCACCATTAAGCATGTAAGGTAAAAGAAGCCGAAGGCAAAAAATATCAATTGTTTTACTGAAGGATTTTCCATAGCTTTTGATTTTGTTACACAAACTTACGCAGCATCTTTCGCATTAGATTCCTCAAAACCCCGATTTCAATTTGGATAGCAAACTGCAAAGAGATAAGCAGTTTATTTATATTCAGGCAGTTGAGTTGTTTTTATCCTTGACAATTCGGGAATCTACAAGTATATTGGGTCTATTAGGATTGCAAAACTCATTATTGAACTTACCAGCTGATTTTCAGGAGTATGAATACTAGGAATCACCCAAATAGCTGTAACCCGAGTATTGAGCGTTTGTTTAAGGCGAATCGTAAATTTACTATCGATAAAAATCAAATTGTATGGAGCAGCAACAAGACGAACTATTTCAGTTAATAAAAGCACTGAACAAAAGCGAGAAAAAATTTTTCACGCAGTATGTCAACCTTTATGAAAAAGGTTCCAGCCCGATGTATTTGCAGGTGTTTGATTTTTTCAATCTCGAGGAATCTTACGATGAAGAAAAGCTTTTCAAAAAATTCAGAGACCCGCTTTTCAAAAAAAATTATGCGGTTACTAAACACTACCTGAAAAATTTAATTGTAAAAACTTTGCGCCATGGCGAGTTGACAGTGCGCGAAGACCGCGACCTTACCGTATTCATTCTGGATGTGAAGCGACTGATGGCAAAGGGGCTTTTTGGAATGGCGAAAAAGATGATTGAGAAATTGAAGGAAGAAGCTTACACCGAAGAAAAATTTATGGATGTGGTGAATCTGATAGCAATGCAGCGCGGACTTATCTCTATGGGCTATTACCGCCATCAACCGGAAGTGAATTTGGATGTGCTGGACGAAGAAGAGGAAATGGTGATTGAAAAAATTCGTCAGTTGCGCGAGGTGATGAACTTGTCCATCAAGTTGTATGGTTTGATGAATTATGAAATGCTGGCAAATCCTGATGAGGCTCGAAAAGCGATTGAAGCGCTGGGAAAGAAAAAAACGCTTAAGAAATTAGAAGAACTTAGTTCGGCAAAGGCGAAGCATACTTTTTTAAACTTCTGGACTTTATACTATTGCGCCATTGGCGATTACAAAAAATATTTGGAGTGGGCCAACAAGAAATTAGAGTTTGTGAAGCAGGAAAAACTTCCTCCAACGGTTTCTAACTGGCTTATACTTGGTTACAATCATTGCCTTGCTGCTTCGCTGCTCACCAATGAGTTTACAGATTTTGAAGCGCGATTGAAATTTTTGGAAAGTATGGAATTGCAAAGCCATTTTCATGATGCCGATAGATTTACCACGGTGAGTATTTTCGGTTTGCTCTATGCTATTAAGCAGAACAACGAAAAGAAAATTCTTTACTACATCAATTATTCTAATGATGGGTTGCATCGCCTTTCTCCTTTCATTCGAAAAGCTTTCAACTATACACTTCGCAGCATAATTGCTTATGGTAATTTAAAGCTGAAAGATTACGACAAGTGTTTGGTTCAAGTAAACGATTTGATGGCTTTAACCAATGGCGAAACCAGAAAAGATTACGTAGGCCATGTGAAGATTATCAATTTGATGTTGCGTTATGAAATGAAAGAGTATCAGTTTTTGACGTACTTGCTCAAGAATACTTATCGCTTCTTTATGCATTATCTTTTCACTTCACCGATTCATGATTTTGTGATTGCTTATATGAAGGACGCCATGAAAGCGAAAGAGGAAAAGAAACTTCTGGCATTGAACGAAGTTTACCTGAACAAACTTCATGCGCTGAAGTTTCAACCTACCGAAGCTGACCTGGCATTAGTAATGATGATTGAAGATCATTTGAAGAAATAGATGCCTTCCGCAGGGTTCGAGACGAAACCCTGCGGAGACATAAAGTGACAAAAATGCTTCCCTGCCCGACTTGGTCATTCAGGCGGGGACAGGCTCAGCATGACATTTCGCTCTGTAAAGATTAAACAACACAAAGGCATAAACGTTTGCGCTATGCCGTTTTTACACCGGCCCGCAGCGCCACCACTACAGGGCTGTTATTCGTAAACTGAATATTGGTTTTGGTGTCGTCTAAGCCCAACTCTTTAAAGTTTCCTTTAAACGTTTCGCCCTGCACTAAATCGAAACCATCGGTGCAGGCACCCGCAGGCAGGTTAGTGGTGCACACTTTTAAACTGCCGTTAATGGCGCGCAGGTAAACGCTGAGGTCGGCCGGTATGCCGCTGCTTCCAATATCAAAAAGCAACGAGCCGTTAGGCGGCACCGTTAAATTCTGCACATCGTAACCCGCGCTGTCGCTGCCGCCTCCGCTGTCGTCAATCATGCGCGCGGTTTGATACTGGCTGTAAATATTCGGGTTAGTGTATTGCACCACTTTTAAATAACTGTCGAGCGTGTTATGCAGCAGGTCTTCCACCTTGGGCATTAAAATATTTACATCTTTTAATGCGGCTATGTTCACCGCCTGTTCCATGCGGTTGCTGGGCTCAATCATGTTCCAGGCATCATTCATGGTATTGAGGGCATCTACATCGGCAGCCGCCACACCAAAAGGAACCAGCAGGGCTTTTACCGGTAAAGCCACATCGAGCAGTTGGTCGGTTTTGGCATACAGCTCGTCATTTCTAAAGCGGTCAATGTCGCTGTCGTTAAAGTCAATCAGTTTCTTTTTTCGAATGTCGGGGTTAGCGGTAAAGTAGCCCATGAGCGCAGCCCGTACTAATTTAAACTGCGTTAACTGGGCTTCGCGGTGTTCGTTTTTGGCAATGGTGTAGCCGGTAATGTTTCGGGTGGCGGTGCTGTCGGCCTGGGCAATGGAGTTAATAAGCGTGTTGAGGGAGGTGCGGGTGGTGGCAATAGCGGGGTTAAAGGCGAGGTCGGTAGCGCGGGCTACCAGAAAAAAGTCAACTTTCAGATACATGCCGTAGTGGTCTTCTTGCGAGCTGTCCATGGTGTAAAATTTATACCTCATCTGCCCTGCGGGCATCTTCTCCTAAAGGAGAAGAAAAGCGGAACAGATTTGGCTGGTTAAGAAATTTGATGAACCGAAAGTAGAAGCCGCACGGCAGCTTTTTTAATTTGAAGCAGTTATGTTTTACACGGGTTTTGAGAGGCAATTTAAAGTGCCATTGTGCTGTTTAAGCCAGTAGGTGTGCTGTTTTTCTCATTCTATATTCTGTTTAAATCAGTAGCTATTCTTTTTACTTAGTTGAATATGCTTTCGACCGAGTTGGAGATGCTGCCGAAATAGTTAAACATGCTGTTTAACCCATTGAAGATGCTGTTTATGCCTGTTAATTTCTTTTCGAAAAAAATAAATGAGGGTTTTTGTTTGCCGAATATCTTAACCGCTTGAATAAATGTTAAAGAGAGTGCTGCCCATGATAATGGCAGGTAAAAAAGCAAGTCACCAAATCAACCCTATACTATGATTAAACTACGCCTACCCGAGTTAGCCAAAGAAAAAGGCATTGAGCACCCCAGCAACGAGCTTGTTAAACGCGGCATTACGTCTAAACAGGCACATAATTATTTGCATAATAAACATGAGTGGATTGTGCAGGACCATCTCGAAATCATGTGCCTTGTTTTTCGCTGCTCTATTAACTCGCTTTTTGAAGTAACTCCCGATAACCCCGCCACTGCCGACCTGACCCAGCCCGTTTATACCGAGCATAAACCCAAACCAAAATTTGATTTACTAAAGGAAGCCGCTAAACTAACCGATGAGGAGCTGAGGAAATTGTTTGGGGTGGAGTGAAGGAGTTGTTATTTTTAGATTGACGGTGGCGTTTCTGCAAAACACAGCAAACTAACAGTGGCAAAACATGCGCATATCCAACACACGGGGCGCGGATATGCGCATGTTTTGTAGATTTGGGTTGCTTGAATATTTAAGTTAGCGGCAAGTTTGTGACGACACGCCACTAATGAAAACGGAGATGTTGAAAACCGAAAAGAGAAGGCAGACAAAAATAAAAAGACATGAAAAAACAAATTTTACTTGCAGCCATTTTATGTTTCACCATGACGCAAGCAATTTCTGCTCAGTAGTCAGCGACAAGGCAAGTTTAAATTGTATTTATTTAATTAATTTCATAACCATCATGACAAGCAACTCAATCATAAAAGAACGCCAGCAACCGATAATTGCAAGTTATATTGAAAACCCAGAAGCAGCCTGGATTACTGACATGGCTATTATAGAGGGGAAGAACCTAGACGACCCGCTTCATACATCTGTCTCAATTAATGAGGAACTTAAAGTAGATTTCCCAATAGGAGTTCATAGAGCTGTTGGTGGTCATCACGACTTCCCGAATTCAGGCGATTTACTCTGCGCTGCATTAGCATCTTGTTTTGACACTGCACTTAGAATGATTGCTAACCGGCTACAGATTACCCTGATTAAAACAAGGGTTATAGCCACAGCAAATGTAGATGTTCGCGGCACGCTAATGGTGGATAAAGAAGTGCCTGTAGGATTTCAAAGCATGGGTCTGGAAATCGAAATAACTGTATTCAATTCCGTCCCAACAGAGTTGGCAGATAAGCTGATAAAAGCGACAGAACGAAGTTGTATAGTATTACAAACCTTGCTACGCGGCACAACTGTTAATGTTAATGCAAGTATTATTAAAACTGATTAGAGTTGTTTTTCCGTCCCCGCAAAGTCTCCCATCGGGGACTTTGCGGATAAAGCCGCCTGCATACATTTATCGGGGCAATGTCAGTCAGAACTGAAATAGAAAAAGAAGTCGGGATATACTTCATCACCATCACTTGTCACAAATGGCTGCCGCTGTTTCAGATGGCTGATGCTTATGAGTCAATCTTCAATTGGTTCAGAG
>CANJZE010000010.1 GCA_947479455.1 Bacteroidota bacterium
CTCCTGTTGAGTTTACCGTTTGGCCATTGTAGCTTCCTCCGTTGCCGCCTGTGTAAGGCACACTGCTGCTCACTCCGCTGGCCGCTGTGCCCGATGTTAGGGTGCCGTTGTTGGTGGCGCTGTTGCAGTTGATGGCAGTGATGCTGCCTGTGCCGCCTGTGGTGGTAAAACTTAGCTCATTACCATAAGCCGTACCTGCACTGTTAATAGCATAAGCACGCACGTAGTAGGTGGTATTGGCTGTTAAGCCCGTGAGGTTGCTAGTGTAGTTGCCTGTGCCGCTGCCATCGGTGCTCTGGTTGTTGGCGGTGGTGGGGTTGGGGCCGGTGCTCCATACCACGCCCCGTTGGGTTACGGGGCTGCCTCCGTTGTTGGTGATATTTCCTCCTGAGGTAGCTGCTGTGCCTGTAATATTGCCTATCGGCAGGGTGCTTAGGGTGGCCAGCTGCCCGGGGTTGCCTATGGTGTAGGTAATGCTATCAATACTGTTAAGCGGTATTTGCAGCACGGTGCCATTGTTTTGGTATATGTTCATTATAGTTTGGCTGTGGGCGTAAAAGCCTGCCAAAAGGAATAAAACGCTTAGTAGTGTTTTACTGATGAGTTTTAAATTCTTCTCTGTATTTGTAAATGTTCTGTATTGCATTGTTTTTGTTTTTTAGTTGGTTTATTGCAAAATAATGGTTTTGCTAAAGCTGCCTTTGGCGGTGCTAAAACGCAGGGTATAGCTGCCCTTGGGTAGGTTTTCTGCCTGCCATACTAATTCATGCTTGCCGGCAACTTTCGCTTCGCTTGCCCAGGTTTGCACGGCTTTGCCTTGCAGGTCGAAAATACCTATGCTCACCTGCTCTGCCACCGGCAGTTGATAGCTGATGTTTACCTTGCCCTGAGCAGGGTTGGGGTAAATGAGTAGCTCGGCTGTGTTTTTAATTTCACTGATACCTACCGTGCCTTGCTCATAGCGATAGTTACCTATGGTGCTTACATTCCACATCAGGGTGGTGCCATCGGTTTTGTTTAGGTTCATTACATCGCCTGTAAAGGTGATGTTGCGCACATCGGTAAGGTTGTAAGCAGCTTGGGAACCGTCTTTAAAACTGAAGTAGATACTTTGGGCTTGGCTAATACTTGCCAATAGCATTACTGCTCCCAGCAGTGCCAATGGTTTTGATTTCATGCCTTTCGGCAGACAGGTGTTTTTTATCATGTTGTTTAAGGTTTGGTTTTTGTGAATCACAACAGTACTGTCCGTTAAAAGTAAGAAACCTTTTTAATCATTGCTTTGATTTTATGGCTATTGTTTCTTTCATGGTTTATAAAACCTCGCAAATTCGAATCTTCGATAAAGTCGTTATAAATTTGTTTAAAATCCATCATTTCATCAAAAAAAGCAGTCTTATGCTGAGGAAATTTTGGAGATTTATCTTTAATTTTTTGCTTGAATTGGTTGTCGTAATTGGCGAACCAAGTAATGATTCTTTCAAACGATTTGCTATCAGGTAGAAATTCATTTAACAGCGCATATATGTCTTTAGTAATTTCTTCAATTTCGGAAATGTAGTCAACAAAAAACCACCTTTTATCAACCTTATTGTTGGGCGAATCAAGCCTATCTTCAAAGTGGGTTGTAGTTTCCGAAAACATGTTTTCTACATCTTGTGCTAAAGTACTAAGAACATAGTAGAGAATGACTTTTCTTTTATAATTTACTTTTTCATCTGTTGCATCCCATTCTTCCTTTCTGAAATCTGCAGCGAATAAATCTGTTTCAGAAATCTCAAACAGTATTACTTTCTGACTGACCTTGGTTTCATAGGTATGCTTGTTGGCAAATAAGTTCTTTAATTCTTTTATCCTACTGGGCATTGCATTTAAATATTGGAAAGCTGAAAAAAGAGAAAATTATGAACAATCTAAAAAGTGTATCCCAATCTGTATCCCACTATGAATATGATACACGATTTTCATTGGTAAGATAACAGTATTTTTGTAGCTCCGTCAGGAATCGAACCTGAATCAAGGGCTTCGGAAACCCTTATACTATCCGTTGTACTACGGAGCCAATTAAGGTGGCGAAAATAAAAACATCCACATCACCTGCTGTTTTACTAAGCAATATCATCACTTCAATTCATCAGCATTCGTAACTTCGCGCCATGTTCAGCAAAGGCGATAAATTATACAGCATCGTAGGAATGAAATGTCCGCGATGCCACGAAGGAAAATTGTGGCGCAGCCCGCTCTACAAACTCAAATTTTACGACATGTACGAAAACTGCCCGGTATGCGGTTTGAAGTATGAACAGGAACCAGGCTTTTGGTATGGTGCTATGTATATGGGCTATACTTTCAGTTCGGGCGCTTTGCTTATTGTAATGCTGATTACACTTTTAGTTTTGAAATGGGACATTCCACACATTCTCATTGCCATTGGTATAACCGCGGTTATCGGTTTTACTTTCAATACGCGTTTATCGCGCTCGGCATGGTTAAATATTATGGTGAGCTATAACCCTAATTGGAAAAAACAAAACGAAGACCGCGAAAAGAAACGCGAAGAATTGCGTGCACAGGGAGTGAATGTAGATGAATCAAGCTCTCTAACGAGTCAGGGTCATCATGGTTTTGAATCGAATAATAAAGTGATGAAATTTTAAAGCGACACTTATGCAAAATCTTTTGTTGTTGCACGGAGCGCTCGGCTCCAAAGAGCAATTCACGGAATTGGAAACTCTGCTCTCCAAAAATTTTAAAGTTCATGTATTGAATTTTTCAGGACACGGAAGAAGACCTTCGCATCATCATGCGTTCACAATTCAAAATTTTGCGCATGAGGTTTTAGACTACATGAACGAAAATTATTTGACGAGCGCAGATGTTTTCGGATACAGCATGGGTGGCTATGTAGCGTTATGGTTAGCGCGTTTTTATCCGGAGCGAATTGGAAAAATTTTAACACTCGGCACTAAGTTAAAATGGAACGAAGCAGAGGCAGAGAAAGAAATTAAAATGCTGAACGCAGAAAAGATTGCTGAGAAAGTTCCCGCATTTGCTGAATCATTAGCACAGCGACACGGAGAACACGAATGGAAAAGCGTAATGAGCAAAACAGCTTTGCTGATGAAAGATTTAGCACATACGCATCTTACCGAACAAGACTTCATTAAAATTCAACACAAAATTTTATTGGGAAGAGGAGGAGCGGATACCATGGTGAGTTTTGAGGAAACCGATTACGTACATCATCTCATCAAAAATTCTGAATTCAAAATTTATGAGAACGTGCCACACGTTATTGAAAAAGTTCCCGTTGATTTATTGAAGAAAGAATGTGAGTGGTTTTTTCTGACTGTTTAAGCCAAAAACTTTTTTATCTCCTCTATCACTTTTGCGTTGCGAATGATGTTATTGTGCCCCGCACCTTTTGCATTATACGATTGTATTTCGGGATGCAACGATAAGTAGTGCTTAATATCTTTCAGCGAAACAATATCATCGTCTTCATCATACATCAGCATTATTTTATCGGCTTTGATTTTTTCTTTGCGCACGGCTAAATCCATTCGCTCCACCGGCATATTGAACTCTTTTTCCATTCCTTTGAAAAAAATCTTTTGCATTTTCTCGGGCACTTTCAGCATTTCAAAAACCTGGTCAAAAAATCTTTTAGATGCAATGGGAATCGTAAGCATCACCAAACGGTTCACAATAATTTCGTGCTCCATCAGCAGGTAAGCGCTTGCACCTCCACCCATTGAATGTCCGATGATTCCATAAGGCACTCCAACTTTTTCAATCAGTTGAACCATGGCTTCTTTGAAGTGCAACAGGTTACTTGTTTCTCCTTCGCTGCCGCCATGTGCCGGACCATCAATTGCAATAACCCGATAGCCCGCTTCCACCAAAGCAGGAATCATTTTATAAAAATCAAGCGCCATAGCATCCCAACCGTGAACGAGCATTATGGTGCGGTCGCTGCTGCCCCACACGTAATATTTCATGGCTATTTTATTCGTATTGCTTCTAAACTCGTTTACTAATATTTCGTGCTTGGCTGCTTTTTTCATCAGCGTTTGGTGTGGCGGGCGCAACACTCTTTTCTTTGTAGCGAAAATAATTTTCACCATTATTTCAATAGCAGTAGTGGGGGCAATGTTTCCTGCTATTGAGAAAAAATTTTGCAGCCATTTTACTTTAGAGGGAAGTCCTTGTTTTTTTTCAGCCATATAATCAATTGAGCATTTTCACTTTTTTAATTCTCACTTCTTTTTTAGGTCGGTCGTATTTATCGGTTTCAACTGCAGCAATTTTATCAACTACTTCCATTCCTTTTATCACTTCGCCAAAAACTGTGTAGCGCGAATCGAGATGAGGAATACCACCAATGGTTCTGTAAACCTGTATATGTTCTTCAGGAATTTCAAAACCGTTTGTTCGCGCACGCGCTTTTATAAAAGTAGAATCATTTGCAACCTTCCCTTGCACTATATAAAACTGACAAGCCGATGATGCCTTCTCCGGATTTTCATCGCGCGCCATTCCAACTGCTCCACGTTTATGAAAATATCTCTCTGGAAAAATTTCGGCAGGAACCGTGTAGCCTAAATCGCCTTCGCCAAGTTGTGCGGTATCCGTTGCATTTTTTGAAGTGGGGTCACCTGCCTGCACTACAAATCCTTTGATAACGCGGTGGAATAAGAGCGAGTCGAAATAATTTTGATTGGCAAGTTTGATAAAGTTGTCGCGGTGCTTTGGTGTGCCATCATACAATTCAATAATGATGGTTCCGTAATTGGTAACAATTTTTGCGCGATGTGTTTGGGCGCTCAAAAAATTTGCAGAACAAATAAATAAACCAGCGATGATTAAACGCAACATCGTTTTTGTTTTAGTCAAACATACCTTCCTTCTCTATCTTCTCATAAACTTCATCCACCAAAAGATTTCCCCCATCGGCTGCATCGGTGGCAAGCACATCACAACGCTCGTTATAAGGATGGTCGTTATGACCTTTTATCCATTTGAATTTTACTTTGTGTTTAGGAAACACTTTTAAGAAACGCATCCACAGGTCAGGATTTTTTTTGTCCTTAAATCCTTTTTTCTGCCAGCCGAAAACCCATTTCTTCTCTACCGAATCCACTACGTATTTCGAATCGGAATAAATAATTACATCGAGTCCTTCGCGGGTTAATGATTCTAAACCCACAATCACCGCCATCAATTCCATTCGGTTGTTCGTGGTTTTGCGAAAACCCTGCGAGAGTTCTTTTTCTTTTTCACCAAACTTTAAAATAGTTCCATAACCACCGCGACCAGGATTACTGCGCGCGGAACCATCAGTATAAATTTCTACGTGGGGCATGAAGTAAATTAAATCCAAATTTTGAATTTGCAGGAATGCATTTTCAAACTACAAGGCAAAATATTTGAAGAAGTTTTTGGAAAAATAGAATGATGGATGAATGGATTTAATACAACATTCCATCATTCCATTCATCCTGTTTTTATTTCCACTCAAAGCTGTTGAGGTATTGTTCCACTTCTTTAAAAAGGGGTTCCATTACTCCGCTTTCGAATGGCGATTCAAGATTTGCCAGCTTCACCAAACCAAGGAAAGAATCGCTTCCTCCTGCCTGACACAAGCGCAAATAATCTTGCCATGCCGCTTTAAAATCTTTTTGGCTTTTGCTCCAAAACTGAAACGCGCACAATTGCGCAAGGCAGTAATCAATATAATAAAACGGACTGCGGAAGATATGCGCCTGACGCTGCCAGAAACCACCACGCTCTAAATAATCCATTCCATCATAATCAATCCATGGGCGGTATTTTGTTTCAATGGTCTTCCATGCCGCTTTGCGTTCTGCGGGAGTCATGTCGGGGTTTTCATAAACCGTGTGCTGAAATTCATCGACCGAAACACCGTAAGGAAGAAAGTGAACGTTTGAAGACAAGTGCACGTACTTATACTTATCGGTATCGCTACCGAAAAACAAATTCATCCACGGATAAGTAAGGTGCTCCATACTCATGCTGTGAATTTCACAAGCCTCCATCGTTGGCCAGTAGTATTCTTCAATTTCAAAATTGCGGCTTTCGAAACACTGAAACGCATGACCTGCTTCGTGGGTAAGCACGTCCACATCGCCCACAGTTCCATTGAAGTTAGCAAAGATGAAAGGCGCTTTATATTTAGGAAACATGGTGCAGTAACCGCCACTTGCTTTTCCTTTTTTGTTCACCAAATCCATTAAATCGTTGTTCACCATAAAATCAAAAAACTCTTTTGTTTCAGGCGAAAGCTCGGCATACATCTTTTGCCCGTTGGCCACAATTTGTTCGGGTGTGCCTTGCGGTTTCGGATTGCCGTTATTAAAGTGATGATTGAAATCGTATGCTTTCAGTTTTTCAACGCCAATATTTTTGCGTTGTTGTTCGCGCAGTTTGCCCGATACGGGAACCACATGTTTTAAAACTTCGGCACGATATACCGCCACCATTTCTGCATTGTAATCGGTGCGCAGCATGCGGTAATAAGCCAACTCCACAAAATTTTTGTAGCCGAGTTTTTTGGCAATGCGCGTGCGCACTTTCACCAGCTTATCATATATCTCATCAAACTCTGTTTCGTGGCTGGCAAACCAACCGTGGTTAGCAAAGAATGCTTTTTTGCGCAGTTCGCGGTCGGTAGATTCCATAAAAGCAGAGAGCGCAGAGAGCGTTAACTTCTGTCCTTCAAATTCAACTTCGGCACAGGCCACTAACTTGGTGTATTCAGTGCCGAGTTTGTTCTCTTCCTTTAGGTCTTCAATAATTGAAGGGTCGAAAGTTTTCAAACTTACATCGGCCAGTTTAAACAACTGGTTGCCGAATTTCTTCTGCAAGTCTCCTTTAAACTTGGATGAGCCCAGGGCTTTGTAAAATTTAATGTTGAGGTCTTTAAGCACAGGCTCGTTCATATCGAAAAACTCCTGCTCTTCTTCATAATACTGATTAGTAGTGTCAAGAGAGTTTCGCACCGAAGCAATAGAAGCAAAGGTCTGAAACTCGCTCTTGAGCAAATTAATTTGTGCCAGCACTTCTTCCTGTTCTTTAGCAGTAGCAGCATTGGTAAATTTCACGAGCAAGTCATTAAACTCTTGCTCCACTTTGCCCAAATCGGGGCGGTTGTAATTCATTTCAGAAAACTTCATAAGCACACAATTTTTGAGGGCTCAAACCTAAACATATTTGCTTGTGGAATAATACTTGAAGTAAGAAATGAATAAGATTGGGAGAAAGTGCTGGTGGAGCGTTTTTGTCATTTGAACAACTTCACTATTTTTGTGAAGCATGATAGTTCGGTTCGAAAACAAGAAGGTGCTGGAGTTGTATGAATTAGGAGTGAAACAATGCGTAAGCAAATACAAATTTGCCAAACACCTTGTGGAGAAATATAAAATGCGAATTGGTCAGTTGATAGATGCTCCCGATTTGAAAACCATCAGCCAAATCAAATCGTTGAACTTGGAGAAACTGAAAGGAGATAGAAAGGGGCAACTTTCCATAAGGGTAGATAACCAGTTCAGAATTTGTTTTTACGAATTGAACGAAAAAGAAATAACCGTAGAAATTTTAGAACTAACCGATTACCACTAAATAAGAAACCATGAAAACAGCGAACGAAATAACACCAACAAACTTTTTTCATCCGGGCATTGCTTTGCACGAGGAAATTTCATTCAGAGGACTAACCAAAAAAGAAGTGGCGGAGCAAATGGGTATTTCGCCAACGGTGTTGAGTGAAATATTTTCGGGCAAGCGAAACATTACGGCTATCACGGCTATTAAATTAGAGGAAGTGTTGGGAATAAACGCGCTCTACTTTTTGAGTATGCAAATGCGTTACGATTATTACAGCTTGAAAAAGGCACAGCGAAAAATAACTAAGACCGCTTTAAAGAAAGCCGCATAAATAATTTCTTACTCCATCACCACTTTGCCTCGCTCTATAATTTTATTGCGCTCAATTAACTGCCAAAAATAAATACTACTGGGTAAATTATTGCGGTGTATGGTGGTAGTGGTTGAGTTAATCTCCTCGCGCTTTACCTGGCTGCTGACTGTATGGTATCCTGCTGTGCGTTTACAAAATAACCGCTGCAAAAAAATGCAGTCAGTAAAAAACTACTTGTAAAAAAAGTTCTCATGCAATAAGTTTCTTCAAAACGGTAGAAAGAAACTGAAACCTCATGTGTTTTGCCAAACGTTTGACAATTCTATGACAATTAAATTTTCATCGCACCTCGAAACTCTCCTTCAGCATCTTTTCATCGCGCGAAGAATTTCCAACCAGCACTTCATACTTTCCTTTTTCTACCATCCATGTTTTGTTTTCAGGATTATAGTGAGCAAGGTCTTTAACCGGAACGGTAAGATTTACCACGCGCTCTTCGTTGGGTTCAAGAAAAACTTTGTCGAAAGCCCTCAGCAGTTTTACGGAGCGGTCAATTTTAGATTCAGAAAAACCAATATAGAGTTGAACTACTTCGGCACCTGCGCGTATGCCTGTGTTTTTTAGTTTAATGGAAACCCGAAGGGTGTTGTCATGCTGAGCTTGTCGAAGCATCTCTTCTGTTTCTTCACCCTTCGACAAGCTCAGGGTGACATCTGCCTTTAAATCAGAAATCTGAAACTGCGTATAGCTTAAACCAAAACCAAAAGCATAGCGCGGCTGTTTGTCCTCCGCTGGCGGAGGTGTCCCGCTGCTTTGAGCGGGACGGAGGTGGATGTCTCTATCATATTTATCAAACAACGTATACCCATGATAGTAACCATACTGCGCACTATCGGCAAACGAATCAAACGGTGGCAAATCGGTTTCGAGTTTAGGAACACTAAAAGGAAGTTTGCCGCTTGGGTTTACATCGCCAAATAAAATGCGCGCAAGCGCATTGCCGCCTTCCATGCCGTTGTAAAATGTTTCAATGATTGCAGGCACTTCGTTATACCATTCTTCCACCGTTACCGCGCTGCCCGCCACGAGACTTACCACAATATTTTTGTTGACTGAAGATGCCGCATGTATCACATCAATATCGGGCTGATGCAAGTGCAGATAGTTTCTATCGCCACCCACGCCCAAAATTCCTGTGCGCGTAATAAAGTTTTTCTTGTCGGGGTTAGTGCGGCTTCTTATTTCGCCATTGCCTATGTATTCGCCTTCGTCAAGGTAAGTAGTGCCGGCAACAATAATTACGGCATCGGCATTAGTGCAGATTCTTTTAATGGTTTCTAAATCATTTGCTGGTGCGGTGAGAATTTCGATAGTAGAAGAACTGTCATGTTGAGCTTGTCGAAGCATCTCTTTTCCCTCTTCACCCTTCGACAAGCTCAGGGTGACATTACTCTTGTTTTCAAAATAATTTCTAACTCCCTCCAATGGTGAAACAACATAAGGCGGATAAACGCGACTGCTGCCGTGGTCGCCCGTTTGTTTTACATCGGCTAAAGAACCTATTACCGCAATGCGTTTTACTTTATTTTTATCGAGGGGAAGAAACTTGTTTTCATTCTTCAACAACACTGCACTCTTCTCGGCAACTTCTCTTGCTAAATCAATATGCGCTTTACTGCCTACCAAAGTTTTCGGATACGTCTGTTCATCTTTGCGCGAAGCGAAAAGAAGTTTGGTGCTGATGATGGGGAAAATTAAATCATCAATCTGTTGCTCTTTAATCTTGCCATCACGCAACAATTTTTTGATGGCTGAAAGCTTGTAGCGGTTATCGGCAGGCATTTCAATATTCATTCCCGCTTCAATTCCTTTTTGCGCATTGTATAAACCGTTTTGCCAATCGCTGGTTATATACCCTTTAAAACCCCAGTCGTTTCGCAAAATAGTAGTGAGCAAATTTTTGTTGTGCCCGCAGTATTCGCCATTCAGTTTGTTGTAAGCACTCATTACCGAAGCCGCACCACGTTCAATTACCTTTTTAAAATGCGGAAGATAAACCTCGTGCAAAGTGCGCTCATTCATATTCATGCTTCCGCCAAAGCGGTTGTTCTCCATGCTGTTTGCCGCAAAATGTTTAGCACTCGCCTGCACGTTGTGCTTTTGAATTCCTTCCACTAAAGCCGAAGCCATTTCACCAACATGATGCGGGTCTTCGCCATAAGTTTCCTGCGCTCTGCCCCATGCAGGGTGACGCAACAAATTCATACAAACCGCTCCTGAATAGTTTGCACCAAGCGCACGAATTTCTTCAGCCATGGCTTCGCCAACACGTTTCTCCAAATCAATATCCCAACTCGCTCCGCGCGCCATCGTTACGGGGAAAGCCGTAGTGCCTTTAGTCAAACTAACTCCGCGCGGTCCATCTAAAAATATAGTGGATGGAATTCCTAATCGTTTACTTCCACCAGCGTGAACAGGTTTTATTTTTTTCGAAAACAGAATAGATAAACCGAAACGCACCACTCCATGCCCGTGCATTTCAAAAACCTTTTCCTTCAAACTCATTTGCGAAATAAGTTCACGCGCTTTAGTATCGGCTTGTTGTTCGGTCATGGGAGAACTCGTTTGAAATTTATTTTGCGCCAGCGAATACTGCGTACACAAAACAAGCGAAAGCAGAAAAATATAATGAATGGGCATCAGCAGTTTTTATTTCCCGTTAAACACAGGCTTTCTTTTTTCGGTAAAAGCAGTTACACCTTCCACATAATCTTCGCTGCGTCCTGCAAGTTCCTGTCCGTAGTATTCTTCGAGCAGCATTTCGTTGAGGTTAGCGGTGTATGCTTTGTTCAGCATCTTTTTTATTAAGCCGTATGTTTTCCCTGGACCTGTTGCGTATCGTGTAGCCAATTCGTTGGTCGCAGTATCTAATTCTTCGGCAGGCACTACTTTATAAATGAATCCTAAATCGAATGCTTCTCTCGCAGTAATTTTTGAAGCAAGCGTAATCAACTCAAAGGCTTTGTTGTAACCCACTAAGCGCGGAAGAAAAAACGATGAGCCGCTATCGGGCACCAAACCTACATTGGCAAATACTTCAATCATGCTTGCAGTTTCAGAAGCCACAATTATATCACATGCAAGTGCAAGCGATGCACCTGCACCTGCTGCCACTCCGTTCAGTTTGCAAATAACGGGCTTCGGCATTTCGCGAATGGCGAGAATCATGGGGTTGTATCTACGCAAAACAGATTCGCCCAAACTGCGCTCACCCAGTTTACCTTTTATGTCTTTCAAATCCTGTCCGCTGCAAAATGCTTTTCCTGTTCCGCTGATAATCACGGTGCGAACGGTTTCGTCTTTCGTTGCCTTCTTAAGCGCATCAATAATTTCTGCACTCATTTCTTCATTGAAAGAATTGAACACATCAGGGCGGTTCAAAGTGATAGAGCAAATACTGTTTTCGTGGGAGTAAAGTAAGGTGTTATACATAATTGAAATTTTAGGAAACCAATTTAGGAACAAACGTAAAGGCAATAAACTGCGCAGCAAAACCAATAAAGTATCCCCATAAAATTTGCTTCTCGCTATGCGCATTCAAAATCATTCGTGCAGTTCCTATAACTCCGGCTAATAAAATGGCTACTACTAAAACAAATCGCAAATCGTAAATAGAAAAGCGAATCATGAGTACGGTCAAGCCCAAAAGATTTCCCGCAGCTAACGCATGCAAACTTATTTTGCTGAAAATATTGATAACGAGCGAAAGAAAAATAGAGAAGCAAGAACCTGTCATCATGTAAAAAATCATCTCGTTCGATGGAATTTTCATGTGCACATTACGCTTAAACATCCAGGCTGTCCATAAATAAAAAGTAGCGGTGGCTATAAAAGGAATAATGCGTTCGTTAGCCGTATTCAGCGTTAGCGATTGTATCATCTCCAGCCGTTTCATCATCAGCAACCACACTGCGGGAAAGACAAAGGTGAGTGCAAAAACAATAATCAGCCAAACAATATGGAGCTTATCTCCAAAATAACCGTAGCGGTTAGGATTGGTGGCGAGTATCAGCAGCGTTCCATAAGTAGGAAACAGCAGCGGATGAAATAATACAGAAATAATTCGCGCAGGTATTTTCATTAGAGTTCTTTTCGTAATCGCGCTACCGGAATGTTCAGTTGCTCGCGGTATTTGGCTACTGTTCTTCGCGCTATATTGTAGCCGCGCTTGTTTAATTCTTCGGTTAAATGTTGGTCGCTGATAGGTTTCTTTTTGCTTTCTACAGCAATTAAATCGCTCAGAATTTTTTTCACTTCGCGACTCGAAATTTCTTCGCCCGTATCCATCGTCATGGCTTCGTTGAAGAAGAATTTGAGTGGTATGGTTCCAAATTCTGTTTGCACATACTTGCTGTTTGCTACGCGCGACACAGTTGAAATATCCAAGCCGGTTCTGTCGGCAATATCCTTCAAAATCATCGGTTGCATTTGAGTTTCATCGCCTGTAGCCAAGTACTCATGCTGAATATCCATAATCGTATTCATACAAAGCAACATGGTATGGTAGCGCGATTGAATAGCTTCAATAAACCATTTTGCCGAATCAATTTTTTGTTTGATAAAAGTCATGGCTTCCTTTTGCTGCTTCGATTTCTGTTTCGCCTTTTGATAAGTAGAAATCATTTCTTTGAAATGTCCGCTCACACGCAGTTCCGGGGCGTTTGACCCGTTGAGAGAAATAACCAGTTCACCATTTGTATTCGTCAAAATAAAATCGGGAATGATAGTGAGTTGTGCATCGCCACGGCTGCCGCTGTATGCGCTGCCGGGTTTTGGATTAAGGCGCGTAATTTCGTTCAACACTTTTTTAAGCTTAGCCGAATCCATATCAAAAACGTGTTGTAATTTATCGTAGTGTTTTTTTGCAAACGCATCAAAGTGCTCTTCTATAATTCGAATCGCAATTTCGGTAAACACCGTTGGTTCTTCTTTGCGCTTTAATTGCAAAAGCAAACATTCTTCGAGCGAACGCGCACCAACACCGGGAGGTTCTAATTTTTGAATTTGCTCCAAAATTTCTTGCAGCTCTATTTTGTTTGTAGTAATGTTTTGCCGAAAAACCAAATCGTCTTCAATGGCATCCATCTCTCTGCGCAAATAACCGTCATCATCTAAACTGCCAATGAGATGCAAGGCTATTTGCTGTTGCCGCTCATCCAAATCCATCATGCCCACTTGCTCTTCTAAAAATTCTTGAAACGAAGAAGAGGTAACCACCGGAATCGTTTTCTTGTCATCATCGGGGTCGTGAAATTCGCTTGGGTCAGAAGTTTTGTAATCAGCAACACCTTCGTCATCTTCATCATAATACTCACTCATATCTACTTCATCATCCACCTTCAATTCTTCTTCGGCAGCTTCTGTTTCCGCCTCGCTCTCTGTAGTTTCTGCTTCGGGTGCTACGGTTTCTTCCTGCACTTGAGGAATTTCATCTTCTCCGTTTTCGCCCTCTTCCAAAGCAGGATTAACTTCTATTTCTTCCTTTATGCGCTGCTCTAATTGAGCCGATGGAACCATTAGCAATTTCATTAACTGAATTTGCTGTGGTGAGAGTTTAAGCCCGAGTTTTTGTTGTAACCTTTGATCAATCATAATTTCCGCTCTCTAAAAACACTGTTTCGTTCGAATCAAAACTAAGAATGTTTCAAAGGTTTAGAAACTCATTTTTATTATTCTGATACTTTCGCACCGTTTATGAAGCCCGATAAAAAACCATTTCTTGATTTTAATTTGCTGAAACGCATTATCAGATTAGCCGACCCGTATAAACTTGTTTTTTATTCTGCTATTTGTTTTTCAATTGTTTTTGCATTGCTATCGGTAGGTCGTCCGCTGCTTATTATTTATACCGTTGATCATCTAGCTGTCAATAAAAATTTCGATCTCGACAAACTAAAGCTGGCTACCTATTGGATGATTGGCATTTTGGTGGTTGAAGGCGTGCTTCGTTATTTTTTCAATTACATAACGGCTTGGCTCGGACAAAACATTGTGAAAGATATGCGGGTGAAAGTTTACAATCACATCATTCATTCGCGCCTAAAATATTTCGATAACACACCCATAGGAACTTCCACCACGCGAACCATCACCGATATCGAAGCCATCAACGATACTTTTAGCGAAGGGCTTATCAGCATTCTTGCCGATGTACTTACGATTGTTGCAGTAGTTGGCGCCATGCTGTATGTGAATTGGAAAGTTGCTCTTGCGAGTCTTTTGATTTTGCCCGCGTTGCTTTGGTTCACGCGTTGGTTTCAGGAAGGAGTTAAACGTTCTTTTCAAGAAGAGCGAATTCAAATTGCACGGCTTAATGCTTTTTTGCAGGAACGAATTACAGGTATGCGCATCATTCAAATTTTTAATGTAGAAGAAAAGGAGAAGAAGAAATTTGTAGAAATAAACGCTGCGCTTCGCAATGCAAACATCAGCGGCATTTGGTATTTCTCGTTGTTCTTTCCTGCAGTAGAAGTTTGTTTGGCAATTGCCATCGGCTGTATGGTTTGGATGGCTTCGAACCAAATTTTGAGTGGGGTTGCCTTCAATCAAAATCCGCTCGATCTAAAAGGAGTGGGAATTATTTCGGGTTTCATTTTGCTTATCAATATGTTGTTTCGTCCGCTTCGGTTTATTGCTGATAAGGTAAACGTTATTCAACGTGGAATTGTGGCGAGTGAACGCGTTTTCAAGCTGCTCGATAAAGACGAGTTCATTCCGAACCACGGAAAATTTGTTCCTGAAAAAGTAAATGGAAAAATTTCTTTTGAAAATGTTTGGTTCGCTTACAGCAACGATGATTATGTTTTAAAAAATATTTCGTTCGAGTTAAACGCGGGTGAAACACTCGCTATCGTTGGTGCCACAGGCTCAGGAAAAACTTCTACTATTTCTATTCTCGGAAGATTTTACGACATCAATAAAGGTTCTATAAAAATTGACGGAACAGATATTCGCGAGTATGAACTTTCTGCGCTTCGTTCAAAAATGAGTGCCGTGTTGCAGGATGTTTTTCTTTTTGCCGGAAGTGTTTACGAAAACATTACGCTCCGCAACGAAAGCATTTCTCACGAAGAAGTAATGCGTGCGGCACAATTAGTTGGTGCACACCATTTCATTTCAAAATTGCCGGGTGGTTACAATTATTTAGTAATGGAGCGTGGTGCCACACTTTCTATGGGGCAGCGACAATTAATATCCTTCGTTCGCGCACTCGTTTACAATCCAAGCATTCTCATTTTAGACGAAGCCACTTCAAGTATTGATACGGAAAGTGAAGAGTTGATTCAACATGCTATTGAAACGTTGGTGAAAGGAAGAACATCTATTGTTATTGCACATCGTTTATCTACAGTTAAAAACGCCCACAAAATTATGGTGCTCGATAAAGGCGAGGTAAAAGAGTTCGGCACGCATGATGAGCTGCTTGCCATAAACGGACTATACAGGCGATTGTATGATATGCAGTTTATGAAAGAGCACAAAGAAGTTGTTTAAGAGTATCTTTGTTTTGATGTAAGTAAGAAAATCACTAAATACGGCAAACAAAAAGTTTTGATTTCCGCTTTTTACTCTTTATCATTTTCTCATTATTCAATCAAAAAAACACGCTATGAAAAAATTATTCTTCGCTTTCGCAGCAGTAGCCTTAATGGGTTCTGCTACTTCTTGTAAAAAATGCGGCTACTGCCAATATGTTACCGGTGACAGAAGCGGTGCAACATGTCAACAGACTGGCCTTCTAGGGGCTGTAGATAATTCCTACACACAGGCTGAGGCAGATTGCAAAGCAACCATTGGTGCAAGTTGGGTGGTTCAAAAATAAGGCAAGTTTAAAAAACCAAAGCCAGCTTCTCTTTAGGAGCTGGCTTTTTTATTTAGCTAAACGATTCGACAGCTTCCACCAATTTATTCACTCCCTCCTCTGGCATAGCGTTATAAAGCGAAGCGCGAAACCCACCAACGGTTCTATATCCTTTAATGCCAACAATATTTTTTTGTTTGCAATAATCAATGAACTTTTCTTCGAGCAAAATATCTTTTGTCTTGAAACACACATTCATCAAAGAGCGATCTTCTTTGGCTACCATTCCTTCAAAAATTTGAGAAGCGTCAATTGCATCATACAATTTTTTTGCCTTTCTAATGTTTCGAGCTTCAATGTTTTCAATGCCTTCTTTCTTTATCCAGAGTAAAGTCAAATACGAAACATACACCGCAAAAACCGATGGCGTGTTGTGCATGCTTTCTTTATTTATATGCACTTGATAGTCGAGCATTTTCGGAATTTTACGATTGACAGTGCCCAGATTATTTTTGTTGACCACAACAATTGTTGCTCCTGCAGCACCCGCATTTTTTTGCGCGCTGGCGTAGATTAAATCGAATTGATTGTAATCGAGTTGGCGTGAAAAAATATCGGAACTCATGTCAGCAACAAGTGGCAATTGAAGATTGAAAATTGATGATTGAAAATTGTGAATCTGCGTTCCATAGATGGTATTGTTCGTAGTGATATGCAGATACTTTGAATTTGGTTCTACAGAAATCTCTTTTGGTAGGTAACTATAGTTTTTGTCCTTTGAAGAACAAGCAATGTATACATTACCAAAAAGTTTCGCTTCTTCCATAGCGAGGTGCGCCCATTGTCCTGTATCTAAATAACCTGCTGTTTCGTTTTCGTTCAACAAATTCATAGGCACCATACAAAACTGCGTTGAACCGCCACCTTGCAAAAACAACACTTCATAATTATCATTCAGGTTCATCAACTCTTTTACCAACGCGCGCGCATCATCCATTACTTTTACAAACTCTTTACTGCGGTGCGAAATTTCGAGAATGCTTAAACCCGTTCCTGCAAAATCATGAATAGCCTCCTGCGCCTGTTGCAAAACTTCCTCAGGCAGTATGGCGGGTCCGCTATAAAAATTTATTTTCTTCATGCGGCAAACATAACCATTGAACGTATTTTGAAAACGAAAATCTTATGCCAACAGAATCAATCCGCATTCAGAAATTTTTGAAACGCAACTGGGATGGACCCATGTGGCACGGAAATAACTTGAAAGAAGTGCTCAAAGATATTTCATGGGAACGCGCGTTTTACAAAGCCGGAAATTTTTCGCACAATATTTATGAATACGTGCAGCACATACTGTGCTGGAGAAAATTTGTTTTGGAACATTTAAAGGGAAACACCTCCTATTCAGTTGAAATAAACTCAACAGTTGATTGGGTTACAGATTACGAAAGAAGCGAAGAAAGTTGGGTGAAAGCACTTTTTGAATTAGAGAATAACCAAAACGAATTGCTAAAAACAGTTCACGATTTTCAAGAAGAGAAATTAGATGAATTGGTTCCTGGAAAACAATTCAGTTGGTATGTGATGATACATGGTTTGATACATCACGACATTTACCACGCTGCTCAAATTGCGCTGCTAAAAAAGTATTGAGCGTTCAATCCCTTTCTACTTCACTGCACAATTATCCTCGCGTTGTTGGCACTTACCGAAACTCAATTTGATTCAATAATTATATTTGTTTCGAATTAAAACCACAGCAATGAAATTTATCGTTTCTACTACCTCACTACTTAAAAGTTTACAAACCATAGGCGGAGTTATCAGCTCTAGCACCGTGCTTCCTATACTTGGAGATTTTTTGTTCGAAATAAAAGGTGGAAATCTTACCGTTTTTGCCACCGATCTCGAAACGTCAATGAGTACCGAGTTGAAAGTTGAAGCAAAAGACAATGGCAGAATTGCTATTCCTGCGCGTATCCTTCTCGATACTTTGAAAACACTTCCTGAGCAGCCACTTACATTCAAAGTGGATGCAAAAACTTTTGGAATTGAAATTACTTCTGAAACGGGCCGCTATAAATTGAGCGGAGAAAATGCCGATGATTTCCCTAAAATTCCAACTGCAGACTCGGTGACTGAAATCAATCTTCCATCTTCTGCTCTCAATAATGCTATTGCAAAAACTTTGTTTGCGGTAAGCAGTGATGATTTACGTCCGGCTATGACGGGCGTTCTGTTTCAGGTTTCGCCCGATGGAATGACTTTTGTTTCTACCGATGCACATAAATTGGTAAAACTTCATCGCGATAATGTGAAAGCTTCAAAAGCAGCGCAGTTTATCGTTCCTAAAAAGGCATTAGGCTTATTGAAAGGTTCTTTACCTGTTTCCGAATCGGGTGTGAATGTGGCTTACAACAAATCAAACGCCTTCTTCACTTTCGAGAACACAAAATTGATTTGTCGTTTAGTGGATGCAAATTATCCTGATTACAATGCGGTGATTCCGCAAAACAATCCGAACAAACTTTCAATCAATAGGCTGGAGTTTCAAAATGCCATGCGCAGAATTTCGATTTACTCGAACAAAACTACGTATCAGGTAATTTTGACCATTGCAGGAAGCGAGTTGAAAATTTCTGCTCAGGACATGGACTTCAACAGCGAAGCAACCGAGCGTTTAACTTGTAGCTACGAAGGTGGAGATATGGAAATAGGTTTTAACGCGCGCTTCCTAATCGAAATGCTTGGCGTGCTCGATTCAAACGAAATTGAAATTGAACTTTCTACTCCAACACGTGCAGGTGTTCTTCGCCCAACAGAGAAAAACGACAACGAAGATTTATTGATGCTAGTAATGCCGGTGATGATAAATTCGTAGAGAAGTATTGAGTAGTTAGTATAGAGACCATACAAATTCATTTTACATTTTTTATAACCGCCTTTATCAGGCGGTTTTTTATTTTGCGATATGAAACAAACGCTTGTTTTTTTTATTTCTCTTTCCATTAACTGTGGCAGTCTTATTGCTCAATCAACAATTATTTCTCACACTACAGATTTGGTTGTTGCGAAAAATTATGTAGAAGCCAATCGTTTTATTGATTCCATCTTAAAGAAGGATGCAAAGAGTTTAGATGCGCTCATCATGAAAGGCAATTTGATACTAAATGCAGAACTCGATTCTGCCAAGCCAATGAAGTTCTATACCGAGAATGACGAATCGGTTTTCTCTCAATCCATTTCAGAAAAACCAACACTGCTTCCTAAAAAAACAGTTTATGAAACCGAAAAGTATTGGAGAAAATGTTTGCAGCTCGATTCTTCGCGCGCAGATATTCGAAAAGGTTTGTGTACCATTTATGCCATGGCATTGATGAAAGATTCGCTGAAAAGTGAAATGGTTCGTTTAAAAAAATCGGTGCCCGATGATAACGAAGAAGCGTTTAAGATGTGTGCGTATGCCCGCAAATTTAAAGAGAGAAATCGTTTTGACGAAGCCATGGAACTTTATCGATTCGTTATAAAAATGTATCCGGCTATTGCGGGAATTCGTTGCGACATTGCTTCAGAATATTTTTACGAAGGCAGAATGAACGAGGCGCTCGTATGGCTCGATTCATGTTATCAGTTTAAAACGGTGGATGAAACTTCGTTTTTGAATGGTGCATTTATTTATAGCGAACTCGGCTATTTTGATGATGCACAAAATGTGCTGAATACTTATTCGCGTATTTACAAACGCAAGATGGACGTGTTCTATTACGGACTTCGTTTGTTTTCTGATTCCAGCGCCCAATGTTTTGATGTACTGAAAAATTTCTGTACTGAAGTTGATACGAATAAGTACAGCAATGAAATTGCGCTGGCGCAAATTTTACTGGGAGCGCGTGATTCGTTTACCATGAATACCTACTTGCTGCTTGTCACCAATAA
Source organism: Bacteroidota bacterium (assembly GCA_947479455.1). Classification (GTDB taxonomy): domain Bacteria; phylum Bacteroidota; class Bacteroidia; order Chitinophagales; family LD1; genus Bog-950. The sequence goes on from CANJZE010000010.1 coordinate 19,737, forward strand.
TGCTATTCCCGATTATTACAAAACATTGATTCATGCACGCGCTATGAAACAGTTCTCCGGTAACTGTAAGCCATTTGTGTTGTATGGAATTCTACAGGCGTTTGTAAAAAATTATTCTGCTGCTGTTCAGTTTTTAGAAGAAGGCGAAAACTGCGATATGCAGGGAGAAGAAAAAGATTTTTGGAGATTGATTTACACCTATACACTTTACAAACAACACAACACGGAGGATTTTACAAAATCTGCTTTGCAGCTTTTCAATTCATCAAGTGCAATTTCGCGGCAAGCAGCAAATTACTTTTCAGCAAAAGTGTTTTTAGTAAAAAAGGAAACGACCGCTGCTAAAAAGTTGTTGAGTAAAAATGCGGGAGAAACGCAGGTAACAAAGTATCGGGAACTTTCAGAGGCACTATTTTTACAAAAATAAAAGCACCTACACTTTTTGTGGAAGCTTTTTATTGGTACCAGGAAAACTATTTTGACTTTATATGAAAGTGGGGTTTCGTTGCCCGTTTTTATAAAGAGGCTTGTTCTGATTGTAACGGGACCAAATTTTATAACTGACCATGCCGTTCTCAAGTAGCCAATACTTTTGCAAGCTATTTCCTAGCTCTGGCCTTCTTGTACTTAAAATAAGTGTAGCGCAGGGCGTAGTTTGCTAGCACCAATCCGGTGGAGCCGTCTTTGTATCCGCCTTTTACTACAAACCATTTGAACCAAGCAGCCAGCGGACTAAAAAGAAGTTTACCGATAGTAAGCGGGCGCTTTTGTTCGAGCAAATCTTCTGAAGCAATGGAAGAATATTGTTTCAGTTTTTCTTCCAACACTCTTCGAGTTTCGAAAGTGAAGTGAAAAAGAGGGGACTCAATTTGCCCGAGTGTTTTATAACCATGTGGCGTTTCGTGAGCGCGGGTGCTGCGCTCGTCATACACCACTATTTTTTTGTTGAATAACCGAATAGGATAATCGGGACTTACAATAGGATAAACGGCATGAACTTCTTTGCCAAGCACATTCCATTTGCGTTTTATTGAATAAGCATCGTATGTAAAACCGTTTGCTTTTAGTTGTTGAATTTCCTGAATCAATTCAGGTGAAGGAATTTCATCGCTATCGAAAGACAGCACCCAATCGTGTTTACATTTTGAAATGGCAAATTGCCGCTGCGCGCGAAAATTATCGAGGGTTCTAAAAAAAATGCGGCATTTAAATTCAGCGGCAATTTGAAAAGTGTCGTCAAAACTGCCGCTGTCAATAATTACAATTTCATCGGCAATGGGTTTGGAGGCATCCAGAATCTGACGCAAATGTTTTTGGCTGTCGCGGGTGAGTATGTAGAGGGAGAGGGGTGTCATGGATGGACTGAAAGCATAAAGTGTAAGCTTTCTATTTTTTTATTCTTCTGAATTTTTTTGCAGGATTCCTTTTGCCATGATAAACAGCCGCAATGTGTATGAATTGTTTTCTCGGGAAAAATTCAAACACGATGGTGTAGGGAAATCCTTTCACTTTAGCCGCTCTGTAATTTGCTTTGCGCTTGTTATAATATTCGGGATGCGCGCTGATTTGCTCTAAGGTCTTTTCTACGCTTTGCATAAAACGCTCTCCCAATCCTTCTTGTTTTAGCTCATACCATTCGTAAGCATTCAAGTATTCCTCGTGCGCTAATGCGTGCAAGCTATACGGATATGCCATTACCTTCTTTTTGATTGCACTCTTTTGATAGCTGCGGCTTTTGTTTCTTCCCAGGTATAAGTTTTGGCGCTACCGTTTTCAAATGATTCGCTTCTGCGGTTTAGCTCTTTTACAAAATCACTATCCCAGTCGTTGGCTATGGTGTCTATCTCATCTTCTACCATGGTATAGATGGCTTTAATTTTTTTCTCGTCTGCTATTTTAAGATAGTCGGTTAGTTTTTGTCTGATAAGAGTGGTTGTCATACTGTTTTCTTTTTGCTTTTCAAAAATAAACTTCTTTGCAAAACATCTCACCTTGTTTGCTCAACCCATTCTCTTATGTATTTTTAGTTTATAAAAAGGTACAAAGACAAAAAAGTATAAGTTTGGGTTAATTAAAATTATAACTACGATGTAAGCAAACTGACCAATCAAAATATCAGCGTTATCTATTCTCGAATCTGAAAACTGAGAACTTCCGAATCTAAGCGAATAGTAAGTATAGCGTTCACGCCAAGGCGTGGGCGATGCTTATTTCGTTTAGTGGTATCTCAGTACCTCAGATTCGGATAAGTTATATGTCCCACGCTGATTTTTTTATAAATCACTCCGTTCGGGACTTTGCGGAAAACAAAACCAAATTTTTATGAAAAGTTTAAAAACGATTTCAGGCATTTTGATGCTCATTTTAATTCTATCTATTGCAGGATGCCAGAAAGACCCGGTACAAGGACCAAAAGGAGATACAGGTGCAACGGGTGCCCAAGGAACGCAAGGTAATGCCAACGTTCATTGGACAACATTTACTGTTAACCCGAGCGACTGGGTCTATGACGGAACATTGCATTCTAGTCTTGTAACTCTTAGTGTATCCGGTATAACCACCGATATTATAAATAGCGGTGCCGTATTGGTTTATATGCTAACGAGCAGTGGTGTTTATGCGCAACTTCCAGCTACTATCTATCCGCAAAATTGGTATAGCGAATCGTTTGATGTATACACCGCTGTTGGAACACTCCAAATACGAGTGTCTGATTCGGACTTATCGCAACCCGGGACATTCTCCAGTCCAATAACATTTAAAGCTATTGTAATTTCATCTGCCTTATTGAATTCTAATCCAAATTTAGATTTGAATAGTTACGCAAAAGTGAAAACTGTCCTTAATCTGGAAGATTAAAAAAACGAAAAACACCCTGTGATTGGTGGGGTGTTTTTTCCTTTTCAAAAACATTTTCTGCATCAAACTTTGATTAGTTTTTATCTTTTCAAATAATAAATTACTAACGAAATCAAATCTTCATCATTTCTCCCACTTGCAGTAACCGCAGGTCTCCGTTTATTTTTTTCTCTGCTTCCAGTTGTTTTAAAATGCGGTAAGGCTCGCCCATAGGTTCATCGGCTAAATCGAAAGTGCCGTAGTGCATGGGTATTAAAGTCTTGGCTTTTAAATCGTGAAACACCTGCACCGCCTCGTGCGGATTGGTGTGCACATCCTTCATCATAAACGAAGGTTCATAAGCTCCTGCGCCAATCATGGCCACATCAATAGTTGGAAAAAGCGAAGCAATTTGTTTCGGGTAATTGCAATAACCCGAATCGCCACCAAAGAAAATATTTTTACCATCGGCTTCTAGCATAAAACTTCCGTAGAGCGTTTCGTTCAAATCCCATAGGTAACGATTGCTCCAGTGTTGCGTAGGCAAAAAAGTTATCTGCAAATTTTTCTGCGGCAAATTATATTGTTGATACCAGCCAGCTTCCACAAATTTTAAATCGTCAATCCAACCCGAAACCAATTTGCCTGTGTTAAGCGAAGTGAGCAGCGTGAAATTATTTTGTGCTGCTAACTTCTTCAAGGTTGAAGCATCACAATGGTCGCGGTGCGCATGCGAAAGCAAAACGTAATTTATATTGGTGAAATCTGAAATGGTGCAAGGCATTTCGCTATAGCGCGGCACAACACCCGAAATTCTTCCGAACACAGGGTCGGTGAGAAAACGAATTCCATTGAGTTGAATAAAAAAACTTGCGTGCCCCAGCCATACTATGCAATCTTCTTTCTGCTTCAAAAAAGAGTTTCCTTTTTGAACCGTAAGCCGCCATTTGTCGTTTTTCTTTTCTTCTGCCTTCGGGCTTCTTGAAGTTTTCCACTTTAATGCCTTGCCGAATTTGCCCTCAAATTTTTTATTCGGATCAATGAACTTCCCGTTAATAACAGGATTGCCCTTCCATTCGGGTAGAATAGTTTTGAGTTCAGGATTGTTGCGGTAAGTGATTTTTGCCATTGTTCTATTACGAACCAAAGAGAGAAAAATTTTCTTCTGACCCAAGCCTTCCTAATAAACCTAAAATGCACAAAGGCTTTAAAACTTGTTGTTAGATTCGCCTCCCTTTTTGAAAAAAGGTTATATATTGAACAGCAAATAAACGACACGCTATAGATTGGAAGTTTTACTTAAATAAATCAGCATTATGGAAATAGCAGAAATGTCACCCGCGGAAGCGTTGCAGGAATTTTTCGGATTCACCAAATTCAAAGGCACGCAAGAAGAAGTTATTAAATCAGTACTGGCAGGTAAAGATACGTTTGTAATTATGCCCACGGGCGGAGGTAAATCGGTATGTTATCAATTACCAGCGCTCATGAGCGAAGGGGTGGCTATTATTATTTCGCCACTAATAGCCCTTATGAAAAATCAGGTTGACCTGATTAGAAATTACAGCGACCGCGATAGCATTGCCCACTTTTTGAACTCATCGCTCAACAAAACCGAGCGCAACGTGGTGATTAAAGATATACGCGAGGGCAAAACGAAAATGCTTTACGTAGCCCCCGAAACCTTAACCAAACAAGATACTGTTGATTTGTTTAAAGAAGTGAAGGTGAGTTTTATTGCCGTAGACGAAGCGCATTGTATTTCAGAATGGGGACACGATTTTAGACCTGAGTACAGAAGGATTCGAGAAATTATTACAGCGCTTGACCAGAAGCTGCCTATCATTGCGTTGACGGCTACAGCTACTCCAAAAGTGCAGAGCGATATTGTGAAAACGCTCGAAATGAAAAAGCCAAACATTTTCATTTCATCGTTCAATCGTCCGAATTTGTTTTATGAAATCCGTCCGAAAAAAACGCCACAACTCGCCATTAAAAACATGGTGCAGTTTATTAAGCAGCGCCCCGGCAAGAGCGGAATTATCTATGTTATCAATCGTAAAACCTGCGATGATTTATCAGAAGTTCTTCGCGCTAACGGAGTAAAAGCACAACCTTATCATGCGGGCTTGGATGGTAAGGTGCGCACACAAACACAGGATGCTTTCCTCATGGAAGAGTTGGATGTTATTGTGGCAACCATTGCATTCGGAATGGGAATTGACAAACCGGATATTCGTTTCGTAATTCACTACGATATTCCAAAGAGTTTAGAAAATTATTATCAGGAAACCGGAAGAGGCGGACGCGATGGATTGTCGGGCGAGTGCGTGGTTTATTTCTCTTATAAGGACATTCAGAAACTCGAAAAACTGTTACGCGATAAAACGGTGGCAGAGCGGGATCGCAATATTCAACTCATTAACGAAACGGTGGCTTACATTGAATCGGCTGAGTGCAGAAGAAAATTCTTGTTGCATTATTTCGGAGAAGAGTTTGAGCAAAAGGATTGCAATTGCATGTGCGATAACTGCAAAAACCCGAAACCTAAAATTGATGTTACTGCCGACACAAAACTTGCACTTGATGTCATCAAGGCGGTGAAAGAAAATCACGATTTACCTTATCTCGTAAAATTGCTCATTGGCAAAAAAGTAAAAGAAGTTACCGACTTTAAATACGACCGACAGACTTGGTTTGGAAAAGGGTCCGATAAAGACGACCACCATTGGAATTCGGTAGTGCGCAACGGAATGATACTTGGCTTAGTTGATAAGGATATTGAGGAATACGGCAAACTGAAAATTACGAAGAAAGGACAGGAGTTTATGAAGAAGCCAACTCCGCTTAAAGTTTCTATCAATCATAATTATGAAGATGATGGAACCGATGTGGTAGTGGAAGACACTAGTACCAATCGAGGAGTCCTTGACCCTGCTATGTTCAACTTGTTGAAAGACCTACGAAGACAGGTAGGTAAGCAAGGCAATGTTCCGCCTTATGTAATCTTCCAGGATTTTTCATTGGAAGAAATGGCAACTAAGTATCCGATAAACTTAGATGAGCTTTGCAATATTCAGGGAGTTAGTCGTGGCAAAGCTGATCGCTACGGACAAAAATTTGTGGACGCCATTGCCAAGTATGTAAAGGACAACGACATTGAACGCCCGACAGATTTTGTGGTAAAGGGTGTGGTGAATAAAAGTTTAGATAAAGTGCGCATTATTCAGGCAATTGACAAGCGAATTTCGATTGATGAAATTTCGAAAATGTTGGGCATGAAGCGCGGACAACTCATCAACGAAATTGAAACCATTGTCAACTCAGGCACCAAAGTGAACATTGATTATTATTTGAAAACCGTGGTAGATGAAGAATTGATTGGCTACATCTATGAATATTTTCGAGAAGCTGCTACCGATTCGTTAGACGCTGCTTGCGAAGAATTTAAAAACGATGATGTAGACATTGAAAACATTCACTTGGTGCGAATCAAGTTTATGAGTGAGATGGCGAACTAAAAACCAAAATGCAATAACATATGGGCTTGGTATATGCCGATTTAGAATTAGTGAATCTTGCAGATGAAACTCTCTTCGAAGATGGTTATTTACAAAAGGAACAGATTCGTTCGATGCCGGTAAATATGATGGCAGATTCTGGGGCTATTCGCTTAACAATTAATGAAGCCATTCAAAAAAGACTTGGCTTAAGAACACGTGCAGCTATGGATATTTCTTTAGCCGATGGCACAAAAAGAAAACTGAATGTAGCAGGACCCATTCGTGTAAAATTTAAAAATCGTGATTGCATAACCGATGCTTTTGTTTTACCCGGAAACGAAGAGCCATTGTTGGGAGCAGTTCCTATGGAATTAATGGACTTAGTAATTATTCCGTCTCAACAAAAATTAGACTTCAATCCGCTTCACCCTGACGGACCACTATTCTCTTTGAAATAAAAAGACAACTACTCTTATCACGTAACGATTAACATGCAAGATACATACGAAATAAAAATGCCGCAGTTTGAAGGCCCGTTTGACCTTTTGCTGTTTTTTATTGAACGCGATGAGTTGGACATTTACGATGTTCAAATTTTTAAACTCACCAATGATTTTCTGAATTACCTCCATCAAATGGAAACGCTCAACATTGAAGTGGCGAGCGAATTTATTTTGGTGGCGGCTACACTCATGCGTATAAAAGCAAAAATGCTTTTGCCGCGTAAAGAAGTTGACCCGGAAACAGGAAAGGAAATTGACCCGCGCGAGGAACTTGTGAGCCGACTGATTGAATACAAAAAATTCAAAGAAGCTACCGAGACTATGCGCAAGATGGAAGAAGACCGTCAGAATATTACCAAGCGCGGAAATGCTTTGGCTGAGAACAAGGAGATAGCGGAATTGTTTGAAACCGAATTTGAAATGCAGAGCTTGACCATGTTCCGCTTACTCAAATCGTTTCAAAACGTTCTCGACCGTTTAGCGCGAGAGAAAAGTAAGAAAGTGGTTCACATGGTGGAAACCCCAGCTTATACTATAAGCGGAGAAAAAATGGTGTTGCTCGAAAAAATTTCTACCGGAAATAAAACTGCTTTTGAATCTGTCTTTGAAGGAGTTGAAAATCGGGTTCACGCTATTTTTGTTTTCCTTTCGGTGTTGGAATTAATTCAGGAACAACAAATCACTATTACCATTGGTGATGGTTACAACAATTTCTGGATTGAAAAACGCAACCCGAATGAAGAAAAAGAAGTGGTGTTAGAAGGACAGGAAAACTAAAACCCCTTTTAGGGATGTTTCAATAAGAAATAACCTTCGCGTTTTTGAGTTTACGCATTTGGGTGCGAATAATTTTTTGCACTTCCATATCATCTTCATCGTGCTTAATTACTTCACGTAAATTTTCAGGATTAGCTTCGGTAAGTTCAGGATTAAAATAGCCGTAACCTTTATAGCTGTTGTTCTCTATCCATATCACTGAATTTTCATCAGGGTGAATTCCAGAACCTACAATGAAGAAATTTGATTGTTTGTATAAATATCTGCGCGCAGCGCGTTCCATATTAATATTGAAACTCTTCATTCCCTTTTCGTCCATCACTCCTTTCTCCTTCATGCGCGAACGCAGGGCAAACCACTGCTGAAGATTGTTTTCTTCAATCAATTTTGCCAGCAATTTATTGGCTGCCGCTTTTGACGAAAATTTTAAAAGCAATTCTCCGTTCGGCCAATCAAGCGGATGAATTTTCAATTGCACAAAACCAAGCTCATCTTTATCAATAAATAAGCCGTGCGTAAAAAGATGGGCGCGCGGCTTTTTGTTGAACTCGGGCAAATGCTTTTTCAATTCGCGGTGCGCCAAAAGTTTTGCTACTAGTTCGGTACCAGAAAGCTCGTAGTCAATATTTCGCATCAACTCATACATTCTTGTCTTCTCGGGTGAATCGACTGGATTGGTAAAATCTGTAATTACTTTTTTGCGAATGTTTTTGGAACCATCGAGGTAAAGAATTTTTCCGGTTTCATCTTTATAATAAAACACTCCTGCATCTTCAGGCAGTTTCTCTATTTCTGCTTTCGATAAATAAGGCGGCAGCAAATCCACATCAATGCCGTGGTTCAGTTCTATCTCAATATATTTTTGCGAACTCTGGTTGGCTAAAATATGTTGAAGCAATTTCACGGTGGCTTCAGCATCACCGGTAGCGCGGTGGCGGTCTCTAATTTCAATTCCGAGGCTATCGCAAATGTTTCCCAAACTATAAGAAGTAAAGCCCGGAATTACTTTACGTGCAAGATTTACGGTGTCTAACTGTCTGCGGTTAAAATCAATTCCCAAACGTTTAAACTCCTGACGAATCATTCCGAAATCGAATTTTACATTGTGTGCCACAAAAATATGCTCGTGCATCAATTCTAAAATTCGTTCATGCACTTTTTCAAAAGTGGGAGCATGCTTTACCATTTCGTTGGTAATGCCCGTGAGTTTAGTCACGTAAGGGTCAATTGGCCGTTTAGGATTGAGCAGCGAAGAATAAGAGTCGGTAATTTTTTCGCCATCAAACACAAAAATTGCCACCTCAATCACTCGGTCTTGCGAGGGGCTTCCGCCTGTGGTTTCTACATCAATGATGGCATACATTGGGGGTGAAAATAGAAAAAACCACCAACCCTTCTCTCCGCTTACGGGATGCAGAGGGTGTTCGAAGGGCGAATGAGGTATCGTAAACATTCTTTATTTCGCAGGGTGAACAAACGACTGAAATATTGTTTTCTATTACTTGCCCTTGGGTCAAGTCGTTTTGGTTTTGCGCAGGTATTTTTTGAAGATACTACTAAACAAGCGCCATTTTTTTCAGCAAAAAAATTTGACAGCAAGTGTTATATAGGTTTCGAAGGAACAGCCACGCAAATTCTCAAAACAAAAGCCGCAATGAATCTAGGCTTAAGCTTAAACTGGGTGGTCAATCACAAATTTGTGATTAGCGCAAAATATCATGTGCTTACAACACCATTAAATATTCAACCGCGCGTTGCACCCGATAACTCAGGCGATACCGTTCGACCAATTATGCATTACGCAGGAATTGGCTTTAGCTATATTTTGTTTTACAACAAAAAATTTTCGTTTCAGCCCGAGCTGTCTGCAGGTTGGGGAGCAGTGAAATATTCGTATCAAAACAAAAACTACCGGAAAGATTTTGCGGTTATTATACCAGCCGTTTATGGCGTGTATAATGCAACCAAACATTTTCGTTTTGGCTTAGGGCTTAACTACCGCTTAACTATTGGCGGCTCACTCAATGGCTTAAAAGATGCCGACCTAAGCGGAGTAGGAGGTGTAATGTTTATAAGGGTGGGAACTTTTTAAAACAAAAATGCCCAATGAAAATTCATCGGGCATTTTTAAGCAAACAAAATTCGATTACGATTTTCCGCTCACGGTGTCTTTTCTCATTGAGTTAATTCCTTTAATCATCATAAAGATGCAAAAGGCAATAATCACAAAATTGAAAACAGACTGAATAAACGAGCCGTAGCCAATAGCTACCTGCGCTGTTTTCGTGGCTTCATCAGCTTGTTGAATAACTACCTTTAAATCGGCAAAGTTAACTCCGCCAATAGCCAAGCCAATAGGCGGCATAATTACATCGTTCACTAATGAGTTTACGATTTTACCAAATTCAGCTCCGATAATAATACCGACAGCCATGTCTACTACGTTTCCTTTCATAGCAAACTCTTTAAATTCTGATACCATTCCCATGTTTAAAAATTTTAGGTGATTAAAAGTGGCATTGTTATACAATACTGTGCCAAAGTATAAAAACTGAAACGGGAGCAATTAAATTTTCTCGAAAAGATTTTTCTCAATCCACCCTACCTTACCATCTGCTAAACGAATTTTATTCCAGTTGCCTACCTGGTCAAGAATTTGAAATTTAATTCCCTCATGAATGATGAAGAGGTCGGTGCCGTTGGCATCGGGGGCGCTCTTTACATTTACATTGGAGATGGTAAGCACAGCTTCGTCTGAATTTTCTTCGGCATCGCTTTGTTTAAGTGCCAATGAAACCGAACTGATAGAAAGGAACAAAAGCAACGAACCTAGAAATAGAACAAATCCCTTTCGGGCAATAAAAAGATAAACGGCAAACACAATCAACGCCAACCATACAAACCCAAGCGCAAAAATTCCCCAGCCTTTTGATGATTGCGAGGCAGTGAAATTATTCCAGTTAGAAACTATTGCCATTTGCGGAACGGGAATTAATTTGTCAACCACTTTTAGTTGTGCGATTTTTAAATTGTGAGTGATGTCTTCATCTTCAGGAGCAAGTTTATGGGCGCGCTCATAATTTAAAACAGCTTTTCCGGTGTTGTTCAACTTGAAAAAACAATTGCCGAGATTGTAATAAACTTCGGCTGTACGATAACCCTTCGAAATAATTTTTTCGTAAGAAGTTTCTGCAAGTTCAAATTGACCGGCTTTGTATTGTGCTGAGGCAGTTTTGTAAAGTTCGTTAGCAGATTGTGCATTCGCTGAAGACCCAAGAGCCAACAAGAAAGAACCGAGAATGAAAGCGAGTAGAAATATATTGCTTCCGACTTCCGACTTCTGACTTCCCACCTTCACTTCCTCTTCCAAATCTGCTATCAAATTCATAGCGGCATCATAATTCATTTTCATTTCGCTGCCTTCGCCTATCGGAGAATACAAAGCGAGTTCGCAAATGTTCAGCAAGTCTTTAAGCTTTAAAATAGTTTCTGTTTTCGCGTTTCGTGCAAGCAGTTTTTCTTCTACATTATCTTTTGAAAGTTCTGCCATGTCAATGTTCAGCTTATCGCCTAAGTAGCCCCAGGTTGCGCGCGAGATTTCATCATAGAAATTTTTCTTGTCGCTTTTGGTCAAATGTTTAGCGGCAATGCTCAATCTCTTCTTCGCCAGTTTAAGTGCTCTTCTTCTCTTGGTTCCAATCACATCGGCAGCCAAATTTTCGTTTCTTTTCTTTGCCACCACTAATGCAATGAACAGTAAAAACGGAGCCGTATACATAGCCACAAATCCTACCGAACCGAAAAACGAATTTCCTTTTTTGAATTCAGGAGTTGTTGTTTTGATGTACCGAATATCCTGACCCACCAACGAAACTTCTTCTTTACTTACACCTGTTGCACCTGCATTGGCGTTTACATTCTTTGAAGCTTCACCTGTTACCTTCACCGTAAACTCGGGAGAGTTTATGGTAAAGTATTTCGCGCTTGCTGGTTCAAACCACGAAAATGTTTTTGATTCAATTTTGAAATCACCGGGTTGGCGCGGAATTATCAAATAGTCATATTGTTTAGTTCCACTCATGCCGCCCACAGCGTTGCTGATATTCTCTTTTGTTTTAGGGTCATACACTTCAAACTCAGCAGGAAATTTAAGCGCAGGAGCATCTACAAATTTTAGATTTCCGGTGCCCGAAATTTTAAGTGTGTAAGTAATTGGCTCATCGGTTTTTGTTTCTTTGTTCGAAAGCGAAGTTTCGAATTTGTAAGTGCCTACAGCACCTGAAAATTCTGCCGGCTTACCTGTCTCAGGAAGTTCTTTCACGTTCACCACCGCTGAAGAAGTTTTCAAAGTCATTGGCACTTGCTGTACTTGCCCGAAAAAACTACCAAAGAAATTTCTTGAATTAGAACGCACTTGCACCTGTGCAACCGTTGAAAGTTCGCACGAAGCAACAGGCAAAGCGCCAGCACGCTGCGGATACAAATTGTATTTCAAAATTTCAATCGTGTTGTATTGCTTACCGTTCACCGTTTCCAAAGTTGGTCTGCGCTTGGGGTCAAGTTCAACCTCCTGACTCCAGAAACCATCAAAGGCCGGTGCTTTTGTGACATTGAACCCTCCCAGGTTTTGCCGAAAAAAAAGCTTGTAAGTGGCGGTGAGCATTTCGCCTTTGTAAGCTGCGTTTTTATTTACCGACAACTTCATGAAAACTTCATCCTTCAATTGTTTTTCTAAATCGGCATTGTTGGTTTGCGGCTCTTCCTCTTCCTCCATTCCTTGATTGAAGAAGGGGTCATCAAACGGGTCGAAAGGATTTCGTTGTCTTCTTTGTTGTTGCTGTTGTTGCGCAATCGGAGCTGTTACATCAACAGAAACTTCATTGCTTTCCATGGTTACTCCGCTTACCACAATACTCGCCTTGCCTATTTTAAACGTTCCTTGATTTTTTGGACGAAGAATATAATTGTAAGTAACACTCTGCGTTACATTGCCGTTTACCCATTGCATGCTAGTTGAAGTATTAGGCCCACTCAACACTTGAAAATCTGAAACAGCGGGCGGTTTCAAATTGGCTCCATTTCCGTTTTCAATAGTTAAACTGAGTTGAAAGTTTGAATTTTGTGGAACTGATTTGGGGGCAGAGGCGTAGAATTTTGCTTGAGAAAAAGATGATAGGCAAGAGGAGATAGACATTAGAAATATCAATGTGAAAATTCGAAAATTCGAAAATTCGAAAATTGAATACAAGTATGTTCTTGACCTTTTCATTGGGCTGGCGAATATAATAGGAACAGTTTCGCGTGAACAGTCGGTTAATTTTTTTTAGCAAAGACGAATGCTTAACGAACGAAAAACGTGGTTAAAGCTCCTCAAAAATTCCCGATGCTTTGTTTTTGCGCACGTTGTTCCAATTGAAAAATTTTCCGTTCATGGCTACATAAACTCCATGGGGTAAAGTTTGAACAAAAGCCAATGCACTTCCTAAATTAAATAATCCGTCAGAGCTACCGAACTTGTAAGGAATCATAGCCCCGGTAAGCACAATGGTTTTGTTCAATTTGGCTTGGCCCAAAACTTTGGCGGTTTGTTCCATCGTATCGGTGCCGTGGGTAATCACTATTTTTTCCTCCTCACATTGTTGGCAATGACTCACCATTAATTCACGATCGGTATCTTTCATTTCCAAACTATCAATCATCATCAGGGTTCGTATTTGAACTTTCAAATTGCTTCGGCCTAATTGTAGAATTTCGGGTAAGTGAGTGTCTTTGAAAAACAGCTTGCCATTTAGCTCATCGTATTCCTTATCAAAAGTTCCACCGGTAATTAAAATTTTTATTGCCATAGTGCGAAGAAAGAAATTCTCTGTTAGTCGCATGCTTAGCCATACCCTGTTACAAATTTTGTCGTTTCAATATTTTCTTATATTCGACACCTTATAAAACCCTTCACAGAAACCCAAACTCCATCATGAAGAAAATTTTACTTTTTGTTACCATTTTGTTTGCATCAGTTTCACTTTTTGCTCAAACAAAATCTATAAGCGGAAAAATTATTGACACCAAAACCAAAGAGCCTATGACTGGCGCTAACGTGGTTGTGAAAGGCACCAAGATTGGAGCAATTGTCGATATTGATGGAAAGTTTACACTTGAAGTTCCGGCAGATGCTAAAACGCTTACCATCTCTTTCATAGGGTATAATTCGAAAGATGTTACCATTGGAAACAATACCAGCTTCAATGTTTCTATGGATGCTGCAGAAACATTAAGTGGTGAAGTGGTGGTTACTTCTTCGCGAGTAGCCGAATCAATTAAACAAGCTCCGTTACAAATTGAAAAAATGACTTCGCGTGAGATTAAGAGCGCAGCTTCGGGCGATTTTTACCAGAGCATTGGAAACTATAAAGGCATTGATATCGTTACCACTTCTTCAGGTTTCAAAGTTATTAACCTTCGCGGTTTTGGAGATACACGTTCATTGAGAACAAAACAGTTTATTGATGGAATTGACAATGAAGCACCCGGTTTAAATTTTCCAATAGGAAACATGGTAGGTGCTAACGACCTTGATTTGGAAAGCGTGGAAATTATTTCAGGAGCTGCTTCGTCACTTTATGGAGCAAACGCCATGCAGGGAGTAATTTCTATGCGCAGTAAAAACCCTTACGACTTTCAGGGTTTCTCTGCGCAAATAAAAGGTGGCGGAACCTTGCAACCCGCTCCATATGTAGATGCACAGTTTCGCTATGCACAAGCCTTTGGAAAAAGCCAACGCTTTGCTATTAAACTTACCGGTGAATACACCCAAACAAAAGATTGGATTGCCGATGATGATTCATTTAACCGTTATGGGAATATAAATGCCGATGTGAACGTAATTGGTTCGCTTCGCAAAAAAGTTTACGAGCCTTATTGCCCTACTTGCCCAATTACTAATGAGCAACACGATAAATATGTAAAGCTGAATGGGTTTTTAGATTTTAATCCTACAGCCAATAATTTAGATAGCTCTGTTCAAGGTGGATTTGTTCGTTTTCATGCTCCGGGCTATATGGAAAAGGATTTAGCTGACTACAATGCGAAGAACGCGAAAATTTCTGCGGAGTTGCACTATCGGTTCAAAAATGATATTGAGTTAGTTGGTTCTTACAAATTTGGTTACGGAACTGCGGTATATCAAGCAACCGCCCGTTACCAAATTAAGGAGTTCACTTTCCACCAACCAAAAATTGAACTTAAAGGCAAAAACTTTTTTGTGCGTGCTTATGGTGCTATAGAAGATGCCGGCAAATCATACAACATTGGTTTAACCGGAGCTTATATTTCCCGTTCGGCTTTGCGCGATTCTGTAGCAGCAAAATATTCAAGCGTTTATTTCAATACGTTAGATTCTATTGTGGGTGGTTTTGCAAATTGTACCGATTGTTTTGAAAACAAACCAAACGACCCGCGTATTGTTTATGCTCGTCAAGTTGCCAGAACTGAATCTGAAAAAATGTGGTATGCAGTGGGCTCGCAACTATTTAAAGATTCGTTTAACCGCTACATTGCTGAAACAAACTCATTGGAAGGAACTAAGTTTTACGACAAGTCAATGATGTGGCACGTAGAAGGACAATACGATTGGGATTTTGTAAAATGGTTAGACATTATTACTGGTGCCTCTTACCGTATTTATATGCCTAACTCGCGCGGAACTATTTTTGAAGATACAGCCGGCAAAGTTCTACGCGTGCATGAAGTAGGAGCTTATTTACAAATGACTAAAAGATTGTTTCACGACAATTTTAAAATTATGGGCTCCATACGTGTAGATAAAAACTCCAATTTTAAAGCGCAAGTTTCTCCTCGCGGTTCACTGGTTTATACTGTTAAAGGCAAAAACAGCGATCATACTTTCCGCGCTTCGGTTACCTCGGCTTTTAGAACTCCAACTTTGCAAGATCAATACTTGTATCTCAACATTGGTCGATTGTTCCTATTGGGTAATTCTACCGGGTATACCAATCTGTTTACCCGAGAATCAACGCTTAACTATTATCGTACACCTGGTGATGCAGATACAAAAAGCAAATTGGATTTGTTGAGACCAACAACGCTTGCACCTCTTAAACCTGAGCAAGTATTCTCTGTAGAGTTTGGTTATAGAACAGAAATTAAAAAGCGTGTTTATATTGACGTTTCTGCTTACTGGAGCCGCTATAGTAACTTCATTGGTTTTCAACGGGTAGTTAAAACTCGTGCCGGAGATGCTAACGCTGATCGCACTTCACAAGCATATGAAGATGCCGTAAATTGTATTATGGTAAGTGACTCAACTAACTCTAAAGAGTTTGGTCCCGATCAAAAATATTACACCGTTTATCAAATGTGGGTGAATGCAACTACTAAGGTTCCTTCGTGGGGCGCGGCTATTAGCATTGCATACTACATAGGAAAAGGAATTACCCCTTACATTAACTACACCTACACCGACTTAGACGAAAAGAATTTGACCAACAATGGCACAACAGTGCTTTCCGGATTCAACACGCCAAAGCATAAATTCAACGTTGGAGTAAACGCCAATAAAGTGGTAGGTGGTTTAGGTTTTAGCGCCAACTTTAAGTGGGTTACCGGATATACCTGGCAGAGTCCTTTTGCAGATGGATATGTGCCCAGTTTCCACACGTTGGACTTCCAAATTTTCTACGACATTGAAAAAGCATATTCGACTATTCGTTTTGGTGCCTCTAATATTTACAACAATCGCCACATTGAAGCGGTTGGTTCACCAAAAATTGGAGCCTTATACTATGCTGGCTGGACTTTCGACTTCAACAAGTTTAAAAAACCAGGAGCTACAGCTGCTGCACAGTAAAATTATTTAAAGATTTATTTTCAAATGCCATCTCTTTAAAAACGAGATGGCATTTGTGTTTTGTGGTTGTAACACTTCGCCCTCTACCTATGAAATCGAAAAGGTTACTTCTGAAAAACAGAATCTTACCAAATTAAGAAGCTGAAATGAATTTCGTTATTCAATCACCAATTTTTTGCGAAGCACTAGCGCCCCTTTTTCTAAACTTACGATATAAATTCCGCTGCTGATAAGCGGCAATTCAATTTCAAATTTTGTATATGCTATTTTGCGTTTGGCTATCAATCTTCCCGTTGCATCAATGATTTTCACTTCACTATCTAACCAATCTTTTTCAACTAAAAATTGCAACCTGTTGGTTGAATTTGGATTTGGGAAAATGCAGAAACTGTTTGCATTAGCAATTTCGTTCAATGCGTTATAGATAAAACTGAATGGAGTTGATTGTGTTGAACAGTCAAACTGATTGGTAATGCTCACTGTATAATTTCCACTAGTAGTGGGTGTGTAATCAGCACTTGTAGCACCGCTTATTAAAGAACCTCCGTTATACCATTGGTAAGTAGCAGCACCTGCACTACTTGCCGTTAAAACTGAACCTTGTTGTGTTATGGTAATTTGTGGCGTGTCGACATAAAGTACGTTGAATGAAAGTGTTGAAGTAGAACCACATTCATTACTTGCATAAACAGAAACCGAACCGCTCGTCATATAGCTGTTCACACTAAGCACTGAACTTCCTTGGCCTGCAATAATATTCCAAGGATTGCTTGCCGACCAAACAATACTATCTGCATTAACAGCCGATGAGAGCGAGAAATTTAAAGCCCCATAATTATTTGAGCAAACGGTATCTATCCCATAAAGAATTCCTAAAGTTGGAGTTGCTTGAACGTTAACATTGATGGTAGAAGGAACACTTTGTCCGCAATTATTTATAGCGCTAACACTTATCGTTCCACTGCTGTCGCCAACGGTGTAGTTAATGGCAGTACTTGGGTTTAGTGTAATGGCAGTCCATCCATTTGGCGCAGTCCAATTATAAGCACTAGCACCACTCACTGGTGCAATAGAAAACGAACTGGTAGTTCCCGCACACAAATCAACTGTTCCACTTATTGTTCCAGGTGTTCCAAGATTGGAAGGAACTACGGTGATAGAAGCAGAAGTAGGCGATGAAGTACCGCAACTATTTTGTGCGGATACTGAAACTGTTCCACCGTTTGTTCCTGAAGTGGCTGTAATAATATTCGTGTTATTTCCCGCTGTAATATTCCAACCGTTTGGCAAAGTCCAATTGTAAGTTGCAGTTGCATCATTGATTACAGAAATACTCAGGTTCGAAATATTGGAACAAACCGTATCGGCTGAGGTAATAGTTGATGGAGTAGCCGGTGAAAAATTTTGTGTTATAGCAACTGAAACCGAAGCAAGTGAACAAACTCCATTGCCAACAATTAACGCGTAGTTGCCCGCGGCATTTACAGAAAGCGTATTAGCAGTGGAGTTGTTGCTCCATAAATATTGAAAGCCTGCAGGATTAGCCGTAAGTGTTGTACTGTTGTTATTGCAAAAAAAGGTATTGCCCGAAATGCTGGCATTTGAAGGAACGGAGTTGGTGCAAATTTGTTGAACTGTAGATATTGTAGATGTGTCAATAAGGTTTTGAAATTTAGTCCAAGCCTCACAAACACCTTTCAAATAGTAATCGAGATAAGGATTGAGATATAAACGCACTCTTCGTTGTTGCTCAGCGCTTGATAAACCACCAGCTGTAATACAAGTGCCCTCACCAAAGCCGCAATTGAAATTATTGTCAGCAAAAGCACAATGATAACCCTTGATGAGATTGATATGAACCTTACAAGCCGAAGCAAGTGAGTCATACATTAACTGCTGATGCGCTGCATTTGGCGCAACGCAATCAAGTGTTCCCGAAAAAACTAAATGCGGTTTTGTAATTGCTTTGGCTGCAATAGACGCTTTGGGATTTGTTTCGGCAGCAGCAAAAGTGAAATAACAAATGGGTGAAGTGGTGTATTGGTCAGCCAAAAAAGTTGAACCACCACCCATGCTATGTCCCCCAATAGCCAAACGCCCGGTAGTGCTTCCTGCAAAAGGTGAAGTACCTGCAAGAATGAGGTCGGCAACCTTAGCTAAATCTTTTCCAAAATCAAGATGGCTTGGTGCAGGAATTATTCCTGATTCGGTCCTGGGAAAGCAAATAATATATCCGCTGTTCACGAGCGAATCCCACAAAGTTGTGTAAGCATCCCATGTCATACTGAAACCGTGACCGAAAACAATTACGGGAAAATTTCCCGCAGCCACAGGAGTGTTGTTACCCGCAGAAGTTGCGGGATAATAAATTTCAGTTCCTATATCGCGCCCTGTTCCGCCAACAGGATTTGTGGTTCCGCCACCAATGGCAAAACCACCCGTGCGCGATGCATCTTTAAAATTGATTGACTTGTGCCCGATTGGATATTGAGCAAAAGAAGCGAGAGAAAAACAAATGAGAAGAAGAGTGGAAATTTTTTTCATGAAATTTTGTTGTTCTGTAAATCTAGTCGTATCAATTAAAAAATGTTCCCTTTTGCAAAAAAGGATTAGTCCTCCTTTCTACTCCTATAAATGTATCGTCACCATGCCCGCAAAAAACTTTCACATCATCGGGCATGGTCATTAGTTTTTGCATAATTGAATTCAGCAGCACTTCGCCACTTGCTCCGGGTAAATCGAAGCGTCCAACACTTCCTTGAAACAATACATCTCCGCACACCACTATTCTTTCGGCTTCATTGTAAAAAGACAAACTTCCAGGTGAATGACCGGGAGTGAAAAGCGTTTTCAAAACCGTTTTGCCGAATTTTATTTCATCGCCTTCTTTCAACCAATGCTTTGGTTTTGGTGATGGTTCCACACTAAAATTAAAGAAGCTTTGAAAATCGAGCGCCTGATTCATCACCTTCCATTCTATTTCATGAAACTCGGGAAGCAGATTATATTTTTCGCATAGAAATTTGTTGCCACCAAAATGGTCAATGTGGCAATGTGTGTTCAACAGTTTCACCGGTTTCAGATGGTTTGATTCAATCGTTTGCACCAATTGATTTTGCTCAAATTCGTTCGAACAACCGGCATCAATAATTACACATTCATTAGTTTCATCGGTCAGCACAAAAGTATTTTCCTGAAACGCGTTAAAAGTGTGTTTGAATATCCGCAGCATTATTTATTTTTTAAGTTTGAAGGCGTGAATATAAAACAGACGACAGATGTTAGACGTTAGATAGAAGATAAATGCAAAAACAAAACCTTCCGCTTGGCTTTTAATGATTTATTTCAAGAACAAAATATTTCTCTTTAATACTTTCAATTCCCGTTTCTGGTTGTTGTCTATTGTTTATTGTCTATCGTCTACCATCTGCTTAGCTCAAGGCAACGAAAAATTTGGTCAAAACCGCGTTCAATATAAAGACTTCAGTTTTCAGTATTACGAAAGCGATAACTTCATTACTTACTTTTACATGGGCGGTCAGGATATTGCCAAGTATGTCATTAAATCGGCTGAAGACAATGCGGTTGAAATTACGAAGCTGCTCGATTTTCATTACAAGCGCAAGATTGATATCATCGTTTATAACAACATCAATGAACTCAACCAAACCAACATTGGTATTTACGACCAGGGGCAAAACCCGGGTGGCACAGTAAAAATTCCGGATAGTAAATTGTTCGTTTACTTCAATGGCGACCACCGCCACCTCGACAAACAAATTCGCGAAGGCATTGCAAAAATTTATGTGAGCAAAATGATTTTGGGAAGTTCTGTTGGTGAAGTTTTGTCGAATGCAGTATTACTCAACCTACCCGACTGGTATAAAGTAGGTTTAGTAAAGTACATTGGCGAACCTTGGAACAGCGATATGGAAGACCGCCTGCGCGATGGAATAATGAGTGGCAGATATACGCGTTTACGAAAACTTGAAACAGATGAATCTATTTTTGTGGGACATTCCATTTGGCATTATCTCGAAGAAGTACACGGCAAAAGCGCAGTCAGCAATATACTCTATCTCACACGAGTGAATAGAAGCGTTGATAACGGATTGATGTTTGTATTGGGCACCAATCTTTCAGAAACCTTACAACATTGGTACGAATATTATCTCAATCGTTTCAGTAGCGAAGCAAAACTTTCATCAATGCCCGATGACAATTCGATGGTGAAAACAAAAATTAAAAAGAATGTTGATTACTACCAAACCAAACTGAGTGCCGATGGAAAATATGTGGCATATGCGAGTAACGATATGGGGCGATACAAAGTTCATTTGCTAAATACAGAAACACAAAAGAGCGAAGTGATATTTAGAGGTGGATGGAGAACCAATACTATTTTCACTGACCAATCCATTCCATTACTCGCCTGGGAACAATCGGGTAAAAAGCTGGCGATTATCAACGACAAGCGTTCAAATATTTTCATTCGTTTCTACGATACCGAAACAAAGAAGATGGAAAAAAATCCGGTACGCAAATTTCAAAAAGTAGTGAGCTTTAGTTATGTAGATTCAAAACAGTTAATAATGAGTGCCATCCAAAACGGGCAAACTGATATTTATTTATACAACATTGCTTCAACCACTACACGAAAACTTACAGACGATTATTTTGATGATTTGTACCCTGCTTACATTGAGGCCGACAGCGTTCGCGGAATTATGTTTGCAAGTAATCGCGAAGACGATACATTGCGACCATTGCGTTACGAATCACAAAGCGTTAACAACCGTCAGCTCGATTTGTTTTTTTATGATTTGAATGCGAATCAGAATTTTTTGTACCGCGTTACTTCAACTCCATTTGCTGACGAATCGTACCCCCAAAATTTTAGTGAAAAGGAATTTTGTTTTTTGAGCGAAGAGAACGGAATTCGGAATCGT
Organism: Bacteroidota bacterium; assembly: GCA_947479455.1. Lineage (GTDB taxonomy): Bacteria > Bacteroidota > Bacteroidia > Chitinophagales > LD1 > Bog-950. The sequence goes on from CANJZE010000010.1 coordinate 41,170, forward strand.
CATATTGGTCACTTCGAAAGTGTGTATGACCATAACGAAAAAACCATACGTTTCGTTTTAAAAGAAACCGGTGAGCTTGATTCCATTCAAGTGCCGGCAAATGTTTCAGCAGCCGGAATTTTAGACCCTGCTACTGAATTATTGAAAGATACTTCATCTACCAAGGTTTATAAATTAGGTGGCACCACTGCGGCATACACCAATTACACGTACAATATTCGAGAGCAAAATGTGGTGCCGAAAAAAAATTTGGCGCTTGATGTTTTCAAAATCAAAAACAAGATTCAATTCCGCAAATACAGTTTGCCTTCTACCGCAACCCAAAGCGAGCCTGTTTTTGACTACATGATTCAGTTACAGAAAAAGGAGATTGAGGCTACCGAAGCTTCGGTAAAAAGAGAGGAACCGGCAGTAAAATTGTTTATAGAAAAATACGATTCGGTGAGAGCAAATCGAGGCAATAGACCTTTCGATTTTCAAAGTGAATTTGATTACGGCATAAAACTTTTCGATTGGGATTCGGCCTCTGCCTTAAAATTAAAAAGCACTAGCGAAGGTTATGTGTTTCGCTTTTCGCGTGTGCGCCCATACTTCATTCGGTTTATGGTTGACAAGGTAATTGCGCAGGTGGACAACAGCATTATGTTCACGCGTTATCAGCCGTTTGATCCTTACAACCCGGAGTTTAACACACAACCGGTAAGTTTCATGTTCAAGTTTGGCATTACAGATTTGCTCGAAAATCATAAACTCTATGGTGGTTTTGCGTTGCCCTTTAGCGGTATCAACAGCAACTCGCAATATTTTATAACGTACGAAAACTTGACTAAACGGCTCGACACAAAATTTACCTTCTACAGAAAATCGTATGGAAGCACGGCTACGGGCAGGCTTCCGTTTACGAACACGATTTTACCTGCAGATTATTCATTGCCTTACAGCATTAAAACAAACTATGCCGAGTTGCAATTCAATTATGCGCTTGATGTGTTGAGCAGTTTGCGTTTTAATTTATCGTTTAGAAATGATAAAGTGGTGTACAAGTCGCAGGATACTTTTTCGTTGAACTTGCCCAGCATTTCTGACAACTGGTTGTTCTTTCGTGCCGAATACGTTTTTGATAACTGTATGGAAGTGGCCACCAACATACGCTATGGAACGCGTTTTAAAGTATGGGCCGAAGTGCATAAGGAATTTCCAACCAAAAACAAAAGTGTATCTGACCGATTTGATTTCCCGGTGGTGCAATTCAATAACAAAGTGCTGGGTGTTTTTGGTTTTGATTTGCGCCATTACCAAAAAGTGTATAAACAAATTATTTGGGCAAGTCGATTAGCCGCAGGGGTTTCATTCGGCAACGCAAAAATGATTTACTATCTGGGTGGAATTGACAATTGGATTACCGGACCCGGTTTTGATAAGTTTGACCGTACCACGCCAATCAATTTAAATAACAACTACGCCTTTCAAACGTTGGCTACACCACTGCGCGGTTTTAAACAAAACGCACGCAATGGCGATAAGTTTATAGTGTTTAATACGGAGTTGCGCATTCCAATTTTTGCCGCTCTCATTCGTGCCCCTATTCGTTCTGAATTGATTCGCAATTTTCAAATCCTTGCATTTTTTGATGCAGGCACAGCGTGGGAAGGTGCTTCACCTTGGTCGGGCAGCAATCCGCTTTACAACGAATCAATTCCGAATGTTCCTAGCAATCCTTCGGTGATTGTACATGTTCAAAAATATAAAACACCAATCGTTATGGGATTTGGACCTGGGTTGCGCACTTCTATTCTAGGTTATTTTATTCGATTTGATACCGCTTGGGGGTACGACACCGGAGAAATAAGTGAGAAGCCTAAATATTATTTTTCGTTTGGGTTAGACTTTTAAAGCAAGCCACATGAACAAATCATTCGTTGATAAAAGGAAAAAGATTGTAGGTGAAAAAATATTGCCGCTGGAAGAAGCAAGATTATACTCTATAAAATTGATTCGAAAACTTCATAAAGAAAATAAAGTGTGTTGAAATTACGCTCAGAAAATTTAGTAAAAACATACAAGGGCCGAGCCGTTGTAAATCATGTTTCGGTGGAAGTGAACCAGGGAGAAATTGTGGGTTTGCTTGGACCAAATGGTGCCGGAAAAACAACTTCGTTCTATCAAATTGTTGGATTGATTCCGCCCGATGAGGGAAAAATATTTTTGGGCAACAAAGAAATTACCGACCTGCCAATGTATAAGCGCGCTCAACTTGGAATAGGTTATTTGCCGCAAGAAGCTTCTGTTTTTCGTAATCTTTCAGTAGAGGATAACATTGCAGCAGTTCTAGAAATGACAAAACTTTCTACAAAAGAGCAAAAGGACAGATTGGAATTGCTACTTAGCGAATTTGGGTTGAATCGTGTGCGCACCAGCATGGGAAATGTTTTAAGCGGTGGCGAAAGAAGAAGAACAGAAATTGCCCGCGCACTTGCTACCGACCCGAAATTTATTTTGTTGGATGAACCCTTTGCCGGAATTGATCCTATTGCCGTAGAAGATATTCAACGCATTGTAGAAGATTTAAAACGAAGAAACATAGGCGTGCTTATCACCGACCACAACGTGCAAGAAACACTTTCTATTACTGACCGCGCTTATCTTTTGTTTGAAGGTAAAATTTTGAAAGCCGGCACAGCCGAAGAACTGGCAAACGATGAACAGGTGCGCAGAGTTTACCTCGGACAGAATTTTGTTTTGCGCAAACGAATTGCATCCTAGTCATTTGCAGACATGAAAAATTTCGAATGGAAAAACTTCCTTTTCCGTATTTATCTCAAGCTTACTTTTCCTCCTGACTTCACGGCTGAAAAATCGATTCGTCATCAACAAAAAATTTTAAATAAAATTCTTCGGCAGCTTGCTGATACAGAATTGGGTAAGGATTTGAAGTTTTCTGAAATCAAATCTTACAATGAATTCAGAAAAGGTATTCCCGTTACTCAACATGAATTTTACGAAAACTACATTGAGAAAATAAAAGCTGGTCAACAAAAAGTAATGACCGATAAGCGAGTGAAGTGGTTTGCAAAAACTGCAGGAACAACCAGCGGCAAAAGCAAATTGGTGCCTATCACCAAACAAATAATGGAGCAATGCCATGTGCGCGGAACATTTTTTGCGCTTTCTAAAATCCATCAGAAGGATAAAAACATGCGGTTGCTGAGCCACAAAAACCTTTTAATCCCTGGAGGGATTTATGAAACGCTCGATTCTGGAATTACGGTGGCTGATGTTTCAGCGATTATTTCCATCAACATACCTTTTATCTATCGCGGTTATTACACGCCCGATATTCAAGTGCAAACATTTTCTAAATGGGAGGAGAAAATTACGAATGCAGTACAACAGATTGCGCATGAAGATGTAGGAACTATGAGCGGAGTGCCTACATGGATTTTTTCGGTGCTACAAAAAATGAAAGAAAAATTTCCATTTGAAAAGTTAACAGATATATGGAAGAACCTTCAAGTCTATTTTCATGGTGGTGTTGGTTTTGAACCGTATCGCAAACAGTTTGAAGATTTAGTGGGGAAGAGCGATTTTAAATTCTTTGAAGTGTATAACGCCACGGAAGGATTTTTTGCAATTCAGGAAAATTTGAAGAGTAATAACCTGCTTTTGCTCACCGACAATTATATTTTTTACGAGTTTATTCCGTTCGATAAATATTCTGCAGCAGAAAAGAATGCGATTGAATTATGTGAAGTGAAAACTGAAGTGCCTTATGTAATGCTGATTACAGCACCTAACGGATTGATTCGTTACCCGATTGGCGATGTAATCACCTTCAAATCATTAGACCCTTTCACTTTCAAAATTACAGGACGCACGCAGGAATACATCAATGCCTTTGGTGAAGATTTATTGTTGAACAACGTTGAAAACGCATTAATGAAAACAAATAAAGCGTTCGACTGTGCCATTCTCGATTTTACGGTTGCTCCGTTCTACATCAATTTAGAACAGAAAGGGAAAATTCAATTCGCTATTGAGTTTTCGAAACCGCCAAGTGATGTTTCTGCCTATGAAAAATTGCTGGATGAAAATTTGCAAACCGAAAATTCAAACTACAAACAGAAACGGGCTAACAGCCTTGCGTTATCTTCGCTCGAAGTAATATCACTGCCAAACGAAACATTCTATCGCTGGCTCTCGTCAAAAAACAAATTGGGCGGGCAACACAAAGTGCCTCGCCTGGTGAACGGAAGAAAGATATTCGAAGAGATTTTAACGCTGATTTAAAACGGTTTTCAAAAATTGCAGAGGATGACTAACTTACAAACGCAACACACTAATTTAATGCAAGCAACTGAGCAAAATGATTTTCAAAGCATAGTTGAAATTTGTCCCTTTCCCATTATCATTCATAAAATGGGAAATGTGTTGTATGTAAATCAATTGGGTTGGGAAATGTTTGGCTTTGCCAATGCCGAAGAAATGGTGGGTAAAAATTTGCTTCAACTCACCTTACCTGAAGACAAACAAAAAGTAATTGATGCCGTTGCTCGTGGAGTAAAGGAAAAAAAGACCAACGCGGTGTTGGTTTCACGTATGCTTACAGCCGATGGCAGAATTATCAATGTGGAAACTAAAAGCTCGAGCATTGTTTTTAATGGGGAAGAATGCCGTTTAGCGGTAGCCTATAATTACGATTACATTTCTCAGGTTGAGAATGAACTAAAAGATAAAAATTTTCTGATTGAAAAAATAGCAGAAACAATACCTAACTACATTTCCATTTTTAACGTACAAACCAATAAAATAGAATATTCAAATTTCCCTTTCTGGACTTTTTTGGGATATGAACCAAACGAAGAACCTGCCAGTTTGATGGACTATTTTCATCCAGATTACAAAGCTACTGCCGCTAATGGTTTTGTACGATTGGCAGCCTTAACCGAAGGCAAAATTTTTTCGCGCATTGGCAAATACATAACTAAGCAAGGCACAACAAAATATATGTTGCTTCGCGCTACTCCGTTTTCATTTGACGAAACAGGCAAAACAAAACAAGTGCTAAGCACTATAACCGATATGAGTGAGTTGAAGGAAGCGGAATTGAAATTAGAGGTAAGCGAAGAAACACGCAAAGCAATTTTATCGGCACTTCCCGACATTGTTTTTCAGGTGGATAAGGCAGGAGTAGTACGTGATTTTTATGCCAATGAGGTTTACAGCGCTGAGTTAAACAAAATGAATTTGGTAGGAAGAAACGGCAGCGAAATTTTACCAGCGGTAGATTTTCAAAAATTAGTAAAAGCTATAAATGCAGCAATTGAAAGCAGAGAAATGCAAACGCATGATTACATACATATAGAAAAAGGAGTGAGTTTGCATTATGAATTTAGAGTAAGTAGATTGAACGAAACGCAAGGCATAGTGGTGGCCCGCGATGTAACCAATCTAATGACTACCCGCGAAAAGCTGGATCAGAAAATTGGTGAGCTTTGGCAAAAAAATATTCAACTCGAAAAATATATCACCTCCAATACCGAGTTGGAGAAATTTGCCTACATCGCTTCACACGATTTGCGCGAACCCATTCGAAGTATTGTTGGTTTTACACAATTACTTCAGCGTAGAGCTACGGCTAACACCGACCCTGAAATAAAAGAGTTTCTAGGTAATATTATTGATAGTGCGCAGCGAATGAACACACTGGTGCACGGCTTGCTCGATTATTCGCGCGTTAGTGCAACTGGAAGAGTTTTTCATGAAACCAATACAAATTTGATACTCGAAAAAGTAGCCAATGATTTAAAGGCTACTATTGAAGAAAGCGAAGCCAAAATTGTTTTGCAAAAGTTGCCCGAAATAAAATGTGATGAGTTGCAAGTGCGTCAGTTGTTTCAAAACTTAATCAGCAATGCCATTAAGTTCAGCAAGAAAACAGAAAAACCAGTGGTTGAAATTTCGGCAACGCAGCAACCCAACAAAATAATTTTTAAAATTCAGGATAATGGAATTGGAATGGACATGAAATATGCCGAGAAGGTATTTCAAATTTTTTCGCGCTTGCACACAGCCGATAAATACCAAGGCTCAGGAATTGGTTTAGCTGTTTGCAAAAAAATTGTGGAGCGCCACGGTGGTGAAATTTGGTTGGAATCTGAACTGGGAAAAGGAACCACCATTTATTTTTCTATTGCTTGCGAGCAATCGTAAACTCAATTAACTCCGCTATTGATTTTCGCGCTTCGCTTTCCGGAAATTCAAAAAGCAGTTTCAATGCTTCATCACGATATTCTATCATTTTCTTAGCCGCATAATCCATTCCTCCATTTGAACGTACCATATCAATCACCCAACGAACTTTTTCGGTGTTTTGATTTTCGTTCTTAATAATGCTGATTATTTTTCTTTTATCGCTACTTGAAACTTTACCTAATGCGTAGATAAGCGGCAAAGTCATTTTGCGTTCTTTAATATCAATGCCGCGCGGCTTACCTATTTCTGCTTCTTCGTAATCGAACAAATCATCTTTAATCTGAAAAGCGATTCCTATTTTTTCTCCCATCAGTTTTACACGCGCTATTTTCTGTTCGTCCTTGGTGGTGGTAGATGCGCCACATGCACAAGCCGAAGCAATCAGTGAAGCAGTTTTCCCTCTGATGATTTCAAAATAGATATCCTCTTTAATATCCAGTTTTCTTGCCTTCTCTAATTGCAGCAATTCCCCTTCACTCATTTCGCGAATAGTATTTGAAAGAATATGAAGCAACTGAAACTGATTGTTTTCGATTGAAAGCAACAACCCCTTCGACAAAAGATAATCGCCCACCAGCACCGCAATTTTATTTTTCCAAAGTGCGTTGATGGAAAAAAAACCTCTGCGCTGATAGCTGTCATCCACCACATCATCATGAACCAAAGTAGCGGTATGCAAAATTTCAACGAGCGAAGCCGCCACATAAGTTGCTTCGTTCAGTTCTCCGCAAAGACGCGCAGAAAGAAAAACAAACATGGGGCGCATTTGTTTGCCTTTGCGCGTAACTATATAATGTGTAATGCGGTCGAGCAGCGGAGCTTTGCTCTTCATACTTTCACGAAAGCGAACCTCAAACTCATCGAGTTCCTTCGCAATCGGTTTCTTTATGTCATCCAGATTCAACGGCATGCCGCGCGAATGTAAAAGATTATTACGCTGCGCGATGATTGCACGGATAACAGCCAACGATTTCGCAGATAATGCCAACAACAACTTTTGTTTTTTGCAGTATCGAATTGCATTTATCAACTGCCTTTATCTGTATAATCATCGCGCAGCGTATTGTATTTTTTTATGTTCGCGCCCATGATTTCACGCGAGCGAAATATTATTCTTCAGAGCAAGCACGGTCGTCCGTTTCAGGCAGATATTTTTTATAAAGAAGATGGGAAGCAAAAACCGTTGGTCATTTTTAGTCACGGCTTCAAAGGCTTTAAAGATTGGGGACCATTTAATTTGGTAGCAGAAAAATTTGCCGAAGCGGGTTTTGTTTTCGTGAAATTTAATTTTTCGCATAACGGAACTACTGTTGATTCTCCAATAGACTTTGCCGACCTCGAAGCTTTCGGCAACGATAACCTCTCTATCGAAATGGATGACCTCGGTGTGGTGATTGACTGGATTTTCTCAGATCAGTTTCCGGTTGCATCAAATGAATTTGATTTAGAAAAACTTTACCTGATGGGTCACAGCCGCGGAGGAGGAATCTCTATTTTGAAAACGAAAGAAGAGGTGCGGGTTAAAAAAGTTTGCACGTGGGCAAGCGTAAATGAATTCAGTAAATATTGGACAGAAGAAGAGTTAGAAAAAATAAAACGCGATGGTTTTGTGTTGGTTGGCAATGCGCGCACCAAACAAATGATGCCCATAAAATGGCAGCTGTATGAAAATTATTTTGCCAATCTCCCGCGCTTATTTATTCCTGATGTCGTGAAGCAAATGCAAATTCCTTTCTTCATTATTCACGGAACAAAAGACGAAACCATTCCGGTGGAAGCCGCAATTGAAATGCACCAATGGAATAAAAATTCAGAATTACTTTTGATAGAAAGCAGCAACCACAATTTTGGCGGCAAACATCCATACAACGAAAACACCTTGACGAACGATTTAGAAATAGCGGTGAAAAGTACTATCGAATTCTTTAAAAAATGAGCCACCACAGATTGCACAGATTTTCACAGATGAATCCCTTTGTATCTAATCTGCGTTCATCTGCGCAATCTGCGGTGAAAAACTAAAGCATGAGCAACGAAATAAAAATTGGCGGAGTAACCGAGCACTTCAACTTGCCTTGGAATTTAGCAGTAGAGCAAAACAAGTTCCGGGAAGTTGGTGTTGATTTAAACTGGAAGTTCTTTGCTGGTGGTACGGGAGTAATGACCGAGGCGTTAGATACCGGTGAACTGGATTTGGCTATTCTGCTCACCGAAGGTTTTATTGCTGCTTGCGCAAAAGGGTTGAAAGCAAAAATCGTAAAAGAGTATATCACCTCTCCACTTGGTTGGGGAATTTTTACCGGCACTAAATCGCATTTCTATTCTGTTTACAACCGCCAGCCTAAAAAATATGCCATTAGTAAAATTGGGTCAGGATCACACTTAATGGCAATGATACATGCCGAACAGCGCGGGGAAAAGATAAACGCAGAAGATTTAATTGAAGTGAAAAGTATTGATGGAGCAATGAAATCACTTTCGAAAAATGAAACGCAAATTTTTTATTGGGAAAAGTATACAACAAAACCTTTTGTGGAAAATGGAATGGTGCGAATGATTGGTGAGTTCAGCGCCCCTTGGAGTAGTTTTTTAATTGTGGCTACCGATGCCGCACTATCGACAAAGAAAGACGCAATCAAAAAAATTCTTGAAGTGATCAATGAAGAAAGCAAACTGTTTGTTTCCTCGCCACAAGCATTAGCATTACTTCATGAACGATTTAATTTGAACGAGCGCGATGCCACTACTTGGTTGCGTTCCACCGTTTGGAGCTCCGATTATTTTGTGCGCATAGCAGGTTTGGAAAACGCAAAACAAGCACTAGTAAAAATTGGAAGCGTAAATCCAAGCTTGAAAGTCGAAAACCTTTGTGATGAATCGCTCAAAATGCAGTAAGGTATAAGCCTATAATGGTTAGGGTAATTTTTCTATTTGTTTAGGAGCCGCTTCGCTCCTTTTCAAGCTGATGCGTTTCAGTGTTTTTACATAATCAGGATTGCGGGCATATTTTTTTCTTTGTAAAAAAAGGTAGTAGTTTTCTTTAGGATTGGTGTAGTAAGTCAACTGCCATTTTTTGTAATAGTCAACGCTTGCATGCCACGTTTCGAAACGCATATATTTTTTGGTGGCGCGAAAAGCAAATAGGTTGTTCCGCTTCATTAAAAGTTTTGAAGTGAACCAGCCGGTTTCAAGAATGGCCTGCTTTAAAACAATTTCAGGGTGCTTAATATCGGAGGCAAGAATGTAAGCATACACGCTATCCTTCATTCCCGCTTTTGAGCTAAGATGAAAAAACAGAATGACGGCAAGAAAGAGTATTCGAATAACGGATTGAATAAACCAATTTTAAGTGTTGGCTAAAAATAAAAAAAGCAAATGGGTCAGCACCAATTTTATAGAAGAATACAACCAAAAACTCAAAACAGGGTTTAATTTTTTAAGCTTATTTTTTGGGTGACAACACCATCCTTCACATTGCTAAAAAATGATTTGTTTATTCCCTTAAGAATTTATATTTGCACTCCCTTAAAAAGGGCACCCCATGTTACTTACCACTGACGTAAAAATTTTTACCGGCACAGCTACCAAATATTTGGCAGAAGATATTGCTGACCACTATGGTCAACCGTTGGGCAAAATGGATGTTCTCAAGTTTAGCGATGGTGAGTTTCAGCCTGAAATAAAAGAGTCTATCCGCGGTTCGTTCGTATTTATTATTCAAAGCACCAATCCACCGGGCGATAATCTGCTGGAATTGCTCATGATGATTGATGCGGCAAAACGCGCTTCGGCTGATTATATCACAGCGGTGATTCCATATTTTGGTTATGCCCGACAAGATAGAAAAGACAGACCGCGTGTAGGTATTGCTGCAAAATTAGTTGCAAATCTTTTAACTGCAGCCGGTGCAAACCGTGTAATGACAATGGATTTGCACGCAGGACAAATTCAAGGCTTCTTCGATATTCCGCTCGACCACTTAAACGGCTCAGCTATATTTCTTCCTTACATCAAAAAGCAAAAGTGGAGCAATCTGTGTTTCGCTTCGCCCGATGTAGGTTCGGTAAAACGTGCTCGTATTTACGCGCAACAATTTAATGCCGATATGGTTATTTGCGATAAGTATCGCAAGCGCGCTAACGAAGTAGCCGAAATGACTTTGATTGGAAGTGTAGAAGGAAAAGATGTGGTGCTTGTTGACGATATGATTGACACCGGTGGAACACTTTGCAGCGCAGCAAGTATGGTTATGGAAAAAGGCGCAAACAGCGTAAGAGCATTTTGTACACATGCTGTACTTTCGGGAAAAGCGTATGAAAATATTGAGAAGAGCGCGCTCACCGAATTGATTGTAACAGACACGCTTCCTCTAACCCAGGAATCGAAAAAAATAAAAACGTTGAGTGTAGCGAAACTGTTTGCGCAAGCAATCAGAAACACACATGAGCATAAGAGTATAAACTCGTTGTTCGTTACTCAATCGGTTTAAAGAATAATTATTTTTTCACAAACAAATCCAAAACAAAAATGGAAACAGTAGTAATCAATGCCACGCCAAGAACCGAATTAGGAAAGAAGGCTACGCGGGCACTGCGCAAGGCAGGAAACATTCCTTGCAATCTTTATGGCGGAAAAGAAACGCTAAACTTTTATGCTCCCGTAGGGGAATTTCGCAAACTGATTTACACGCCCGACTTTAGAGCGGCTGAAATCAATTTGAACGGAAAAACTTACAAAGCGTTTGTAAAAGAATCGCAGTTTGAACCGGTGAAAGACGCTATGCTTCATCTCGATTTTCAAGAATTTGTTGACACCGTAAAAGTGAAAGTTTATATCCCTCTCAAACTGAACGGAACACCGAAAGGAATTATTTCGGGAGGAAGATTAGAGGCACCATTCAGAAAATTACACGTGTTGGCTTTGCCAAAAGACATTCCAACAACTATTGAAGTTAGTGTGGCGGATATGGATCTTGGTGATGTAAAAAGAATCAAAGACATTCAAATTCCGGGAGTAACAATTTTACATGCTCCGGCTAATCCGTTTGCAAAAGTTCAAATACCTCGCACAGTTGTTGAAGAAGTACCTACTGCCGCTGCTACACCTGCTGAAGGTGCTCCTGCTGCTGCCGGTGCTACACCTGCTGCCGCTCCTGCTGCCGATGCAAAGAAGGACGACAAGAAGAAGTAAGGACCACCTCTCCTTCCCGTTTGGAAAGACGGGATGAAACAAAATCCTCTCCGAAGTAGAGGACTTTAATACAAAACACAAATGCGTTCCGAAAATTTTCGAAACGCATTTTTATTTACTATTGCCTATTCACCATTTACTATTCACTTTAGCGCCATGAGTTTTTTAATTGCAGGCTTAGGAAATGTAGGAGCAGAATACGAAAACACGCGCCACAACATCGGCTTCAAAATAGCTGATGAATTAGCGAAGCTGAATAAGGTTTCGTTTCAGTTAGAGCGCCTCGCTTTCTTTGCTGAATACAGAAGCCGTGGCAAAAACATTTACCTGATTAAGCCAACTACTTACATGAATCTTTCGGGTAAAGCAGTACGCTATTGGATGAACGAATTAAAAATTCCTCAACAGAATATTTTGATTGTGCTAGACGATTTAGCAATTCCATTCGGCTCAATTCGCATTCGGCAAAAAGGAAGTGATGGCGGACATAACGGCTTGAAAGATATTGACCTTACTCTTGGCAATAATAATTATGCGCGTTTGCGCTTTGGTGTTGGCAACGAATTTGCCAAAGGCAAACAGGTTGATTATGTTTTGGGAAATTGGAATGTGGAAGAAATGAAAACATTAGACGAACGGATTAAAGTAGCCTGTGAGGGCGTAAGCAGTTTTATGTTCGAAGGCATTGAAAGAGCAATGAGTAAATACAATAAGTAAGCTATGAAAATAATCTGCATTGGAAGAAACTACAGCGAACACGCCAAGGAATTAAAAAATGAAGTTCCTGATAAGCCGGTTGTGTTTTTGAAACCACAAACAGCTTTGCTCAAAGACAATAAACCATTTTATTATCCTGAATGGACAAAAGATTTGCATTACGAAACCGAATTGGTTTTAAAAATTTGTAAGCAAGGAAAGTATGTAGATGAAAAATTTGCTCGAAAATATTTTGATGAAGTAACAGTAGGTATTGACTTTACCGCGCGTGATTTGCAAAGTCAACAAAAGGCAAAAGGATTGCCATGGGAAATTGCAAAGGCATTTGATAATTCAGCCGCCATAGGAGAGTTTAGAAAACTTGGAATGATGGATGGGTGGAATGATGGAATAAAATTCAGCATGAAGTTGAATGACGTGGAAGTGCAAAAAGGAAATACCAAGGATATGATGTTCTCCTTCGAAAAAATAATTGCTTATGCATCGCAATTTTTCACTTTACAAACAGGCGATTTAATTTTTACCGGAACACCGGCCGGTGTAGGTGCCGTTAAAATTGGGGACCGATTAGAAGGATTTCTTGAAACAGAAAAAATTTTTGATTTCGAAGTGAAATAAACCTGGGTCTGCACCGAAGGTCAGACTGTATTTGTTATTCCCCATCACGCAACAAAGTATCTCCCCATTTCTTTTATTTGTGTAGAATGAAACCCTCTAAAGAAAATCTTCTCCGCGCTTTTCAATTAATGAGTACGGCCAAGGCAATGACCGAGTTGTATGAGGAGCGCAAAGACATTACTTCAAAATATGTTCACGCCACTTCGCGCGGCCATGAAGCCATTCAACTCGCCACAGCATTTCAACTTAAGCCACAGGATTTTGCTTTTCCGTATTATCGCGATGATGCCATGTTGCTCGGCATTGGTTTCACGCCATTCGAATTGATGTTGCAATTGCTGGCGAAGAAGACTGATTATTTTTCTGCGGGAAGAACCTACTATTCGCATCCATCAAGCAATCGCGCGGACCTTCCAAAAATTCCGCATCAAAGTTCTGCTACGGGAATGCAGGTAATTCCTGCTACTGGAACTGCGCAAGGTTTACAATATAAAGAGCAACAAAAATTAGTCGAGTATAAAAAAGGAGAGGAGCCGTTGGTGATTTGTTCGTTGGGCGATGGAGCAATTACCGAAGGTGAAGTGAGCGAAGCTTTGCAAATGGCAGTGTTGCACAACTATCCAATAATTTATTTGGTGCAGGATAACGAGTGGGATATTTCAGCACATGCCAAAGAAGTTCGAGCGCAGGATGCATCGGAATACGCAAAAGGTTTTAAAGGATTAAAAGTAGAAAGCATTGATGGAACTGATTACGAAGAATGTTTTGAAACTATGAGCCGTGTAGTGAATTATGTGCGCACACATCGCGCACCGTATTTGGTTCATGCAAAAGTTCCGTTACTAAATCATCATACTTCCGGTGTTAGAAAAGAATGGTATCGTCCGAAAGAAAATTTAGAAAGCGATGCTTTGCGCGACCCGTTCACTCATTTGAAAAAATATTTACTCTACCAAAAAGTAGCCGATGTAAATGCGCTGAATAAAATCGAAGAAGAAGCAAAACATGTAGTTGCCGAAGACTTTGCGAGGGCAGTTCTTGAACCTTTGCCTGATGCAGAAGATTTAACCACACATATTTTTGCTCCTACTCCAATTACAGAAGAAAGAGGAGAACGTTCACCGGCAAATGGCCAACTCACTATTATGGTTGATGCTGCGTTACATGCGGTAGATGAAATTTTGAAAAAAAATCCAGACGCGCTTTTGTATGGGCAAGATGTAGGCGGTGAACTCGGTGGTGTTTTTCGCGAGGCGGCATTGCTCGCAAAAAAATATGGCGACAAGAGAGTTTTCAATACGCCAATCATGGAAGCGTATATCGTTGGCTCAACTGTGGGCATGAGTGCCGCAGGTTGCAAACCAATTGTAGAAGTACAGTTTGCCGATTATATTTTTCCCGGAGTAAATCAACTCTTTACTGAAGTTTCGCGCTCATGTTATTTGACGAACGGAAAATTTCCGGTACAAACTTTAATTCGAATTCCTATTGGTGCTTACGGTAGTGGCGGACCTTATCATTCTTCGAGCGTGGAAAGTTTTTTATTGCAGATAAAAGGAGTTAAGGTTTGCTATCCATCAAACGCAGCAGATATGAAAGGCTTGATGAAAGCTGCTTTTCATGATCCAAATCCTGTAGTGATGTTGGAACACAAAGGACTTTACTGGAGCAAGGTGAAAGGAACCGAATTAGCCAAAACGGTTGAGCCTGACGAAAACTACATGATTCCTCTGGGCAAAGCACGAATTGCATTAGAAGCAAGCGAAGAAAAAATTGAGAACGGAGAAACGCTTACTGTAATTACTTACGGTATGGGCGTTCATTGGGCAATAAATGCTGCGAAAAATTTCGATGCTCAAATTGAAGTGGTTGATTTAAGAACGCTGAACCCGCTTGATGAAGAAATGATTTTCGCCTCTGTAAAAAAGCACGGGAAGGTTATCGTGCTCACCGAAGAAACAATAACCCACTCTTTTGCCGAAGCATTAGCCGGAAGAATTTCTTCCGCCTGTTTTCGTGATTTAGATGCGCCTGTAAAAATTATTGGTGCCGTTAATACACCGGCTATTCCGCTCAACGAAAACTTAGAACGTGCCATGTTACCTAATGTAGAGAAAGTGCGAGAGGCAATGGAGGCTCTCCTAAACCAATGATGTTGCTGAACCACGAATTAACTTTATTCAACAAATGCTATCTTGCGTTCAATGACTTGGAGCGATACCTATTTCGGAAAAAATTTATTGCATGGAGCTTGTTCGGCATAGATGAATCTATGCCCGATCTATTGAGAAAGCACATTCTACTAACCAATAGAATCAATCTCACCCTTTTTGTAACCACCACACCTTACATTTTCCTTTTTTACTTTCTGGGTTTAAAACTGCATGCGTTTTTGCTTGTTCCTGTTTTACTCTTGCTAGGCTTGTGTTTTTTTTTAACCACGCAAGGCGCTAACTTAACTTCACGTTCCCTGTTAATTCTCGTAATTAATTTGACACTAGGGCTTTACTCGGTTTTGCTAACAAAACCATCAGGCATGCATTATTTGTTTTTTGTTTTTTCTGCAACACCACTTCTTATTTTTGATTTAAGAAAATATGTGCCCATTGCAATTTCTGTTTTATGCTCCGTTTTGTTTTTTCTTACCATAGAGTTTGAGTGGATACCTACAACGTTCACGATTGAAGAAAAGCCATTAATTATTCTTCGATTGTCACTGACAATAGTTACATTTATTTGGCTGATGTTGTTGTTCGTATATTTAGTAAATGCCAATGATACCAGCGAAGAAAAACTTCGGCATTACAACATTCAACTTAAACTAAAGAATAAGGAACTAGAGCAATTTACTTATGTGGCTTCGCACGATTTGCAAGAACCGCTTCGAACTATAACCAGCTATGCTGAATTATTAAAGCGACAATATTTAGGCTCGCTTGACGAGAATGGAAAAAAATATCTGGAGTACGTTTTCTCTTCTTCTATTCGAATGAAGAAGTTAATTAAAGATTTGCTCGATCACTCCCGAATAGGCCGCACGCATTTGCCGGAGCAAATTGATTGCAACAGCTTGTTGCAAGAAGTATTAACCGATATGGCATTAACTATATCAGAAAGCAACGCGCAAATTGACATTCAAAAGCTTCCGGTCATTATGGCTTTTCCTACTGATTTGAAGTTGCTTTTCCAAAATCTTTTGACCAATGCCATTAAATTTCGTAAGCCAAACGTAACACCACAAATTTCTATTCGCGCCAATGTAAACTCCAAAGGCTGCACATTTGAGATAGAGGATAATGGTATTGGTATTGAAAAAAAATTTCAGGAAAATATTTTTGCCATTTTTAATCGGTTGCACACCCGTACTGAATATGAAGGAAACGGAATTGGACTAGCGCATTGCAAAAAAATTGCTGAATTGCACGGAGGAACTATAGGAGTGCAATCGAAAGTAAGTGTAGGAAGCAAATTTTATTTCACCATACCCAAACAATTGTTATGAACGTAAAAAAGAAACTGGATTGCGTAATTCTTATTGACGATGATGACCCTACGAACTACTATCACAAGATGATAATAGAGCAATATGGTTGTGCCGAAAAAATTTTAATTTTTACAGGAGGCGAAAAGGCACTGCAATATTTATTGAGTAACACGCAAGAAAATACCAGCTACTTAAAACCCGATTTGATTTTTCTAGATATCAATATGCCGCGCATGACCGGCTGGGATTTTTTAAAGGAGTATGCTAAACTTCCCGAAGAGCAGAAGAGCAGAATTGTGCTCATGATGCTGACTACTTCGCTCAACCCCGATGACGAAACTATGGCGCACAACACGCCTGATGTTTCAGGCTTTTATTTTAAACCCTTAAGTACCGAAATGCTCGATGAAATTTTGACAAAGCATTTTGCAGCAAACCTTTAAAAGTTTCGCTCTTGTTTTTTAAAAAGCACGAAATTATAATTGCAACCAGTTTTATTAAATGTGCATCTCACTTCCATTAAAATTATAGTTATGAAAACGAATTTTCTTTTGCTTGCCTTTCTTCTTTACAGTTTTAACGGATTCAATCAAACTACTATTACTCTACAACCTGGTAGTAGCGGAGTTGATGCTCATATTGATAACTATTCGCCAAATGCTACAGACAATGCATATCCGGTTATCAATGCCGGTTATAACACAGTGGGTGGTACACCAACGCTCAGTCACAATTTTATGCGTTTCGATTTGTCGGCAATTCCAGCGGGGTCAATCATTGTTTCGGCAACGCTTTCATTATGGCATTCACCTGCTTTTAATCATTCTAATTCTTCTGCTAATGAAGAGTTGTTTGCCAAAGTAAATCAGGCTTGGAATGAAAGCACAATTACCTGGAATACTCAACCAAGTTTTTCTACTAGTGATACTCTACATATAGGCAATACAAATGTTGGCGATGACAAGTTGAACATCAATTTGCAAGCATTCGTACAAGATTGGGTAACTACTCCTGCCAATAATTTTGGAATGGTGATGCACTTAGTAGATGAGCCGGGAACGCTCGGAAGATTTCAGACTTATGTTTCAAGCGATGGTTCTGACTCTGCTATAAGACCTAAACTCGTAATTACTTTCAACCCACCATGCACTACTGAAACATTGGTTTTACAACCGGGCATTAAAAATGGAATTGATGTTCATATAGATAATTTGCATCCGGATTTAACCGATAATTTAACGCCAATTATGAATGCCGGATATAATACCGTGGGAGGCACACCTACACTCAGCCACAATTATCTGCAATTTGATTTGACCTCAATACCCGCAGGTTCAACTGTAGTGTCAGCTACTTTGTCGCTTACACACTCTTCAACGGTTACGCATTCTACCTCTACAGATAATGCAGAACTGCTTGCGAAAGTGACACAACTTTGGTATGAGAATACAGTTACCTGGAATAATCAACCATCCTATTCTGCAATGGATACCGTACATATTGGAACCACCAATATTGGTGATGACAAACCGAACATCAACCTGCTTTCATTTGTTCAGGACTGGGTTAATAATCCGTTGAATAATTTTGGAATGGTGATGCATTTGGTAGATGAGCCGGGTCTATTGGGTCGATACCAAAGCTATGCTTCAAGTGACAATCCAGATTCTTCTGCTCGACCGAAGTTGGTAGTGCAATGGCTTTTGTGTACCACCGATGTGAATGAAATTTCTGCAACTAATTTTTTAGTGAATGTTTATCCTAATCCGGTTACCGAAGAATTGCATTTTACAACAGCCGATGGAGGCGCAATAAATGCTATCATCTACGATATGCTCGGCAACAAAATTTCAGAAACGAAAAATATAAACGTAGTAAATGTGAAATCGCTTGCAGCCGGGTTTTATCTGGTGAATGTTTCCGAAAACGGAGTTTCTAAAACATTGCGTTTTATTAAGCAATAATACTTTTCGGTTTATCATGTAATTCCGTTACGTCTATTGAAGTAACGGAATTGTTTTTTTAGAAGCGGATTTCTTTAAAAGTTTTTATCAATCTACTTTCGCAGTATTCTTTAAACTTGTAACATGAAAAAATATTTGTTTGCCGTTTTTGTTTGTATCGGATTTCACTGTAATGCGCAGCAGGCAGGTGAAGAAACTTCGATGGTGAAATGGATGAAGTTGGAAGATGCCATGAAGGCTTACGACAAACAACCCAAGCCCATCATTATTGATTTTTACACCGACTGGTGCGGTTGGTGCAAACGAATGATGGCTACTACTTATTCTAACCCGGGATTAGCGAGTTATATCAATCAAAATTTTTATGCCGTAAAATTTGATGCAGAAGGTAAAGACACCGTTGAATTTCTTGGTAAAAAGTATACACCGCTTGGTGTGGGGCAGCGAATGACACATGCACTTGCAGCAAAACTTTTGCAAAACAAAATGATGTATCCCACTACACTTTTTTTAAACAACCTCGATAAAACAAAAAACGAATTTGCGTTGAGCATGTTAGCCGCGGGTTATTTGGACGACAAAAAAATTGAACCCATGTTGGTATTTTCTCTCGAAAATGCTTTTCGTAATTCAAGCTATGATGATTTCAATGCGGCCTTTCAAAAAGCGTTTTACGATTCTACCACCGATAACAAAATCAATAAATTGAAATGGCAAACTCCCAAAGAATATTTTTCGAAAACCGAAAAGCACAGCAAAAAAGCCTTGGTTTACATTGGCACGGAGTGGTGCAACTCGTGCAAGGTAATGAAGCGCACAGCGTTTATCGATGACTCCAGCGCAGCTTTCATAAAAGAAAAATTTGATCTGGTAGATTTTTCTCCGGAGAATGCAGACACACTTTTTTATAAGGGACAGTTATTTTCTAATCCTCACCAACCGCAGTTTCCGTTTCATCAATTGGCGCTGGAGTTAACACGCAGAAACTTTGTTTTGCCGAGTTTGGTCATACTGGATGAAGAGATGACCATTGCCGATGCCATTCCATTCTACATCAGTCCCGTTTTTATGAAAGACATTTCTCGTTTCTACGGCAACGATGTTTACAAGAAAAAATCATGGAAAGATTTTCAGGAATCTATCCATCCTTTGCGCAACTGATTCGAAATGTTTTATGGAGAGTGAAGCAACTACTTGGTTCAAAAAATAATCTTCATATTCGAACTCCAATTTTAAAATAGGAACCAATGAAGAAAATCTACACAGCATTATTCACGTTATTTTTCATTTCTTCTTTTGCCCAAAACAACGTAGGCATTGGTATAGCGGTACCCGATGCCAGCGCCATCCTTCATCTCGATGCTACCGACAAAGGTTTTATTGCACCACGAATTACCAGCGCACAGCGCATAGCTATACCTGCTCCGGCAAATGGGTTATTGGTTTATGACCTAACCGTAAATTGTTTTTACTACTACGCCTCGCCATCGGGTTGGCTTTCACTTTGTCAATTAAGCGGACCTACGGGACCTAGCGGTGCTAACGGAACAATAGGTGTTGATGGTGTAACCGGTGCTACAGGACCAACCGGACCTCTTGGACCAGCAGGTGGAGATTTATCGGGAATTTATCCTGACCCAACAGTTACTGGCTTACAAGGAAACCCTGTTTCAAATACTGCTCCTACTGCAGGAAATGTTTTGACTTGGGACGGTACGCAATGGATAGCTACAATACCTCAAGGAGATTTTTGGAAATTGACCGGCAATGCAGGAACAACTCCTGCAACAAATTTTGTGGGCACAACCGATAATCAGGATTTGGTTTTGAGAACCAACAGTACCGAAAAAATGCGAGTGACCAGCATAGGTGCTGTAGGTATCAATCAACCTGCGCCTAACGCTACATCTATTCTCGATATACAAAGTACAACCCTCGGAGTTTTATTTCCTTCCATGACAACTGCGCAGCGCGATGCTATTGCAGGTCCTGCAGTTGGGCTTACTGTTTACAACAACCTACTAAACGTGCATCAATTTTGGAATGGCACTTGTTGGGTAAACGTAGGTCAAACGGTTTGTTCGTTTGCTTATACAACTTCGCTCAGTCATCCCGATGATTGTTTGCAACGTTCAAACTTTGCTTCGGTTTCGGACACCATAACAGTATCGCTTGTATCGGGAACGGCATCGCCAGTAATACTTTCAGCATCGGGAGTTCCTGCGGGTATCTTGGTCAACTTCTCAAATAGCTATGTAACACCAACGGCTACTTCTATTGTAACGTTTACGGCTTTGCCAACAGCTGCCTTAGGCACATTTACAATAACCATTCTTGCCACTTCTGGTTCTACTATTCAAACCTTAACTTATACTCTCACTGTTTATGATTTCAATCTAGCAGTAGGCCCTCTTACTGGTACAGTTAACGAAATAAACATTGCGCCTAATACAACGTTTGCCACAACTACTGTTACAATCGGCAACCCGGGTACTTGTGCATCGAGTGGGGCTACGGCTTTGCTCTCTGTAAATGGATTGCCAGTGGGAGTAACGGCTGCCTTTGGTACAAGCAATCTTCCTATACCTGGAAGTACAAATCTTGATTTTACCTCTACCTCATGTGCTGTGCCTGGAACGTATCAAATCAATGTGGTGGCAACTATTGGTGTTCTTTCAACAACCACCATTTACACGCTTACCGTTGCGCCTTCGGTGCTGAACATTACAGTATCGGCAACTAATGTAAACTTGTGGAATTTGGCGGGAAATCCGAGTTGCCCAGTTGATATTACTTACAATGTTTCGGCTGGTGTTGTTATTAGTAGTTCATTAACCAGTCAGGCAGCATTGTTTAGCGGTACATTTGCAGGTGGTTCAAACATAGTATTGAATAATGCAGGAATTATAGCCGGAAGAGGCGGTGATGGCGGAAGCGATTCGCTGCATGGGGTATTTACAACGTGCCTTTATATTGACGGATTGCCGGGTGGAAATGCAATTGACATTAGCTGTCCCGGAGTTTCTATAAATAATAGTGGTACCATCGGAGGCGGAGGCGGAGGCGGAGGAGCAGGCGGTGCACTAGGTGGTGGTAATCCTTGCTTTACTTATTATTCTGGAACTGGTGGAGGAGGGGGTGCAGGCTATTCTCCTGGTGCTGGGGGAATGGACGGTGGTGGTGGAGCTTGCTCTGCAGGTAATCCAGGAACTAATATAGCCGGAGGCACTGGTGGTCCTAATGGAGGTTGCGGAGTGAGTTGTTTCCTAAGTTTTGGTACTACTTACAGGCCTGGTGTAGGAGGAACCGGTGGTGCTTTGGGACAACCGGGTGCGGGCGGTGGAGCAGCCCAAGGATTTATTAGTGCGAGCTTAGGCGTATGCACACAAGGTAACGGTGGTGCAGCCGGCTGTGCTATTAAAACAAATGGCAACGCTTATACCATCAGCGGAACTCCGGTTCTTGGTCCCGTTTGTCCGTAATTATTTTTCGAAAAAAATTAATGAATGCCTTCTGTAGAAATGCAGAAGGTTTTTTTTAGTGATGCGGTAAGTGAGGATGCCAACCCATTACTGCAATTAGAATGAAGAATGAAATTACATAAGCTAATGCAATATGCCAGCCGCTAAGTATCCAATCTTTCACACTCTTTGTTTCGGGATATAAGGTGGAGATAGCCACACCTGCGCTGGAGCCAAACCAAATCATACTGCCGCCAAAGCCAACACAATAAGCAAGCACACCCCAATCGTAACCGCCTTGTATAAGTGCCAGTTTTGTCAGCGGAATGTTATCAAACACACTCGAAACAAAACCAAGACCAAAAGCTGTTTGCCAACTGGCACTAGGCAATTCTTCTACCGGCATCATTGAGGCACAAAGCACCAAAGCGAGTAAAAACACACTTCCGGGCAAAGCGAATTTTAATTCGTTCCATTCGGTTTTAATAATAAACGAACTAAGGATAATTGCCAGCCAAACCCCTGCAGCGGGAAATTCGATAACAATATTTGCAACAATTGTTCCGGCTAAAATCATGGCGCACACACCAATTCTTTTCCAACTTATTTTTGCTCCGGCAATTTCATCTTTCAAAATAGGCTGGTGTTTGTGCTGTTGACGCGAAGCAATAATTCCGAAAATGAAAAGTGCAGGAATAGCTGCTGCATAAGCATGAAGAACATCCACGGCATTCACACCATCAATCCACATCATAGTGGTGGTGGTATCGCCTACCACGCTGCCGCTACCGCCTGCATTACTTGCTGCGACTATAGCAGCAATGTAACCGAGATGAACTTTCTTTTTGTAAATAACATGTGCTACTCCACCGCCAATCATGGCTGCGGCAATGTTGTCAAGAAACGAAGAGAGAACAAAAACGAGAAGCAATAAAATAAAACCTCCCTTCCAATCATCGGGTAAATAATTTGGAAGTTTAGCAGGCACGCCTGAGTGCTCAAAATGTTTTGCAAGAATGGCAAAGCCTAGAAGCAATCCGAAGAGATTCAACAAATCTTTCCATTCGTGCTGGGCATGTTGAACCAAATTGAAATCAGTAAAGAAAAATTTGTAAGCGAGAATAAGTGCCAAGCCCGTTAACGCTACTTGTAAAGTGCGGTGGTGAAAAACCGCCACACCAATTAGTGTAATCGCAAAAATGAAGAATGCTAAATCAATTCCGAAGACTTGCATGCAACAATGATAAACGATAAATAGTTCTAAGGATAATTGATGGGTGGATTATTTGAAAAGACAGGAATCGCAAGAAAACATTTTTTCTTGTTGAAGAAATAACTTACTACTGCTTCTCCTTTTACTCTAAACGGGTTTGAAACATCCTGCAATTTTTCAAAATCATCGGGGTGTTGTCGCAAGCCATCATCATGAAAACTTCCACCAATAATTTCGAAAAAAGTATTGGTCGAAGAAGTTTTTGTTTTCACCTGCAAAGAAAATGCAGAGTGATTTTCTTCCTGTTTCAATCCGTAAGTGCCTTCGGTTTTAAACCAAACACTATCGAGTTCAATTTTGTATTTGCTTGAAAAACGCAATTCCAAATTATAATTGGAGCCATGCCTGCCAGCAACACCACCTGCCCATTCGGTTCTGGTAGCAGAAATCAATTTTAGCGGAGAACATTTTTTTGCATCACAAAAGGAAAGCATAACTACATGAACCGCAAGAGCTAAAACACGTTTCATTTTTTTGAATTTCTAGGAAGACGCAACTTTACAATAATTCCACATCAGATTCCTGAAAAACCTTTCGTTGTAGTTTTGCGTAAAAGCCAGATGAATTGAACCTCTTTCAAACGAACCATTCATGATATACCTTCAGCAGAAAGAAGCGGAGCAAATGCTGGCCGATGGACGCCAAATGATAACGGATAAAAACCGTAGTGCCATTCATCTCATCAGCGATGCTTACAATCAATTTCTGTTCAATCTGGACATGAAGAATGCCGCCTTTGCCTTGCTGGCAAAAGCTAACTATTACGCGTTGGTTACGCATGATACCGATGCCGCTATTCAGCAATTGAATGATTGTGCCGAACTAATGGATGAAGAAGATTTAAGTTTATCTGCTCACTATTTAGCCAGTTGGGGAGTGGTGCAACACTTGAAAGGGAATATTACCGAAGCGCAAAAAAACTATCAAAGTGCTATCCGGAAATTGGAAAGCATTCCTGCCAAAACAAAATTTGATATAGAGCGAATGCCTACGCTTTATTACAATCACTTTATTCTGTTCACTTACTCCGAAGATTTGTTTGGCAATATTGAACATCTCAATAGAGCTATTGAGTTATATGAATTGCTGGATAACAAACGAGGTGTAATCAACTGCCTTACGGCTTTGGCTAATCACCAGCATAATCGCTTAAAAGAAAATGACGCAGCTATTGAAACTGTTCAAAAAGCGTATGCAATGGCAGTGGAACTAGGTGACCCTTCTACGATAGGTTCGTGCTGCAACAATGCCGGTTTGTATTTGGCGCGGACCGAAAAATTTGAAGAGAGTTTAAAATATTTGACGGAAGCAAAAGTGATGTTCGCCAAGGTGGATAATCCTTACCAGAACGCGAGTGTATATCATCAAACCGGCTTGGCGTTTTTGTGCATGAAACGGTATGAAGATGCAATTGAAGAATTTAAAGTGGCCGAAAAAATTTATGGAGAAAACAAAATTCTTACAGAACTTGAAAAACTTCCCGAGTTAATGGCGGATGCTTATTCGGCCTTGGGCGATTACGAAAATGCTTTTGATTGTGAACGCAGGTTTAGATTATCGATTGCAGAAAAGGCAAACAACGAAAGGCTGAATATTTTGGCGCAAGCAAAAAATCAGTTTGAAACAGAAATAAAAGAACGCGAAGCAAAATTGCTGCGCGAAAAGAATGAAGAGATTAAGAAGTATGTGCTTCGTTTAGAAAACTCGAACAATGAGTTAAAACAATTTGCCCATGTGGCTTCGCACGATTTGCGCGAACCACTACGCATGATAAACAGCTATATGAAGTTGTTGCAAAAAAGTATGCGCGAAAACATTTCAGAGCAACAACAGGAGTTTATTGGCTTTGCTTTGGATGGTGCGCAACGAATGGATAAGTTGATTCAAGACCTGCTTCGGTTGGCAAAGGCCGATGCCAATCCTAGAATTGAAAAGGTGAAACTGCAGAATGTAGTAGAGGAAATAAAATTGAATTTAGATACACTGCTCACCGAAAAAAATGCGGCCATTGTGTTTAGCGATTTACCCGAAATTACTGCCGACCTCACACAAATTCTTCAACTTTTTCAAAACTTAATTACTAACGGAATCAAATACAACGAAAACGAACAACCGCTTGTAAAAATTAAAGCCTTCAACCGAAAGGAAGAAATAGAAATTACTGTTACGGATAATGGAATCGGGATTCCGGAGAATTACCGCGAAAAGGTTTTTCAAATTTTTCAGCGGGTACAAACTAAAAAGGAATATTCTGGTTCGGGAATTGGTTTAACCATTTGCAAAAAAATTGTGGATGGAATGAGCGGTAAAATTTCTATTTCAGGAAACCCAAGTGGTGGGACTATTTTCAAAATTTGTTTGCCTATTAACACGGTTTGCCAATCGGTTTGATTGGCTTCATTTTTTCAACCCTTCTAACGCATTTATTCCGCAATCTAAAAATGAAGCGTACTCATTTACATCGGGTGTGTAACCGCGAGGGTTGGCTAATAGCTGTTCATCGGGAGAAACCAAAACGTAATAAGGTTGAGTATTCGCGCCAAAATATTTCGCTTGCATTTCGCTGAACTTGTTACCGAGTGTTTTGATTTTCTTTCCCTGAAAAATTTCACTGATGTGTTTTTCGTTTTCGGGCAATTCTTTTTTGTCATCTACATACAGCGAAACAATCACGTACTTTTCACTCAATCGTTTCAAGACTTCTACATCGGGCCATACGTTCTCTTCCATCTTGCGGCAATTGACGCAAGCCCAACCCGTAAAGTCAATCATCAACGGTTTGTTTTCTGCTTTTGCTTTTGCGAGTGCACCTTCATAATCATTCTTGATTGGCTCAATCGCAGATTCTGTTTTGAGCAACGAATAAAATTTTGGCGGAGGAAAACCGCTAAAGAAATGCAAATCGTTTCCGGGAATTCCGTAAGCAGTATAGATGGTGAAGAACAAGGCAAGAGCCGCTGCTGAAATTCTTACTGAAGAAAGTTTTTGTAAAGGCGAGTCATGAGGAAATTTTAATTTGCCAATGAGATACACAAACAATCCTGCTCCGCACAAAAACCACAAACCAAGAAACACTTCGCGTTTTAAAATTCCCCAATGCGCAACAAGGTCGGCATTCGATAAAAATTTTATCGCAAAAATTAATTCTACAAAACCCAAAACCACTTTTACCGAGTTTAACCATCCCCCAGATTTGGGAAGTGATTTCATCATGTTCGGGAACAGCGCAAACAAACCAAACGGAAGCGCGAGTGCAAAGCCGAAAGAAGTCATTCCTGCAACTAGATTTAATTTTCCGCTTGAAGAACTTAACGCGCCAACCAATAACGAACCGATAATTGGTCCTGTGCAAGAGAAAGAAACAATAGCAAGCGTTAATGCCATAAAAAATATTCCCACCATTCCTCCAACGTTTGAAGCGGAATCCGCTTTGTTGGCGATGAAACTCGGCAATTCAATTTCATAATAACCGAAAAACGAAAACGCAAAGATGACGAAGATGAGAAAGAAGAAAACGTTCAAAGGTGCACCGGTAGAAATTTCGTTGAGTGTATCAGGAGAAATGTTGAAGATGAGAAAAGGCACCGCGAGCAAAAAATAAATAAACACAATGCTGAACGCATAAAAGAACGCTTCGAACTTTCCTTTGGTATTGCTCTCACTGCGTTTAGTAAAGAATGAAACCGTTAGGGGAATCATAGGAAAAACACAAGGTGTAACCAAAGCTACCAAACCACCGAGGAAGCCAAGAATGATAATGGCAAATAAACTTTTGTCTTCTGTTTCGCTATTTGCACCGCAATCTTGCAATGGTTTTCCAAATCTGTTTTCAGAAGAAACAATAGCAGCTTGTTGCGAAGAATCTTGAGCTACTTCTGTTTGAATAACCGCCTGAATGGCTGAATCAAATTTCCGTTGGTCAGAATTAATTAAGCCACGAATTTTTACGCTGTCAGTTTTTTTTTGAGGGTCTGCTGAAAGTTTCAAGTCGAATGCAAATTCTTTGTCATCAGGAGGCAAACAGCGCGAATCATCGCAAGCCATGTATTCTAATGTTCCTTTCAATTTGGTATCGCGCAGTAATCTTACTTCTTGAACAATTGTCAAATCATTTTCAAAATATTTCAAATCCATATCAAACACCGGGTCGTGACCGCTGTGAACTTTTGTTCCGCTTTCAGTTGGCTTTCCAATGAACTGTATGTCGTTATTTGTTTTATCGAAGGCGAGTGAAGTAGGAACAGGACCATCGGCTCCTATAAACTGCGAATAAGTGTGCCACTTGGCATCAATCTTTGCTGTGAAAATTAACTTGAAATCCTTCTTGCCGGTTTGCTCTGCTTTCCAAGTCCATTTTACCGGATCAAGAATTTGCCCGAACGAAAACTGAATCAATACAATGGTGAAAAGCGAAATGAAAAATTTCTTCATTAAACAATGATTTTATACTCGGACGAAAATAGAAGAATAACCTTTCAGAGGTAGGTATGCTTAACGTGCCTTAACGATTCTTCCAGTCTTCAAGATTTCTTTTCATCTGGCGTAGGTGAACAGGCACATGCTCTTCATAAACTTTGAGCCATTGCTCAAAACTCATCACTCCGTTTTCGGAATGATTTACTGTGGCGGTTTCCCATGTTTTGTCATCAACCGTTTTTATCAAATCGTAAGAAGCTTTGCGAAGCAGTTTGAAAAGTTCCAATGAATCCTCAACACTTTGCGAATGATAGTCAAGATGCTTTGCCCATTTATTTTCATCGTAACCATAAACTCCGCTGCCTGGTTCTGCAACAAATCTGCGGCAACGCACAAATGAATTTACTTCACTGTCAGCAATGTGAATGATGATTTCATGAATGCTCCATTTTTCGGGAGTGGGCTTCCACTGCCACATTTCTTTCGGAAATTCTTTTAGCGCTTCAATTAAGATATTGTAAGCGTTGCCGTAAGATTCAATAAGCGCGTTGCGTTCTTGTGTAGTCATAAACTACGCGTTGCTGTATAGCACAGTCATCTCCAGCACTTTGCTGATGAGGGATTCGAAAATAATTTTGCCATCGGTGTTGAACAAAGCTTTCTCCGAAGCACGCTCAGGATGCGGCATCATACCAAAAACATTTTTTTGTGTGTTGCAGATTCCTGCAATGTTGTCGAGTGAACCATTCGGATTTGATTCTTCATTCACTTCACCGTTTTCATCGCAGTATTTGAAAAGGATTTGGTCGTTATCGTAGAGTGATTGCAACGTGGTTTCATCGCAGTAGTATCTGCCTTCACCGTGTGCAATTGGAATTTTCAGCACGGCTTCTTTATCAATTTTGCAAGTCAATAATGCTTTGGAAGTTTGCGGAGTGAGGTAAACATTTTTGCATTCATACTTCATGCTTTCGTTGCGAAGTAAAGCGCCAGGTAATAAATGACTTTCACACAAAATCTGGAAACCGTTACACACACCTAAAACCTTTCCGCCATTGTTAGCGAATTGTATTACCGCTTCCATTACTGGTGAAAAACGTGCAATGGCTCCGGTGCGTAAATAATCGCCATAACTAAAACCACCGGGAAGAATAATGCAATCTTCTGTGGTGAACTCTGACAAGTCAGTGTCTTTATGCCAAATGTAACGCGCCTCGCAGCCCATTACTTCTTTTACTACATGATACATGTCTTTGTCGCAATTGGAACCGGGGAAAACAACTACTCCGAATTTCATAGAATATGGTTTAGATGATTTTGAATAGTGGAAGAAACTGCATGCTTAACACAAACAAAATTAAAATTATGTGGATGACTTCGGGTATCCAGTTTCGTTTTATGTGCATTAAAATCATGGCTACCATAATTGCCAATGGCAAACTGAACAAAATGAAATGGCTGAGGTGGATGCTTTGCTGCAGTAACATAGCAATGGCAGTGAGAACTATAAACAAAATAAGGGTGTTTGAAAATTTTCGCACCTGAATGAGCGATGAGTAAAGGGCAGATGGTAGAAGCACCAACGATGTTGCTATGCAAGCCGTTATAGCCGCAATTTCGATTTTGTCTTTAGGCGATAAGTTGATACCGAGCAGCCATCCTTCACTATGAATGTTTGCCAAAGCCAAGAACATTTCGACACTACGGTTATTCCAGAAATAATAAGTGAAGGTCAGAAACAAAGGGGCAAGAAAGCCAACCAGTACTCCCAACCATTCGCGTAGTTTAAACGGCCGCACAGTAGCCAAACCGATGTATGCAAATACAATGAAGATGATGCTGGGGAAATAAAAAAGAGTAGCAATTGCTGCTAAAAATCCAATGTCGAAAATGTCTCCGTATGCTTTTTCTTTTCGGATAAGCGCAAAAATGCGCGCAGTGCAAATAATTAAAAAGGTAAGTGCTATTGATGCAGGCGATAGCAACAAACTTTCTTTAAAAAACGATGCAAAAATGATGAAGACCGCTCCTGCCATGTAATTTTTCTTGGGCAGCATTTTGTTTTCGTTTACAATGTTGTTAATGAACAATGCCTGCATAAAACAAAGCACCCCACCCAGTGACAAACTCAGGATTCCGAAATTGAGAGAGTTGGTTTTTAAGAAATCAAACAAGGCGCTGCTTAAAGGTTCGTGGTAATGAAAGACAAACTCGACTTCGGGAACTGTGAAAAAGAAAATGAGCCGGAACAACACCAGATAAATGATGTAGAAAACAACTACTGCAGGATTATTGGATTTGAAAAACGAGAGCAAGGCAGCGGGTTAATAGTGAATAGTTAATAGAGAAATCGGTTCTGTCATTCTGAGCGAAGGTTTCCGTAGCGAAGAATCCTGTATTCAGGTAACGCAAATTTAAAAATACAAGATGCTTCCTTCGTCAGCATGACAGCCATAGCTCAAAAAGTAATTTTTACCAATCGCAACGAACCGCCTTTGTAACTAGGTAGAACTACTTCATCAGGCGCAGTTTGTTTTCCCAACTTGGGCATAAGCATGATATCCTGTTCTTCCTGATAGGTTAACAATTTTTTATCCTGTGTGCCTGTGCTGGTAATAGAATATTCGTTTAAAGAACCGGTGATGGTTGGGTCATCGAGATACAGAAAATGCAGCTTGTCTTTTTCGTTCAACATTAAATACGAAGAATAAATTCCGTTGTCATCTTCACTCGCTTGTTTTTTGCGAAGCACCGAATGCCATTCCATTTCACCGGAAGGATTCAAAGAGAAAGTTACAATGTCGTTGAATTGAAAAATATCGGTTGATCGGTAGGAATTATAACCCGGCTGTACACCTAATGGAACAGACTGTTCGCGCGAATCTTTAATGTACGACTCAGCCATGAGCAATATGCCACCATCGTTGCGTAAAAGAATTTTGCGAATGGTGAACGTGTATAAACTTTTGTTGGTTATGTTTTCTCTTCCTGTAAGCTCTGCAATAAACTCGTTCGAAAACTCGGTGTAGTTGGTGTGCAGTGCAATGCCGTTATCCGGGTCGAAACTGGAATAGAGAAAACCGTTGGCTACATTTTCGTTCGTTCGTTTTTTATCATCATAAAAAGCACTCATCACCATGTTGCCATTTTTGTTGTCAATTTCAAACAATGGCTCATCAAAAACTTCTTTCTCGGTGAGCAGATTGTAGAAAGCAAAGCCGCCATTGTTGCTTAAATGCAGAACATTATACGCGCTGCCTTCGCCTTTGATCTCGGGTTTAAGAATTAAAAACGCATTGCCTTTATTATCTATCAGCGCTTTCGATTGTTCCAGCTCGGCTTCATCGCGGTTGAGCGGAACAGTTTTGTTGTAAAGCATATTGAGCGTGCGGTCAAGGCACATAAACTTAATGCTCTCTACTTTTGACCCGCTGAAAAACGGATAATAAACCATTAAGTAGCTCTGATCAACCGAAGCTTTAAAGCGCAGATTCTGTGACACCAGCTCTTTGCGGTCGTAAATGGTATCTATAGAAACGGCTTTGCCTATTTCAATAAATTTTGAATTAACGGGCTGCGCCAGCAGCACCGAATATTTTTTTTGCTGCTCTAAATAAAAAATTACCGCGCCCGTCTTATTGAGCATAATGTATTGCAGCTGTCCGTCTTCATTTTTGTAATCAATAATTTTATTGGTAACCAAGCGAAGCGAATTATCATACACGCTAATCACATCCTCACTGCCGTAGAGGCGCACCACAATGCCATCGTTGTTTTTGCCTACAATTTTAAACTTGCTTGTTTTAGCGGGCAGCTTGGTGGCATTTGAAATTTCTACCGATTGCGCTCCCGAACCAAGCACCAGAAGAAATAAAAAAGAAGCGAAGAGAAATTTCATCGGATGCTAATTTAGTTTTTAGCGGATATATGCGAGCAGGTAAAAAGGTTACTCATATCAATTTGCCGCCCCAAACAAAACGGTAAACACGAAACTCTTTGTCGGAGTATTTAAAAGCAATTACCCAATTGTCCTTAAACACTATACAACTGTAATGGTGCTTTGCTAATATTTCGCTCTTACGGAGCGGATGAGAAATTTTGAGCGAGGCATATTCTAACCAGAAATCAATTATTTCATGAATGAATTTTTCACCTGTTTCTGGAAAGGATTGTGAGGCACGGTATTGAGCAACTTTGTAAATCGCATTTTCTGCGCGCTTCATAATGACGAGGTCACGCATGCCGTCTATTTTTTAGTAGAAAATTCTTTGTGTAGCTTTTTTACCAGCCGCTTGCGCACGGTTTCGGCAGAACAGCCTTTGTCTTTATCGGGGCGGGTGAGCCATTGTTCCAACTCTTTGCGGTTTGGTTTTTTGCCGAGAGGCAAAGCCATTTCTTCATCGGTGAAGTGGTATTTCCTTTTCGGGTGCTTTTCTTCACTTCGAATCTTCACATACTTCAAGGTGCGCAATTGCGCAATCAGCGATTTTGATTCGGGCGTTTCTTTTATTTCTATGAAGTAAGTCATACGTTATTTTTGTTTTCGAAAATACGGAGAATTTACGAGGGCATAGAACGGAAAAATTTTGCTTTACTCTTTCGCAGGGTTCGAGGCGAAACCCACTGGAAAAAAAACCTTTCGCATACAGTTTTTTCTTTTGAGCTGAAGCGAACTTCTCTCACCCAATCTTCTTAAACCCTGTATAAGCCTGCAAAGCCGCAGGTATATTAATGCCATCGGCTGTTTGGTGGTTTTCTAAAAGCGAAGCCACTATACGCGGCAGCGCCAGCGCACTGCCGTTGAGCGTGTGAGCTAAGCGTGTTTTTTTGTTCTCATCTCTAAACCGCACCTTCATACGGTTGCTTTGAAAGGTTTCAAAATTAGAAACCGAGCTTACCTCAAGCCAGCGTTTTTGTGCCGCGCTGTAAACTTCAAAATCGTAAGTAAGGGCGCTGGCAAAACTCATATCACCCCCACACAGGCGCAAAACACGGTAAGGCAGTTCGAGTTTTTGCAGCAGCACTTCCACATGCTTCGCCATTTCTTCGAGCACTTCGTAGCTTTTATCAGGGTGCACTATCTGCACTATCTCCACCTTGTCAAACTGGTGCACACGGTTAAGCCCGCGCACATCCTTGCCGTAGCTGCCCGCCTCTCTTCTAAAGCAAGGTGAGTAAGCGGTGAATTTGGCGGGAAGGGTATCTAAAATTTCATCGCGCACAATATTGGTTACCGGCACTTCGGCTGTAGGTATCAGGTAGAAACCTTCTTCTTTGGTTACATACATCTGCCCTTCTTTATCGGGCAATTGCCCCGTGGCAAAAGCACTGGCTTCGTTCACCATGTGCGGAGGAATTACTTCCATATATCCCGCTTCAACGGCATGGTCTAAAAAGAAACTAATCAGCGCGCGCTGCAGTTTGGCTCCCTGTTTTTTGTAAACGGGGAAACCCGCACCGGTAATTTTTACTCCGAGTTCTAAATCAAACAGGTCGTATTTCTTCGCCAAATCCCAATGCGGTTGCGCGCCTTCGTGCAGCGTTGGAATTTCACCCACCGTTTTCACCACTTCATTTTCTTCAGGCGTTTTACCTAGCGGCACAGAACTGTGTGGTGTATTCGGAATGCGCACGAGAATATCTTTTATCTCGTCTTCGGCTTTGGCTAAATCAATTTCAAATTGTTTAGAGTCTTCTTTCAGTTTAGCGGTTTCGGCTTTTTTGCTTTCGGCATCTTCATTTTTGCCCTGTTTAAAAAGCTCGCCTACTTCTTTGGCTATCACATTTTGCTTCGCCAGGTTTTCATCGAGTTTGGTTTGCGTGGCTCTGCGCTGCTCGTCTAACTGCAATACTTCGTCAATAAGATTCAGCTCTTTAAAATTCTTTACAGCCAGGCGTTGTTTAACGGCTTCTGCATTATTTCTGATGGCGGCAATTTCTAACATGGTTCAAAAATTTTGAATGGCGAATATAAAAATTGCAAGCCGCTGTTTACTAAGCACAATAACCAATCAGTCTATTCGTCTTTACCACAAGCGGTTTGTATTTTTTAAGCAATAAATATTCAATCTGCTATTGCCTTTTTAGGTTTCTAATATTACCTTGCTTGTATATCGTAAAGAATTTTATTTTCGCGTTCCGTTAAAAACGGACGCTCTTACCAAATAAACCCTGATTTATAATGAGACAGCTAAAGATTTCGAAATCCATTACCAACCGCGAGAGTCAATCTATTGAGAAATACTTGCAGGAAATTGGCAAAGAAGACCTGTTAACCCCGGAAGAAGAGGTGCATTTGGCGCGGAGAATTCGTGCCGGAGACCAGACTGCTTTGGAAAAACTAACCCGTGCGAATCTTCGTTTCGTGGTGTCGGTGGCAAAGCAGTATCAAAATAATTCGCTTTCACTAAACGACTTGATTAACGAAGGAAACTTAGGACTGGTGAAAGCCGCCCAGAAGTTTGATGAAACACGTGGATTCAAATTCATTTCGTATGCGGTGTGGTGGATTCGTCAGTCAATCATTCAGGCATTAGCCGAGCACTCCCGTATGGTTCGTTTGCCGCTTAACAAAGTGGGTTCATTGACCAAAATCAATAAAGTGTTTTCTGAACTGGAGCAAAAATATCAGCGTGAGCCGACCCCTGAGGAAGTGGCAATGGTATTGGAAATTACCGTAGAAGAAGTAGAAGCTACTTTGGGAATTTCTGCCCGCCACGTATCCATGGATGCTCCGTTTACCGATGGAGAATCAAACGCTTTGATTGATGTGTTGGAAAACTTCAATGCCGATAAAACCGATAGTCATCTTGATTACAAAGATTCGTTGCGCATTGAAACGGAAAGAACACTCGCTTCGTTGACCGAAAGAGAGAAAGAAGTTATCAAGTTATTCTTCGGTATAGGTGTTGAGCATCCAATGACTTTGGAAGATATTGGTGACAGCTTAGGAATTACCCGAGAGCGTATTCGCCAAATAAAAGACAAAGCAATTACCAAACTTCGCTCGCAAAGCCGCAGCAAAGCATTGAAAGCATACTTAGGTCAATAAGAAAATTGGTCTGAAAATTTTAACCCCGCTAGGGATTTGTCAGCGGGGTTGTTTTTTTAAATCAAGTGCCTTAACGATAGCTACCGTACGCAGCTATAAATTGAACAAGGTATAAAACTGGAATGGCTAACAGCAAAGAAATTTCATACTGTTAGCCATTGTCGTTTTTATTGAAAATAAACTAGGCGTCTTTTTTCTTAGCGGCTGCTTTTTTTGCAGGTGCTTTTTTAGCTGCGGGCTTTTCTGCCTTTACTGCTTTTTCTTTTTTAGGAGCCGCTGCTTTAGGAGCCGCTGCCTTTACTTTGTGAGGTCTTGAATTACCAAACGAACCTTTGAATCTTTTTCCTTTTGCTGTTCTTTTATCTCCTCTTCCCATAATAAGTTTTGTTTTTTGTGTGGTGCGAAAGTAGAAATTCGATTTACATTTTCAACAATAAAAAACCCCGATAGGTTTTAGCTATCGGGGTTTTATTCTCTGAAGAAAATTATTTGTTTACTTTTTTTGCAAGCTCGGTGCCGGCTTTAAACTTGGCAACCTTCTTTGCTTTGATATTGATTTCTTTTCCGGTTTGCGGATTGCGACCTTTGCGAGCAGAGCGTTTAGAAACAGAAAATGTTCCGAAACCAACCAACGTTACTTTGCCGCCCTTTGCCAGCGTTCCCGTTACAGCACTAAGAAAAGAATCAAGTGCATCGCCTGCTTGTCCTTTTGTAACTTTTGCATCTTTCGAAATCTTGTCGATGAGTTCACCTTTGTTCATGTGTAATTTTTTAGAGGGGTTAAAAATTTGTTCAACAAATATAGTAGCAGTTCCATTTTATGCAAACACAAAAAAAATGATGTGTTCGAGCATCAAAAAAATTACTCCAGCATCTCTTCCTCTTCGTTCAACGGTGCAGCGAGCGAATCGTTTGGCAAAATAAAATGCAAGGCAGCGCCTTTTAATTTTACATCGGCTTTTAAACCAATGGTATCATTGGCAGTAAGCCATCCTTTATACAACATGCGCTGCGAAAGAAT
This sequence comes from Bacteroidota bacterium, assembly GCA_947479455.1. Lineage (GTDB taxonomy): Bacteria > Bacteroidota > Bacteroidia > Chitinophagales > LD1 > Bog-950. The sequence goes on from CANJZE010000010.1 coordinate 76,617, forward strand.
TCTGAAATAATCATTCAGCGTTGGTCTAATTTTTCCGGCTTTATCAAACTGATACTTGAAAAATTTTGGATGCGGAATTAAGCTCGCCAGAAAAATACTCTCCTGCAAATTCAACTGCTGCGGATTTTTATTGAAATAAAAACGTGATGCTTCGTGAATGCCATACACGTTCGGTCCCCACTCAATAACGTTCAAATAAATTTCGAGCATACGCTCTTTGCTGACGAGCGAAAGATTTTCAATGAGGTAAACAATCAAGGCTTCTTCGGCTTTGCGCGAAATGGTTTTGTTGCGGCTCAGAAAAACATTTTTAACCAGTTGCATACTAATGGTGCTGCCGCCACGCGCAAAACGCTTCTCTTTGTAGTTTTTGATAATTGATTCGCGAAATGATTCGGTTAAAAAACCGCGATGCAACATAAACGATGGGTCTTCTGACTGCAGCACGCTGTGAACCAAGAACGGATTAATTCGCTGAAGCGAAACAAATTCCGGGTTCTCTTCTCCTACTATTATCTGGCGAACCAATCGCTCACCATCGTAAGCGTTATAGGTGAACGAAGAATTAACTCGTTCAAAATTTTCTTCACCATAATGATTGATGCGAAAATTCTTTCGCTTCAAACCCGAAAGAAAAGTAAGCGAGTCGGGCTGTTGTGTATTGATGTTGAATTTTAAATCGTAAGCGAGTGTACCGCTACACGAAATTCCTTTGACTGTACGAAACATACCACTTGGCAACGAATGAAAAAATGAGTCTGAAACAGTTTCGGGCATAGCGATGCTGAGCGAAAAAATTTCTTGTGGTGAATTGCTGTAAAACAAATAGGGATGCACCGAAATTTCCTGTAACTGTAAAACCGATGCTGAATCCAGCTCAATGGATTGCGGGGAAATTTTCCAAGCACCTTTGAAGGTGGAATTGAAGAATACCACATCTTCTTTTGCCAATCGCCAATGGTTAAGAAAAAAATTTTCTGCTTTCACATCAGTGGAGATTTCAAAACTCTTGCCTTTCTTCTGCAACAAAACATTGACTGCTATCGATTTGAATTTACACTTCAATCCATGTGTAGCATTTAGAAACGGCAAATAGGAATTATTTGTCGTTTGAGTTATCTGAAACTGATACTGCTTCTTCTTCTCTATCACATTTCCGGCAAGTGAAATAGTATCGTTTGAAAGTTTGTTGATGACAGAGCCGCTGAATTTCTCAAGGTTGTAATTCATTTCAGGAATGAAAACATTTTGTGTGCTTGCTGTGTCGGTATAAGTAAGACTTACATTCTTCACAGAAAGCGAAGTGTGCAAAGCGCGAAACATTTTTGCCGTTAATCCATTTGCTGTTTCAAAAAAGTTGTGGGTTGAAGTTGTTTTATGCGTTGTGTCTTTACTCACCCCTTTTAAAAACCGGATGTTGTTGTTTTCGATTTCGTTGCGAATTGTAATTGCTCCGCCATTGATTTTTACTTCATCGAAACCGATTTTGCCGGTGAGTAAATCGAGTATTGAAAGATTCAACTCTGCTTCATTTAATCTCAAAAGTGTATCGGCATCAAGAGGTTTTATTGACAGATTTTGGAGCGCAATACAATCAAAAGAAGAAAACCAAACATCGCTTACAATTAAGTTGACACGATATTTTTCTTCTATTCGTTTCTCAGCTCTTTCGAAGAAAAAATGAAGCAATGCATTTCTGAAAAGAAAATAAACGATGAATAGCAAAGCGGCAATCGCCACATACTTCATCTGCTTTCGCTCCAGGTTCATTTACTTTTTGCTCTTCGTTGGTTAGACAATGAGCGCAAAACTAATTGAATTTGCTGCTTAGTATTTCTATAATGCGTGTTCCATTTGAGACTAATTATATCTTTACCAAAATTTTTAAACAATCAAAAACAGATTGCTTTTAAAATTTAAAAAATGCTACTTCAAATTTTTAAAAATGTAGACCCGCTCACCGACCCGGTGACATACGCCATTCCATTTTTTCTTATTACCATAGGCACTGAACTATACATTAGCTGGAAGGAGAAACTGGATTTGTATGAAAAGAAAGAAGCACTGTCATCTATAGGCATGGGGCTTGGTTCTTTGGTGATTGATATTTTAACGAAGGGTTTGGCTTTCGGCACTTACACAATCATTTTTAATCACTTTCACTTTTTCAATATTGGCTGGCATTGGTGGGCATGGGTGCTTATTTTGTTTGCCGATGATTTTACTTTTTACTGGCATCATCGCTTAAGCCACGAAATAAGAATTTTATGGTCGGCACATGTCAATCACCATTCTTCACAAACGTTGAATTTTGCCACAGCACTTCGTCAAAGTTGGGGCGAGCAGTTTTATAAATACATTTGGTGGTGTTGGATGCCACTCTTTGGTTTCGAGCCGCTGATGATGTTAATGATGATGAGCATTTCGCTTATTTATCAATATTGGACACACACGGAATTGATTAAAAAATTACCGAAATGGTTTGAGTTTATTTTCAATACGCCATCGCATCACCGCGTGCATCACGCATCAAATATTCGTTACTTAGACCAAAATCACGCGGGTATTTTAATTATTTGGGATAGAATGTTTGGAACATTTGCAGCAGAAAGAGAAGATGAAAAACCTCTTTACGGAATCACAAAAAACATAAACACTTATAATCTTTTCAAAATTGCTTCACATGAATTGGTCGATGTGTTGCACGATGTAAAACGCGCTCCGAAATTTTCAGATAAACTAAAATACATTTTCTATCCACCGGGTTGGAGCCACGATGGTCCCGATTTGAGAGCAAAAACATTGCGTAGGCAAATGCATTCAAAGAACAAATCGTAAAAATTACTTTCGCTCCTGAAAAAATTTTTGCAATGAAAAAACATGCGCTTGTATTTTCTATCGTCTATTGTCTCTTATCTATAGTCTCCTCCTGCAAATACAGCAACCAATATCAAGCTATCAATGCGGCTAATAAATTTTCAATCTCTGTTCCAAGTTGGATGAAAGAAGATAAAAGTTTGAAAGAAGGAGCCGATTTTCAGTACGCGAATCATTTTCGTAACTTTTATGCAATAGGAGAGGCAATTTCTAAAGGCGAGTTAAAACGGACGAACGGAGAACTCATGTACGACAATTTAAAGGTGCTTCGCAAAGCTATGGCGGGCGCACAGGTTTCGGATTCTACCGAAGTTAATGCAGGCGAACTAAAAGGAACGCGGGTAGAAATTTTTGGCAAAATGAACAACGAGAATATTTATTTCAGCGAAGTAATTTTTGAAGGCAGCAAAAATATTTACCACCTCAGTATATGGACCCGAAGCGAAGACCGCAAACTTCATTTCAAAGAAGACATCAATAAAATCATCGGCTCGTTCAAAGAGATTTAGCTTCATTTTTCGCAGTGCCGAAGCTCCAATTGTCATAGAATTGTCAAAATTTCAAGAAAACCGTCACAAAAACTTGAGTTTATGTTGCAAAGTTTATTGGGTTTATACATTTGCGCGCACAAAAATTTTTAAACAAAAAACAAAATTAAGATGAAAGCAAAATTTACTCTTTTCGTTCTTTTTGTTGCCGCTTTCTTTGCAGCCAGCGCACAACAAGTTCCCAATTCAAGTTTCGATTCATGGACTACAGATACTCTAGCTCCCGATGGTTGGGCTACATACGAAAGCGTTTTCGGATTTCCACTAGGACTTTCGGGCAAGGACGGAGTTGATAAAATCGTAGGACCATATTCTTTAAAATTGGAATCCGATTCAATTCCTGGTCAACCAGCTTACGGTGTTGTGGCAGGTGGAGTAGGACTAGGTAAAGGTGTTATGACCGGGCAAGGACCTCAATTTGCAGGAATTGCCTTTGCGTTTAAACCAGATACCTTGTTTCTAGGTTATAAATATACAAGTCCTGCAAGCGACACAGCCTTAATGGCTTTAACTATGACAAAAAATGGTGCAGGTGCCTTTACCGGTGGTGCAGCAACATTGGCACTTCGTTTAGATGCTACCAGCCAATGGAGTTTGCTTTATACAATACTCACTTCATTTTATACAGCTACTGTACCTGATACATTAGGGGTGGAGTTTTATGCAAGCGCGGGAAATGCAGTAAAGGGCTCTACTTTGCACTTGGATGCTGTTCTTTTTGGTTATGTAAATCTTCCAAGCGCTTTGCAAGAAGTAGCTGATAAATTAAACGTAAGCGTTTATCCAAATCCTGCCTCTGACGTAATTACTATTTCAACCGACATTAACACAACCGGTTTCCGCGCAGTAATTTCAGACATCAATGGCAAACTTGTTTCGGTAAATAATTTAGAAGGACAAAAAACCATTATTAATGTTTCTGAATTTTCAAACGGCACATACATTTATCGTATAGCCGATGCACAAGGAAATATCTTGAAACAAAACAGATTTAATGTGGTGAAATAATTTTTCACTTCACTTAAATAATAGAACGCCTTTCGGAAAATTTTCGAAAGGCGTTTTTGTTTTCATACATTTCTTCGCTTCGATTTTCGTTTATCATCCCACTCCTTCATTTGCTGATAATCTAAATAGCAAACAAGTTTAACGGAAACTGAATTTGTCTGTGGTGTATTAAAAGTCTTGCGCACATTTTGAAAATAATTTCCATGCTCGTCATTATCACTTTTGTAAACAAATTGTTTCCAGGTTACAATTAAATCGCTGCCGGGTGCAAACCGCCAGTCATAAACGAAATCAATATTCCAACTGTTGAAATTGCGGTTGGTTTCAGGTATTAACTCACGCTCGTGAATCTTGCCTTCATCATCTAGCAGGTAATGATTTAAATAAACAGCTTTGCTCCAATAATGCCGTGCAGAAAAGCTCGCGAACATATTGGGTGTTATGGTGTATTGGGCGGTGAATGTATTAGTAGTGACATACGTTTGCCTCGCGCCAATAACAGGATTGCCATCATTATCCCAAGTGGCAAAACCAAAATTTTTCCAATCCTTGCTTACGAAAGAAGAAAGTGAAAGAGTAACCCGATCTTTAATTCTGACTTTAGGTGTGAGACTTCCTTCAAAATAGGGGTCGTTAGGCACTGGCGATTCACCAAATCCAAAACTTGCAGCTAGCGTAAATCGCTTCCGGTAATCGCTCCCTATATTCAGATTCATGTAACCAAATAAGGGATGATGGAATTTCATTCCTTCTACACGGGGCTCATAGTAATCATAATACTTAACGGGCTTGGTTTGTGCAAACGCGCTGATGTACCAAAAATTTTTAAACGTAAAATCGGCTCCCATATTAATGGTGAAATCTTGAAAGGCGTATGGTTTATAAAGAGAAGTGTATTGAACACTAGCGTATAAATCCCAATTATTCAATTTCATTTTCGGTTCAAAATCAAAATATTTTAAACCCAGAAAAGTAGAAACTTCATTACCATGAAACAAAACTCCCAAATCGTTTTGGTCATATTTATCGGTAATTAAATACTGTTCAAAGTCGTAACGCCAGTTACCACTTATTTTGCTCGCAATAAAATCGGCATAGCCGCCAAACAAAGGTTTTGCAGCAATTGTTTTGTCATACACTTGCGAAAAATTCAGAAAGCCGCTATAGGAATACGTGTTAGAGTTATCGCGTAAGTCAAACAAAAATTGCGATACGTTTGCATTGCGCCAACCTTTTGGGCGCACCACAGAAGTATTTGAAAACCCAACGCGCGAATTATTTTTCAGCGATTGATCGAACACAATCATATTGTAATTAGCCAAAGGTTCTGTTAACTCTTTGCGCGTTGAATTATCATTTGTGTTTTTTATAACCGCATACATAGGTGCAGCTATTGAATTCAAAAACCCTAAGCCAAAACCATTTTTTGTTCGGCCCGAAATTTTTGTGGCGTTATAAAGTTGAGTGGAGGACGGATTGGAAATTATTTCTTCGTTCTCTGCTATGGTGTAGGGAATGTCATAGTAACGTGTAGGCGTTTGTCCAATTCTACGCGAATAAAAAAGTTGACCCGGAGACAACCCAACTTTGCGGTTAAACAATTCTGTTCCTTCCGTAAAAAATGGTCTGCGCTCCTGAAACGTTTGTTCAAAAGGAGAAAGATTTAAAACCTTGCTATCACTTTGCACTTGCCCGAAATCGGGAACAAGAGTAGTATTCAACGTAAAACTTTCATTGATTCCCCAATTAATATCAAGTCCGCCATTCAAAATTCTGTGGTTATCAAAAGTGTGGTTTGCTACAGAAAGCGGTTCGCGCAAAAAACCTACCGTTAAATAAGGAACAAAAGAAAGCCGCAAAGGTGGATTCAGATTTTTTAAGTGCGCCAGCTCCCCCCATTGATTTACAATGCCTTCTGTTTGTGGATTGACAGGACTCCAAGACGAAATTTCATTTAGTCTTTGCACGTAACGCGAGAATTGTAAGCCCCAAGTTTGGTCCGTTGCTTTAGGAAAACGAAGTGCGGAATATGGAATTTTGATTTCTGCCACCCAGCCATCGGCTTTTAAACTCGTTTTCGAAAACCAAACTGCATCCCAGTTCAAATCAAAACTGCCCGGAGATAAACGTGCATCGCTCTGCACATTAGCGGCACTTAACTGAAAACGAAAACCGTTGATGTTATCGTTGTAGGTATCAAAGCCCACCGAAAACCAGTCGGCATTCCCATTGTCGTCTCGCGCGGTGAGTAAACGTTGTATTTTCTTCGGCTCATTATCGTAGCAATGTGCAACTATGTAAATTGCGTTGTCGTCATAAATAATTTTCACTTCGGTTTTAAAAGCAGATGGCTTACCGAATGTTGGTGTACTGATTATAAAATTGGTATTCACAGCAACGTTGCTCCAGCTTTCATCATCCAAATTTCCGTCAATTTTAGGTGCTGGAGAATTGGCAGTGGTTAAAACCTTTATTGTTTCAAGAGAGCGAACCGGTGCCATGTTTTTTTCTGCGGGTTGGCTAAAAACAGTTGAAACTGCAAGAAGTTGAAGAAGTAAAAGTTTGCGCATGAGTATCATATTTGTGTATAAGGGAAAAAGTAAAAGACAAAATTTTACTTTCGAAAAAGGAAGGCGGTGCGGCACTTAAGGGCAAGTACGATTTTGCGATAACCTATAGCTTGCTGATTTTGATTGATGAAAGAACGATGTAAGCAAGCATCTTAACCCAAAGTCCGCACGCCACCTATATTTTTGTTTCTTCAAATTTTTTATCCTTTTAATACAGCGTTTTAAAACTCATTGGCTTTACAATGTGTTCAATGGCTTTGAACAAAAAGTCGGTGAAACCGTTTTGCGCAGGCGCAGTGTGGGTACTGAACACGACACCATACCACATCACAAAAAATGAACTAAGCAACAACAGGAGAAACAAAGCGTTTAAATCCATCGACATTTTTATAGTGCATCGTTCGTAGCTTTCATTTCCCTGTTCACCAGAAATTTTGAAACCGATACTTTCATATAGTTTCATTGCACCTTCCAGTTTTCTGCTGGTGTCTAATTCTATCGAATTTGCTTTTTTCTTTTTTGCATAGTCAATTGCTTTGTTCATTAAAAGTCTCCCAACTCCCTTCGATTGAAACCTTTCTGTTACCGCCATTTTGAGTAACTCATAGGTTTTAGGAGCGCATTTTTTTACTGCTACAGTTCCAACAACTTCATCTTTATAAATCGCAAAAAATATTTCGCCTTCTTTATTGATGATTTCCTTTTTCGGGTTGTTTAATACCCGTTCATCAATTGCTTCTACCACAAAATATTTTTTTAGCCACTCTACATTCAATCGCTTGAAATCCTCCTTATACTTCGAAGAATATCCTTGTAACTCAATTTCATTGATAAAATTTTTTACTAATCGTTCATTCACTCGCTTATACATACTCTTTAGTTCGAGTTGCTTTTCCATCTTCTCAATAGTTCCCAGGACATCAGCGCCTGATTCTCGAAGAAACTCACGATTTGCAATTTCTATTTCGTGAAGAATAGGTTCTATGCCTTCGAAAATATTTTTGCCTTTAGTTGTAAGCTGAATCAGTTTTTTTCGTGCATCGGTTTTATCCTTGATAAATGTTACCAATTTTTTCTCTTGCATTTGTTCAGCAAACTGAATGATGGCAGGATGCGTAAGTCTCAAAAGATTGGAAAGTTCAATCACGCTCATTGTTTCGTTATGGTAGAGTGCGTATAACATGGTGAACCATTTTGGTTCAAAGTCCACCTTCATTTCGCGGTAAATTCTACCAACATCTGCTTGCAATGATTCTGCTAATCTTTTTAAGCGAGTCGCAAATGCTAATTCGCCCAAATGCTTAATTAAATCGGTTCCTGTTTTGCTCATGGGGCTAATATAAAAGTATTTATGTAAGTGGTTACATACTTTTTCAGCAACGTTTTTTTCAAGGGAAATGCGAAATGAATGGAATGTTGAAATAAATACCGCGGCAAATCCACCGTTTCATCATTCTATCATTCCACCGTTCTTCTATCTTGCAGCCGTGCAGCAACCGGAACGTATTCCTCTTCGCAAATTAATTTACTACGGCATAGGCGGTTTTGGTTGGAGTTTATCCATCAATATCATCACCGTTTATTTGCTTTACTTCTATCTGCCCCCTTCCAATTCAGGCATGAAAAATTTAGTATCGCAAACGGTTTACTTAGGGGTGTTCAACATCATCGCTATTATTCTTGCTAGTGGGCGATTGTTTGATGCCGTGGTAGACCCATTGATTGCACAGTTTAGCGATAAGAGCAAACATGCATTGGGCAGAAGAATTCCTTTGATGCGGTGGGCGGTGCTACCCATGAGTGTTTTCGGTGTACTTCTTTTTTTTCCACCGGTGCAGGGCGAAGCTACCATCAATATTTTTTGGTTGAGTGGCATACAATTGTTTTACTATTTCTGTTTTGGTTTGTATGTAATACCGCATAATGCGCTCATTGCCGAACTGGGGCATTACGAAGGAGGCAAAATGCATGTGAGCACGGCACAGGCGGTTGGCTTCATTATTGGTGCCGCGTTCAGTTCAGTTACACCTGTGTTTGCCGATGTGTTCGAACATTTTATGATAACTACTTCGCGCATGCAAAGTTTGCAGTATGCCATAATTGTAATGAATTGTATTGGTGCATTTGCTATGGCGCTACCTGCTTTCGCCATTGATGAAAAAAGATATTGCGCGCTTTCTGTAAATGAAGAATCTATTTGGCAATCGTTAGGCAAAGCACTTCGCAACAAAAATTTTTTAGTCTTCGCCATTACTGACTGTTGTTATTTTATGAGCATTGGCATTATTACCACCGGCTTGATGTATTATACCAAATCATTGCTGTTGCAAGAAGAAAGCACAGGAACAATTTTGATGGGGGTTATGGTGATAGTCACACTCATCTTCTATCCCATTGTTAACATGGCCGAGAAAAAGTTCAGTAAAAAGCGAATAATGATTTTGTGTTTTATGGCTATGGCAGGAGTGTTCGGAAATATATTTTACCTTGGCAAATTTCCCTTTTCGCTTTTTATGCAGGGTGTAATGTTGATGGTGGTATTTGGAATTCCCGATTCGTTTCTTGGTATTTTACCTAATACGGTTATTGCTGATATTGCCCAAGCTGATGCAAAACGAACAGGACAAAATAATGAAGGAATGTATTTTGGAATGCGCGCACTGTTTCAAAAACTAGGGCAAACTATGGGCATAATGATTTTTGCCATGCTTACACTTTACGGTAAAGACCCTGGTCATGATTTTGGTTTGCGATTGAGTGGAATTGTTGGCGCAATGTTGTGTTTGAGCGCAGCATTGGTTTACACACAGTATAAAGAATAACCCAAGTTTTTATTTTCACCCCATGGATTACAGCATTGAAATATTTACGCATCCCGCTACCTGGATTAGTTTGCTCACGCTTACCTTCCTTGAAATTGTATTAGGCGTTGACAATATTATCTTCATTTCGTTAGTGGCAAATAAACTGCCGCAGCATCAACGCAAAAACGCACGAAACATAGGTTTAGTGGTGGCCTTAGGAGTGCGTTTAATTTTACTGATGTGTCTCTCATACATTATTGGACTTACGCAACCCTTGTTTCATTTGCCTATTGAAACTATTTTGAAAGAAATGGGTTCTGCAGAACCCGAAGCATCGGCCGCTGTAAGTTTTAAAGATTTGATTTTGATTATAGGTGGGTTCTTCCTTATTTATAAATCAACTTCTGAAATTCATGAAAAGGTGGAAGGCAGCCATCACGAACACTCCGCTGGACCGGCAACAGCGGCATTCTCTGCTGTTATTCTGCAAATTGTAATGGTAGATGTGGTGTTCTCTTTCGATTCAATTCTTACCGCTATAGGATTAACACAACACATTGCGGTAATGATGGCAGCTGTAGTTATTTCCATGTTAGTGATGATGCAATTTAGTGCTGCTATAAGCTCCATTATCAATAAATATCCAACCCTGCAAATGCTGGCTCTTTCGTTTTTAATTCTAATTGGATTTACATTAATAATGGAAGGACTAGACATACACATCAACAAAGGTTTTGTGTATGTGGCGGTGTTGTTTTCCCTAGTGGTGGAATTCATTAACATTCGATTGCGGAAAAGAATCCCGCATGCTTAATTCTAAAGCGACCCTCCAGTGTATTAGAAAAAACAACTTTACTGACAAGTTTACTGAAATTTCAATTCCAAAATCTTTTCCCAATCGATAAACCTATAGGAGCATGAAAAAAATTCTATTCTCTTTTCTATTCGTTTTTTTGTTGCTGGTGGTTACGCTTTTTATAAAAACGGCATCGTTTAAGTCAAAACAAATTTCAACGGCAGAGGGTATACGAATTGATTATCCAATAGACGAAGCAGCTGTAAAACACTTAAGCGATGCGGTAAAAATAAATACCGTTTCGTTTGATGATACCACTATCGTAAATCAATTAGCGTCCGACTCTTTTTTTGCTTTTTTAAGAACCGAATATCCTTCTGTGTTCGAAAACCTTGAGGATACTATTATCAATAAAAGAAGTTTGCTGCTTAAATGGAAAGGCAAAAACGAAAGCATTAATCCGGTTATTTTTTATGCGCATTTAGATGTAGTGCCTATTGAAGAAAGCACCAAAGCAAAGTGGAAGTACGCTCCTTTCAGTGGTAATGTAGCCGATGGTTTTATTTGGGGGCGCGGCACTTTAGATGATAAAGGAAGCTTGATTGCAATTTTTGAAGCATTGAAAAAGATGCAACATAACCAATTCATTCCCTCGCGAACCATCTATTTTGCCTTTGGTAGCGATGAAGAGATTGGTGGGAGCAATGGAGCGAAAGTCATAGCCGAATACTTTAGACAGCAAAAAACAAGATTTGAATTCTACCTAGATGAAGGAGGAATGGTGTCGAGAGGATTGGTGCCTAACATGACACGCCCAGTTGCATTAATTGGCACAGCCGAAAAAGGGTACATCACTCTTGACCTTACCGTGAACGCAAAAGGTGGCCATAGCAGTCATCCGGATAAAGAAACCGCGTTAGATATTTTGGTAAGTGCGGTTAAAAAAGTTCATGATAATCCCGAAGAGCGAAGAGCTGTTGCTACCGTTAACGAGTTCATGAATTTTGTTGGTCCCGAAATGTCGTTTCCTTTAAAAACAGTTTTTGCAAACAGATGGTTGTTTGAACCCCTTATTTTAAATGAGTACGAAAAATCGGCCGAAGGACTAGCGCTTTTGCGTACTACTTCGGCTTTAACTATAATGAATGCAGGGCTAAAAGAAAACGTAATCCCTTCGCTGGTAAATGCAAAAATCAATTTCCGAATTCTCCCTGACGAAAATAGTGATCAGGTGCAGCAACGAGTTGTCAAAATTGTGGACGATGACCGCGTAAAAATTACCCGAGGCGAAGTTTATGAACCCTCTAAACAATCAAGTACCACAGCGCTTGGTTTTAACTTGCTTCAAAAAACTTGCGCAACAATCTTCCCCGATGCCATCGTATCGCCCTTTTTAATGCTCGGTAGCACCGACTCCAAACACTTTCAGGATTTAACCGATAACACCTACCGGTTTTTTCCGGTAAGAATGGATGCTGAGTTACTCGAAACCGTTCATGGTATTAATGAGCGCATAGGCGTGAAGGATTATATGGAGACAATAGCCTTTTATGAAAGCCTTTTTCAATCGCTAGAATAATTATTGAAGAAAGTTTTCTGAAAATATTTTTCCTACTTCTTTGGTAATTCAAAACCTTTTGTAGTTTTGAAACAGATTCACTAACTAACTTCAGACATCATGAGATTTTTTACCTCTATCGCAAAGCGCGGGTTCATTGTTATCGCTACAATGGCAACTTTTGCAGCTCAATCGCAAGATTTACACTTTGCCCAATACTACACACACGCTTCGTGGCTCAATCCATCCTTAGTTGGCAATTACGATGGAAGTTACCGTTTAGCTGCTATTTACCGCGATCAGTGGTCAAGTGCTTTAGGCAAAAACGGGTTTCATTCAGTAGGCGCTGATGTGGACTTTTGCTTGCTCGAAGGATATTTAAGAACGGATAAACTAGCCATTGGTGTTGGCTTTTTCAATGACCGTTCAGGCGCGGCCGGACTATCCGTTTTAAATGCTAACCTTACGGTAGCTTACCATAAAGGATTTGGAAAAGATGGACAACACCGTTTGTCTATTGCTCTACAGGGAGCCATTCTTCAAAAAAGAGTAGAAGATCCAATTTTTGGAGATCAATTTTTGGGGCATAATGCAACACCTTCAAATGCTTCAAAAGAAAATTACAGTCGTGGTTTCCTCCGTGGTGATATGAATGTTGGTTTATATTGGCGCTCAAATTTCAAAGACAAAGTGAAACTTGGAATTGGTGTGGGTGCTTACCATTTAATTGAGCCTAAACAATCAATCGTAAAAGACACCTTGACCAATGCGTTGAACAAAAGCAGCGTTCTTCCCCGCAAATTCAACGTTGACTTAAGCATTGAAGCTTTCTTAGGTGCCAAGAAAAAAGTTTCTATCAGCCCAGAATTTTTGTTGATGTATCAAGGTCCGTTCATGGAACTTCTTCCGGGGTTATCGGCTACCTATTATTTCAACACCGGTTTCAGAACTAACAATAGTGTTAGCGTGGGTCTACGTTATCGTTATGCCGGAATTACCGGAGGAACATCTGACGCAATTATACCAATGGCTAATGTGGAATTTCGTAACGTTCGTTTAGGATTTGCTTATGACACTAACATTTCGTCTTTAAAATCATCTACGACAAACCGCGGTGCCTTTGAAATTTCATTGGCTTACGTGGGTGAAACCGTAAAATCATTCAAAGCGAACAAATCATTGCCAAGCCGCAGATTTTAATTTGCAGCCGTAGATTTTATTCATAAAATAAACCTGCATTACACTGTGCGGGTTTTTTTCAATAAAAAGGAAACTAAACACACCACGATGAAGAAGATTTTAACCCTGGCCACTATTGCTTTACTCATAAGCACCTCTTTTTCTTTTGCCCAAAAAAATCGGGTTCCTTCGCGAAGTGCCGGAACCGAGTTAAAACTTGCCGATAATTTTTATGCGCAGTCTTACTATTATACGGCTGCAGAATATTACAAAAATGTGGTGCGCGATGATTCAACTAACCGATATGCGCATTTTTGGTTAGGAATGTCTCTGCTTCAGGCACGCGATTATGAAAATGCGGAAGTATTTTTCAAAAAATTCTACGAAATTAAACCAGGCGAAAAAACTAAACTTAAGAAATGGGAAGAGGAAGACCGTGTGCTCTTTAGTACCGGAGGATATTATTATGGTCAAGCACTTCATCGCAATGGAAAGTTTGATGAAGCAATAACGTATCTCAATAAATTTAAAAAGACCTATACTCCTAAAAATGAAGCCGACATTTTACCAAAACTGGCAGCGCTTGAACTAGCCGGAAGCGAATTTGCTAAGACAAGTAAGAAGGCAAAAGTAAAAGTGTTAAGTGTAGGAACCGGAATTAATAAGTCGTATACTGAAGCCTCTCCTTATGGTATAGGTGAAGACCAACTTTATTATTCTTCTCTAAAGATAGACGGACTGTCATCGGGCGATACCTTGATTTTTGTAAATGGACACAAGTCTAAGAGATACTATAATATCTACCATGCAACCAAGGGAGGCAATGATTGGGGAAAGGGAAAAGCAATTGACAACGAAGAGGTAAATGAAATAGGCTACACGATAGGTAACGGTACTTTTAATAAAGCACTTACACGTTTTTATTTTACTAAATGTTTGGAAGTAGATGATGACCGTCCTCTTTGTAATATTTTTGTGGCTGATTTTAATGCCGGCAAATTTTCTAACGTTCAACGCTTGCCTGAACCTATTAACGAAAAAGAAAACCATACTTCTACCCAACCTAGCGTTAGAACTTCTGACGATGGAATGGAGATTATTTATTTCACTTCGGATCGCGAAGGTGGACCGGGAGGAATGGATGTTTGGTATTGCTTAAGAACGCAGAATGGTGAGTTCAAGGGACCAAAATTATTGAAAGGACCTATTAATACAACGGCAGATGAAGAGACTCCTTTCTTTGATGATAGCACTAAAACACTTTATTTTAGTTCAAACGGACATCCAGGCTTTGGAGGTTTTGATGTTTTCAAAAGCTCCGAAGGGGCTGATTTAACCTGGGGTGATGTAACTAATATAGGGTCACCTGTGAATTCGGGTGCCGATGATTTGTATTATTCGCGCAGCAGTGATCAAACGAATGGCTTCGTAGTTTCTAATAGATTAGGAAGTGTTCCTTTGAACGGAATTAAAACTGCATCGGATGATATTTTCTATTGGACAAATTTCAAATATGCTGTACAAGGTATGGCGTTTAAAGAAGGCGGAGATGATGGAGGTGTTGCCCTAAAAGGTGCCACATTTAAATTATATCGCAAAGCAGAAGATGGTACCAAAATTTTGGTAGGTGTGGACTCATCGAGCAAAGCGGGCGGAAGTTCGGATAAAGGTGGATACTATTTCTTTAAACTTGCTCCGGAATCGGATTATGTAGTGGAAGTGGAAAGAGAAGGATTTCAAACGAAAGCGGAGAGTATTACAACCAAAGGATTGCCTGGTGAGGACACGTTACAAAACAATGTGGCTGTTCGTAAAGGGGCGTACGTGGTGAAAGGTTTGATAACGGAAGAAGGAAAACCAGAAGGATTGAAGGATGCAAACGTAGAATTGATTGAAGTGTATCCAAATGGCATGGAAAAAACTTCCTACTATGTAAAGAGCGATCCTAATTATGCTTTCGATTTAGAAATGGACAAAGATTACAAGGTAGTGGTGCGCAAGAACGAGTACTTTACCAAAACAGTAAACATAACCACGCGCGGTCTGGGCTTAATAGATACCTTTCGTAAAGATATTTCAATTGCTAAGTTGGAGTTGAACAAAACTTACACCCTTCAAAATGTGTTGTATGAATTTGGTAAGGCAACGCTTACCGAAAACTCTAAATTAGTATTGAATAATCTTTATCAAATTATGGTAGAGAATCCGGCATTTATTATTGAGTTGAGCGCGCACACCGATGCTATTGGTACCGATAAAGACAACATGAAATTATCGCAGGCACGCGCAGAAAGCTGTGTGAAATATTTGGTAGAAAAGGGAGTAGAGAAGGCAAGAATGAAAGCAGTTGGTTATGGCGAAAGCAAACCAAAGGTGCCTAATCAAACGGAGGAAGGTAAGGATGACCCTGCAGGAAGAGCAATTAACCGCAGAACAGAATTCCAGATTATAGGAATGAAGAAGGAAGAAGGAAAATAAAAAAATGTCTCGCTGAAAAGCGGGACATTTTTTTGTACGAAAATTGTTTAACGATTAAGCATCAAATCCTAAACGGCTTTTGAGTTGATGAGAAAGCTGAGGTAATTTTTGTCGTTCAATTAAAAACGAAGTGAGTTCGGCAAACTCAATAAAAATGTAATGTTTGTTGAGTGCTCCTTGTAAATAATCTTTGCCTGTGCTGCCACCTGTTCCTGTTCTGCTGCCTATCATGCGATGCACCATGTTCATGTGCCGGTAACGCCAAGTAGAAATGCCATTGTCAATTTCTAAAAGTAAATTCAGAAAATGAAAAGGTGCCTGCAATAAAGGATAATCCCGATACAGCATAATGAAAAGTGCTGCTCGTCTTGCTTTTGAACTTAATGCCCAACCTTCTTTCTTTTCGCTGCTGAACATTAATTCTTCAAAGCGCGTGAGGTTAAATTTTTCGGCTTCTACCAAACTTGAATCGTAGGCTTGGCTATATTTTTTCCAAAACGGGTGAAGGCCATCTTTCTCCGTTTCGTTGTTCCAGTATTCAGGTTTATCAAAAAATGGCATTCGCTCTAACCATTCATTCACCAGGGCTATCAATGGCTTTGTCAATTCTGCATCTTCAATAATTTTTTTGTCTTCGGGTTTTAGCTGACTGGTATAATACGATTTGCCATGGCGTTGGTCCATTCGCAAACCTAAATGCGCTTCCAACAATTTGAATTGAATGCTCTGAAAACCCGAAGCCGGACGAAGCATGTTTCTGAAATCTAGAAAATCGAGCGGTGTCATGGTTTCTAGAATATTCACCTTGTCGACCAGCACATTTAATATGGTAACCACTCTTTTTAACCGATGATTAACCGTAAATAAATCAGGGGAATTATCGCTGATGTTTGGCTGGCTCATAATATTTAGTACGGAACCTACTTCAAACAATATTTGCTTGAACCAAAGTTCATACGATTGATGAATGATGATGAACAACATTTCGTCATGCGCATGTGCACTAGCTTTATCGCTTTCTAATTCTTGTGCGCCTAAAATTTTATCGAGCTGTAAATAGTCGCTGTAATAAACTCCGTCTTTCATGTGTAAAGATTTTATTTTTTCAAACCTAAGATTAAAACTTTGAAGAAGAAGCGCAGATGATTCGAATCAACGAGTTAAGAGCAATGCATCTATTTGTTAGCCGTCAATTTCACTACATTCACGCAGCAAAAAGCTGGCATCGTAAAACACCTGCAACAATGTTCGACAAATTATTTAAGAGAAAGACTTCAGAAGTGAAGCGCGACCCTGCCAAAACAGATTTCTGCTACTATCCTTTTTTTCAAGTGTTGCTCTCTGCCGATGGCAAATATATGCCGTGTAGCCATCACGATAATTTTATTACGGAAAACGGAAAAGAAATTACTACGGCAAAACATACTATAGAAGATGCGTGGAATTCGGAATACATGCAAACGCTTCGAAATAATTTTAAGAATAACATTAGAAGCAAAGGCTGTAACCAATGTTGGAAAGAACAGGCATTAGGCTTGCAACCTATGCGCTACGATTCGTATGGCTATAACATTCCCGAAACACAAGTTCAGCATCCTCAATCGCCAATGCGCGTAGAGATAAACGCGAGTAACGTTTGCAATTTGCGCTGCCGCATTTGCGGACCACATGCTTCATCGCGATGGATTAAAGAAGGAAAAGAATTGTATGGAATGGATGGCGAGATTCATTTCAACATGACTGCCGAGAATCAAGCAATTATTCGCACTTGGGTACCCCAGTTTACACAGATTGGTTTTTTTGGAGGTGAGCCACTCATGAGCGATGAGAATATTGAACTGATGCGTTACTGTGTAAAGACCGGTCACGCTAAACATATTTCGCTACTGATAAATACCAACACCACTATTTGCAGCGATGAAATTATTTCGCTCTTCCAACAATTCAAAAATGTGTTTCTCAACTTTAGTATAGATGATATCGGTGAACGTTTCGAATATCAACGCAGCGGGGGTGTGTGGAAGGAAGTGGTAGAAAATTTAAAGCGATACACAGGAGTGGGAGGGTACACAGGCGATGACCAAATACAATGCAAAATTTGCTGCTCTGTTACAGCCATGAACATTTATTATTTCCCCGAGTATTTTGATTTTATGAACGAACACTTTGAAGGCTTGCCGGTGTTTTGGAATTTAGTTTACTCGCCTCCTGAACTTTCCATTCAGGTTTTACCGCAACCAGTAAAAAATTTAATTGCCGAAAGGTTAAGAACTAAAGTACACACCACTTACGAAATTGAAGAACGCAGAACCAAAACCATCGAAAATTTAATAGCCTACCTCAACGGCACCAACGAAATGACCCTGACCGATTTTTTCAAACATATTGAACGGCACGATAAATTCAGATTAGAAAATTTCGCGGAAACATTTCCAGAGTTTTATGCGGTACTAGAAAAGTATGTAGGCTGAAAAATCTAGCGTTCGTGATTTGCCTCGTTGAAAATATTCGGTATCAGCAAATTTACCATTAGGGCATCTGTTTTTTCAAACGATCAATTTTTAGCCTAAGTAATAAAATAGAAATACTTCACCAGCCTTTCTGCCCGCATAAAGGCTAAGCATGACTAGGCGTTTCTTTTGTTTTTTCTGAGTAGATCAAGTCCTATTCCTTTTCCTCCTTCTTCTTTTTATTTCCCAGTCGAGCCATTGCATCTGTAGCTTCACTCATGATAAGGTCATAGTTGCTTACATCTTCGAGTAATTGCGCTTTTACTGCGGCACTTTGTTCGCTGCCGGCATCACCTTGCGCTCTTTTCCTTTTGTCGTCAAATGCTTTTATAATTCTTTTCAGAGAACCCTTAGCGGCACCAGTTAAATAATGGCTATCGGTTATCAAGCCCCGCTCTTCAATGGTTTTAATGCCCTGCAACACCGTGTTCTTTTCCATGCGCATTAAAAAATTAGCATAGAAATAAAATAACCGGTACATGGTGTAGCCTCCTATGCTTTGCAACTTGTTTTCAAAAAAATCTACATAGCTCACATCGCCACTCTTGGCATATACATCGGCAACCGCATCTAAAATGTCGTGGTTCTTTTCACTCTCAAAGTTCTTGGCCTTTTCCAAGGCCTTTTTTGAATCCTCATCGTTTAGTGCTTTAAGCGCTGCGCCTGCCACTTTATACGAAATATCATTCGTAGCATCATCAAACAACAATTTATATGCACTGCCCTTTTCCAAACTAAGTCTGTGAATAGCCTCTTTGCGCACGGCAGATTCTTTATCGTTTTTTGCCAAGCCTGCAATGGTTTCTAGTACGGTGTCTTTATCGACTCCGTTAAAACTCAATTCTTTTATGGCGTATTCGCGCAGTGCAGGTGCGTGATCTTTTAAGGCAGCAACTAAAACTGCATTTGCAGCGGTGCTTGTTTTTTTTACTTCTTGCAATTTCTCCATTGCTTCTAACCGAGGTGCAAAAAGCGTAGCGTGCTGATATTGGAAAATATAATTGTCGGTCGTTTTGTTTTCCTTTTTTTCGCAAAGCACAACACGCTCCGCATCAAAATCAATCAGGTCGGGTTTACCGTTTGCCTTAAACGCAAACACCTGCGATTTCTTTTTAAGGGTGGCTTCAAAAATATCTTCGCTATTGCCATACCACACAGATACTTTAAAAGGTAACTGGTAAGTAATGTCTTTATCAATATTGCTTTTTTGCTCTATGCTCACATACACACTATCGGCATCGTAACTGTAAGTAATATCAAGCACAGGGTGACCTGCGTTGAGAAACCACTCGTTGAAAAAGTAATTCAAGTCGGTGCCGGTAACTTCTTCAAATGCCAAACGCAATTGATGAATTTCAACGGACTTAAACTGATTGGTTTTTAAATACAATTCGAGCGATTTAAAAAATGCATCATCACCAATAATGTAGCGTAGATAATGCAAGAGCAATCCGCCTTTCTCGTAACTGTGGCGGTCAAACATATCTTCGCGGTCTTCATAATAAAATCGAACGAGGTCTACATTTGTTCCTGTTGCCTCTGCCAAATAAAGTGTATAGTTGTTGTGAAGTTTTACATCTGCTGCTGCTCTACCGTATTTGTATTCGTTCCACAAGTACTCACCGTAAGTAGCAAACGATTCGTTGAGCGGAGTGTTGCTCCAACTTTCGCAGGTAACCAAATCGCCAAACCACTGGTGAAACAATTCATGACTGATAACATCTTCGTTGTTTTCATCGAGCAGTTCGCGCGCAGTACGCTGTATGCTTTCATGATGCAAGGTGGCGGATGTGTTTTCCATGGCACCGCTTACATAGTCGCGTACGACCACTTGTGCGTACTTCTGCCACGGATAATCAAAGCCAAGTTTTTGCGAAAAGAATTCCATCATCTCGGGTGTGTTACCAAAAATTTGTTTGGCATAAGGAGCGTATTCTTTTTCTACATAATAATTTACGGGCACATCGCGCCACATGTCGTTCGTGATAGCAAAATCGCCAATGGCCATCATGACTAAATAGGGTGCGTGCTTCAAATCCATTTTCCAATAATCGGTCACCAGTGAATCGTTAATGGTCACTGATGAAATCAAGGTGCCATTGCTGAGTGAAGAATATTTTTTGAGATGCGTGATGTAAATATCATCAGTGCATTTTTGATTTGGTTTGTCGATGGTTGGGAACCAACAAGAGTTTGATTCGGTTTCGCCTTGTGTCCAAATTTGAATTGGTTTGGTAGAATCTTTCCCTAGCGGATTGATGAAATACAAACCTTTGTCTTCATTTATAGCGGCACTGCCACCGCTTTTTCTTTCTTCGGGTTTGGCCGTGTAGTCCACAAAAATTTTGAGCATTTCACCGGCTTCATATTTTTTATCTAACAGAATTTTTAGTTCAAACGAATCGTAACTGTAGTGCAGTGGCAGATGACTACCATCGGTTTTTACCAAACTCAATTCATGAATGTCAAACTGCTTGGCATCGAGGGTTAGCGCATACTGCGGATAGAAATGCGGCTGAAGGGTAATGGTAACTTTGCCAAAAAGTTGTTGCTTGCTGTAATCGAAACTTACTTCGAGTTTGTTGTGCACTAAATCAAAATTTTTAGTAGCAGAAGCACGATACGGATTTTCACGGGAGGCAGTAATTTCTATAGTGTCGAGATGGATGGTCTCCATGCCTTTGGAAGTGATTGATTTTTTTGTACTAGTGCACCCAGCTAGACACAGAAAGAAACAAGTTGCCATAAGAAGACGAGGATGCATGAAATTGTTTTGAGGCGTAAAGATGAAAAAATAACGAAGCGGTTTTGGCCGTTTGTATTTGCGGCAGGGATAGAACGGAAATCCTTTTTTTATTTTTTTTGGTTGCATACACATGCTTAGCGGGGCATCAAAAAATAAAAAAAGATTGAAGTGATAGCCCGTTCTTAGCCGCCCTAATTCTAGACAACTACCTGCCCAATATTTTACACTTGTAAGCGTTGATGTGTTGAAAGCAGATACGTATTACCCATACACGTGCTTACTTTAGAGTAACCAAAAATGCCCTTGGTAAAAGAAGACATAACCACGCTTACCGATGAAGAGTTGGTTCACCGCTACCGCAACTCGCATGAAACGACATACATAGGCGCGTTGTATCAGCGATACACGCACTTGGTTTATGGCGTGTGTCTTAAATATTTTAAGAGCGAGGCGGCTGCAGAGGATGCGACTATGCATGTTTTTGAAAAACTGATTACAGACTTGAAGAAACATCATATCACTATGTTTAAGCCCTGGTTACATACCGTGGTAAAAAACCATTGCATGGAAGTGTTTAGAAAAGAAACGGTGGTGAATAAGCATCAATCAAAATTGCGGTATGAGTTAAATCAGGTTGTGGAAAATGACGAAGCTGCGCATCTTGATGAGGTAGAGGACAAAGATTTTGTGCTGCAATATTTAAAAACGGGTGTAGAATCGTTGAAAGATGAGCAGCGTACTTGTATTGAATTGTTTTATTTGAAGGAGATGAGTTACAGCGAAATTTCGAACATAACAGGTTATGATTTCAAGGAAGTAAAGTCAAATATTCAAAACGGAAAACGCAATTTGAAAAATTTTATACAAGCGCAAAAATGATAAGCCGGAAGAAAGAAAAGATGAATTTTTCTGAACAAGGAATGCTGAATGAGGAAGCTATGTTGGCTTATCTTAATAATGAATTTACGGCTGAAGAAAAGCAGCAATTTGAATTGCTTTTGAAGGATGATGCGTTTGCACAAGAAGCACTTGAAGGATTGCAAACTGTTCAGAACAAAACCTCGATTACAACTTCCGTAGCTAACCTCAATAAGAAAATTAGAGAGCGCAGCGGGCTTAAGGAGAAAACAGGTTTTCAAATTCAACCGAGGGTGTTTGCCTACGCAGCGGGTTTGGTGGGTCTCCTACTTACCATTGGTTTTTTGCTCACTACTTTTTTGGGAAATAAAAACGAACAGGTGGCTATGCAAATCGAAAAACTAAACGAACAAAGCTTGCTGGAACAAAAGGTGGAGCAACCAAATTTAGTTCCTGCAAACGAACAAGTGGTTACTGATTCAGTGGTTAATACTTCTAGTACTGTGATTAATGTAAGTGGTGCTACGGCACCAACAGGAACAATTGCTGAGGAGTCTGCCTTGCGAAAAAAAGATGAGCCCGTTACGCTTGCTAAAACTACCCAGGGAATAATTAGTAGCACAGGAAGTGCCGGCAAAGCCAATCAAACGATTGTGACTAATTCTACTTTAACTGCAACCAGTAATAATGCTGCTTCTCCTGCCGCAATTCCTGCTTCGGTTGCACTTAACGATAAGGGGAAAGCAAAAGAAGAATTAGCCAAAGATGAAAACAATGCGATTAAGGAAGTTGTGGCTAAGAGCGAGAAGAAAGCGGCCGAGAAAAATGGTTACGCTAAAGACCAAAACACAACGAAACAAAATGATGACAAAGCTCCTACCACTCAAAAAGTTGTGAGAGGAAGTATTGTAGAAACGGAAGAACTGGACAAAGCAAATGTGGTGACGATAGATGATGCAATGCGAAATTTCAATAGCGGTGATTACAAAAAATCTTCGCAACAGTTTGATGAGATTTTACGTGAAACACCAAAAAGCGCTGATGCACTTTATTTTGGAGGTATAAGTGATTACATCAATGGAAACACAAAAAAAAGTGAAAAAAATTTTGACCGATTGCTGAAAGAGGGAACCAAATTTGTTGAAGGCAGCAAATGGTATAAAGCAAACATACTATTGCAAAAAGGTAAGAAAGACGATGCCAAAAAACTTTTAGACGAACTAACGAATACAGGCGGCTCGTACCGCGAAAGAGCAGCAAAGAAAAAGGTGGATGCGGGATTGTAAACTCGCCAGAAATTAAACAGCCGAACTAAACTGTTTCAAAAAACGAATATCATTTTCGAAGAAAAGGCGAAGGTCGTTAATTTGATATTTGAGCATGGTTATTCTTTCAATACCCATGCCGAAGGCGAATCCGGAATATTTTTTAGGATCGAGCTTGCAGTTTTCCAGCACTGCAGGATCCACCATTCCGCAGCCGCCAATTTCTACCCAACCAGATTGTTTGCAAACGGGGCAACCCTTTCCACCGCACACAAAACACGAAATATCCATTTCGGCACTTGGCTCGGTGAAAGGAAAAAACGAAGGGCGGAAACGCGTTTCGACATTTTTGCCAAACATTTCTTGCGCAAAATAATACATGGTCTGTTTTAAATCGGCAAACGAAACGTGCTCGTCAATATACAAACCCTCCACCTGATGAAAAGTGCAATGTGCGCGTGCTGAAATAGTTTCGTTGCGGTAAACGCGCCCCGGAAAAATATAACGTAGTGGAGGCTTCTCACTTTCCATTTTGCGAATTTGCACCGATGAAGTGTGTGTGCGCAGCATCAGGTTTTTATCTTCAGTCAAAAAGAAAGTATCCTGCATGTCACGCGCAGGGTGATCCAGTGGCGTGTTGAGCGCGGTGAAGTTGTGCCAGTCATCTTCAATCTCGGGTCCTTCGGCAACCACAAAACCAATGCGCGAAAAAATGCTGATGATTTTATTGCGGACAATGCTGAGCGGATGTCTCGAGCCCAAAGGGATATCATAACCCGGTGCGGTTAAATCAGGAATTTCTTTCGATGCAGATTTACCCGAATCGAAATTCAATTTCAATTCTTCGAGTTTTGCTTCGGCAGTCGCTTTCAACGTATTCATCAACTGTCCGTATTCTTTTTTGCGCTCACCTGGTAGTTGACCCATTGCTCCAAAAAGGTCTTTCAAAATCCCTTTGGTGCCGAGATATTTAATACGAAACTGCTCCGCCTGCTCGGCATTTTCTGCCACTGCGGTTTTAATTTCTTCCAATACCGAATTCGCTTTATCAAAAATTTCCTGCATGGGGCGAAAATAAAAATTGTGAGAGGATATTATTCTTAACCAAACAACAACTTCGCTGTTTGAAGCATCGCGAGCAGAATCAACAATCCGCCAATCATTCGATTCAGGAAAATTGCATTGAGTTTTAATTGCGACACTAGTTTTTTTCCGGCATAAGAATAAAGCCAAAGCACTGCAATTGTGCCGATACTGCAGAGTAAACTAAAAAGCGCTATGGAGAAAACTTCCTTTTGTACCCAGCCTTTATCTATCACATAAATTCCCCAAACTAACCAAAATGGAATTTGCAGCGGATTGAAAATGGCAATCAAAACTCCTCGTTTTATGCCCGAAGAAAATTGTTGGTCGGAATCAGGATTTGCTTTTTGTAGAATACTGAAAATTCCGAGTGCTAAAAAAATTGCCACACCTGCCCAATCTAAAACAAGAATTAACTCAGGCTGACGAAGTAAGCGCTCCAACCCTCGCAAACAGAAAAAACAATAAACGAATTCCATTATTGCAGCAAACAGAATGAACAACCACACGCGTTTGTGTTTGTCGTTAACCGAAAGCTGAACCACCGTTAGGTTAATATTGCCTACGGGTAGGTATCCGATAAAACCGAGAATGAATCCGATGAAAATCATTTTTATTCTTTATGGGCGAAAGATGTTTCTTTTACTTTGTTCTCAAAAAACAATTTTATTTGACCGAAGAAATTTCACACCAACGCGTATGTCAGTATTTCAATCAAAAATAAATCGCAACTCCGAAAGCTATCAGCGCAACCTAGCGATGATGAAAGAAAAAATTGTTGAGCTCGAAGCCAAACAAAAGGAAGCACTTTTTCAAGGCGAAGAAAAATATCTGGCGCGCACTAAAAAAGCCGGTCGCCTTTTAGCGCGCGAAAGAATTGAAATGTTGCTCGATGTAGATTCTCCTTTCATGGAGCTTTGTCCGTTTGCCGGTTGGGGCACCGATGGTTTCGGCACTGGTGGAACAGTAGTGGCAGGCATGGGTTTTGTGAGCGGCAGAATGAGTATGCTCAACTCAAACGTAGGAACAATTAAAGGCGGAGCAATTGATTATGCCACCTTACAAAAAGGTTTACGCATTGGTGAAATTGCTACTGAAAATAAGTTGCCCATGATAAACATGGTAGAGAGCGCAGGTGCCAATCTTCCTGACCAGGCCAAGATTTTTAATTACGGAGGAGCAAATTTCCGTGGCATAACACAGCGAAGCAAACAGGGAATTCCAACCATCAGTATCGTATTCGGAAGTAGTACTGCCGGTGGTGCATACATACCCGGAATGAGCGATTACGTAATTATGGTGAAGAACGAAGCCAAAGTTTTTTTGGCTGGTCCACCATTGGTAAAAATGGCAACCAACGAAGTTACCGATGAGGAAAGCTTAGGCGGAGCAAAAATGCACAGCACTGTTTCGGGCGTTTCTGATTATATGGCCGAAGATGAAATGGATGGAATTCGTTTGGCAAGAGAAATTATTTCTTGTTTAAAGACGGAAGACGGAAGACAGGAAACAGAAGAAATACAAGAACCAAAATACAACAAGGAAGAAATTCTCGGAGTTGTTTCTGCCGATGTGCGCATTCCCTTCGATCAGCGCGAATTAATTGCGCGAATTGTGGATGGCAGCGAGTTCTCTGAATTTAAACCCGCTTATGGAAGCACACTTATCACTGGTTATGCAAAAATCAACGGTTATCAAATAGGAATCATTGCTAACAATGGCGTTCTGTTTTCAGAAGCGGCTAATAAAGGTGCGCACTTCATTCAGCTGTGCAATCAAAACAATACTCCGCTTTTGTTTCTTCAAAATATTACCGGTTTCATGGTCGGAAAAAAATATGAAGAGGAAGGAATTATAAAACATGGTGCAAAATTGATTAACGCGGTGAGCAATTCAACAGTTCCTGCTATCACCATCATCACCGGTGCAAGTTATGGTGCAGGTAATTATGCCATGTGCGGTCGCGCTTACAAACCACGTTTCCTTTTCAGCTATCCGCATTCAAAAATTGCAGTTATGGGCCCCGACCAGTTAGCAGGTGTAATGCAAACCATCGGCAGACAAGCCGCAGAGAAATCTGGAATTCAATACGATGAAGAGCAGGGCAAAGCAATGTCGGAGTACATGGTTAAAGAAGCAGAGAAACAAAGTAACGCCTGGTATGCTAGCGGGCAACTTTGGGATGATGGAGTTATTGACCCACGCGAAACCAGAAATTATTTGAAGTTCTGTTTGGATGTAATTCATCGAACAGAATTTAAAGGAGCCGAAGGGTTTGGTGTGTTTAGAATGTAAACCCCTAAATCCCCTAAAGGGGACTTGAATACAAATACAATTAAAGAGCAATCAGAAATTTATGAAGAGCAATTCAAATGATAGTGACAACTCTAAAGCCCCCTTTAGGGGGTTGGGGGTGATCAAAAAAATATTAGTTGCGAATAGAGGCGAAATTGCCATTCGTGTTATGCGCACCGCAGCGGAAATGGGAATTAAGACTGTAGCTGTTTTTTCCGAAGCCGATAAAAATGCGTTGTTTGTAAAACGTGCAGATGAGGCTATTTGTATTGGAGGAAATGCCGCGGCAGAAAGTTATTTAGTGCAGGATAAAATTATTGCGGCTGCCAAACAAACCGGTGCAGACGCGATTCACCCGGGTTATGGTTTTCTTTCAGAAAACGCAACCTTCTCAAAACGTTGTGCCGATGAAGGCATCATTTTCATTGGTCCATCGGCTGATGTAATTACCCAATTAGGCTCAAAAATTGGTGCAAAAGAAATTGCGATAAAAGCGAAAGTTCCAACAGTGCCTGGGTATAACGGTAAAGACCAAACTACTGCAACACTTAAAAAAGAAGCGGAGAAAATTGGTTTTCCTGTTTTGATAAAAGCCAGTGCAGGTGGTGGTGGTAAGGGAATGCGCATTGTAAATTCTGCTAGTGAAAGTGAAACTGCTATTGATGCTGCCAAGCGCGAAGCCGAAAAAAGTTTTGGTGACGGAACTGTTTTGATTGAAAAGTATTTTCCGAAAGCTAAGCATATCGAGATTCAAATTTTTGGTGACGCACACGAGAACTACATTCATTTGTTTGAACGCGAATGCTCCATGCAAAGACGCTATCAAAAAGTAATTGAAGAAAGTCCTTCGCCTTCGCTCACGAATGAGTTGCGCGAACAAATGGGTAAAGCCGCAGTGCAGTTAGCCGCAGCAGTAAAATACACGGGAGCTGGAACGGTGGAGTTTCTTTACAGTGCCGAGGAAAAATCTTTTTTCTTTTTAGAAGTGAATACACGCTTACAAGTGGAACATCCGGTTACTGAAGAAACTACAGGATTAGATTTGGTGCGTCTGCAAATTGATGTAGCTCAAGGCAAACCGCTTGTTGTAAAGCAAAATGAAATTAAACAGCAAGGGCATTCCATCGAATGCAGAATTTGTGCGGAGGATGCGGAGAATAATTTTTTTCCGGCCACTGGTGAAATTCTTTTTTACAACGAGCCTTGCTTAAAAGGTTTGCGTTTTGACAGTGGAATGCAAACAGGTTCTGAAGTGCCTGTGCATTATGATTCGATGGTGGCGAAGGTTATTGCTACTGGCAAGGACAGAAAAGAAGCCATTCAGAAAATGTTGTTGGGTTTAGATAAATATGCGGTGTTGGGCGTTACCACAAACAAAGATTTTCAAAAAGAACTTCTTCAACACAAAAATTTTGTTGACGGAAGTTTTGATACCAAATTGATTGAACGTGATTTCTCTTCTTACAAAAAAACGCCAACCGAATATGAAATAAGCGAAATGGCTATTGCTGCTCTTTTGTTTGATTGGTCAAGGAGAAAGCAAAGCGAGCAGGTTTCGCATTCGTTGAATGGCTGGAGAAATATTTTCTACTCCACACAAAATTTTGAAATTGAATTTGCCGAACAGAGAATAAAGTTGGAGTACCGTTACCGCCAAAATAATCAATTCGATGTTTCGAATAATGGCAAAACCTATTCTGTAGAATTGGTGAGCGCGAAAGAGAATCAAGTTGTTTTCTCAATAGAAAATCATCGTCAATCATTTTTTATTGCCCAAAACAGAAACGCTATTTTTATTCAGCACCCAACGGCAGGCACTTTTAACTTTACGTTGATTCCACGTTTTATTGAACCGGGAAATGCTGTAGCTAAAGGTGGTTATACTGCTCCAATGCCCGGAGAAATTGTGAAAGTTTTGGTGAAAGCAGGAGACAAAATCCAATCGGGCAAAGGACTATTAGTCATGAGTTCAATGAAAATGGAAACCACTATTGAAGCCCACACTGATGGAGAAGTGGAAGAAGTTTTTGTTACAGAAAAGGCATTTGTTGAAGCAAATACATTGCTGCTTAAAATGAAAGAGTGAGATTTTCTCCGCTGATTCCAATTCTCAAATTATTTTACTTTCGCCCGCTATGTTTATAACCGTTTACAAATCGAAACTTCATCGCGTTACTGTAACCCAGGCCGACCTCAATTATATTGGCAGTATTACAGTTGACGAAAATTTAATGGAAGCCGCAAATCTGGTAGAGCACGAGCGTGTGCAAATTGTGAACGTGAACAACGGAGAGCGTTTAGAAACTTACGTCATAAAAGGAGAGCGTGGCTCAGGAACTATTTGTTTGAATGGCCCTGCAGCACGTAAAGTTTCTGTAGGTGATATCATCATTGTAATCTCATACTGCATGGTGAGTACAGACGAATATAAAACTCACAAACCAGTTACGGTTCATGTAAATTCTTCTAATCAGATTACTGATTAAGTATAACGAGATGATTGAATTCACAACCCTATGAAAAAGCATCTCGGCAACATTATCAAGCTCGTTGTTTCGCTCGGAATAGGAGTGGCACTTGTGTATTGGTTTATCGGGCAAATGAGTGTTAGTGATAAGCAACACGTAGCCGATGACATAAAACGAGCAGACTACTTTTGGGTAATACTTCCACCTATTATTGGCTTAGTAAGTAATTATTTCCGAAGCGAAAGATGGAGATTGCTACTTCGTTCGCTTGGTTACAATCCCGGATTTTGGAACACGTTTTTAAGTGTAATGATTATGTATTTTCTCAATCTCTTTTTTCCGCGTTTAGGAGAGGTAAGCCGTTGCGGAGTGTTAGCGCGTTACGAAAAAATTCCTTTAGATAAAGCTATAGGCACGATGGTGCTAGAGCGATTGCTAGATGTAATTTGTTTGGGAGTGGTGGTACTCATACTAATTATTGGTGAGCACGATAAATTCTTTTTGCTCTACGAACAGATAGCTCAAAACTCAAAAACAACTTTTGCTGAAATTATTCAGAAAAACCAAATTGATCCGATGCTGAAGTACGGAGTGCTGATAAGCTTATTCCTGGGACTGATAATTTTTATCGGGGCTCAAATTCGAGCAAAAGGATTTGAAAACATTGTAGCCGATTTGAAAGAGAAACTAAATGGTTTTATGAAAGGTATCATTTCAATCAAAGATGTGAAGAACCCTTTTCTATTGTTGTTTCATACTATAATGATCTGGACTTTGTATTGGTTAATGGGTTACGTGGGTTTTCAAATCTTTCCCGAAACTGCGGGTTTGAGTTTAATGGCAGCGGGTGTTTGTTTATTTTTTAGCGGAGTATCTTTTTCACTCACCCCAGGAGGGTTGGGGCTTTACCCCATCTTCATTCAAATTGTTTTAGGACTTTATGGTGTAGTAGGAAGTGCTGCTATTTCTTTTGGGCTGGTGCAATGGACCGCACAAACTGCTTTGGTAATGGTAGCGGGTGTAATTTCTTTAATTCTTCTCGCAATAATGAACCGCGAACCCGCGTTAGAAGAATAACCCCGAACTGTAATTTGGGTTATAGACAAGCAATACAATTTTACTTTAGCGTGCTATGAACTCAGATTTTATTGAACAAAAAATACTTTCTGCTGATGCATTACAAAAGCGCATTACCTTTTGGCGGATGCTTGGCGATAAGATTGTTTTCACCAATGGTTGTTTCGATATTATTCATCAAGGTCATGTTCATCTTCTATCTAGCTGCAATGAATTGGGTGACCGTGTAATTGTGGGTTTAAATTCCGATGCTTCGGTGAAGAGATTGAAGGGAGAATTGCGACCAGTGAATGATGAACAATCAAGAGCTATTTTGCTTGCCGCTTTGCAATTTGTAGATGCGGTTGTTTTGTTTGAAGAAGATACGCCCGAGAATTTAATCCACTTTATTCACCCCGATGTGCTGGTGAAAGGTGGCGATTGGCAGAAAGACGAAATTGTAGGCAGCGATTTTGTAGATGAATATGGTGGCGAAGTAAAAACCGTTCCTTACCTCAAAGGCTTCAGCACCACCGAAATTATAGCAAAGAGCAAAAAATAAAATGCTGTTCTTGTTTGTTTTTGTGCAGCTTCTACCTCAGGATAAAAAATACCGCTAACAGCTGTATAAGGTAACCGAATTCAATGGTCGGCCATATCTTGACTTTCAAAACAATTCATTGTCTACCAAGCTTGCTTACGACTTAAGACTCACACCATCATGCACTAATCATTTTAACTCGGTTGTCTTCTCCGTTACTCTGGTGTGATATTTCTACTCGCCTTCCATCATTTTATTGTAGGTCTTAATAAAAATTGCTCCCAGGTTTTTATGCGGAGGAATGTAATCGAGGAATCGTTCGAGCGCTTTTGGATTTTCTTTTACCCTTTCATTCAAATCAGTCCACAGGCTTTGCCATTCCACATCGCGACCAGTGCGAATATTATCTGCCACTAATTTTAACATCGGGTTATTTACAAACATGGTTCCTATTTGTTTCGAAGAAATAATACTTGCCTCAGGCGAACGTTCAATAATAGAAGAGATGCTGTGATAACCACCGCAAGAGCCTAGCAGGAATATCTGCGTGTTATCTTTTATTTTTTCTATGGTTTTGTAGGCATAGTAACTATGCCCTCGGTGCACCATTACGTTGGCTTCGTAGTCATTGTCCGTAAAAATTTTTTCAATCATTTCCTGCCCTTCGTATTCATTCTTCGGTTTGTTGGCGTAGATGTTTACGTTTAATCCGGAATCGGATTTAAGGATGACATAAACACCTGAATCAATAATTTTCCAGTTAGGGTCAACGAAAGTTTTGGTAAAAGAAGAGAACGAGAAATCTCCATCTTCATCATCATAGAAATAAATGAACCAACGGTTCACACTGTCGGGAGCAAACAATTTTCGGTTTGCAATTTTATCAAAACTAGGCAGCGAAAACTGTTTGGCAACAGAAGCAAACCAGTTGGCGTTGGAAATTTTTCGGTCAACAAACAGATTAGAAAGCAAACCATAAATGGCAGTACCGCGATAGTTTTTTGCCGTGTTTAACCGTAGATATTCATATTTGATAGTGCCGCGCAGAATTTTTAAAATCAACGAATCGGTAATGCTGCCGAAGGCATCAGCCACTTCTACTGCCTGCGACAAGTCGTTGTATTTCTCTAAACCGGTTGCAAACTTCACCATCAACATTTGCTGATAAAGCGTTGCCATGCTTTGTAAAAACTCGCCTAACTTTCCAAAGCCAGCACACATTTTTATGAAGGTGCGGAAACGGTTATCACCTACTTGATTCAAAAACTCAAAGCCCGAAACAGGTCCAAGTTTTACCATCAATCGTTTGAACAAACCGTTGAAAGAAGAAGTGAAAATTTCTTCTTCGCTGTAAACCATCAACGTATAAATTTCTTCCGGAGAAAAATCTTCAATGCTGGCGAACCGTGTTTTGTCTTTTTCGTTATGCAAATCATTCAATACGCGCACAAATCTTAATGAATAAATTTCCAGCTCGGCTTCGAGCGAATGAACCGCTAAAGGTTTTCGCTTAGCTCTAATTTTGAGCATCATTCGTAAATACTTTTCCGGATTGCTTCCAATGGCATCTGCTCTTTCGAGCGATAAATTACCACTTACAATTTCATCGAGCAGCGTAAATGCGTTCGACTTTCGGGTGTATTTGTTTTTTATCTCCAGAATTATTTGCACTACAGAGTCTTTGCTTCCTTTCAACGCATCGTTGATGTCGCTGCCTGGTATCAAATATTTTTTCACCATCACTGGAGCAATCTTTGCAGCTTCTTCAAGCACATGTCGCGCGTAGGGCTCACTATGGTAGTTACCGAAATTGATAAAAACCAAATCGGGCCGATACTGTGCGGCAAGAATTAAAAAAGAATCGGCACAGCTTTCACTTTTATAAAGGGTGAGGGTATTAAACGACTGTGCAATGTTGTTGATGAGAAAATTGTAAAGTCGCTTTTGTTTGATAGCGTTCAGTTCGCCCAGCATAAATTTAAACACCGTGTTCCAATGTTTTACGTTCGTGCAGTTGACAGGATTTATTCTGCGCATTTGCAAATACAGTGCATCGCGAAATCCCTTTCGTTTATTCTCATCAAATTTTTTGTTTTCGATAACGCGTTGAATAGAATCAATCATGCGCAGGTAAACGCGATTGGCAAAAGCTGTAAGCGCAGAATCTCCAAGATCAACACGTTGGTCAACCACGCCATCTAACAGATCAATGCGATCCTGATAGTCATCAATAAAATAATCGGGTTTGCGAATGTTTGGTGAGGTGATCGTTGAATCAGTAGAACCAAAAACATTTTGAGTTAGCAAAATAGCTATAGCAAAAACATTAGGCTTAAGCAAAAACTTTTTGCTTGAAACGAAAAACAGAATATTTGCAATCGTCTGCTTCATTTACACCCCAAGGATTTTATAAAACGCTCTGATGAAAATAGATTCTAAATTTTTGTTTGGCGGAACGTAATCACTGAAATACTGATTGCTGCCGAGCTTGTCTCGCATCTTATCCCAAAAATCGCTCCACACAATATCTTTACCATTGCGAATATTTTCATTCAATGCCAGCAGCATGGCATCGTTAACGGTTTTTGTGCCCACCTGTTTGGTCGAAATGATGTGGGCATCAGGCGCGTTTACTAACGCTATTGAAATTTTGTAAAACCCGCCACACGAGCCCACAAAAATAAGTTTAGCTGAGGCAGGAATTTTTTCGAGTGTAGCTTCTGTGTGAAAGCTGTGCCCGCGGTGAACTATCACTGTCGGCTGTAAATTTCTCTCCTTCAAATACTCGTTAATTGCACTAATTCCGTTTTCCTCAAACTCGGGTTTGTTTGCAAAAATCTGCACGTCCATTCCGCTTTGCGAATAAATGCGCACGTAACTATTGCGGTCCTCAATTTTCCAATTCGACTGACTTTTATAAGTGTTCATGAAGTTGATGAACGAACTTCTGCCGTCATCATCGTTGTAAAAATACATTTGCTCAGTGCAAGAATTAGCCGCGAAAAGTACGGTAGAGGGCAATGACGTTACCGGAGAAATCATGAACTGTTTTGCAACCATACGATACCATTTTGATTCGGTGCGCACGGTGCCCGAAATCATACTGCTAAGTACTCCATAAATAGAAATCCCTATTTGGTCGCTATCATTTTTTACCCGCTCATATTCCGATTTAATATTTTCCTGAAGTGTTGTTAGTAATTGCAAGTCGGTAATGTTGGTGAGAGCCTCCACTACCAATACGATGCTTGATAAATCATCCTTCTCTTTTTCAAGATTTGAAACATACGACACAATCAGTTTCTGTTTGTTGACCCCACTTAGCTTTGCCAAAAAATCTTCGAGTGTTCCAAAATTCGAGCACAGGGAAAGAAAATCGCGAAACTGATTATGGCTGATAGACGCTAAAAAAGCAGCACCATCGCCATTAGCAAGTTTTTGCATAAACCGATTAAACAAGCCATTGAAAGTAGAGGTGAAAACTTCATCGCGACCATAAAGCATTAGAAAATAAAGTTCAGCTGAGCCAAGTCCTTCAGCCGAATAAAAAGGTTGTGAACCACCCGAAGCAATCTTATCGTTTATCTCTCTGATAAAGCGTAAACTGTAATCGCGCATCTCATGGTTAATGCTATACATGCCTACATATTCAGGTCGCGAAATAATTTTAACCATTGCACTGAACAACTTCGTTGGGTCGTTGCTTATTTCCACGGCCTCTTGCGCGGTCATTGTTTTGTTCATGATGTTATCGAGCAATAGAAGGGGTTTGCTGCGATAACCAATGGTTGGGTTGATAGCCAGAATCTTTTTCACTACCGAATCAGTACTGTAACTAAGTATGTAATTGACCGGGTGATTGGGATTGTATAAATATCGTTTGAGCGATACAGGTGCATTGTTCGCGCACAACTCTAAAAGTGATTTACTAAAGCGTTTGTTCTTGTAGAAATCAATTTTTTTGAAAAGCTCATCGGGTTCTTTTTGCGCAGCATATCGCAACAATTCTTCAGCATAATCCTGATTGATGAACGAAGGAATGCTCTGAATAGTTTGCAGAATGTTTTTCTTAAGCTTTAAGGAAGTTTTTGTTTTTTCATCGAGTTCAATTTTCATCGGCTCTACTAGAGGCTCCACTATAGGAATAGGCACAACATCTTTTTTATCGAGGTCAGTATTAGTGGAGGATATAGAAGCCGTTTCGTTTATTTCATTTGCCTGTAATTTTTCAGGTTTTGTGATCGTGGGCTCCTCCAACATATCTTCTGCCACAGCTTTTGGCGGATGCGCTTTCGTAATCTCGTTCATTGAACGGTCTTCGGGTTCTGAGTTGGTCAGTGGGTTATCTTTTGCAAAGGATTTTAAAGGCGGAAAAAAATTTTCTTTCTCTTCAATGGTGGTAAGTGCCAGCAAATAATCTTTCTTCTCATCATCTACTAAACTCAGCAGCACATCCAGCATTTGATTCTTATCGCAAAAAATAACAAGGTCTTTCAACTTCGTTTTATCCATAGAGTTAATCATCACAC
Organism: Bacteroidota bacterium; assembly: GCA_947479455.1. Classification (GTDB taxonomy): domain Bacteria; phylum Bacteroidota; class Bacteroidia; order Chitinophagales; family LD1; genus Bog-950. The sequence continues at coordinate 111,786 of CANJZE010000010.1, forward strand.
TGCTAATGGAAATTCCGGTAGATTTTTTTCGCAACTCTTCGAGCAAGGCACGCAGTGTTTTTATTTGTGTTTCCTTATAGCCATAACTAATCAGCACAAACAATTCTTCGGGCGAATATTTTTTTATATCCTCATAATGGTAGTTTGGATTAGTGGCGTAAAGTGTAGTTTTTCGAATAGCATCCACACAATAAAAATCCATGTAGCGGTAAATGGAGAACGTAACGTTGGCTTCGTATTTCATGGAAACCTGCACCAACATTTTAAACATCACATCAGGACTGTTGCCTAGAGAATCTGCATGCTCCACAGTCATGTTCCCTTTTACAATATCATCTAAAAGTAAATACGCGCGTGATTTCAATCCGAAGCGATTATAGATCTCATACGTTTTGCGCACATAAGCATCGCGACTGCGGTTTAGAATAATGTTTACAGAATTGGTAGTGGTGAAATATCGTTTGGCTGATTCTGGCGCTAGCTTGACGGCTTTCTCCAATAAGCGTGTGGCAAATCTGCGGTCATCAAATTCTTCGGCATAACGAAAAATATCATCGGGATGGTCGGCTAAATAATCGGTTAGAAAATCTTCGGCTATCGTATCGCTCGGAATTAAGCGTGCAGCCTTAATCGAAAAAGAAGAATAACGTTTTATATTTCTAAGTAACTCATCTTTTTGGTCCCATTCAATTAATTCAGGGTAATAACTAAGCACGGCCAAGTAGGTTCCCGACTTTAAATAGCCATCGGAGTAATAACGGTTTATGTTTTGCAAAAAAGTTTGCAAGCGTGTGAGATATAGGTTCCGTTTTTCCTTCGAAACCTTTTGTTCCAGAATGAAATTTGTAACACTGTCAACTAATGAGAATAAACGGCTGTCGGCACTTTTATAATCGCTGCCTATACGCGTCTTTTCAAAGTCAATACGCTGCATCACCGCGCGTTTCTCAATTTCAAAAATATCATTCGCTACAGAATCGGCAGCAGTGGCAGAAACAGCAAACACTCCTTTGGCTAAAAGAGTAAAAATGACTACGGTAAATATTCTTTTGAGGTGATTCACTATCTCCAAAAATTACATAGCTTGTAACACGTAAGTTTATACGTTATATGTTTCAAAAAGTAATTCACTGCTTAAAGTATTTCACATGAAAAAAACGGCTGTCCTCTTTTTTGTTTTGGCAATGATATGCAATGGCTGCAATTCAAAAGCCAAACAGGCCAAACAATACCACGATACTGTTTTAGAATTAACACAAAACGTCATTGACAAATCGCTCGATTTTTCTGATGCCGTTCAATCTTACAATAAGCAGCGCGCCACAAAATCATTGGAACAATACACCAATCTGGTAAACGAAACAATTTCAAAAATAGAAGCAGAAGGAAATTTTAAAGAGGATACTACGCTTCGTTCTTTTGCTTTTGAAATGTTAGGCTTTTACAAAGAAACGCTGAGCAATGATTTTGCACCTTTCTTAAAACAGGTAAAAGGAAATTTATTCAGTGAAGGCGAAATAACCACAGCCGATGCATTAGTCGCCAACATGACCATGACAGAGAATTCCTATTGGGAAAGATTCAACTGGGCAGAGAAAAAGTTTTTGAAAGAAAACGGAATTGAAAAGGCAGAAGACAAATAAAAGTTTGACTACGCATCAAACTTATACCCTATTCCCTTAATGGTTTTAATACAATCATCACCAATCTTCTCACGCAGCTTGCGAATGTGCACGTCAATGGTTCTGTCGCCTACTATCGTTTCATTACCCCAAACACGACTCAGAATTTCTTCACGTTTAAAAACTCTTCCGGGTTTTGAAGCCAATAGATTCAGCAATTCAAACTCTTTGCGCGGCAATGAAATTTCTTTTTTGTCTTTCACCACCACATAGCGCTCACGGTCAATTTCAATATCACCCGCCACAATTTTTGCAACGCCTTCATTGGTTTCTAATCTGCGGAGCAGAGCGCGAATACGGCTGATAAAAACTCTTGGTTTAATCGGTTTGGTGATATAATCATCGGCACCTACTTCAAAGCCTGCTATCTGCGAATAGTCTTCATCGCGCGCGGTGAGAAACGTTATCAAAGTATTTTTAAAATCGGGAAGCGCGCGCAACTCGCGGCATGTTTCAATGCCATCCATTTTAGGCATCATCAAATCGAGAATAATCAAATGCGGGTTTACTTTTTTTGCCAACTGAATTCCCTCTAAACCATTCTGTGCAGTGTAAACCCAAAACCCCTCCTTCTCTAAATTATATTTCATAAAATCAAGCACATCAGTTTCATCATCTACCAGTAAAATTTTTATGTCATTCTGCTCCATCACTTTTTATTTACGGCAAACATAGGTTTGCATTGTTAAGTGAAAGTTAAGCATTAGTTGCGTTACTTATAGCCGTTGTCACAAATCTTTCTATTAGTTACTGTTCCAAACATAAAACTGCCATTTTACTTGTAGACTTTAAACAGCCTTGGTAATTAACTGCATAGTGTGAATCATGTAACTCTTTGCAAAAGTTATGTAAGGTTTATCAATACCAGCCAATCACCTTTGCAGCGTAACTAAAGCAAACTGACACAGCATAAAAAAGAGTCGCTTCAAAAAGCTAAATAAGAATTGATAGAAGGGAAAAGAAATTAAAATGACCAATTTAGAATTTACACTACGAATATTAACCGCACTACTAGCCGGATTGAAGATAGGGTTTGAAAGATAATGGCTATTGATTTTTTACAAATGATTTAGTATAAACATACAATGAAAAATAGACGGAAAAGAAAAATAATTATAGTAGGTGGTGGATTAGCTGGTTTGTCAGCGGCTTATCAGTTATCTCAACACGAACGATTCGATATTCATCTAATTGAACAAAACAATCGCCTAGGTGGTAGGGTTGATAGTTGCGACCTAAATGGGCAGATGGTAGATGTAGGAGGATTTTTGGTGTATCCATGGTATAAAAATTATCATGAACTAATCAAAGAACTCCACCTTTCAGAAGAGCTGATAAAGGTTCCAATGGCAAGAGATTACTTTACCAGTCATCAAAAATCAAACGACAAATACGACCAAGGTTTGAAATTTTCCTTTAAGGATATGGTAGAAATTTTTGTGCGCCTTTTCCCAAATCAATTAGTTGATTCCGACCCAACAGAGCCGAAACTTCATGCCTATCATGACTTTACTGTGAAGGATTATTTGAAGAGTTTGAATCTGGATGCCGATAAAACAAACTACTACTTATGCGTTTTTGATAGCTATCTGCAAGGATATTGCTACGGACCAGTTTCGGAACACAAAATGGCATTTATGGCAGCTACTCTTTTTCAAAACATTTTGCACGGAGATATGCATGCTGCCTCTTACCTGCGAAATGGCAGCAAAGTATTTATTGATGCCCTACAAAAGGAATTGGAAAACAGAGGTGTTCAAATTTACTTCAACTGCTCGCTCGAAAAAATTGACAACAAACAAATAGTAACCAACTTTGGAAAAATGGAAGCGGATGATTTTATTTTTTGCCACACGGTTGCGGAGGTGCGTTATTCAAAATTCATAACGGCTACAGTTTCTTACAGCGGAACGGCAATGGTAGAAGGTGATACCGAGTGGGGTTCTTGCTTTTATAAAGAAGATGAGCAATTGTTTCCCATTCTTTCTATTGTGAACCTTGAAAAACTTTACGGCAAAAAAGCGGCTCAACATCTTAACCTCAACATTAAAGTAAATGACACCAGGTCAACCAATATTAGTTCTCCCGATTTACTGCAAATAATTAATAATGAAATACAGGAGCACTTTAAGGATATAACAATTTTAGAAATAGTAAATCGAGTGGATTGGGATAAGGCTATGCCTATTGCTACAGAAGATTTTGTTGAGTACACAAGAAGCAAGCAAGGGCAGAACAATTTTTATTATGCCGGAGATTTTATGGGCTGTCCATCTATGGAAACTGCACTTATGAACGGAAAGAGAGCCGCAGATAAATTAGCACATGATTTATTTGTAGAATAAAATTAGCCATGACCAATTTAGAATTTACACTACGATTACTTACCGCACTTGTTGCTGGATTGATGATAGGTTTTGAAAGACAATGGCATCATAAATCGGCAGGGTTAAGAACCAACACGTTGGTTTCAATTGGTGCTGCAGTCTATGTACTGTTATCAATCCTGTTTACCGAAAAAGGCACCGGTGATGTAACCCGAATTATAGGGCAGGTGGTTACAGGCATCGGATTTTTATGTGCTGGAATTATTTTCAAAGAAGGAATCAATGTGCACGGGCTTACTACAGCGGTCACTGTTTGGTGTTGCTCGGCTGTAGGTTGCTTAGCAGGTGGCGGATATTTGATAGAAACCTTCATAGCCACTTTTGTAATTCTTGCTGTAAATCTTTTCCTGAAACCTTTAGATGAGTGGCTTCAGCAGAGAAAATAACCTATCCGGGTACATTTTTAAACAACCCTGCTGCATCGCGAACAAATTTCTCCATAGAGCCTTTCTGGTAATCGAAAAACAAAAAGGGCTCAATTAATTCAAGTTCCATTAACAGAAATGTTCCGTCTTTTATTATGCCGTCAACGCGGGCATAGAGGATATCTCCTTTTATACACGATATAATTTTCTCTCCTGTTTCAATCAGTTTTGTATCGGCTTCAAATGATGTAGTTAATCCGCCAAATTCCGCCTGCACTCTAAAATCGCCTGGCTTCGGCACTTTAAGCACCGAGTGCGAATACTGCCGGTTAAAAAACAGCATAGATATTTCGCCAAACTCATTTACCTCGGGCATAAAAGGCTGTACTAATAATTCACATTCAGAAGCCATAGACGAAAACTCTTTTTCAATGGCAGGCAAATCCTTTGCTTCAAACAAACGGGTATGGTATGCATTGGCCGAAACCGCAGGTTTAATCACCATTTTTTGCCAGCCTTTATTTTCAATAGCAGACAGGTTAAGCCGATTGGTCTTTTCAATAAAGACGGTCGGCACTATCTCAATTCCGCTTTGCTCTAACTGCCTTAAGTAAAGCTTGTTTTGGTTTTTCCGAACCGCAGCCACAGGGTTAAGTGTGTAAATGTTTTTTGCTTCCAACATATTAAGCCAGCTGTCAAATTCAGCAGCATGCAAATGATAATCCCAAACGGAGCGAATAAGAACACCATTATAATTTTGCCATTCAACAGCCGGATTATTCCAGATAACCGGTTCGGCAGAAATGCCGTGAGTATGAAACAAAGCTATCAGCGGTCTTTCGGTTTCAAACAGGTCAGGTTGCTTTTGGCAAGTGGCTATGGCGAGTTTCATTAGTTGCAAGAATATAAAATGGAAAAGACTTCTGATTACCGCGAGAATCTGTTCAGGTAGTCTTTAGAATTCATGTATGCCCTTTGAAAAAAACAAAAAGCGAATATATTTGCGCTCCCTTTGAAAGAAGGACCGGTAGTTCAGTTGGTTAGAATGCGTCCCTGTCACGGACGAGGTCGCGGGTTCGAGTCCCGTCCGGTCCGCTTAAAGCCTCTCAATAAAATGAGGGGCTTTTTTGTTTTTGAAGACCGATAGCCCTAAGTATTTCATTAAATTCGGGGGCTTTATTTTATGCAGGAATACTACGTCTATATCATCAAGAGTAAAAAGGATAATTCATTTTATGTTGGACAGACGAATGATATTGAACGAAGGTTATTAGAACATAATGCAGGACTTTCTTCTTATACTTCTTCCAAAGCACCATGGAATCTACATTATTTAGAAGAAGTGAACACTCGCGAAGAAGCAATGAAACGCGAGATGTTTTTGAAGAAGCAATGAAACGCGAGATGTTTTTGAAGAAGCAACGCAATAGGAACTTCTATGAGAAAATTAAAAACATATAACTGTCTGCGGGTTCCCCCGAGTACTCGGGGCGTCCGGTCCGCTTAAAGCCTCTCAATAAAATGAGGGGCTTTTTTGTTTTCTCCCGAAACCTAATAACAGCAAAATTTTCCTTTGTCCAGAGAAAGAGCTATGCGCACTTTCGCATCAACTAAACTCAAAACAATGAAAATGAAATCTACACTTATCGCAGCGGTGCTTATTGCCTGTTGCCTTTTACCAACGCTTATTTATTCACAAGCAGGTTCGCTCGACCTTAGCTTCAACAGCACGGGTATTGTTACCACTGCTGTAGGCACAGGAGAAGACCAGGCGAACGCAGTTGCTATTCAAGCCGATGGCAAAATTGTAGTGGTGGGAAACAAAGTTGCCGGCTTTAGCACCGATGTTTCTGTGATTCGATACAACGGCAATGGCTCTTTAGATAATACCTTCGGCACCGGAGGAAAAACGTTTACCGATTTCGGCACCTATGACGATAATGCCCGCGCAGTGGCTATTCAAACCGATGGCAAAATTGTGGTGGCGGGTTATAGCACTATTGTTTCGAAACTCAACTTTACTATTGCGCGCTATCAAACCAACGGCTCTTTAGATTCTACTTTCGGCACTAATGGAAAACAGAATACTTCCATAGGAATTTATAATGATTATGCTACGGCAATAGCCATTCAAACCGATGGAAAAATTGTAGTAACCGGCTATACCCAAACCAATGGAGCGAGTTACTTTACCGACTTTGCCATGGTGCGTTACGATACCAACGGCTCGTTAGATAATAACTTCGGCACAGGCGGAATTGTCACCACCGATTTCGGAAGTATTTTTGATTATGCCTTTGCGATTGCCTTGCAAACCGATGGCAAAATAGTATTGGCAGGAGAAAGTTCCACCAACCCTGGTGATGTTGATTTTGCCGTAGCCCGCTACAACACCGATGGAAACCTGGATACTACTTTCGACAGTGATGGAAAACTGATTACCGATTTCGGAGGGCACAATGACGAGGGCATGGGAGTAGGCATACAGACCGATGGCAAAATAGTAGTGGGAGGATTCACGAATGATAGTGTGACGGTAGCCGGTCTTTTTGCAGTTACTCGCTACAATACTAACGGAACGCTCGATACCACCTTCGACCACGATGGTCGGGTAAAAACAAATGTAGCCAACAATATTTCTGGAAGCAACGCCATGGTTATTCAACCCGATGGCAAAATAGTATTGGCGGGTTATAACCGGTTCCCTGGAGATTCTCAGGATTTTGCAGTAGTGCGCTATACGACCAACGGCAGCTTAGATACTTCCTTCGATGCCGATGGAAAAGTTTTGACCGATGTTGGCAGCACTACCGAAACTGCTCAGGCAATGGCATTGCAAACCGATGGAAAAATTGTAGTAGTGGGAACTACCAACAACGGCAGTAACCTCGATGTGGCAATAGTGCGCTATGGTAATTTCGGAACGGTGGATGTGGCTGATGTTCCTGCTGCGCTTACCACCACAACGGTTTATCCAAATCCATTCTCGGGTGAACTGAAAATAAAAGGCACCACCGAAAAGGGAGAAATTATTTTGTTCGATGTTACAGGAAAAGAAATCATTCGCGAGAGAACAACCGATGAGGAAACAAAAATAAATACTCAAAAAATAATATCGGGTTATTATGTGCTCAGCTACATAGAAGAAAACAGAACATCAAATACCAAGCTGCTTAAATTTTAATCGGAGACTTTGTTTACGCCACTGCCCGAAAGCTTAAGGCAGTGGCGTAAAAATTTTAAAGGCAGGATCACAGTTGAACTGAGTGGCCGCTGTTCAAGTCCTCTCCTTTGTTTCATCCCGATTTTCTTATCGGGGCGGAGCGGATTTTGTTTCATCCCGTTTACGGGAAGGAGAGGTGGTATCTTCTCTTAAACAAAATCCCCCAACCCTTTTTTTCTTTCGTCTACTTAAATATATTTGCGCTCCTTTTTAAAGAGTGGCTGATATTAGCTTCGAAATTATGCAAGCCGGCAGGCGCGAAATCGGACACAGTTCTCAACTCATTAAAGAGCGAAAAGTAGATAGACAATAGCAAATAGCAGAAGCAAAACCCTCAATTGGTTTTCATTCACTATTCACTATTCACTATTTACTGTTCACCGTTTTTCTGTTGACTATTTACTATTCACTATTAACTATTCAAACAATGGCATCTTTCAGAAAAGAGAACGTTAAACGATTCGACTTCTCCAAAATCACCATCATGCTGGCATCACCCGATGCTATTCTTGGTCGCTCGAACGGAGAAATTAAAAAACCAGAAACCATCAACTACCGTACGTACAAACCCGAAATGGAAGGTTTGTTTTGCGAGCGTGTGTTCGGGCCTACCAAAGATTACGAATGCTACTGCGGCAAGTACAAAAGAATTCGCTACAAAGGTATTGTGTGCGACCGTTGCGGTGTTGAAGTAACCGAAAAGAAAGTGCGCAGAGAGCGCATGGGTCACATCAAATTGACCGTGCCTATCGTGCATATCTGGTATTTCAAATCATTGCCAAACAAAATTGGTTACCTCTTGGGAATTTCTTCTAAGAAACTCGAGAGCATAATCTATTACGAGCGTTACGTAGTTATTCAGGCGGGTAAAGCGGCTGACGGAGTTGAACTTCAAACAGAAAAAGGACCCGAAGTAAAAAACGTGGCTTACCTCGATTTGTTGACCGAAGAAGAATACCTCTCGGCTTTCGAAAACGATGCGTTGAAGAACAACCACCTGTTGGAAGATACAGACCCTAATAAATTTATTGCCAAAATGGGTGCAGAAGCAATGAAAGAATTGCTTTCGCGCATCAAATTGGATGAACTATCATACCAGCTTCGTCACGATGCGGCTAACGAAACTTCGCGTCAGCGTAAGGCAGAAGCCCTAAAGCGTTTGAGCGTAGTGGAAATGTTCCGCAGTGCAAACGAACATATCGAAAACCGTCCCGAGTGGATGGTGGTGCAGTTCCTTCCGGTTATTCCGCCTGAATTGCGTCCGTTGGTACCGTTGGATGGTGGACGTTTCGCATCATCAGATTTGAACGATTTGTACCGCAGAGTAATTATCCGTAACAACCGTTTGAAAAGACTTTTGGAAATTAAAGCTCCTGAAGTAATTCTTCGTAACGAAAAACGTATGTTGCAGGAAGCCGTTGACTCTTTGTTCGACAATAGCCGCAAATCAAACGCGGTGAAAGCAGAAGGAGGTCGTCAGTTGAAATCACTCAGCGATGTATTGAAAGGAAAACAAGGACGTTTCCGTCAGAACTTGCTCGGTAAACGTGTTGACTACTCAGGTCGTTCAGTAATTGTTGTAGGACCCGAATTGAAATTACACGAGTGCGGATTGCCTAAAGATATGGCTGCCGAACTTTTCAAGCCGTTTATTATTCGCAAGTTGATTGAGAGAGGAATTGTGAAGACGGTAAAGAGCGCGAAGAAACTCGTTGACAAAAAAGAACCGGTTATTTGGGATATTCTCGAAAACGTATTGAAGGGACACCCGATTATGTTGAACCGTGCTCCTACACTTCACCGTCTTTCAATTCAGGCTTTCTTGCCTAAGTTGATTGAAGGTAAAGCGATTCAACTTCACCCTCTTGTTTGTACCGCGTTCAATGCCGATTTTGACGGTGACCAGATGGCGGTGCACGTGCCATTGAGCAATGCATCTATTCTCGAAGCACAGTTATTGATGCTCGCATCACATAACATTTTGAATCCTCAAAACGGAACTCCTATCACCCTTCCTTCTCAGGACATGGTTCTTGGTCTATACTATATGACCAAAGAAAAGAAGAGTACTAAAGAAGTGAAAGTGAAAGGACAGGGCTTGGCATTCTACAGTGTAGAAGAAGCAACTATCGCTTTCAACGAAGGCAAAGTTGAATTACATGCACCGGTAAGATGCCGTGTTCGATTGATTGAAGGCGGAAAACCCGTTTCTAAATTAATTGAAACTACACTCGGTCGTTTGTTATTCAATCA